>NZ_MWLO01000083.1 GCF_002198735.1 Ideonella sp. A 288
GCCCACCCCCCACGCCAAGATGAACCACGTCGACGTCGTCGCCTGCCTGGCCCTGCTGCAGTACATCTTCTTCGGCAGCCTCGTCGGCAAGGCGCGCACCCGATACGGGGTCAAGGCGCCGGCCACCACCGGGCACGAGCAGTTCGAGCGGGCCTACCGGGTGCAGATGAACACGCTGGAACTGCTGGTGGCGCTGCTGCCGGCGCTGTACCTGGCCGGGCGCTACTGGCCGGGCCCGTACGTGGCCGCGGCCGGGGCCGTCTATCTCGTGGGCCGCCTGCTGTATTGGCGCGCCTATGTCAGCACGCCGGCCACGCGCGGGCTGGGCTTCATGCTCAGCATCGTCCCGGTCATCACGTTGACGCTGGCCGCGCTGGTGCCGGCGGTGCTGGGCAAGCCGGTGGTCTGACGCGTCGGCGCCGGTGTCGCGCCAATCGCGCGGCAGAAACACTTCGACCCTACTGTTGCCACTGCGATGGCCTTCGGCCCGCACCACGGCCCGCGCATCGGCCTATCCTGCGATGCTGCCCACCGCCGCCGCGCCGCGCCGGGCGGGCGCCACCGCAGGAGGAGATCGCCATGTCCGCATCCCGCCCCATCGCTCGTCGTGGTCGCCACCGCGGTGTCTGGCTCTCCGGGTGGGCGCTGACAGCCCTGGGCGCCGCGGGTGCGGCACAGGCGCTGGACACCCGGCTCGTCGCCAGCGGCCTCACGCAGCCGCTGTTCGCCACCGCGCCGCTGGCCGATGGCCGGCTGTTCGTGGCAGAGCAGGGCGGCACCATCAAGGTGGTGCAGGGCGGGGTGACGCGCACCTTCCTCAGCGTGGCCGTCACCAACGCCGGCGAGCAGGGGCTGCTGGGCCTGGCCTTCGACCCCAACTACGGTGTCGCGGGCACCGCCGGCTTCGGGCGCTTCTTCATCAACTACATCGACCCTGCGTCGCGCGACACGGTCATTGCCAGCTACCGCACCAGCGCCGCCACCGGCCTGGCCGACCCCGCCAGCCGGCTGGAGGTGCTGCGCGTCGACCAGCCGGCCGGGCGCACCAACCACAAGGCGGGCTGGATAGGCTTCAAGCCCGGCGATGCCAACCACCTGTTCATCGCCACCGGCGACGGCGGCGGCAGCAACGACCCCGACAACCGCGCGCAGAACAAGGGCGATCTGCTGGGCAAGATGCTGCGCGTCGACATCAACCGCGACGACTTTGCCGACCCGGCGCTGAACTACGGCGTGCCGGCGGGCAACCCCTTCGTCGGCCAGGCAGGCGCGCGCGGCGAGATCTATGCGCTGGGCCTGCGCAACCCCTACCGCAACAGCTTCGACCGGCTCAGCGGCAACCTGTGGATCGGCGACGTGGGCCAGGGCCAGCGCGAAGAGATCGACTTCATCGCCGCGGCCAGCCCTGGCGGCCACAACTTCGGCTGGCGCCAGCGCGAAGGCAACATCGCCACGCCCGGCATCAGTGACGTGCCGACGCCGGGGCTCACCGGCCCTGTGCTCGACTACACCCGCGGCTTCGGCGCGTCTGTCACCGGCGGCTACGTGGTGCGCGATGCCGGCTCGCCGCTCGACGGGCGCTATGTGTTCGGCGATTTCGTCAGCGGCCGCATCTTTGCCATCGCCGCCGACGGCAGCGTGCAGACCATGGCCGGCGCCACCGAGCTGACCGCGGCGCTCGATGCTGGCCTGGGCGGCGCCATCGGCAATGTGTCGTCCTTCGGCCAGGGCGCCCTGGGCGAGTTCTACATCGTCGACTATGGCGGCAAGGTGGTGCAGGTGGTGCCCGAACCCGCCACCGCCGCACTGATGCTGGCGGGCGCGGCGCTGCTGTGGGCGCGGCGGCGGTTCTTGCGCTGAGCCGGCTTCGGCCCCGTGCCCCGGCGGTACGCGGGCAGGCGCCTGCACGGCGGCGCCAACGACCGGTTGCAACTGCGGGGCACAGCTTTACGCTGCGTTGACGTTGCGGTGTGGGCGGGCGGCGGGGCCCGGCCGTTGTGGAGGGGCGACCGATCCAGGTCGACAACCGCAGGAGAGACGAATGAGCAAGAACAAGCTGTTGATCGCCGCCGCGCTGGGCCTGACCGGCGCGCTCGGGGCCGGTGTGGCGCAGGCGCGCGATGCCGACGTGCAGTGGTCCGTCACCATCGGCACCCCGGTCGTGGTGCAGCCGGCGGTGGTGTACAGCCGGCCGGCGCCGGTCTACGTGCAGCCGGCGCAGGTGTATGTGCAGCCGGCACCGTTCTACGGCCCGCCGGTGCGCGTGGTGCAGGCGCAGGGCTATCGCCAGCCCAACCGCTGGGACGTCGATGGCGACGGCATCCCAAACCGCCACGACCGCGTCTACAACCCGCGCTGGGACCGCGACGGCGACGGCATCCCCAACCGCCACGACCGGGTCTACAACCCGCAGTGGGACCGCGACGGTGACGGTATCCCCAATCGCTACGACCGCAACGACCGCGGCTATCGCGACCGCGACGGCGACGGCATCCCGAACCGGTACGACCGCCACGACGGCCCGTTCCAGCGCGGCCGCTGACGGCTCGGCACCTGCCCAGGCGCCCGTGCGCGGGGGGCACCCGCCGCCCGCGGCGGCCGGGCGCCCGGTTCAGCGGTAGAAGGCTTCGACCTTACCCTTCAGCTTGATCAGCAGGGGCTGGCCCTTGCGGTCGACGGCCTTGCCGGCGGGCACGCGGATCCAGCCTTCGCTGAGGCAGTACTCGCTCACGTCGAAGCGGTCCTTGCCGTTGAAGCGGATGCCCACGTCCTTCTCGAACGCGGCCGCCACGTGGTGCGGGCTGCGCGGGTCGACCGAGAGGCGGTCGGGCAGGGGTGGGGCGTCGGGCGTCGTGG
>NZ_MWLO01000084.1 GCF_002198735.1 Ideonella sp. A 288
CCGCGGGGGCGCCGCGTCGGGTGACCGGCGGGGGTGGTCGCCCGAGTGGCTGCGGGTGCGGGCGCCGGGGCCCGCGCGGACGGCGGCGGCGCGAGGCCGCTGCGGTCAGGTCAGCAGGGGCAGGGCGATGCGCACGCGCAGGCCATGGGGCCGGGCGGCCGAGGCGCTGACCTGGCCGCCATGGCGCTGCACGATCTCGCGCACGATGGCCAGGCCCAGGCCCACGCCGGGGCCTTCGTTCGACGCGCGGTAAAAGCGGCCGAACAGCGCCTCGTGCTGGTCGGGCGGCACGCCGGGGCCGGTGTCGGCCACTTCGAGCACGGCCTCGTTGCCATGGGCGCGCACGGTCAGCGTCACCTCGGCGCCGGCGCCGGCATAGCGGATGGCGTTGTCCACCAGGTTGGCCACCGCCTCGCGCAGCAGGCCCGGCACGCCCTTCACGCGCACCGGCGGCGCGTCGTCGGGCGCGTCTTCCACGCCCAGGTCCACGCCCCGCTGCAGCGCCCGCGGCACCTGCTCGGCGGCCACCTCGGCGGCCAGCGTGCGCAGGTCCACCGGTTCGCGCGGCAGCGCCGACGCGGCCTCGGGCTCGGCGCGGGCCAGCGCCATCAGCTGGTTGACGAGGTGCGCGCTGCGCACCGCGCCCTCGTGCACCAGCTTCAGCCGAGGCGCCAGCGCGGGGTCGGCGTTGGTCTGCAGGGCGATCTCGGTCTGGCTCTTCAGCCCGGCCAGCGGCGTGCGCAGCTGGTGCGCCGCGTTGCCGATGAAGCGGCGCTGCGCGGCCACGCTCTCCTGCACCGCCGCGAGCAGGTCGTTCAGCGCGCGGGCCAGCGAGCGCAGCTCCTGCGGCGCGGCCTCCAGCTGCAGTGGCGCCAGGTCGTTGGGCGCGCGGTCTTCCACCAGCGCGCGCAGCCGGGCCAGCGGCGCCAGGCCGGCGCGGATGCCGGCCCAGACGATCATCGACATCAGCACGATCAGCGCCGACAGCGGCAGCACCGTGTCCTGCAGGATGGCGCGCGCCAGCCCGTCGCGGCTGGCCTGGCTGCGCGCGATCTGCACCAGCATCACCTGCGGCGGCGAGCCGGCCTCGCCGATCGGCAGGTACAGCGCGGCCAGCCGCACGCGCATGTCGTCGACGCGGGCGTCGTAGAAGTAGGGCTCGCGCAGCCGCGGTGTCTCGACGCCCGCGGGCAGCGGCAGCCGCTTGTTGCCCAGGATGAACTGGCCCGGCGGCGTGCTCACCATGTAGTACACGCGGTCGTCGGGGTCGGCCTCGATGATGTCCTGCGCGGCCCGCGGGAAGTCGATGAACAGGCCGTTGCCGATCGGCTTGACCTGCCGCGCCAGCGAGCGCGTGGCCTGGGCCAGGCTGGCGTCGATGCCCTGTTCGGCGTAGCGCCGGGCCACGTTGTAGGTGACGAAGGCGGCGGCGATCCACAGCACCAGCTGGGGCAGCAGCAGCCACAGCAGCAGCTTGCGGTGCAGCGAGCCCCGGGCCATCGACGCGCCGACACGGCGCAGCAGCGTCGGCCGGGGGGCGGTCATCGGCTCACCCTGGGGTGGCGCGCCGTGCCGCCGGTCGGGGCCGCTGCCGGTGCCCCGGTCCCGGGCCGGCCATGGTCAGGGGCCGGGCACATCGCTTTCGAGCAGGTAGCCCAGGCCGCGCACGGTGCGGATGGACAGGCCCGAGCCCTCGAGCTTGCGGCGCAGCCGGTGGATGTAGACCTCGATCATCCCCGGCGCGGTGGGCGCCTCGCCGCGGTCGTCGGCCCACGAGCGGGTGATCTCGTCCTTCTGCACGACGCGCTCGCGGTGGCTCAGCAGCAGCTCGAGCAGCGTCCACTCGCGCGGCGAGAGCTCGATCAGCTGCCCGTCGACGCTGGCCCGCCGCGTCTCGCGGTCGAAGACCAGGCGGCCGGCCGCCGGCGCCGTGGCCGCGGCGCCGGATGGCCGCACCCGCCGCAGCAGCACGCGCAGACGCGCCTCCAGCTCGGGGAAGTCGAAGGGCTTGGTCAGGTAGTCGTCGGCACCGGCATTGAGCCCGGCGACGCGATCGTCCAGGCCATCGAGCGCGGTGAGCAGCATCACCGGCAGGTCGGGCTTGCGGGCGCGGGTGCGCTTGAGCACCGTCAGGCCGTCGACCATCGGCAGGCCGATGTCGAGGATGGCGATGTCGAAGTCCTCGCGCTGCAGCAGGTACTCGGCCACAGCGCCGTTGGGCGCGTGCTCCACCTGGAACCCGGCGCGGCCCAGCTGGGCCACCAGCGCGTCGGCCAGGATGGCGTCGTCTTCAGCCAGCAGCAGGCGCATGGGGCGGGGGCCGATCGTCAATGAACATTAACGACAGCATAGCGGAACCTTTCAGCCGCCACCACCGTGGCGGCCCGGGGTTCGGCCCAGCCGGCGGAGGCCCAGCGTCCCCTGCAGCGCGTCGGCGCTCGGCCTCAGCGCCGCGCCGTGGCCACGATGTCGCGCAGCCGGTCGCGCACGCCGCGCCCCACCTGCCCGGTCACGGCCACCGACAGCCCGGCGCCCAGCAGCCGCTGGAAGGCGTCGCGCACATCGCCGGCGCCCACCGCCTGGATGCGCTGCATGCGCTCGGCGCGCGAGCGCACGCGGCCCAGCGCGAAGAGGTCGAGCGCGGCGTCTTCGAGCAGGCGCACCGGGTGCTCCTGGTCGCGCAGCCGCCGCACCAGGATCTGCCGCTGGGCGCGCTCGAGGTCCACCGCGTCCACCCGCTCGGCCTGCAAGGCCAGCAGCCGCATCGATTCGGACAGGCACTCGTCCAACCGGTCGGGCGCCATCGAGGCCTCGATGACGAACTGGCCGCACAGCGCGTACACGTCCGCCGAGCAGGCGGCGTAGTACACCAGGCCGCGTTCCTCGCGCAGGCGCTCCATCAGCGGCGAGCTCATGCCCTCGCCCAGCACCGCGGCGGCCACCACGCTGGCCGCGTCTTCCTCGTGCAAGGCCGGGATCGGCCCGCCCAGCACGGCATGCGCCTGCGTGGTGCCGTCGAGGTGGCGCGAGGCCAGTCCGCCGATCCAGGGCGCGGCCTCGACCCGGTTCTCGTCGCCCCGCGGCATGGCGCCGAAGGCGGCCTCGGCCGCGGCGACGATGGCGTCGGTATCGATCGGCCCAGCCGCGGCGACGATGACGTTGGCGCCGGTGTACTGCTGGCGCACCCAGCCGGCGAGGTCGTCGCGGCTGAAGCGCTCGATGTTGCGCCGCGTGCCGATCACCGCCTGCGACACCGGGTGCAGGCCGTAGCAGGCCTTGTCGAACAGCTTGAAGGCGGTGGACATCGGGTCGTCCTCGTCCTCGTCCAGCTCCGACAGCAGCACCTGCCGCTCGCTGGCCAGCTCGTGCTCGGGGAAGGTGGCGTGCTGCACCAGGTCGGCCAGCATGTGCACGAAGCCCACGGCGTCCTCGGCCAGCCCGCGCAGGTGGAAGGCGGTGTGGTCCTTGTCGGTGTGGGCATTGACCTCGGCGCCCAGGCGCTCGGCCTCGAGGTTGATGCGGCGCCGGTCGCGCCCCTCGGTGCCCTTGAACACCATGTGCTCGACGACGTGGCCGATGCCGTTGAAGCGCCGCGGCTCGTGCGCGCTGCCGCTGCGCACGAAGACGCTGACGCCGGCGCTGGCCAGGTGCGGCAGCACCACACTGAGCACGCGCACGCCGTTGGCCAGCGTGGCGACATGGGGTTGGGGGTCGAAGGCGGCGGAGGAGGTCGGCAGGGTCATGTGACCCGAAGTATCGGCGGCGCACGCCCCTTGTCATCGCCCAGGGGCATCCCCACGTTGTGGGCCACTGGCGCAGCCTTGCGTCAACCCCCCTGAAGGAGCCTGCCATGTGGAAGCGCCTGTCCGTGCTGTGGTCGCTGGCGCGCGGTGACGCCCGCCGCCTGTGGTTCGCCTTGCAGCACCCGCGCGCGCCGGGCTGGCTCAAGCTGGGCACCGCCGGCGTGCTGCTGTACCTGGTCTCGCCGGTGGACCTGATCCCCGACGTGCTGCCGGTCATCGGCATCGTCGACGACCTGGTGCTGGTGCCGCTGGCCATCCGCTGGCTGCTGGGCCGCCTGCCGGCCGAGGTTCGCGAGCATGCCGACCGGCGTGCCGGCGGCCAGCCCGCTCGGGCCGACGACGTGATCGACATGCCCGGCCGATAGCGCGCGTCCGCCGTGCCCGGGCGCTGGACGCCCGGCGCGGCATGCACCATGATTGCCCGAAACGATTCCGGTGGAGGGCGACATGAGCGATTCCCAGGGCGGCCGCACGGCCCGCTTCGACGACTGGTGCCGCGAGCACCTCGTCGAGTTGGACCAGGCCCCTCGCGCCGCGCGAGGTGGCAGCGGAGCCGCCAGTTTCGATGCGACGCACTTCCAGCAGGCCGATCTGCTGACGGTGCAGTTCGCCGATGGGTCGGTGCTGCATGTGCGGCCGCAGGAGTTTCTCGCGCAGGTGCCGATGGCCGCGTCCCGCGCAGGCCGGCCCGCTGCGGCCGGCCGGGTCGAACTGCCTTTCGACTGGTCCCTGGGCCCCACCCGCGGCGGCAGCGCGAGGGTGCAGGTCGACCGCTATGCGCTGGCCCGGCTGACGCAGCCCACGTCGCTCGACCAGGTCTGGCGCTTCGGCGCGCTGTTCGCCGATGGGCTGGACCTCTGGTTCGGCAGCGAGGCCACGCCGGGAACCACCCTGCTCGCGGCGAAGCTCTGCCGGGCATTCGAGAACGGGGTGCTCGATGACGCGGTGGGCGACGCCGACAGCGGCGGGCTGATGCGCTGGGATGGCCACGAGTGGCGGGCCGTGTCGCGCACGGCCACCAGCCAGCCGAGTCCACCCGAGCGGGCGCTGGGCGACGGCAAGCAGGGTGTGCTGCTGCTGCTGCATGGCACGGCCTCCAGCACCCACGGCAGCTTCTCGGCGCTGTGGCAGCGCGAAAGCCCCGATCGCCCAGGCCCGGGTGCCGACTTCAGGGCGTTGGACCAGCGCTACGACCTGCTGGCCTGGGAGCACCGCACGCTCACCCACAGCCCGGTGCACAACGCGCGCGACCTGCTGGCGGTGCTCGCGCGCGTGCTGCCAGCCGGGGTGCCACTGAGCCTGCTGTCGCATTCGCGCGGCGGCATGGTCGGCGATCTCGTCTGTCTGGCCCTGGGCGAGCCGGCGCGGCCCGATGCGCCGGCAGCCGACCGCGCATTGGCGCGCAACCAGCGCCTGGCGCACCATCGCCCGGTGTTCGCATCGGCCTATGCCGGCGGGCACCCCGATGCCGAGGCCGTGAAAGCCCTGTTCGACCAGCTGGGCCGGTGCCCCGCCTGGCCGGCCGGTGTGTTCGTGCGCGTGGCCAGCCCTTCGCGCGGCACGCTGCTGGCCGACCGCCGCACCGACTTCTTCCTGTCGCTGTTGCTGCGCAGCGCCGGCCTGGCCTTCGGCGCCAACGGCGTGCCGGCCTACGAGCGGCTCAACGGCCTGGTGCGGGCGTTGGTGGCGGCACGCGCCGAGGCCAGGGCATTGCCGGGGCTGGAGGCCATGATCCCCGGCTCGGCGCTCACCCTGGCGCTCAACACCGCGACCGCCCAACCGGCCACTTTGCCGGGGCGCCTGCGGGTGGTCGCCGGCGACACACGCGACCGCGGCTGGGGCGGCATCCTCAGCTTCGTCGGCGACGTGTTCTATGGCCTGCACGACCACGACTTCGTGGTCCACACCCACTCGATGTTCGGCGGCCTGCCGCGCGACGACGCCAAGAGCCACCGCGCCGAAGACCCGTCGGTCAGCCACCTGTCCTACTTCCTGCCCGGCGCGCTGACGCGCCAGCCGCTGCTGGCCGCACTGGCCGGCCGGGACGACAGCTTCGTGCCGCTGCACGAGGACGAGCAGCGCACGCGCGGCTGGCTGCAGTTGCTCGACAGCGAGCCGCTGGCCACCCGGTCGCGACAGTCGTTCGTCGACGAACTTCCGGCCCTGCTGGACACGCGTCGCCGCGCCGTGCTCGTGGTGCTGCCCGGCATCATGGGCAGCGAGCTGGCCGACTTTGCCGAGCAGGCCGAAGGCGACCCGGTGTGGCTGTCGATGCGGGCCCTGCCCAGCGGCGCCCTGGCCAAGCTCGCCCTCGACGACGATGACCGTCTGCGCGCCACCGGCCTGATGGTGGTGGCCTACGAGCAGCTGCTGTGCGCGGCTCAGGACCGCTACCACCTGGTGCCCTTCGCCTTCGACTGGCGCCGGTCGATCGCCGACACCGGCCGGCAGCTTCGCCAGTTGCTGGCCGAGACGATCGCGCCGCTGGCCGAGCGCCACGGCGTGCCGGTGCACCTGCTGGCCCACTCGATGGGCGGTCTGGTGGCCCGCGAGGCGCTGTTCGGCGACGTCGCGGGCACCGAACTGTGGCAGCGGCTGAAGGCCCTGAACAGCCGCCTGCTGATGCTGGGCACGCCCAATGCCGGCTCGTATGCGCCGGTGCAGCTGGTGGCGCAGCAGCACGCCACCAGCCTGCTGCTGGCGTCGCTGGCGCGCAGCGTGGGGCCGGCGGAACTGGCCCGGTGGGGTGGCGGCTTCGAAGGGCTGATGCAGATGCTGCCCGCCGAGCCCGACCCCACCTACGGCAGCCTGTTCCGGCCCGAGACCTGGGCGGCGATGCAGCGCGACGATGGCCGCGTGCACCCGCCGCCGGCGGCCGTGCTGGCCCGGGCCGCCGAGTTCCGGCAGCGGCTCGACGGCCACTTCGAGGCACTGACGCAGGATCCCCACGTCTGCTACGTGGCCGGCAGCGGCCGCACGCCGGCCGGCCTGCTGACACCGCGCTCGGGCTGGCCTGGGGTGGGCGAGGGCCTGTCGGTGGCCGCCGACGGCCTGCGCTTCAAGCCCACCGACGAGGGCGACGGCACCGTTCCGTGGCGTGGCGCCCTGCTGGGCCCCGAACGCACCTGGTACAGCGAGGCTGGCCACGGCAAGCTGGCCGACGACACCGACGCCTTCGACGCCTACTTCGAGTTGCTGGACACCGGCCGCACAAAGGCCCTGCCGCAGTGGCCCACCCGGGCCGCCGCGGCACGCGGCGACGCGGCGGGCGATGCCGCCGGTGCATCGGTGCTGCGCCCGCCCAGCCTGCCCAGCTGGCCGGCCGATGTGGCCGCCTACGTGCTGGGCCTGGACGCCGGCCCCACATCCGGCCCGGCGCAGGCGCGGCCGATCGAGGTGCGGGTGGTGTTCGGCAGCCTCGACTACGCGCGCTACCCGCTGCTGGTGGGCCATTACCAGGGCGACGGCGTGCTCGGCGCGGTGCAGCGTGTCGACGAGAAGCTCGGCGGCCAATTGCGCCGCATGGTCGACCTGAAGCTCTTCGTCGGCGCCGAGCGCACCGCCATCTACCTGCGCCCGGTCACCCGCGACGACCAGCCACCGGCCTACCCTGGCGCGGTGGTGGTGGGCCTGGGCACGGTGGGTGAACTCACGCCCGGCTCGCTGGCCGACACGGTGACCCGCGGCGTGCTGCGCCACGCCTTCGAGCATGTGCACCGCGACCCCTGGGTGCCGGCCGACGGTCCGGTGCAGATCCGCCTGTCGTCGCTGCTGATCGGCACGCACGTGCAGGCCGTCACCGCGCGTGACAGCCTGTCGGGCGTGCTGCAGGGCGTGTGGCGCGCCGGGCAGATCCTGGCGCAGGAGTCGGTGCTGGGGCGGCGCGTGCAGATCGCCGAGGTCGAGATCATCGAGATCGAGGAACACCGCGCGCTCGACGCCGCCTACGAGCTGCGCCGCCTGATGCGCCGCGCTGAATGGACCGAACGCCTGGCCTGGCCAAAGCCCGAACTGGAAACCCGCGACGGCGGCATCCGTGGCTACCAGCCCGGTGCCAACGATTCGGTGTGGCAGCGCCTGTGCGTGCGCCACGACAAGCTGGGCGGCCTGAAGTTCGAGCTGATCGGCGAGCGCGCCCGGGTCGAATCGACCCAGGTGTACAGCGACGTGGCCAGCCTGGGCAGCTACATCGCGCGCGTCAGCGACGAGGGCGCGGTGGGCCGCAGCAGCAACGACGAGCAGCGCTCGCTCGGACGCGTGCTTTACCAGCTGCTTCTGCCGCAGAACCTGAAGGGCCGGCTCATCAACTTCGAGCACACGGTGCTGGTGCTCGACGACCGCACCGCCGCCTACCCTTGGGAGCTGCTCACCCCGCCCGACGACGGGCTGGCCGGCGACGGTGTGCTGCCACTGGCCGCGCAGGCCGGCATGGTGCGCCAGCGCCTGACCTACGAGTTCCGCTCGCTGCCGCACACCGACGACGGCTGGAATGCGATGGTCGTGGGTGCGCCGTCCACCGAGTACTGGCGCGACAGCCAGGGTGCGCCCCTCGAGTTTGCGGCGCTGAAGGGCGCCGAGGACGAAGCCGCCGCGGTGCTGCGTCAACTGGCCGGGGACGGTCGGCCCTGGTCGGTGACGCCGCTGATCGGCAAGACGGTGTCGTTCGAGCGGGTGCGCACCGCCCTGCTGGATCGGCCGTATCGGCTGCTGCACCTGTGTGGCCACGGCGTGGTCGACCACTGGGTGTCCGACCTGGGCGAGGCGCCGCACGTGCAGCCGCTGCGCAAGACCGGCATGCTGCTGAGCCACCAGCAGGTGCTGTCGGCCGGCGACGTGGAGCAGATGGACCCGGTGCCCGAGTTCGTCTTCATCAACTGCTGCTACTCGGGCCGCGACGGCACCGAGGCCAAGGTGCTGGGCCAGCGCAACTACCCGCTGCTGGCCGCCAGCCTGGCGATGCAGTTCATCAAGATGGGCTCCAAGGCGGTGGTGGCCGCGGGCTGGCAGGTCGACGACCGCGACGGCCTGCGCTTTGCCGAGCACCTGTACCGCTCGCTGCTCGAGGGCGAATCGTTCGGCCTGGCGGTGCGCGACGCGCGCAAGGCCATCCTGCCGCGGGCCGGCCAGACCGGCACCAACACCTGGGGCGCCTACCAGTGCTACGGCGACCCGCTGTGGCGCCTGCCCGATGCGCGCAGCCACCAGGCCTACGCCCAGCGCCACGGCAGCTCGCGGCTGGCTGCCGCTGCCCAGTGCATGAGCCCGGCCGAGCTGGCCGAGCGCATCCTGCAGGTGGTGGCCGTGGCCGGCGACAAGCCTCGCGACGCGCTGCTGATGCAACTGGAGGAATTGCTCGCCACCCTGGCGGAGGACGGGCTGCGCAAGGATTGGCTGCGCCGCTCGGCCGTTCGCACGGCCTTGGGCGAGGCCTACCGCGAACTGGGCGATCACGACCGCGCCGTGCAATGGTTCCAGCTCGCGGCGCGCAACGCCTACTCGAAGCTGCAGCTGCGCCACGTGGAGCTGATGGTCAATTCGCTGTCGCGAAGACCCGATGCCCGCAGCCACCAGCTGGCCCAACGCATCGTCGAGCGTCTGGCCGCCATCGACGACGAGCAGCTGCAGGCGGAGCAGACGCTGGCCTACAGCGACAAGGGTGCCAGCGCGGCGTCCGAGCGCGAGTGCCTGTACGGCAGCAGCCTGATGCGGCAGGCGGTGGAGTGCAGCGACCCCGGTCAGCGCAAAGCGCAATTGCTGGGCGCGGCCGAGCGCTTCGTGAAAGGCTACCGCTCAAAGAGGCAGGAGCCCATGGACCACGTCGACCGACGGGCCTATGCACTGGCCAATGCCCTGCTCTGCGGCGCACTGGCGGTGCTGCAGGGTGCCGATGCGGCCGCGGTGGGTACCACGCTGGGCGGCCTGGGTGACCCAACCGACCCCGCGCCAGCCTGGAACCACCAGACCGACAGCCTGATTGCCGAAGTCAGGTCGCTCGGGCTGGTGACCATGTTCTGGCACTACACCAACACCTTCGAGCTGCATGTGGCGCGCAGCCTGCTGCGTGCGGCGCTGGGTGAGCCGGTGATCGACGAGGAACTGGTCGAGGCTCGCCGCCTGCTCGAGCGCGCGATGGTGCGCTGGCCGTCGCCGTGCGAATGCGAGAGCATCGAACTGCGCTTCGAGTCCATCGCGCGCCTGTGCGACGAGGCCTCGATGGCCGGGCTGCCGCAACGCGCCGAAGTCGCCAAGGTGCATGCCGCCGCCGTCGGCCTGCTCGACATCCTCGCGGACCGACAGAAGCGCAGGCGCTGAACCGCCGGCCCAGGCGGAGGCGGCGATGGCCCCGATGCGGCGGCCAGGCCGGCATGCGCCGTGGCCCGGTCAGCCCGCCGCCCCGTCGCGCCGCGTGCGCACCGACGCGGCGGGCTGGAACATCTCCACGGCCAGGTCGACGAAGGCGCGCACCTTGGGTGCCATGAACCGGGCGCTGGCGAACACGGCGTGCACCGGCACCTCGGGCGGGCGCCAGTCTTTCAGCACGACGCGCAGGCGGCCGTCGGCCACCAGCGGCGCGCCGACCAGGCAGGGCAGGCAGGCGATGCCCAGGCCCTGCTCGGCGGCATCGCGGATGGTGAAGGTGTTGCTTGCATGCAGCCGCGGGTTCAACGAGACGCGGTGGCTCTCCGCGCCCTTGCCGAGCTGCCAGGCACTGCGCCGGCTGCTGCCAGCGAAGACCAGCAGTTCATGGTCCGACAGGTCTTGCGGGCTGCGCGGCGCCGGCCGGCTGGTCAGGTAGCCGGGCGCTGCATAGAGCGCATAGGCCAGCGAGCCGAGCCGCCGGGCGGCCAGCGTCGAATCCGGCAGCGGGCCGACGCGGATCGCCAGGTCGAAGCCCTCGTGCACGAGGTCGACGATGCGGCCGGTGATCTCGGCGTCGACCTTGACCTTCGGGTAGGCCTGCAGGTACCGGTTGATCCAGCGGCCGACGGCGAGCATGCCGAACTCGACGCCGCAGGTCAGGCGCAGCGTGCCGCGCGGTTCGCCCTGGGCCTGCTGCATCACCAGCCGCGCATCGTCCACCGCCGCCAGGATGCCCTGCGCGCGCTCGAAGAACTCGCGCCCGGCCTCGGTGAGCGACAGCGAGCGGGTCGTGCGCTCCAGCAGGCGCACGCCCAGTTCGCGCTCGAGCTGGCTCACCACGCGCGACAGGTGCGCCTTGTGCGTGTGCAGCGATTCGGCGGCGCGGGTGAAACTGCCGGTCTGCACGACCTTCACATAGGCGTGCAGCGAGGGCAGATCCATTGTTGACGTCATGGGCAACACACAGTGACAAGGCGGGCTGTTTATCGATTCTGAAGCAAATGCCACAGTGCGGCCACCCCAGTCCACCGGAGCACCGACATGAGCCTGCGAGACCCCAACGTCGTGAATGCCAAGGCGAAGAAGCGCATCGCCATCGTCATCGCCAACCCCGCGGTGTCCACGACCACCGGCTGGCCGGTGGGCTTCTGGTGGAGCGAGCTCACCCACCCGTACCTCACCTTCACCGAGGCCGGTTATGAGGTCGAGCTGTTCAGCCCGAACGGCGGCCGATGCGAGGCCGACGGCATGAGCGACCCCAACGACGCCAGCGGCTACAGCAAGACCGACCTGATCAGCCAGGGCTTCATCCACACGCCCGAGCTGATGGCCCGGGTGGCCGACACCCGGCGCGTGGCCGAGATCGAAGTGGCCGCCTTCGACGCCATCGTGGTGGCCGGCGGCCAGGCGCCGATGTTCACATTCGAGCAGGCCACCGACCTGCATGCGACGTTTGCCGCCTTCTTCGAGGCCGGCAAGGTGGCCGCCGCGCTGTGCCACGGCAGTGCGATCCTGGCGTACGCCAAGGACAGCCGCGGCGAGTACATCGCCAAGGGCCGCACCGTCACCGGCTTCGCCAATGTCGAGGAAGACTTCGCCGACAACGCGGTGTGGTCCTACGGCATGCTGCCGCGTGACCAGCATGTGATGCCCTGGCGCATCGAAGACCGGTTGAAGGCCCTCGGCGCCAACTACGTGCAGGGCGGCCTGTGGCGGGGCTTTGCGGTGCGCGACGGCAACCTCGTCACCGGCCAGCAGAACTTCTCGGGGCAGGAGACAGCCGCCCTCGTCATCGAGGCCCTGGGCCGTTGAGGAGCACCGCATGAAGATCGCCTTCATCGGCCACGGCAACGTCGGCGCACCGCTCGCCGACCACCTGCAGCGCCTCGGCCATTCGGTCACCCTCGCCGCGCGAGACCCGGCGGCCGACTCGGTGCGCCAGTTGCTGGCACGCAACCCGGCGCTGCAGGCGGCGCCTCTGGAAGCCGCGGTGCGCGAGGCCGAGCTGGTGTTCCTCGCCACCCCCTACGCCGCCAACGCCAGCGTGATCCCGCCCTTGGCCCAGGCCCTGACCGGCAAGGTGCTGGTGGACTGCACCAATCCCGTGGGTCCTGGTCTGTCGCACGGGCTGGGCAGCCAGCAGTCGGGCGCGCAGGCGCTGCAGCAGCTGGCGCCGCAGGCCCGCGTGGTCAAGGCCTTCAGCATCTATGGATTCGAGAACTTCGAGGACAACCGCTTCCCCGCGGCCAACGTGCGCCCGGCGATGTTCTTCTGCGGCGACGACGCCGCCGCCATGCGGCAGGTGGGCACGCTGATCGACCAGCTCGGCTGGCAGCCACTGAACGTGGGCGGGCTGGAGCAGGCCTTGCACCTCGAGCACATGACGCTGCTGTGGATACGCCTGGTGCGCGTGCACGGCCATCCGCCTCACCTGGCCTGGGCCGCACTGCCCCGCTGAGCCACCGGCAGGCTGGCCCGCGCCTCCGCCCGGCGGATCAGCCAGGTGAACAGCAGCCCCGGCACCAGGAAGCCGATGGCCACCAGCGCGCCGTGGGCCAGGTGCGCCGCCGGCTCGGCCAGGCGCGCCACCACGAGCATCGGCGAGAACCACGGCGACATCTGGACGAACAGGCCCGCGAGCACCAGCACCGGCCACAGGCTGCTCACGCCGCGGCGGGCGTTGGCGCGCCAGGCGTACAGCACCAGCCCCGCGGCGAACACGCCTTCCAGCGCCCACGACGTGGTGCCCAGCAGCCCCCACAGCCCGAGCCCCAGGTGATCGTGCGCATGCGGGTACAGCGCCAGGTCATCGTTGTGCACCGGCCAGTCGGCCACCCAGTGCGAGGCCGCGGCCAGCAGGGCCACGGCCATCACGCGCCGGTCCTTCATGAACAGCGCGCCCCAGCACAGCGTGACGAGCACCGCCATCGCCAGCGAATGGTCCCAGTCGATGAAGGTGAGGTCGAAGAAGAGGTAGGGGCCGCTGTGCAGGTTGGGCGTCACCCGGTCGATGCCGGCCAGGATGAAGAGGCCGTTCAGGATGTCGAGCACGCCGACGCCCAGCATGATGGGCAGGGCGGGCACATCCGGGCGCCGCGCCTGCAGCGCCAGCCCGATGGCGAAATGGCCGACGTACATGGGGCGGGTCTCGTGGGTGGGCCGCTCAGACGCCCATCTCCTTGAACACCTCTTTCGCGCCGCGGAAGCTGTCGATCGCCGCCGGCATGCCGCAGTAGATGGCGGTCTGCAGGAAGACCTCCTGGATCTCGTCCTTGGTGACGCCGTTGCGCAGCGCGCCGCGCACGTGCAGCTTCAGCTCGTGCGGGCGGTTCAGCGCGGTGAGCATGGCCAGGTTGAGCAGGCTGCGGGTCTTGCGGTCGAGGCCGGGGCGGTTCCAGATGTCGCCCCAGGCGTACTGCGTGACCACCTCCTGCATCGGGCGGTTGAAGTCGTCGGCGTTCTGGATCGCGGCGTCCACGTACTCGGCGCCGAGCACCTCGCGGCGGGTGGCGAGACCGCGGTCGAAAAGATCCTGGTTCATGGGGTGGCCTCCTGGTGCCTTGTGGGGATGGGCCGGAGGTTACCCGGGCTGACCGGGTTCTGCCTGGCACCCGTGCCCGCCGGGCCATGTTCGGCCCGCTGGAACCCGTGCTTCCCGAATGGCGAATGGCCGCGGCGCGCCAGCGCTGGCATGCTCGGCGTCACGATGAGCACCCCCTCCCTCGACGAGCAACTGGCCCACTGGCGCAGCTGGCTGGGCCGCACCGAGCAGCGCCACGACCTGGTCGGCGCCGCCCCCCTGGCCGCGCTGGCCGCCACGCTGGACCGTGACGAGTCCGAGCCGCTGCCCGGCCAGGACGCGCCGCCGCTGGCGCATTGGCTGTACTTCCTGCCGCTGGCGCGGCAGAGCGAGATCGGGCCCGATGGCCACGCCCGGCGCGGCGGCTTCCTGCCGCCGGTGCCGCTGCCGCGCCGCATGTGGGCCGGCGGCCGGCTCGAGTTCCACCACCCGCTGCGCGTGGGCGACGAGATCACGCGGCTGTCGCGCATCAAGAGCATCGACGCCAAGGCCGGCCGAAGCGGCACGCTGGTGTTCGTCACGGTGCGGCACGAGGTGTCCAACGCCCAGGGCCTGGCGCTGAGTGAGGAGCACGACATCGTCTACCGCGACGCTCCCCAGCCTGGCGCCGTGGCCCCTACCCCGCAGCCCGCACCCGACGACGCCAGCTTCTCCCGCGAGATCGTGCCCGATCCGGTGCTGCTGTTCCGCTACTCGGCGCTCACCTTCAACGGCCACCGCATCCATTACGACCGCAGCTATGTGACCGAGGTCGAGGGCTACCCCGGCCTGATCGTGCACGGCCCGCTGATCGCCACGCTGCTGGCTGACCTGCTGCGCCGCGAGCGGCCCCAGGCCACGCTGCGGCGCTTCGCCTTCACGGCGGTGCGGCCGATCTTCGACATCCACCGCTTCACCGTGTGCGGCCGAGCCGAGGGTGCCCACGACCTGCGCCTGTGGGCGCGCGACCACGAGGGCTTCCTGGCCATGCGCGCCGAAGCTCGCGTCGATTGAACCCATGAGCGATCACTCTGCCCAGCGGTACACCGACATCCGCGACGGCGTGCGCGCGCTGTGCGCCGACTTCCCGCCCGAGTACCACCGCACGGTGGACGCCGCGCGCGGCTACCCCGAGGCCTTCGTCGACGCGCTCACCAAGGCCGGCTGGTTGGCCGCACTGATCCCGCAGGACTACGGCGGCTCGGGCCTGGGCCTGGCCGAGGCCAGCGTGATCATGGAAGAGATCAACCGCTCGGGCGGCAACGCCGGTGCCTGCCACGGCCAGATGTACAACATGGGCACGCTGCTGCGCCACGGCTCGGCCGAGCAGAAGCAGCGCTGGCTGCCGCCCATCGCCCGCGGCGAACTGCGGCTGCAGAGCATGGGCGTCACCGAGCCCACCACCGGCACCGACACCACGAAGATCAAGACCACCGCGGTGAAGAAGGACGGCCGCTACGTGGTCAACGGCCAGAAGGTGTGGATCTCGCGCATCCAGCACTCCGACCTGATGATCCTGCTGGCCCGCACCACGCCGCTGGCCGAGGTGACGAAGAAGAGCGAGGGCATGTCGATCTTCCTGGTCGACCTGCGCGACTCGATCGGCAAGGGCCTGGACGTGCGGCCCATCCCCAACATGGTCAACCACGAGACCAACGAGCTGTTCTTCGAGAACCTCGAGATCCCGGCCGAGAACCTGATCGGCCAGGAAGGGCAGGGCTTCAAGTACATCCTCGACGGGCTGAATGCCGAGCGCACGCTGATCGCCGCCGAATGCATCGGCGACGGCCGCTGGTTCATCGACCGCGTCAGCGCCTACGTCAAGGAGCGCGTCGTCTTCGGCCGGCCGATCGGCCAGAACCAGGGCGTGCAGTTCCCGATCGCCGAGGCGCACATCGAGGTCGAGGCCGCTGACCTGATGCGTTGGGAGGCCTGCCGCCTGTTCGACGCGCACGAGCCCTGCGGCGCGCAGGCCAACATGGCCAAGTACCTGGCGGCCAAGGCCAGCTGGGAGGCGGCCAATGCGGCCATCCAGTTCCACGGCGGCTTCGGCTTCGCCTGCGAATATGACGTGGAGCGCAAGTTCCGCGAGACACGGCTGTACCAGGTGGCGCCGATCTCGACCAACCTGATCCTCAGCTACGTGGCCGAGCACGTGCTCGGGCTGCCGCGGAGCTTTTGACATGCGACCGCTCGAAGGCATCACCGTCGTCACGCTCGAACACGCCATCGCGGCGCCGTTCTGCACCCGCCAGCTGGCCGACCTGGGCGCGCGGGTCATCAAGGTCGAGCGGCCGGGCGTGGGCGACTTCGCGCGCGCCTACGACACCCGCGTGGCCGGGCTGGCCTCGCACTTCGTCTGGACCAACCGCTCGAAGGAAAGCCTCACGCTCGACCTGAAGCACCCGGAGGCCGCCACCGTCCTGGGCAAACTGCTGGCCCAGGCCGACGTGCTGGTGCAGAACCTGGCGCCCGGCGCCGCCGCGCGCATGGGCCTGTCGCACGAGGCGCTGGCGCCCGCGCACCCGCGGCTGATCGTCTGCGACATCTCCGGCTACGGCGACGACCCCGAGCGGCCCGGACCCTACCGCGACAAGAAAGCGTACGACCTGCTGATCCAGAGCGAGGCCGGTTTCCTGTCGGTCACCGGCACGCCGGACGAGCCGTCGAAGGCCGGCTGCTCGATCGCCGACATCGCCGCCGGCATGCACGCCTACAGCGGCATCCTGGCCGCGCTGCTGCAGCGCGGGCGCACGGGGCAGGGCTGCCGGCTCGACGTGTCCATGCTCGAGAGCATGGTCGAGTGGATGAGCTACCCGATGTATTACGCGTACCAGGGCGCCAGCCCGCCGCCGCGCGCGGGGGCTGCCCACGCCACCATCTACCCCTACGGCCCGTTCCCGGCCGGCGACGGCAAGACGGTGATGCTGGGGCTGCAGAACGAGCGCGAGTGGCAGGTCTTCTGCGAGCAGGTGCTGGGCCAGCCGGCGCTGGCGAAGGACGAGCGCTTCTCGTCGAACGCCCGCCGCGTGGCCTCGCGCGAGGCGCTGCGCGCGATCCTCGTCGAGGCGTTCTCGGGATTCAGCGCCGAGCAGCTGGCGGCCCGGCTCGAAGCCGCGCAGATCGCCAACGCGCAGGTCAATGGCATGCCCGAGGTCTGGGCCCATGCGCAACTCGCCGCGCGCGAGCGCTGGACCACCGTGGGCTCGCCCGCCGGCCCGCTGCCCGCGCTGTGGCCCCCGGCGCTGCCGGCCGAGTTCGAGCCGCGCATGGATCCGATCCCGGCGCTGGGTGAGCACACCGACGCGCTGCTGGCCGAACTGGGCTACGCGCCCGAGGCCATCGCGGCGCTGCGCCAGGAAGGCGTGATCTGAACCCCCGGAAGGTGACCCCGATGACCGATGCCCATCCGAGCCGCGCGCTCGCCACCTTCGCCGCCACGCTGCAGCACGCCGACATCCCGGCGCCGGTGCTGCGCCGCACCGAAGACCTGTTCCTCGACTGGTTTGCCTCGGCGCTGGCCGGCAAGGGGGCGCGGCCGGTGGAAAGCCTGGCGCGCTTCTGGCAATCGCAGGGTCCCGCCGATGGGCCCAGCGAGGTGCTGATCCACCGCCGCGGCGCCAGCCCGCTGGTGGCTGCCGCGGTCAATGCCGCGGCCTCGCACTTCGCCGAGCAGGACGACGTGCACAACGGCTCGGTGTTCCACCCCGCGGCGGTGGTGTTTCCGCCGGCGCTGGCGGTGGCGCAGGCGCTGGGCAAGAGCGGGCGCGAGTTGCTGGTGGCGTCGATCGCCGGCTACGAGGTCGGCATCCGCGTCGGCGAGTTCCTGGGACGCTCGCATTACAGGATATTCCACACCACCGGCACCGCCGGCACCGTGGCCGCCGCGGCGGCGGTGGGCCGGCTGCTGGGCCTGTCGACCGAGGCCATGTTGCATGCCCTGGGCTCGGCCGGCACGCAGGCCGCGGGGCTGTGGGAGTTCTTGCGCGACGCGGCCGATTCCAAGCAACTGCACACTGCGCATGCCGCCGCGGCGGGGCTGGCGGCGGCCTATCTGGCGGCCGATGGCTTCACGGGTGCTGCGCACATCCTCGAAGGCCCGCAGGGCATGGCCGCCGGCATGTCCACCGACGCCGACCCGGCGCGGCTGGTGCACGGCCTGGGCACGCGCTGGGCCACCGCCGAGACCTCGTTCAAGTACCACGCCTCGTGCCGCCACACCCACCCGGCGGCCGACGCGCTGCTGCAGGTGATGCGCACGCACCGCCTCACCGATGGCGACGTGGCCAGTGTGACCACCTTCGTGCACCAGGGGGCCATCGACGTGCTGGGCCCGGTCACCGACCCGCAGACGGTGCACCAGGCCAAGTTCTCGATGGGCACGGTGTTGGCCATCGCGGCGCTGCATGGCCACGCCGGGCTGGCCGAGTTCGACGCCGACTTCCGCGCCGCCCGCGTGCAGGCCTTCCGCGACAAGGTGCGCATGGTGCTGGACGCCGAAGTGGACGGCGCCTACCCGGCGCGCTGGATCGGCAAGGTGGAGGTGCGCACCGCCGACGGCCGCGTCTTCACCGGCCGGGTCGACGAGCCCAAGGGCGACCCCGGCAACACGCTGTCGCGGCCCGAACTCGAGGCCAAGGCGCTGAGCCTGGCCGCCTACCGCGGCGGCGCCACCGAGGCCGAGATGCGGCAGGTGATCGCGCGGGTGTGGGCGATGGATGGCGACGTTCGCGTCGATCGGTGGTTGGGAACAGCGCCATGAGCGCCTGGCTGTTCGTCCCTGGCCACCGGCCCGACCGCTTCGACAAGGCGCTGGCCGCCGGCGCGCAGGCGGTGATCATCGACCTGGAAGACGCCGTCGCGCCGCCCGACAAGGTGGCGGCGCGCGAGTCCCTGTCGCGCTGGCTGGCCGGCACGTCGGCGCGCGTGGTGCTGCGGCTGAACAGCGCCGACAGCGAATGGTTCGCCGACGACCTGGCGCTGGTGGCGTCGCCCGCCGTGGCTGCGGTGATGCTGCCCAAGGCCGAGTCCGTCGACACGCTGGCGGTGGTGGCGGCTCAGCGCCCCGGCGTGGCGCTGGTGCCGCTGGTGGAATCGGCCGCCGGCTTCGCCAACCTGCGCGCCATCGCCGCCGCCCCGGGCGTGCAGCGGCTGGCCTTCGGCAGCATCGATTTCCAGGTCGACATGGGGATGCGCGACGCCACCGAGGACGAGCTGCTGCCCTTCCGCGCCGAGTTCGTGCTGGCCTCGCGGCTGGGGCGCATCGGCGCGCCGTTGGACGGTGTCACCGTGGCCATCGACGATGCCGCGCGCCTGCAGCACGACGTGCAGCGCGCGCGCCGGCTGGGTTTCGGCGGCAAGCTGTGCATCCACCCGAAGCAGGTGGCCGCGGTGCACGCCGGCTTCGCGCCCGGCGCCCACGAACTGGCCTGGGCCGAGCGCGTGCTGCAGGCGGCGGCGCAGGCCGCCGGCGCCGCCGTGGCCGTCGACGGCAAGATGGTCGACAAGCCGGTGATCCTTCGGGCCGAGGCCATCCTGCGCGACGCGGGCCGCTGAGCCTCCCCTTCCCCACACCACGAGCGAGACAAGCCCATGACCGATCGACGCACGCTGTGCCACGCTCTGCTGGCCACCGCCGCGCTGCTGGCCGCGCCGCTGGCCATGGCCCAGGCCTACCCCAGCCGCAGCATCACGCTGGTGGTGCCCTTTGCGGCTGGCGGCCCCACCGACGTGGTGGCGCGCTCGCTGGCGGTGGTGATGGGCAAGTCGCTGGGCCAGTCGGTGGTGGTGGAGAACAAGCTCGGCGCCGGCGGCACGCTGGCGGCCGGCGCGGTGGCCAAGGCCGTGCCCGACGGCTACACCTTCCTGATCCACCACAACGGCATGGCCACCGCGCCGGGCCTGTACCGCAAGCTGCCCTACAACCCGCTCAACGACTTCGAGTACGTGGGCCAGGTGATCGACGTGCCGATGACGCTGCTGGGCCGCAAGGACCTGCCGGCGCAGACGCCGCAGGAACTGTTCGCCTGGGTCAAGGCCAACGCCGCCAAGGCCACGCTGGCGCATGCCGGGCTGGGCGCGGTGTCGCAGTTGTGCGGCATGCTGTTCCAGCAGGCGATGGGGGTGGAGCTCACCACCATTCCCTACCAGGGCACGGCGCCGGCGCTGAACGCGCTGCTCGGTGGCCAGGTCGACGTGTTGTGCGACCAGACCACGCAGACGCTGCAGCACATCAAGGCCGGCAGCGTGAAGCTTTACGGCGTGACCACGCGCGAGCGCATCAGGTCACTGCCCGACACGCCCACGCTCGAAGAGTCGGGCCTGAAGGGCTTCGAGGTGAAGGTCTGGCACGGCATCTACGCGCCCAAGGGCACGCCGGTGGCGGTGGTCGAGCGCTTCGGCACCGCGTTGCGCGCCGCGATGAAGGATCCGGCCATCGTCGCGCGCATGGGCGAACTCGGTGCCGAGATCGTGCCCGAGGCCAAGCAGACCACCGAGGGCCTGCGCACCTGGCTCAAGCCCGAGATCGACAAATGGGGCGCGCTGATTCGCGCGGCGGGCAGCTACGCGGATTGAGGCGCGCTGGCCGGCCCGCCATTCGGTGATCGACCCTGGCCTGCTTGGCGTCGCCCGCGGCGTCGTGCCAGTGCAGTGACCGCGGCCAGTGCCAGGCCCGCCCATCCGACCGATGCCAGCGTGCCGGGCTCGGGGACGGCGGTGGGGGTGACGATCAGGCCGTCCAGGGACAGGCCGCGTCCGAGGTCCAGTGGTCGCCCGATGCCGCTGAACCCGAGCACATCCCCCAGCAGGCTGACCGCCTCGTTGACGCCGTTGACCGTCGTGCCCCTGTTGACCGCGGTGCCGGGCAGGCTGTTCAGGTAGTCGGGCACCAGGGCGCCGGAGATCAGGCTCACCGTCAGCTCGGCCATCGACAGCGCATTGCCCTGGCCGTCGTCGCCGGCGGGGGTGTCCAGCACGTTGAACTGCACCCGCAGGATGTCGTCCGCGATGGCCGGGTTGAGCCCCAACTCCTTGAAGGCCATGACGTAGTCGAAGCCTTCATTGGCGATGCCGTCGACGGTGGTCACCGCCTGAAGATCCGTGATCTTGAAGCGCAGGGACTTGTCGGTGCTCTCGAGCGTGGTCAGCGTGAATGCCGGCCCCAGCGCATAGCACAGGTCGACGGCCGCGTAGCCGTTGAGCTCATTGCACCATCCCACGACCTCGACGGTGGACGCCTGACCGGGCAGGGCGAAGTCGGTGAGCCGGAGGGCCCATCCAGAGGCAGCGGCCCAGCTGGTGGCCAGCATCATGGCGCCTGCACAGGCGGTCTTGGCGAAGTTCATGGGGGGCCTCCCGGCGATCGATGCGGAAGTCTGCGGGGCAGCCGGCCCGGCCGCATTGCGCGCAGTCAATGCGCCGGAGCGTGCGGCCGGCACCGCCATGCCGGCGCGCCCGGCCGTGCCGCGCTGGCGCCGGCAGGTGGGGCCAGAACGCGTCGCGCGTCAGCGCAGCACCGTGAACGTCACCCTCTTCGACGCGGTGCGGCCACCATTGTCGGTGACGTAGAGCGTGGCCGAGGTCTTGCCGGTCTTCGAGAAGGTCTTGACGAACACCGCCTGCGTGGCGAGGGTGTTGCCGCTCGAGTCGGTCCAGCGATAGCGCGCGATGGTGCCGTCGGGGTCGTAGGAGCCCGACCCATTGAGGGTGCAGACCCTGCGGGCCACGCAACTCGCCGTGGCCACTGCCACCGGTGCCAGGTTGGTCGGTGCAGGCGTCGTGCCGGGGATCACGTAGCCCGACAGCGTGCCGCGGGTGCGGTCGAAGGCCATCGACCCGAGCGCCGCCTGGTCCACCATGAAGGCCACCGCGCCGACGCCGCACAAGCCCTTGTGCGAGAAGCTCACCACGCCGGACGCGTTGGTGCTGCCGCTGACCGGGCTGTTGGTCCAGTAGTCGTCGAGGAAGCGGCCGCTGACCAGCACATTGGCCATCGGGACGCCGGCCTCGTTGGTGATGGTCACCGTGGCCGAGCTCTGGTTGTACGACCGCGTGCCCTGGTAGCAGTCGCCGTCGCGGGTGCCGCCCACCTTCACGAACTGCCCGGTCATCGCCAGCGAACTGGACACCAGGCAGTTGGCGGTGCAGGCGGTGACCGGCGTCATCTTCACCAGCCGGAAGCTGCGGCCGATCATCACCTGGGCCAGGATCTGGCCCGAGGCGTTCATTGCGCCGCTGCCACCGACGATGGCACCGGGGTAGGCCGGCGACAACAACTGCACGAGCGGCTGGCCGACACCCGCAGGCCCGGCGGCCACCATGCCACTGCTGCCGACGGTGAAGGTCACGTCCTGCGCGGCATTGATCGAGCCCATGCCGTAGCCCGACAAGCGGCCGGTGCCGAAGCTGGACAGTTGCTGCCAGGTGCCGCCCTGGGACAGCCGGAACGGGTAGACTAGGTTCTCGGTGCTGATGGACACCAGGAAGTGCGCCTGATCGCCCGCGTCGTTGATGGCGCTGCCGTTGGAGCCCGCGCCCACGTAGCCCGCCGGCGGGGCCGGCAGGGCCACCACGCTGCCCGGGTCGCCCAGTTGGTACCAGTGGTTCCAGCTGACCACCTTGCCGCCGGGGCTCATGGCGGCCGGGCGCTCGTTGGGATAGCCGAGTTGCGCGAGGTTGACCATGCCGGTGGCCTGCGACCACATGAAGGGCACGGTGAGCGTCGGGAAGGCCCCGCCCAGCGTGGACCATCCGACCATCCGTCCCTGGTCGTCCAGGCCGGTGACGTCGGCGCTCGAGGTGCCTGGGAAGACACCGAGGTTCTGCGCCGTGTAGCCGCTGCCGTTGGGCGTCCACAGCACCACGCGGGTCGAGCTGCCGATCAGCCCGGCTTCGCCGCCGATCAGGCCCTGGTTGTTGATGTGCAGCGGATACAGGCTGCTGCTGGTGTACCCGGCCAGCAGTGGCAGCACGGTGCGGACGCCGTTGCGCCAGACGGCGATGTCTTCCGGGGGCAGGCAGAACGGCCCGCAGCCGTTGTCGGTGTACGACTTGCCGACCACGTCGCCCGCGTCGTTGAGCCCGTAGCCGGATGCGGCGGTGGACACGAAATCGAGGGCGTAGCGCGTCGCCACCTGGCTGGCCGCCTGGGCGGTGGCCGTCAGGTTCACGGCCAGGGCCCTCGCCGTGGGTCCGCCCGAGGCCGCGGTCATGGTGATGGAGTCGGTGCCGGTGGCCGGTGTGTCGGCGGCAACGTTGCTGCCACCTCCGCCGCAGCCGGCGACGCCGGCGGCCAGAACGATCAGCGCGAGTTCGCGTGTGGACATGGTGGTTTCCTTCGAGGTCAGTAGGATGATGAATCGGGTTGGGCTGTGTGCGCAATCGCATCGGGTCGGCCGGCTGTGACATCCGCCGATCTGCTTGGGCGGTCGGCGCGAGGCCCGGATCGCCGGGATACCCGGCACCTTGGGATCATGGTGTGCCTGTACAAGGTGTTGCGATTGCTGTGGCTCAATGCTGAGGGTGATATTCCGCGGTATCGACGCCAGCCGCCGCTCGTCCCGTGCCGGTTGCGGACACACCTGCACGGCGCGTACATCTACTGAGCCGCGCGAGTGCTCGCACGAATGGCCCGCGGTGGCGCCACCGACAGAATGCGAGGCGGCTGAACTGCAGCCGAATGCAACTGGAGTCCACATGAGTATCCTGGCCCGTCTGTGCGCCACCGCACTGAGCCTGACCCTGGTCGTCGCCGCGCCCCTGGCGCAGGCGCACCGCGACAAATCCGGGCCGAGCCTGTCGTCCGGCTACGACCTGCCCGCCGCGGGCATCCTGCTCGAAGGCATCGGCTACGACAAGCAGCGCGAGACCTTTTACGTCAGCGGCGTCAACGATGGTGGCCGCATCTACCGTGGCCGCATCCACGAGAAGACCGTCGAGGCCTGGTTGCCCGGCGGCGTCGACGGCCGCACCACCGCCCGCGGCATCGATGTCGACGACCACGGCCGCCTGTTCGTGGCCGGCGGTCCCAGCGGCCGGCTGTGGGTGATCTCGTCCGAGGGCGCCACGCTGGCCGCGCTGGAGACCGCGCCCGGCACCTTCCTGAACGACGTGGCGGTGGCCGAGGACGGCTCGGCCTACTTCACCGACAGCAACCAGGCCCGCATCTGGCGCGTCGCCCGCGGCCCGGGCAAGACCTGGACGGCCACGCTCTGGCTGGATGCGTCGGCCACCATCCCGGTGGTGCTGCCGGGCTTCAACCTCGGCGGCATCGTGGCCACGCCCAACGGCCGCCACCTGCTGGTCTCGCAAGGCACCACCGGGCGCCTGTGGCGCATCGACCTGGCCACCAAGGCCATCACCGCCGTGGACCTGGGCGGCGCGTCGATCGTCAACGCCGACGGCATCGTGCTGCGCGGCCACACGCTGTGGGTGGTGCAGAACTTCTCGCGCCAGATCACCGAGCTGAAGCTCGACGGCCAGTGGGACAGCGCCAAGGTGGTGTCGGTGACGCCGACCCCGGCCAACCGCACCTTCACCACCGCCAAGATCGCCAAGGGCCGGCTGCTGATCGTCGACAGCCAGTTCGGCTTCGCGCCGCCGTTCCCCGCGGAAGACCGGGTGGTGGTGACCGAGCTGCCTTGACGGCAGGCGCCGGTGGCTGAGCGGGCGCGCTCGACGGGCCCCTCAGCCCCGCCGGGCCGCTTCGATGGCGGCGATGTCGATCTTTGTCATCTGCATCATCGCTTCGAAGGCGCGCCTGGCCGCCGCCCGATCGGGATCGGCGATCGCGGCCATCAGGACGCGTGGCGTGATCTGCCACGACAGGCCCCATTTGTCCCTGCACCACCCGCACGCGCTCGCCTGCCCGCCGTGGTCGATGAGGGCGTTCCACAACCGATCGGTCTCGGCCTGGTCGTCGGTCAACACCTGGAACGAGAAGGCCTCGCTGTGCTTGAAGGCCGGGCCACCGTTCAGTCCCAGGCACGGGATGCCCATCACGGTGAACTCCACGGTCAGCACATCGCCCTGCCGGCCAGACGGGTAGTCGGCCGGCGCGCGATGGACCGCGCCCACTGCACTGTCCGCGAAGGTCTCGGCATAGAACTGCGCGGCGTCCAGGGCCGTGCCGTCGTACCAGAGGCAGATGGTGTTCTTGCTGGGCATCGTGGTTCTCCAGGTGAGGGCGGGCACCGGGGCATCCAGGGTCGGCTCGGGCGCTGAACGCGGCGCCGCGCGAAGCGCGTTCTCGTGGGTCCGGCGAGGGGCCGAACTTGCCGCGCCGCGCAGCGAAGTCTGGCGGACTTGCAGGCCCTTGTCGATCCCGCGTCGGCCGATGCACCGAGCCTGTGACCGCTGGGCCTACGCCTGCCCGGTGGCCCTTGCATCCGCCACCAGCAGGTCCACCAGATCCCTCGCGAACGACGGCAGCGCATCGAGCTTGCGCACGCAGATGCACATCGCGCGCACGGCCCAGGGGTCGCGCAGCGGCACGATGCGGATGGCCATGGTCTGGGCGTGGCGGCGCGCGGCGGATTCGGGCAGCACGCCCACGCCCACGGCCGCTTCGATCATGCGGCAGGCGGCCTCGAAGTTGCCCACCTGGATGCGCAGCCGCAGCGGCTTGTGCAGCGTGTCGCACACCTGGCGCAGAAAGGCGTGGATGGCGCTGGTCTCGTGCAGGCCGATGTGGTCGAGTTCGAGCGACTGCTCGAAGTCGATCGACCCGGCCTCGGCCAGCGCATGGCCCTGCGGCAGCACCAGCACCAGGCGGTCCTGCCGGTAGGGCAGCACCTCGAGGTTCTCGGTGCGCACGTGGCCGGCGACGATGCCGATGTCGGTCTGGCCCTCGGTCACCGCGCGCACGATGTCGTGGCTCAGGCGCTCGCGCAGGTCGATGTTGACGTCCGGGTGGCTCAGCAGGTAGGCCCGCAGCACCGGCGGCAAAAACTCGCCCAGCGCGGTGGTGTTGGCGAAGACGCGCAGGTGGCCCTTGATGCCCTTGGCGTACTCCTGCAGGTCGCCGCTGAGGTGCTCGATCTGGCCCAGGATCTGCCGCGCGTGGTGCACGAAGGCCTGGCCCGGTGGTGTGAGCGTGACGCCCTGGCTGGTGCGGTACAGCAGCTTGGCGCCGACGCTCTCCTCGAGGTTCTTGATGCGCGTGCTGGCCGCCGGCAGCGACAGGTGCGAGGCCTCGGCCCCGCGGGTGAGGTTGTTGGCCTCGGCCACGCGCACCAGCAGGCGCAGGTCGACGAGATCGAAGTGGACGGACACGGCAATCACCAGGGCGGGCAGGGGAGCAGATTGTCCCCCCAGGCCTGCCTTCGGACCGCGACGTTCAGACCGCCGGCAGCACCGTCGCCGCGCACTCGCCCAGGCCGATGCGACGGGCGCCGTCGCGCTGGGCGAAGGCGCGCAGGATCACCGTGTCGCCGTCGCGCAGGAAGGTGCGGGTGTCGCCGCCCGGCAGCGTGATCGGCTGCTTGCCGCCCTGGGTGAGCTCCAGCAGCGAGCCGGCCTGCTCGGGCAGAGGGCCCGACAGCGTGCCCGAGCCCAGCAGGTCGCCCGGCTGCAGGTTGCAGCCGTTCACCGTGTGGTGGGCCACCAGCTGCGCGGCCGTCCAGTAGGCGGCCTCCACGCTGCGGCCGCTGCTCAGGCGGACCGGGCCCTCGCCGCGCTCGCGCTGCGCGGCGGTGTGCAGCCACACCTCGAGCGTCAGGTCGATGGCGCCGGCCCTGCGGTTGGCCTCGCCGTCCAGGTAGGGCAGCGGCGCCGGGTCGCCGTCCGGCCGCGTGAAGGGCGCGCGGAAGGGTGCCAGCGCGTCCATCGTCACGATCCACGGCGACACCGTGGTGGCGAAGCTCTTGGCCAGGAAGGGGCCCAGCGGCTGGTATTCCCAGGCCTGCACGTCGCGCGCCGACCAGTCGTTGAGCAGCGTGACGCCGAAGAGGTGGTCCTCGGCCTCGTCGATCGGCACCGGCCGGCCGCGCTCGTTGCCCAGGCCGACGAACAGGCCCAGCTCCAGCTCGTAGTCCAGCCGCTGGCAGGGGCCGAACTGCGGCGTGCCGTCGGGCCCGGCGGTCTGGCCCTTGGGCCGGCGGAAGCTCTCGCCGCTGACGCCGATCGACGAGCCGCGGCCGTGGTAGCCGATGGGCACCCACTTGTAGTTGGGCAGCAGCGGGTTGTCGGGGCGGAACAGCTTGCCCACGGTGGTGGCGTGGTGGATGCCGGTGTAGAAATCGGTGTAGTCGTCGATGCGGCAGGGCACCGCCATCTCCAGCGACGCCATCGGCCGCACGCAGCCGGCCAGCCGCGCCTGCGAGGGGCTGCCTTCGGCCAGTGCGGCCGACAGCGCGGCGCGCAGGCGGCGCCGCGCCGCGGGGCGCTGGGCCATGAAGCTGTTGAGGTCGCCTGCGGCCAGGGGCTTGAGCAGCGCCACGATGTCGGCCGACCAGCCACCGCTGGCGGCGGCGCGCTGCAGGTCGAGCGCCTGGTCGCCGATGGCCACGCCGATGCGCCAGGGTTCCTCGCTGTCGGCCGCGCGCAGGCGGCCGAAGGGCAGGTTCTGGATCGGGAAGTCGGTGCCTTCGGCGTTGGCCGAGGGCACCCAGCTGCGCAGCGCAGGGTCGTGGGTGGCGTCGAGGCGGGTGTGGGGCGTGGTCATGGCGTGAAACGGTCCTCCAGGGCTTGCCAGCAATCGGCATAACGGGTATCCAGCGCGCCTTCGGCCATCGCGAAGGCCGTGGGCACGAAGCGCCAGCGGCTCTCGAACATGAAGGCCAGCGTGTGGTCGAGCTTGTGCGGTGCCAGCGGCGCACTTGACGCGCGCTCGAAGGCCTCGGCATCGGGGCCGTGCGGCACCATCGCGTTGTGCAGGCTGGCGCCACCGGGCTTGAAGCCCTCGGGCTTGGCGTCGTACTGGCCGTGCACCAGGCCCATGAACTCGCTCATCAGGTTGCGGTGGTACCAGGGCGGCCGGAAGGTGTCCTCGGCCACCAGCCAGCGCGGCGGGAAGATGACGAAGTCGCAGTTGGCCGTGCCCGGCGTGTCGCTGGGCGAGGTGAGCACGGTGAAGATGCTCGGGTCGGGGTGGTCGAAGCTGATCGAGCCGATGACCATGAAGTGCGCGGTGTCGTACATCACCGGCGCCAGGTTGCCGTGCCAGGCCACCACGTTGAAGGGCGTGCCGGGCTGCGTGGCGCGCCACAGGCGGCCGCCGAACTTGCGGATCATCTCGAACGGGCCCGGCGTGGGGTCGAAGGCGGCCACCGGCGCGAGGAAGTCGCGCGGGTTGGCCAGGCCGTTGCTGCCGATCGGGCCCAGCTCGGGCAGGCGGAACGGCGCACCGTAGTTTTCGGCCACGTAGCCGCGCGAGGGGCCGTCGGGCAGCTCGACGCGGAAGGCCAGGCCGCGCGGCATCACGGCAACCTGGCCGGGCGCCACCGCCAGCACGCCCAGTTCGGTGGTGACGAGCAGGCGGCCCTGCTGCGGCACCAGCAGCATCTCACCGTCGGCGTTGACCAGCGCGCGGCGGCCCATCGAGCGATTGGCGGTGTAGACCAGCACGCCGACGCCCGACTGCGCGTCGGCATCGCCGTTGGCGCACACGGTGCGCAGGCCGTCGACGAAATCGAGCGGTGCGTCGGGGATGGCGAACGGGTGCCAGCGCAAGGGGTCGGGCGGCACGGCCACGCCGCCGGCAGCGCCGGTGGTCCACAGCGGCTGCGGGTAGGGCGCATGGGCGCCGGTGACCACCGAGGGCTGGCGCCGGTACATCCAGGTGCGGCGGTTGTCGTGCCGCGGCGCGGTGAAGGCGCTGCCCGAGATCAGCTCGGCATACAGCCCATGCGCCGCGCGCTGCGGGCTGTTGCGGCCCTGCGGCAGCGCGCCGGGCACGGCCTCGGTGGCGAACTGGTTGCCGAAGCCGCTCTGGTAGCGCAGCGTGTCGGTCATGGCGGTGTCCTCCAACGGGGCCGGCGCAGGGTGAGATGGCGCAGTGTGCGCCCTTCCTTCACTGGCCTTCGAGTGTCTTCCACATCTCCACGTCGCGCTCGGCCGTCCAGATGCGGGGGTCGGGGTGCTGGGTGGCCTCGTCGTAGCAGCGCGTCACGTCGAAGGGCATGCAGTGGTGGAAGATGACCCAGTGGCCGTACTTCGGCGTCAGGGCGGCCATCGTCGACTTGTACACCGCGTTCAGGTCCTGCCCCGCGGCCACGCCGGCCTTCACGTGGGTCCACACGTCGGTGATGAAGTGGCGCGTGCCGTCCAGGCCGGCCTTCACCTGCTCGGGCGTGGTCAGCGCGGCGCCGCGGCCGGGCACCAGGGCCACGGGCTTCAGCGCGGCGATGTTGTCCAGCGTCTTCGGCCAGTCCTGGAAGTAGGCGTCGCCGGCGTAGGGCGTGGCGTCGAACTCGACCAAGTCGCCCGAGAACAGGATGCGCTGCTCGGGCAGCCAGGCCACCGTGTCGCCCTTGGTGTGGCCGCGGCCCAGCTGGATCAGCTGCACCTCGAGCGAGCCCAGCCAGATCGACATCTTCTTCTCGAAGGTGATGGTTGGCCAGGTCATGCCGGGTGGCACCGATTCCACCGCCTGGAACAGGCGCGGGAAGCGGCCGATCTCGCTGGCCTTGTCCTGCTCGCCGCGCTCAACGATCAGGTCGTAGGTGTCGCGGCTGGCGATGATGTGCTGCGGGGCGTAGCCCGTGGCGCCGAGCACCCGCACGGCGTGGTAGTGGCTGAGTACCACGTACTTGATCGGCTTGTCGGTGACGGTGCGGATGTGGCGGATCACGTCCTGGGCCATCACCGGGGTGGCCTGGGTGTCGATGACCATCACCGCGTCGTCGCCGATGATGATGCCGGTGTTGGGGTCGCCTTCCGCGGTGTAGGCATAGGCGTTGTCGGACAGCTTGGTGAAGCTGACCTTCTTCACCTCGAGATCGGCCTGGGAGGCGAACGCCTTGGGGTTGCTCATGCGAGGGCTCCTTGGGGATGAGGGTGGGGTAACTCGCGAGCCCGCGAGGCGAGGGCTCGGAAACAATCCTGGGGTGGCGGAGACGCCGTCCGGCGGGTTCTCTGCCGCCCAGCCGAAGTATCCGCTTGTAGTTCGCCTTTGTCAAAACCGTTTGGATTAGGCAAACTATGAGCCATTCCCCAGTTCACCTTCTCCCAGGAGCCCGCCGATGCGCAGAGACGACCACGAACCCGAAGACAGGGCCCAGCGCTCGGTGCAGTCGGTCGAGGTGGGCGGGCGATTGCTGATGGCGCTGGCCGCCCACCCGGCGCCGATGACCCTGAAGGACCTGGCCGCCGCGGCCGACCTGCCGCCCTCGCGGGCGCACCCTTACCTGGTGAGCTTCGGCCGCCTGCGCCTGATCGAGCAGGACGCGGTCAATGGGCGCTATGCCCTTGGGCCGGCCGCGCTGCAGCTGGGGCTGGCCTGCCTGAAGCAGCTCGACGTGCTGAAGGCTGCCAACCCGGTGGCCGACACGCTGGCCACCGGCACCGGCCACGCGGTGGCGCTGGCGGTGTGGGGCAACTTCGGCCCCACCGTGGTGCGCATGATGGACGCCCGCCAGCCGCTGCACGTGGCCATGCGCGTGGGCACCGTGATGTCGCTGCTGGGCACAGCAACCGGTCGCGCCTTTGCGGCGGTGCTGCCCCCGGCGCAACTGGCCGAGGCGCTGCCCGGCGCGCTGGGCGACGAGCCCGACGGGCGCTCAGCCGCGGTCAAGGCTGCGGCGCTGCGCGACGCCGAGGCCGAATACCGCAGCCACGGCGTCAACCGCGCCGTCGGCCGGCCCATCCCCGGCATCAACGCCTTCAGCGCACCGGCCTTCGACCACGACGGCCATGCGGTGCTCGTGGTCACCGTGCTCGACCACCACGAGCGCCTGTCGTCCGATTGGGAATCGCCCTCGGTCACGGCGGTGCGCCAGGCGGCCACCGAGATCTCGGCGCGCCTGGGCTGGAACGGTCCGGCGGCCTGAGCGGTCGACGTTGCCCGGGCCGCCGCGGCAGCCCGGGCACCCGTGCTGCGCTACGACGCCGCCGGCGCGCCCTTGGGCCGGGCCAGGGCCAGCGCCTCGGTCAGCGCCGCGCGGTCGCCGATGTGGTTGGCCAGGATCAGCACCAGCTTGCTGTTCATCAGTTCGGCCTGCTCGTCGCTGAGGCCGCGCTGGCTGCCGATCAGCTCTTCGTAGAACCCGTCGGGGTCGGGCAGGTTGGGGGTGCGGGTCAGGGGCATGGGGGTCTCCATCGGGCGCGCGGCCATCAGGCGGCCAGGCAGCGGCGCAGCGCAGCCTCGATCTTGGCGGGTTCGAACGCGCGCCAACGTGCGGCCACGTGCTGGTCGGGGCGGATCAGGTAGGTGGTGCCGGGCTGGGCGTCGTAGCGTTGCGCCAGCGTGCCGGTGCCGTCGTCGTCGAGGTCGGTGCCCACGCACAGCAGCTTGGCCGACACGCCCCCGGCGGTCACGGCGGCCGGCCCCGGCGGCGGGCCGAAGTGCAGCACGGTGAAGCCGTCGCCCAGCTGCTTCAGCAGCCAGCCCGGGCGGCCCTGCACCTTCACTGGCGCGTCGGCGCAGTTGGTGCCGGGCACCATGCGGCCGGCAAAGGGCGATTCGTCGGGCGTGTTCAGCGACGAGTGCAGGTAGGGCGTGGGCGTGGACAGCCGACCGCTGTTCACCAGGGGCCGTGCGAACGCCTCGGTCTCGGCCAGCTCGAGCACGGCGTCGCGGTAGCGCAGGCTGGCCTTGCTCTTGGGCGTGATGAAGTCGGTGGACCGAGTGCTGTTGAGCAGGTTGTCGTCGGCGGCGTACGCTCGTTCTTCGTGGTAGGTGTCGATCAGCGATTCGGGTGCGGCGCCGTCGAGCACGAGCTTGAGCTTCCAGGCCAGGTTGTCGATGTCCTGCACGCCGGTGTTGGCGCCGCGGGCGCCGAACGGCGACACCTGGTGCGCCGCGTCGCCGGCGAACAGCACGCGGCCATGTCGGAACTGGTCGATGCGGCGGCAGGCGAACTGGTACACCGACACCCATTCGAGGTCGAACTCCACCTTCGGGCCCAGCATGGCCTGGATGCGCGGGATCACGTTCTCGGGCTTGCGTTCTTCCACCGGGTCGGCGCCCCAGCCCAGCTGGAAGTCGATGCGCCAGATGTTGTCGCTCTGCTTGTGCAGCAGCACCGACTGGCCGCGGTGGAATGGCGGGTCGAACCAGAACCAGCGCTCGGTGGGAAAGTCGGCGTGCATCACCACGTCGGCGATCAGGAAGCGGTCCTGGAAGAACTGGCCAGTGAAATCGGCGCCCACCATCCGCCGCGTGTCGCTGTTGGCGCCGTCGCAGGCGATGACCCAGGTGGCCTCCATGCGGAACAGGCCATCGGGCGTCTCCACCGTTAGCGTGGCGTGGCTGGTGTCCTGCTGCAGGCTCAGCAGCCGGTGCTTCCAGCGCAGGTCGACCAGCGGGTGGCGCTCGCAGGCGGCCACCAGCATCTCTTCGAGGTGGTACTGCTGCAGGTTGATCATCGCCGGCATCTGGTGGCGCGGCTCGGGCAGCAGGTCGAAGCGGTAGATCGGGTCGTCCTTGAAGAACACCCGGCCCACCTGCCAGCTGACGCCGCGCTCGACCATCGGCGCGGCCAGGCCCAGGCGGTCCCAGATCTCGAGCGGGCGCTTGGCGTAGCACACCGCGCGCGAGCCGATGCTCACCGTGTCGTTGTCGTCCAGCACCACGCAGGCGATGCCGCGGGCGGCGCAGTCCAGCGCGGCGGTCAGGCCGATGGGGCCGGCGCCGACGATGACCACCGGGTGCCGGAGCACCGTGCCGGCGCGCTGTTCGTCGCTCTGCCGGTAGTCGTAGCGGGGGTAGGTGTAGGTCTTCTGCATGGGGCCCTCAGCCGAGTTCCTTCTCGTGCATCCAGTGTGCATGCTTTGGCGCGCGCCGGGTGCGCGACCACTCGTCGAGCATCTCCCATTTCACGGCGTCCAGCCGCTGGTACATGTCGGGCGTGCCGACGTCGGCCGCCAGTTCGAGCCGGTGGCCGTTGGGGTCGAAGAAGTAGATCGACTTGAAGATGGTGTGGTCGGTGACGCCCACCACCGGGATGCCGGCGGCCTCGAGCCGGGCCTTGGTGGCCTCGAGTTCCTGCACGCTGCCCACCTTGAAGGCGATGTGCTGCACCCAGTCGGGGGTGTTCTCGTCGCGGCCCATGGCCGGCGAGTTGGGCAGTTCGAAGAAGGCCAGGATGTTGCCGCCGCCGGCGTCCATGAACAGGTGCATGTACGGATCGGGCGCGTGGGTGGACGGCACCTGGTCCTCAGCGATGGCCAGCACGAAGTCCATGCCCAGGTGCTCGCGGTACCAGCCGACCGTTTCCTTGGCGTCCTTGCAACGGTACGCGACGTGATGGATGCGTTCGATCTTCATGCTTGTCTCCTTGAGGTCTCAATGATAACCAACGTGACCAAAAAAGGTCAATCTGCGGTGTCATGGGGCCCGGGCCGGCATGAAAAAAGGGGCCCGAGGGCCCCTTGCGCGGCTCGTCGGCCGTTTGGTTACTGGCAGACGCCGTTGAACTCGCGGTAGCGCAGCACCACGGCGTCGAACGGGTAGTAGCTGTGGCCGGCCACCCAGATCTCGCCAGTGGGGCCCACCTTCACGTGCGACGCATAGCCGTTGATCTCGCGGCGGGCGAACTGCTGCACGCCGTTGGCGTCGTAGCGCAGCGTGATGAACTGCGAGTTCGACCAGTGCTGCCCGGTCTCGGAGCCGCCGACGACCACCGTGTTGCCCAGCGGGTCGACGTCCAGGCCGCGCGGCTGGTCGATCCAGGTGTTGGCGTACCGCGCCGACCACAGCCGCACGCCGTTGGGCGCATAGCGGGCGGTGTGGATGTCGCCGTCCACCGTGCTGAGCACCGTGATGTTGCCGTCCTCGCCCACGCGCATGGCGGTCGGCACGTCCTGGGTGCCGCCGTTGACGTGGCCGAAGTTGCTCAGCAGGTTGCCGTTGGGGTCGAAGGTGAGCAGCGTGGTGCCGGTGGGCGCCGCGGGCGTGCCGCGGGTGGCCAGCACCACGAGGTTGCCGTCGGGCTTGAGTTCGAGGCCGAGGCCCTGTTCGTAGTAGCCCGAATCGTAGACCCGGCTCCACAGTCGGTTGCCGGCGGCATTGAACTTGGCCAGCACCACGTCGGGGTAGGCGTTGCGGTTGGAGCCGTCGATGCCGTAGCCGGCGGCGTAGACGTTGCCGGCCGCGTCGATGCGGATGTCGCGGATCCAGTTGCCGAAGTAGGTCTGGAACTGCTGGCGCCACAGCAGGGCACCCTGAGGCGAGTACTTCTCGACGGCGTTGGCCGCGCGAAGGTAGAGGTTGCCGGCGGCGTCGGTGCGCAGGCCGATGCTCCAGTCCCAGAAGGGCGACACCGACGCGCCCAGCGTCAGCACGGACTCGTTGCCGGCCGGGTCGTACTTGACGATGGCGCCGAAGTGGTACGACTGGGCCAGGGCGATGTAGGCGTTGCCGTTGGCGTCGACGGTGACCGTGCTGGAGGGCGTATCGAGCGCGCCGTTGGGCGGGCTGAAGTGGCGCAGCCATTTCAGCCGGCCGTAGCTGTCGTACTTGGCGGTGAAGTACTTGCGCAGCCCGGTGCCGGTGGCGCTGACACCCGCCCAGCCGGTGACGATGACGTTGCTGTCGCGGTCGACGGCCATGCCCCCGATGACCTCGGTGCCGGCGTTGGCGTCGTAGCGCTTGTCGATCTCGGTGACCACCGTGCCCGCCTGCGCCACCGTGGCTGACCAGCCGATCGCGGCCGCCGTCAGGACGCGCAGCACATGCTTTATTGATTTCATCGAAGCTCCTCCATTTGAAACGTGGTCGACGCCAGGGATCGGCGCCGAGCGGCGACCCTATTCGATTGCGCCCAGCCCGGTGGCATTGGTGTGGCGGGCGACTCGGGTATGTGGCCGCGATGAGTCGTGGCGCGGTGCACGAGGCGCGTGCGCGTCAGAGGGAAGCCGGGGCGCCGCTGTCGAGGTCTTGATCTGCAGCAACATCCAAAGAACGCGCTCGTGGTGCGGCGGTCTTGTGGCCGTGGCGGTGACGAATCGTTTCCGGGCGAGGGGCCTCCGATGCCGCTCAAGTCGGCCCGCCCGCGGCCGATATGCCGTGCATCGAAAGGACCTTTTCATGACCCTCGTCGGGCCCGCGCGCCGTTCCTTCACCGTCGCAGCGGTGCTGCTTGCCTGCATGGGCGGCGGCTGTGGCGGCGGCCAGGTCGCCTCGGTCTGGCCCGACCCCGCCACGGCCATGGCCTCTGACCGGCTGGCGACGCCGGCCTCGGGCCGCGCCCGGGCGCTGGGTGTCGCGCAGACCGTGGCCGATCCTGCCGCCGACCAGTTGTTCAACTGGGCCGAGCGGCAGTTTCCAGCCCACTTCCCTGGCCATGCCTCCAACCTGACCGAGGGGCCGTGGGTCTACCGGTCCTACCTGGCCACCGGCGTCATGGTCGGCATCCACGCCGGCGAGGTGTACGTCACCGGCGGTGCCTTCGGCGCGGGCCTGTCGAAGGTCGGTCGGGTGACCGATTTCGTGCAGCCCGCGTTGCCGGTGTTCCCGACCTCGTACGAAAACAAGCACTCGATCGCGTTCGATGCCACGCAAGTGCCCACGGTGCGGGCGCTGGGCATCCCGAAGCGCTTCGACGACGAGCAGGATTCCAACGAGCGCTCCATCGCCTTCGCCGACTTCTTCCAGGAGGGCCGCATCTCGGCCTTCGTGGCCTCGGGCCGCGCCACCAACCGCTATGGCCTGCCCGACGTGCCCGACGTGCCGGGCGTGGCCTATTTCCTGGCCCAGGACGCCGACGGCCGATGGGTCGACCGCAGCGGCGAACTGCTGCCGACGGCGGCCGACCGCGTGGCCTGCACCTCGGCCTCTTACTCGCTGGTGGCCGACTTCAATGGCGACGCCAGGCCCGATGTCTACATCGCCTGCACCGGCGTCGACGCGCTGGTCCCGGGCCTGACCCCGGCGCAGATGCATGACAGCCAGGTGTCCGAGCAGGTGTTGTTCCTCAGCCAGGCCGATGGCCGCTATCGGCGCGTGGCGGTGCCGCAGCGCATCTACGGCCACCAGGCCACCGCGGCCGACCTCGACGGCGACGGCCACATCGACCTCGTCACCACCGACGCTTACAACCCGAACGACGCACTGCCCTTCGTGCTGCGCGGCCGCGGCGACGGCACCTTCACCCGCGACGACACGGTCATCACCTCCGCCGTGTGGAACAAGACCAGCCGCAGCGGTGGCCTGTGGAACGTCTTCGCCATCCCGGTGGACGGCCCCCAGGGGCGGCGCCTGGGCCTGGTGCTGGCGGGGGGCGACCAGACGGTCTGGTACCCCGGCAATGGCGCGGGCGGCTTCGACCTGTCGGCCGGCGTGGTGTTCGGCATGCCCCGCTCGGTGGCCAAGCAGAAGCCCTACCAGATGCCGCTGGATGTGTTCCGCGACCCGGCCAACGGGCGCTTCTACTTCCATTCGACCGCCGGCGACACGCTGGGCGAGGAGTGGGCGGTGCTGCAGTTCGACGCCGGCGGCGTGTCCACGGGCATCCTGGACGTCTGGGGCAACCCGACCGCCACGATGCAGGCCTATTCGGCGCAGTTCAAGGCCACCCGCGACGGCCACCTGGTGGCCTACACCGGTGGCTGCTGGCCGACGGCCATGGGCGCCTGCCTGATGCGCGTGACGCGCTGACGGAACCTGGCTGCGGCGGGGGCAGGGCGCGCGCCCAGGCCATTCACGCGGTGCCTCGGCGAGGTCGGTGACATGCCGCTTGCGCCGCAGTTCGGGCCATAGGCGCGGCAGGAACTCAAGATCACGCCGCCGGCTGCGACACGGTGATCGGCATGGACTTGCGCATGTTCTCCGGCATCACCCTGAACCGACATCCGCTGCCCTTGTCTCGCCGCCTCGAAGCTGCCGGTCGGACACCCCCACAGTCACCTGCAGGAGGCCCAGCAGCGGCGGGCACACATCGGCGGGCAGCACTCACGCCTCAAGACTTGCGCGAAGACGCTACCGCGCGTGCCAGAACGCGGCCGCGAAGTGGCAGCCACTGCCGGCCACCAGCCACGCCAGGCCCGACGCCGAGACGCGTTCGACCAGCGGCACCACGGCGATCAGCACCAGCCAACCCATCGCGACATACAGCCTGGTCGATGCGATCGGGTGGCGCAGCCGGTTGGAGAGCTTGGCCGCGAAGCCGAACGCCGCGATCGCCCACACCAGGCCGAACAGCGTCCAGCCCCAGCCGTCGTTGAGCACGCCGAGCGCGAACGGCGCATGGCTGCCGGCGACGAAGACGAAGATCGCGGCGTGGTCGAGGCGGTGGAACCAGGCCTTGGCGCGGCCGGCGGGCAGGGCGTGGTAGAGCGTCGACACCAGGTGCAGCAGGATCATGGTGCTGCAGAACAGGCTCGCGGCGACCACGTCGATCGCGCTGCCCAGGCGGTACGACTGTTGCACCAAGGTGGCAGCGAGGCGATGGCCAGCACGCAGGCCAGGCCGTCGCTCGCGGCGTTGGCGATCTCTTCCCCGCGTGTCCGCGGCCGGTCGGTATCGTGTGGCGTGGTCATCGATCAGTCGATACCAGCGCAGTGTTTCGTGCGCCGGAGTTGAACTGCCTCAATGCGGCGTTGCCCATGGGCCCGTAGCCTCGCGGCTTGCCGACCAGCGGGGCCTGACCATGACGATGAACCTGACCCAACGCCTTTTGCACGCGTTGCGCGAACGCGGCGCGACCGAGGTGTTCGGCATCCCGGGCGACTTCGCCCTGCCGCTGTTCCTCGAGATCGAGCGCAGCGCGATCCTGCCGCTGCACACGCTGTCGCACGAACCCGCGGTCGGTTTCGCTGCGGACGCGGCATCGCGTGCGCGCGGCGGCCTCGGGGTGGCGGCCGTCACCTATGGGGCGGGCGCCCTGAACCTGGTCAATGCGGTGGCCAGTGCCTACGCTGAACGCGTGCCGCTCGTCGTGCTGTCGGGCGCGCCGGCGGCACACGAGGCGGCCAGCGGCCTGCTGTTGCACCACCAGGTCAAGACGCTTGACTCGCAATGGCGGCTGTTCGAGGAGCTGACCTGCGACCGCGCGCGCCTGCAGGACGTGTCGCGCGCGCCGGCGCAGATCGCGCGCGTGCTCGACGCCGCGCTGGCGCAGTCGCGGCCGGTGTACCTGGAGATTCCGCGCGACCGGCCAGCCATGGCCTGTGAGGCCGTGCCGCGCAGCGAAGCGCCGGCGGTCGACGGCGAGCGCCTCGCGGCATGCGCCGAAGAACTGCTGACGCGCTTGCGCAGTGCCGAGAGGCCGGTGCTGATGGCGGGCGTCGAGATCCGTCGCTACGGGCTCGAGGCGCAGGTGGCAGAGCTGGCACGTCGCCTCGACATCTCGGTCGTCACCAGCTTCATGGGGCGCGGGCTGCTCACCGGTCATGGCGTCGCGCTGGCCGGCGCCTACCTCGGGCTGGCGGGCGATCCCGACGTGAGCGCGCTGGTCGAGAACTCGGACGGCCTGCTGCTGCTGGGCGTGATCGTCTCGGACACCAACTTCGCGGTCTCGGCGCGCCGCATCGACCTGCGCCGCGCGATCCATGCCTACGACGGCGATGTCGCGATGGGGCACCACGTCTACCACGGGCTGCCGCTGGCGGCCCTGGTCGACGCATTGCTCGAACGCGTGCCCGCGCGGCCCGACCGACCGGCCCCGGCCGCCGCGGTATCGGGCGGCGGCGCCACGCTCGACGATGCGCCCGTGCAACCGAGTGACATCGCCGCCGCGATCAACGCGCTGCATGCCGAGCACGGTGCATTGCCGCTGGCCTGCGATGTCGGCGACTGCCTGTTCACGGCGATGGACGTGCACGCTACCGAGCTGATCGCGCCGGGCTACTACGCGACGATGGGCTATGGCGTGCCGGCCGGCCTGGGTCTGCAGGTCGCGACCGGCAAGCGTCCGATCGTGATGGTCGGCGACGGCGCTTTCCAGATGACCGGCTGGGAGCTCGGCAATGCGGCGCGTCTGGGTTGCGACCCGATCGTCGTGCTGTTCAACAACGCGAGCTGGGAGATGCTGCGAACGTTCCAGCCCGAAGGCCGCTACAACGACTTGGGCAACTGGGACTTTGCTTCAATGGCCGCCGGCATGGGCGGCGATGGCTGCGTCGTGCGCACGCGGCGCGAGCTGGCGGCCGCGCTCGAGCGCGCGCATGCGACCCGTGGGCGGTTCCAACTGCTCGACGTGCGTCTGGCGCGCGGCGTTCTGTCGCCCACGCTGGCGCGCTTCGTCGGCGCGGTCAAGCGCCTGTCGATGCCCGGGTCTGCCTCGACTTGACGCGCCGCAGTCCCAGCCACGCATCACCCTGTCCGGCCGGGCCAGCGCCCGGCGCAGACCCCTGCCCGCAATCGTCCGCGCCCTCCTCGAGCCACAACAGCGAAAGCCGAAGCCTCCATCTTCAAGGCCTGCGACATCCGCGGTGGGTGAGGTGCCAGAAAGCTGCCCTTGGCCACCGTCGGCTGATGGCCTAGCGGAGCCGACCGACTCCTGCCCATGCTTGGCCGGCCCCGCCACGCTGCCGACCGTCACGATCGACCTGCCGCGTGTTCACACTGCGGCGACATCGTCCGATCACTGCCGCCATTCACCTGCCGCGACAGGTGGCGGCCCCACCGAAAGGTGGGCTAGCGCCGTGACGCCGGAAGCGGATGTCACCGCGATGGTGCTGGCGGTCCCGACCAAGCCCCGCCTTGGCGGTGAATTCTTTTGGCGTTGCTCTGCGAGCGCCGGCTGCGAGCGACGGCCTGGAGCTACCCTCGGCCCGGCGTCAGAATGCACCCCATGCCCTCGACCCCGCGCCTGCCGCAGGACGCCGACAGCCTGCTGAAGCTGGCGGCGCAATCGATGTTCGACCTCTATGCCCGCACGGTGCAGGGCATGATGGTGGTCGACCGCGACCACCGCATCGTCTGGATCAGCGAGGGCTACAAGAGCTTCCTGCCGGCGCTGGGCATCGCGGGCGAGTCCGATTTCGTCGGCCAGCGGGTGGAGGCGGTGGTGCCCAACACGCTGATCCCGCAGGTCATCGAGACCGGCCGGCCGATCATGGTCGACCTGCTGACCAACAAGGCCGGCACGTTCCTGGTCAGCCGCGTGCCGTTGCGCGACGACAGCGGGCGCGTCATCGGCGCGTTGGGCATGGTGCTGATGGACCACCCCGAAAGCACCATGCAGCCGCTGATGACCAAGTTCGTGCGCCTGCAGGGCGAACTGGAATCGGCGCAGCGGCAACTGGCCGAGCAGCGCCGGCCCAAGTACACCATCGCCGCCTACATCGGTTCCAGCCCTGCGGCCCTCGAGGTCAAGCGCCAGGCACGCCGCGTGGCCGGCACCGATTCCACCGTGCTGCTGCTGGGCGAAACCGGCACCGGCAAGGAACTGCTGGCGCACGCCATCCACGCGGCGTCGCCGCGCGCCGCGCGGCCCTTCGTCGGCGTCAACATCGCGGCGGTGCCCGAGACGCTGCTCGAGGCCGAGTTCTTCGGCGTCGCGCCGGGCGCCTACACCGGCGCCGACCGCAAGGGCCGCGACGGCAAGTTCAAGCTGGCCGACCACGGCACGCTGTTCCTCGACGAGATCGGCGACATGCCGCTGGCGCTGCAGTCCAAGCTGCTGCGCGCGCTGCAGGAGCGCGAGATCGAGCCGCTGGGCAGCAACCAGGTGATCGGCATCGACGTGCGCGTGATCGCCGCCACCAGCCGCGACCTTGCCGCGATGGTGGCCGACGGGCGCTTCCGCGCCGACCTGTACTACCGCCTGAACGTGCTGCCGATCCGCCTGCCGGCGCTGCGCGAGCGCCTGGCCGACCTGGAAGCGCTGGCCGACGCGCTGCTGGACGACATCGCCCGCCGCAGCGGCCTGCCGCACAAGAGCCTGTCGGCCGACGCGATGGAGCGTCTGATGGCGCACCACTGGCCCGGCAACATCCGCGAACTGCGCAACGTGCTGGAGCAAAGTGCGCTGATGACCGACGACCTGGTGCTGGGCGTGGCCGGTCTGGGCGTGCCCGAGGTGGCGCAGGCCGCGCCGGGTGCGGTGGCCTCGGCGGGCGCTGAGGTGGATGCCGCACCGCACGCGATGCGCGATGTCGCGCGGCCCGGGTCCGACGAGGCCTGGTTGCAGCTTCCGCTGCCGCAGGCGGTCGCCGAGCTCGAGGCGCGCGCCATCCGCCGCGCGCTGGCGGCCACCGGCGGCAACAAGCAGGCCGCCGCGCGCCTGCTGGGCATCGGCCGCGCCACGTTGTACGAGAAGCTGGCCCTGCGGCCGGAACTCGGTCGGCCCCTCACGGGCTGAGCGCCCCGCGGGCGGCGACGATCCGGCCCGGCGCACCCGTCCCCGGTCGGCCGGCGGGCTGTCTGGCTGCACACCCGCGCAGAGCGCGTCTGCACGTCTGCGCAGGCGCGGCTCGCGGCAACCCCAGCAGACGCGTTGCACCCTGCGTGCTACGGTCGTTCTCCCCATTTCCACAACACGAGGAGACAAGCCCATGCACTCACCGATCCGATGGAATCTGCGCTCGATCGCCACCGCCGCGCTGGCCGCGCTGGCCGCCGGCGCCACGCTGGCCCAGCCGCTGCCCACCGCCAGCCCCGAGTCGGTGGGCATGTCGACCGAACGCCTGGGCCGGCTCACCGCCGTGATGCAGAAGGAGGTGGCCGACAAGAAGCTGCCGGGCGCCGTGGTGATGGTCGCGCGCAAGGGCAAGCTGGTCTATTCGCAGGCCTTCGGCAGCCTCAACAACGCCGCCGGCGCGCCGATGGCGGCCGATTCGCTGTTCCGCATCTACTCCATGACCAAGCCGCTGGTGTCCACCGCTCTGATGATGCTGGTGGAAGACGGCAAGGTGCAGCTCACCGACCCGGTGTCGAAGTTCCTGCCCTCGTTCAAGAGCCCGATGGTCAGCGTGCCCAGCTTCGACCCGGTGTTCAATGGCGTGAGCTTCAAGCTGGTGCCGGCCAACCGCGAGCCGACGATCCAGGACCTGTTGCGCCACACCTCGGGCATCGCCTATGGCGAGCTCACCCGCAACACGCTGGTGCGCGAGGCCTACGTCAAGGCCGGCGTGTACAAGCCCACGCTCGACTACGACGCCCGTGAACTGCCCGGCCCGCAGATGGCCGACGCGCTGGGCAAGGCGCCGCTGGCGCAGCAGCCGGGCACCGCCTGGGAGTACAGCCTGTCGGTGGACGTGCAGGGCCGCGTGGTCGAGGCCGTGTCGGGCCAGCGGCTGGGCGACTTCATGCAGCAGCGCCTGTTCAAGCCGCTGAAGATGGCCGACACCGGCTTCCAGGTGCCGTCGGGCCAGGGCGGGCGCCTGGCCGAACCCTTCGCGAAGGACCCCGCCACCGGCGCCGACAACAAGCTCATCGACGTGAGCAAGGTGCCGGGCAACGACTCGGGCGGTGCCGGTGGCGTCAGCACCGCGGGCGACTACCTGCGCTACTGCCAGGCCATGCTCAACGGCGGGCAGCTCGACGGCGCGCGCATCCTGTCGCGCACCACCGTGGGCCTGATGACGTCCGACCACCTTGGCAGCGCCATCAGCACCACGGTGAACCCCGGCATGCTGCTGCTGGGCACGCAGGGCTACACCTTCGGCCTGGGCTTTTTGGTGCGGCAGGGCGACGGCATCGCCGGCGTGCACGGCACGGCCGGCGAGTTCATGTGGGCGGGCTACGCCGGCACCTTCTTCTGGGCCGAGCCGAAGGAGCAGGTCTGCGCCGTGTACATGACGCAGGCCCCCAGCCCGGTGCGCGCCTACTACCGCCGCGCGATGAAGGACCTGGTGTCGCAGGCCATCGTCGACTGACGCGGCCTGCACGGGCCCCGGGGCGGCCACGCCGGCCCCGGGACGCCCGGCGGGGTCAGGCCGCCAGCGGCGCGAAGTCGTAGCCGTTGCCGCGCACCGACAGGCGGCCGATGGCCGCGCCGCTGAGGTGATAGCCGGCCAGCAGCATGTTCTCGCGGATCACCAGGTCGGCCAGGCGGCGGCGGGTCTGGCGGGCGGCGTCGGCGTCCATGTCGAACATCACCGCCCAATCGGGGTTGCGCACGAACAGCGCGGCCACGTTGGTGGTGTCGGCCCAGTACATCAGCTTCTGCGAGCCGCCTTCGATGGTGAAGGCGGTGTGGCCCGGCGTGTGGCCGAAGGCGGCCACCGAGCGGATGCCCGGCAGGATCTCGGCGCCGGGCTGGAACTTCGACACGCTCGAGGCCAGCGGCCCGAACACGCGGCGCGTGGCGGCGAAGGCGCCCTTCATCGCCTCGGGGGCGGCGGCCATGCGGGCATCGTCCATCCACCAGTCCCACTCGGGGATCGGCACCAGGATCTTCGCGTTCGGGAACACCACGTTGCCGGCCTTGTTGCGCAGGCCGTTGATGTGGTCGCCATGGAAGTGCGAGAACACCACCGCGGTGATCGACGCCGGGTCGACGCCGGCCTTGGCCATGTTCTCGAGCAGCTTGCCGGCGGTGGGCGCACCGAACTCGCCGTTGCCGCCGTCGAACAGCACGCGCTGCGAGCCGGTGTCGATCAGCAGCGGGTTGAACGGCACCTCGAGCTTGTCGG
>NZ_MWLO01000085.1 GCF_002198735.1 Ideonella sp. A 288
TGGGGTGGCGTGGGATGCGGGCGAAAAAAAACCGCCGGGGGTTCCGGCGGTTTGGTCTGGTGTGCGCGTCGCTCAGGTGCGAATGCTTCTCCAGCCGCCGGTGGGGGGCGAGAACCAAAAGTACCCAAAGAAGAACGGCGCTGCACGCATGGGGCGGGAATGTAGCACAGGGCTGTTGACGTGCGCCTGACGGCTGGAAGGCGATCCGCGAGGGGCCTTGGGCGACGGTCAGTACGCCTGGGCGTCGAACCCCGCCAGGTTGAGTTGCGCGACCACCTCGCGCACATGCGCCAGGTTGCGCGTCTGCAGCACCAGCTCGACCTCGACGTTCTGCACCGGCAGCGCCGAGAAGGCGCGCTGGTGGTGCACCTCGTCGATGTTGGCGCCGGCCTGCGCGACGACCGCCGTGATGCGCGTGAGCACGCCGGGGTTGTCGCGCGCGCCGACGCGGATGCGCGCCAGCCGGCCGGCCCGCACCATGCCGCGACCGATGATCGACGACAGCAGCATCGGGTCGATGTTGCCGCCGCACAGCACCAGGCCGACGTTGCGCCCGGCAAAGCGCGCCGGGTCCTTCAGCAGCGCGGCCAGGCCGGCAGCGCCGGCGCCCTCGACCAGCGTCTTCTCGATCTCGAGCAGCATCACGATGGCCTGTTCGATGTCGCCCTCGTCGACCAGCACCAGGTCGTCGACCAGCTCGGCGATGATCCGCCGCGTGATCAGCCCCGGCTTGCCGACGGCGATGCCCTCGGCGATCGTGCTGCTGCCCTGCGGGTGGTGCGTGCCCTTGACGGCATTCACCATCGCCGGGAACTGCACCGTCTGCACACCGATCAGCTCGACCGAGGGCTTCAGTGCCCGCACCGCGGTGGCGATGCCCGACAGCAGGCCGCCGCCGCCCACGGCCACCACCAGCTGGTCGAGCGTCGGCTGCGCGCGCAGCATCTCCAGGCCGATGGTGCCCTGGCCGGCGATCACCAGCGGGTCGTCGAACGGGTGCACGAAGGCCAGGCCCTGCTGAGCGGCCAGCGCCAGCGCGTGCTCGCGCGCGTCGTCGAAGCTGTCGCCGTGCAGCACCACCTCGGCGCCGAAGCCGCGCGTGCGCTCCACCTTCACGGTGGGCGTGTGCAGTGGCATCACGATGACGGCGCGCAGCCCCAGCCGCTGCGCGTGGTGCGCCACGCCCTGGGCGTGGTTGCCGGCCGAGGCGGCGATGACGCCCGCGGCGGCCTGGCCCGAGTCCACCAGCGCCAGCAGCTTGTTGAGCGCGCCGCGCTCCTTGAACGAGGCGGTGAACTGCAGGTTCTCGAACTTCAGGAAGATGCGCGCACCGATCAGTTGCGACAGCGTCTTCGATTCGACGCAGGGCGTGTCCAGCACCTGCCCGGCCAGTCGCCCGGCGGCGGCCTCGATGTCGGCCAGCGTGACCGCGGGCAACTCCGTCACGGCCGGCCCGGGGATCAGGCCGTGCCGCCGACGGTGAGTCCGTCGATGCGCAGCGTTGGCTGGCCCACGCCCACCGGCACGCTCTGGCCTTCCTTGCCGCAGACGCCGACGCCGGAATCGAGCTTCAGGTCGTTGCCGATCATCTTCACGCGGGTCAGGGCCTCGGGGCCGCTGCCGATGATGGTCGCGCCCTTCACGGGGTAGAGGATGCGGCCGTTCTCGACCCAGAAGGCCTCGCTGGCCGAGAAGACGAACTTGCCGCTGGTGATGTCGACCTGGCCACCGCCGAAGTTGGTGGCGTACAGGCCGCGCTTGATGCTGCCGACGATCTCTTCGCGGGTGCAGTCGCCAGCCAGCATGTAGGTGTTGGTCATGCGCGGCATCGGCACGTGCGCATAGCTTTCGCGGCGGCCGTTGCCGGTGGGCGGCACGCCCATCAGCCGGGCGTTCATCGAATCCTGGATGTAGCCGCGCAGGATGCCGTCTTCGATGAGCACGTTGCGCTGCGAGGCATGGCCTTCGTCGTCGACGTTGAGCGAGCCGCGCCGGTCGGGGATGGTGCCGTCGTCGAGCACGGTGACACCCTTGGCCGCCACGCGCTGGCCGATGCGCCCGGCGAAGGCCGACGAGCCCTTGCGGTTGAAGTCGCCCTCCAGCCCGTGGCCCACCGCCTCGTGCAGCAGCACGCCGGGCCAGCCCGGGCCGAGCACCACGGTCATTTCGCCGGCAGGCACCGGGCGCGATTCGAGGTTGGTGAGCGCGGCGTTGACGGCCTGGTCGACATATTCCGACAACTGCGCGTCCTGGAAGTAGCCCAGGCCGAAGCGGCCGCCGCCGCCGCCCGAGCCCACTTCGCGCCGGCCGTTGGATTCGGCGATCACGGTGATCGACAGGCGCACCAGCGGCCGCACGTCGGCGGCGCGGGTGCCGTCGGCGCGGGCCACCATCACCACGTCGTACTCGGCGGCCAGGCCGGCCATCACCTGCACGATGCGCGGGTCGCGGGCCCGGGCCATCTGCTCGATGCGCTCGAGCAGCGCCACCTTCTGCACGCTGTCCAGCGTGGCGATCGGGTCGGTGGCGCCATACAGGCGCCGGCTGGGCGCGACCTGCACCGCGGGGCCGACGCGCACGCGCTTGCTCTGGCCGGCGGCGGCGATGCTGCGCACGGTGCGCGCGGCGTCGAGCAGCGATTCCATCGAGATGTCGTCGGAGTAGGCGAACGCGGTCTTCTCGCCGGCCACCGCGCGCACGCCCACGCCCTGGTCGATGCTGAAGCTGCCGCTCTTGACGATGCCCTCCTCCAGGCTCCAGCCCTCGTGGCGGGTGAGCTGGAAGTACAGGTCGGCGTCGTCGATGCGGTGCTCGCCGATCGTCGACAGGGCCGAGGCAAGGCCCGCCTCGTCCAGCCCGAACGGGTCGAGCAGCAACTGCTTGGCGGTGGCGAGGCGTTCGAGGGTGGGTTCGCGCGAGATCATCGGGCAATTCTAGGTTTGCGCGCCGGCCCGTGCGGGACGGGCGCGAGCTTCACCTTCATTTACGATCCGGCGGTCGGCGCCGTGGCGTGGGTGCGCGTTGGACAGGGGCTTTTCGCAACCCCCGATCCTCCACCCCCTTCGAACCCCAGGACATGCCATGACCACCCCCGCCAAATCCCTGCTCGCCACACTGGCCGTTGCCGTGTTGTCGCTGTCGGTGTCGATGTCGGCCCAGGCGCAGAACGCGCCCGCCACGCCGAAGGTCGACGAACGCCAGGCCCGCCAGGAGGGCCGCATCGCCCAGGGCGCCGCCTCGGGCGAACTCACCCCGCGCGAAACCCGCCGCCTGAAGCACGAACAGCACAGCGTGCGCCGTGCCGAGGCCCATGCCAAGGCCGACGGCGTGGTGACGCCCGCCGAGCGCCGTCACCTGCACGCCAAGCAGGACCGGGCCAGCCGCCACATCCACCACCAGAAGCACGACGCCCAGGCGGTGCCGCCGGCCGCCAAGCCGTGAGCGTCAGGCCCCGCCGCCGTGGCCGTTGCCGCCGTCGCGCAGCGCCAGGGCCCGCTCGTACAGCGCATTGCGTGGCGTGCCGGTGATGCCGCAGGCCAGCGCCACGGCCTGCTTCAGCGGCAGTTCGGCCAGCAGCAGCGCCAGGGTGCGCTCGGCCTCGGGCGGCAGCGCGTCGGCCGACGGTGCGGCGCGGGCCTGCGCATGAAGCACCAGCACGAACTCGCCGCGCTGGCGGTTCGCGTCCGCCGCCAGCCAGGCCGGCGCGTCGGCCGCGGCCATCGTGGCCACGGTCTCGAACTGCTTGGTCAGTTCGCGGCACAGTGTCAGTCGGCGCGTCGGCGCGGCCTCGGCCAGGGCCGACACCAGCGCCTCGATGCGGTGCGGCGCCTCGAACAGCACCTGGCTGCCGGTGCGCGCCAGCAGCGCGTCCAGCGCGGTGCGCCGTTCCTGGCCCTTGGACGGCAGGAAGCCGGCGAAGCTGAAGCCCTCGGCCGCCGCGTCGCCGGCCACGCTGAGCGCGGCCACCGCGCTGCTGGCGCCCGGCACCGGCAGCACGCGGTGGCCGGCCGCGGCCGCCTGGGCCACCAGCGCCGCGCCAGGGTCGGAGATGGCCGGCGTGCCGGCGTCGCTGGCATAGGCCACGCGCTGGCCGGCGGCCAGCCGCACCAGCACCGCCTGCGCGGCCGACTGCTCGTTGTGCGCGTGCAGCGCCAGCAGCGGCTTGTCCAGGCCCAGGTGGCGCAACAGTCCGCCGGTGACGCGGGTGTCCTCGCAGGCCACCGCGTCCACCAGCCACAGCACGTGCATGGCGCGAAGCGTCAGGTCGGCCAGGTTGCCGATCGGCGTGGCCACCATGTACAGCGCACCGGTGGGATAGTGCTGCCCACCGGCGGCATCGGCCGCGGCCTTCAGGAGTGATGACGTGTCGATGTTCGGGGCCGGTGGCGTGAAGAGCACCAAGGCGGTGGGCGATGCGGCCGAGGACCGCGCGCTGGCCCATCTGCAGCGCCAGGGCCTGAGGCTGGAATGCCGCAATTATCGGCTGGCCGGCGGGCCGCGCCAGCGTGGCGCCGAGATCGACCTGATCCTGCGCGACCGCGACGGCACGCTGGTGTTCTGCGAAGTGCGCGCTCGCCGCGGGGCTGCCCATGGCGGTGCGGCGGCCACGGTCGACCTCGCCAAGCAGCGCCGCCTGGTGCGCGCCGCGACCCACTACCTGATGCGCTTTGCCACGTTGCCGCCCTGCCGCTTCGATGTCGTCGCCGTCGACGGCGACGCGTTGGACTGGTTGCGCGGCGCCTTCGAAGCTTGAGCCTCACAGTCGCTGACACACCGCGCGCGCCTCTGAACGAATCGGCCACATCGAATCGATATCATCCGCCCACATGCTTGCGCAGCGCATCCAGCAGCACTTCTTCGAAAGCGCCGACCTGCAGTACCAGGCCGCCGACCTGCTGGCGCGCCCGATTGCCGAGGCGGCGCAGGCCGTGGTGTCGGCGCTCACCGCCGGCGGGCGGCTCTACGTGGTCGGGTTCGGGCCGGCGGCCGGCCTGGCGCAGGTGCTGTCCAGCCAGCTGCTCGGACGCTTCGAACGCGACCGTCCCGGCCTGGCCGCACTGGCCCTGGGCACCGACGGCGCCTCGCTGGCGGCGCTGGCCTCGTCGGGCGACCTCGATGCGGTGTTGGCGCGCCAGGTCGAGATCCTCGGCCAGCCCGGCGACCTGCTGCTGCTCATCGACCCCGATGGCGACCGCGTCGGGCTGCACGCCGTGGCCCAGGCCGCACAGGGCAAGGACATGACCGTCATCGCGCTCACCGGCCGCAGCGGCGGCATGCTGCGCGAGGCGCTCGGCGAGACCGACGTGGTGATCTCCGTGCCGCACGAGCGCCGCGCCCGCGTGCTCGAAACCCAACTGCTCGCGCTGCACTGCCTGTGCGACGCGATCGACCTCCAACTTCTCGGCGAAACGGAAACCCCATGATGCTTCGACTCCCCTGCCCCCCCCGCCGCCTGGCCTGCGTGGCCGCTGCCCTCGTGGCGCTGCAGGCGCTGTCGGCCTGCGCCCCCCTGGTGGTGGGCGGTGCGGTGATGGGCGGGCTGGTGGTGGTGGACCGCCGCACCTCCGGCACCCAGCTGGAGGACCAGGGCATCGAGCTGAAGGCGATCAACCGGGTGCGCGAGGTCACCGGCGGTCGCGGCCACTACAACATCACCAGCTACAACCGCGTGGCGCTGATCACCGGCGAGGCGGCCACCGACGCCGACCGGGCCGCGGTCGAGCAGGCCGTGCGCCAGATCGAGAACGTGCGCTCGCTCGTCAACGAGGTGGCGGTGATGGAAGCCAGCTCGATCACGTCGCGGTCGGGCGACCTGGTCACCACCGGCCGGGTCAAGGCCGCGTTCATCGACGCCAACGACCTGCAGGCCACCGTGTTCAAGGTGGTCACCGAGCGCGGCGTGGTGCACCTGATGGGCCGCGTCACCGAGCGCGAGGCCAACCGCGCCACCGAGGTGGCGCGCACCGTGGGTGGCGTGGCCAAGGTGGTGAAGGTGTTCGACGTGATCACCGAGGCCGAACTGGCCAAGCTGCAGCCCGCGCCCGCGAAGCCCTGAACGCGGGGCCCCTCGGGGCCTTGCTTCGGCGCTGGCGGGCACCGAGAGCCTTCGCCAGACATGAGACGGCACGTGGGTGCTGTCTTGATCGTGTCCAGGCCCTTGCTTCGGCGCTTGCAAGCGCCGAGAGCCTTCGCCAGGCACAAGACAGCACGCAGCTGCTATCTTGTGTCCAGGCTCAGCGCAACCGACGGATCAGGCTGGAGGTGTCCCAGCGGCGGCCGCCCATGGCCTGCACGTCGGCGTAGAACTGGTCCACCAGGGCAGTCACTGGCAGCTTGGCGCCGTTGCGGCGGGCCTCGTCGAGCACCAGGCCGAGGTCCTTGCGCATCCAGTCGACCGCGAAGCCGAAGTCGAACTTGTCGTCGACCATCGTGCCGCCGCGGTTGTCCATCTGCCAGCTCTGGGCGGCGCCCTTGCCGATGACCTCGAGCACCTGCTTCATGTCCAGCCCGGCCTTCTGACCGAAGGCGATGGCCTCCGACAGGCCCTGCACCAGACCGGCGATGCACACCTGGTTGACCATCTTGGCCAACTGGCCGGCCCCGCTGCCGCCGACGAGCGTCACCGCCTTCGAAAAGGCCATGGCCACGGGCTTCATCGCGTCGAACGGGGCGGCCTCGCCGCCGCACATCACGGTGAGCAGACCGTTGACGGCGCCGGCCTGTCCGCCCGACACCGGTGCGTCGATGAACTGCAGGCCGCGCGCCAGGGCCTCGGCCTGCAGCTCGCGCGCCACCTCGGCCGACGCGGTGGTGTGGTCGACGAACACTGCCCCCGGCGCCATGCCGGCGAAGGCGCCGTCTGGGCCCAGCACCACCGAGCGCAGGTCGTCGTCGTTGCCGACGCAGGCGAACACGAACTCTGCACCCGCGGCCGCCTCGCGCGGAGTGGGGGCGCTCTGGCCGCCGTGCTCGGCGGCCCAGGCGGCGGCCTTGGCCGCCGTGCGGTTGTAGACGGTGACGGCGTGGCCGGCGCGGGCCAGGTGTCCGGCCATCGGGTGGCCCATCACGCCCAGGCCCAGGAAGGCCACGCGGCGCGCTCGGATCGGATCGTAGGTGCGGGGTGTGTTCATGGCCGAATGCTGCCATGAATGCCGGTGCCCTGACAGCGACCCGCGGCGGGCCGCTTCGGCCGGCCCACCGCCCGCGGCGCCGGGGATGTGCCGGCGACGGACGCTCAGCCGGCCTGGGTGGCCAGCTTGAACACCGACACCGTGTGCACCAGTTCCTGCGCCTGCAGCCGCAGCGCGTCGGCGGCGCCGGCCATTTCCTGCACCATCGTCGCGTTGCTCTGCGTCACCTGGTCCATCTCGGCGATGGCCTGGCCCACCTGCTCCACGCCCTGGCTCTGGCCTGCGCTGGCCTGGCTGATCTGGCCGATGAGGTCGGCCACGCGCTGGATGCTGGCGACCATCTCGCGGATGGTGTCGCCGGCCCGGTCGACCAGCACGGTGCCTTGTTCGACGCGCTCGACGCTGCGGCCGATGAGCTGCTTGATCTCCTTGGCCGCGTCCGCCGAGCGCCCGGCCAGGCTGCGCACCTCGGCGGCCACGACCGCGAAGCCGCGGCCGTGCTCGCCGGCGCGTGCCGCCTCCACCGCGGCATTCAGGGCGAGGATGTTGGTCTGGAAGGCGATGCCGTCGATGACGCCGATGATGTCGGCGATGCGGTGCGAGGCCTCGTTGATGCCCTTCATCGTCTGCACCACGTCGCCGACGATCTGCCCGCCCTGCAGCGCCACCTGGCTGGCGCCGCGGGCCAGGTCGTTGGCTTGTTCCGCGCTGCCGGCGTTCTGGCGCACCTGCTGGCCGAGCGTCTGCATCGCCGCGGCGGTCTGCTCCAGCGTGGCGGCCTGGCGGTCGGTGCGCGCCGACAGGTCGCCGTTGCCGCGGGCGATCTGCGCACTGGCCTTGGCCACGCCCTCGGCGCGCTCGCGCACCCCGCCGACGACCTGCGCCAGGCTCTTCTGCATGGTGTCGAGCTGCGCCATTAGGCTGTCGCGGTCGTTGGGCTGCAGCGCGACCCGTGTGCCCAGGTCGCCGGCGGCCACGCTGCGGGCCAGGTCGGCGGCCACGCCGGGTTCCGCGCCCAGCTGGCGGAACGAGCGCTTCACCGCCAGCCCGATGACACCGAACAGCAGCACCTGCACCACCGCCTGGCCCACCCACAGCCAGCGGTTGAAGGCGGCGATGGAGGCCAGGTCCTCGCTGATGTCGACCGTCACGCTGGCCGCACCGAGCACGGCGCCCTCGTCGACGGCATGGCAGCCCAGGCACTTGCTGGTGCGGAACTCCTTCATGCCGATGAAGGGGATCACCGCGCGCATCAGCGCCGTGTCGCCCTCGTGGCTGCGCGCGAACTCGACCTTTCCGCTGGCCAGCACGCGGCGGTCCATCTCGTCGCGCGGGCGTTCTTCCGGCAGGCCGGGGCCGTACTCGTCGTCGGTGCCCTTGGCGCGCACGATGCGCAGCTCTTTCAGCCCGTCGGACACACCGATCTGGCGGATGAACAGGGCCCGCGCCACGGTGTCGCTGATCACGTCCTTGCCGTCGATCGTGACGTCCATCAGCGTGTTCAGGCCATTGATCGCGCCATCGGCCACCTCGGTGGTGCGGTGCATGGCAGCGGCCAAAGCGCGCTGCTCGAACTCGTGGGTCAGCCAGAACTGCGCCGCCAGCAGCACGACGAGTGCGGCCCCCTGCAGCAGGATTTGCAGCCTGCGTTGCAGGCCGATCGCGTTCCACCAGTTGCCAATGCCCAGCATGGTTCCGTCCTCGAAGTTCAGTGCCCAGGACGGGAACTGGCCGCCACGGGTCGCAGGCCGACGACAGCGGCATGCCGGCAGATTACGGCCCGGGTGAACTCGGCAATGGGCCGAACAGCGGCAGCTCAGCCGCCTGTTTTCGGCGCGGTCGGGTCATGCGCCACGCGCGGCGGCCCGGGCGCCGGCGATCGGCCCCGGGTTCGGACGGAGAGGGGGCGGCGCTGCCCGCCGCGCCCTCAGACGATCGTCAGGTGCTCTGTGCCTGCCGACAGGTCGCGGTTGCGCGCGCGGTGGCTGTGCAGCTTGATGTTCAGCCGCAGGTCGTTCACCGAATCGGCGTTGCGCAGCGCGTCTTCGTAGGTGACGAGGTTGGCCTCGTAGAGGTCGAACAGCGCCTGGTCGAAGGTCTGCATGCCGGACTCGCGCGAGCGCTTCATCAGCTCTTTCAGCTCGTTCACCTCGCCCTTGAAGATCATGTCGGACACCAGCGGCGTGTTCAGCATGATCTCGACCGCGGCGACCCGGCCCTTGCCTTCCTCGCGCGGCAGCAGGCGCTGCGAGACGATGCCCTTCAGGTTCAGCGACAGGTCCATCAGCAACTGGGCGCGGCGCTCCTCGGGGAAGAAGTTGATCACCCGGTCGAGCGCCTGGTTGGAGCTGTTGGCGTGCAGCGTGGCCATGCACAGGTGGCCGGTCTCGGCGAAGGCCACCGCGTGCTCCATGGTCTCGCGGTCGCGGATCTCGCCCATCAGGATGACGTCGGGCGCCTGGCGCAGGGTGTTCTTCAGCGCCTGCTCCCAGCCGTCGGTGTCGATGCCCACCTCGCGCTGCGTGATGATGCAGTTCTTGTGCGCGTGCACGAACTCCACCGGGTCTTCGATCGTGATGATGTGGCCGTAGGAGTTCTCGTTGCGGTGGTCGACCAGCGCCGCCAGCGTGGTGCTCTTGCCCGAGCCGGTGGCGCCCACCATGATGACCAGGCCGCGCTTGGTCATGCAGATGTCCTTCATGATCGCCGGCAGGCCCAGGCTGTCGATCGTGGGCAGGGTCTGCGGGATGGTGCGCATCACCAGGCCGATGGAGCCCATCTGCACGAAGGCGTTGACGCGGAAGCGGCCGATGCCCTGCGGCGCGATGGCGAAGTTGCATTCCTTCGTGCGCTCGAACTCGGCGGCCTGCTTGTCGTTCATCACCGAGCGCGCCAGCGCCAGCGTGTGCTGCGGCGTCAAGGGCTGGGGCGAGACCTTGGTGATCTTGCCGTCCACCTTGATGGCGGGTGGAAAGTCGGCGGTCAGGAACAGGTCGGAGCCATTGCGCGAGACCATCAGGCGCAGCAGGTCGTTGACGAATTTCGAGGCCTGGTCGCGTTCCATGAGCGTGCCTTTGCAGGGATCAGATCGGTGACAGCAGCGCGCCGAGGCGCGCGCCGGTCTGGCGCAGCCGCAGGGACAGCCGCCGCGCGATCGCGGCGTACAGCGCCGCCGCCAGCGGCGCGTCGTCGACCACCAGCCGCTGCAGCGCGGTCAGCTCGATGGCCGCCACGATGCTGGGCACCAGCGTGCGGCACATGGCCGTGCGCGGACCGGCGTCGAGCGAGCCCGGCTCGCCGAGCAGGTCGCCGCCGCGGGCCTCGGCCAGCGGGGTGCGCTTGCCGCGCGGCGACACCTGCTCGATGGCCACCCGGCCCTCCAGCAGCACCAGCAGGTGCGTGCTGGTCTCGTCCTGGCGCACCAGGTCGGCGCCCTCGTCCACCACGGCGGCCTCCAACTGCGCGGCCAGGCGCTGCAGCGCGGCGTCGTCCAGCGCGGAGAAACCGGGGTCGACGCGCCACAGGTTGACGAGGCGGCGCGCCGCCTCCTTCGAATCGAAGGGCCTGGCCCCGACCTCGCGCATGCGCTGGGCCCAAGCCACGGCCGGCGGCGGCTCGATGGGCGGTTGGAGTGTCGTGGCCAACCCGGAATCGGGGGCGGCGGAGCGGTTCCGCAGGCGGCCTAGCAGCGTCTTCACGGGTGCGTGTCCGGGGCAGGTCAGCCGGGGAAGTTCTCGGGGAACTTGGCCTTGGCGCGCGCCTCGGCCGGCGAGACGACATTGCGGCGCACCAGGTCGGCCAGGTTCTGGTCGAGTGTCTGCATGCCCAGGCTCTGGCCGGTCTGGATGGACGAGTACATCTGCGCGATCTTGTTCTCGCGGATCAGGTTGCGGATGGCCGAGGTGCCGATCATGATCTCGTGTGCCGCGGCGCGGCCCGAGCCATCCTTCAGCTTGCACAGCGTCTGCGAGATCACGGCGATCAGCGATTCGGACAGCATCGCCCGCACCATCTCCTTCTCGGCCGCCGGGAACACGTCGACCACCCGGTCCACCGTCTTGGCCGCGCTGCTGGTGTGCAAGGTGCCGAACACCAGGTGGCCCGTTTCCGCCGCCGTCAGCGCCAGACGGATGGTTTCCAGATCGCGCATCTCGCCCACCAGGATGGCGTCCGGGTCTTCGCGCAGCGCCGAGCGCAGCGCGTTGGCGAAGCTCAGGGTGTGCGGGCCCACCTCGCGCTGGTTGATCAGGCACTTCTTGCTCTCGTGCACGAACTCGATCGGGTCTTCCACCGTCAGCACGTGGCCGAACTCGCTTTCGTTCAGGTGGTTGACCATCGCCGCCAGCGTGGTGCTCTTGCCCGAGCCGGTGGGGCCGGTGACCAGCACCATGCCCCGCGGCTTGAGCGCCAGGTCGCCGAACACCTTGGGCGCGCCCAGCTGCTCGAGCGTGAGGATCTTGCTCGGGATGGTGCGGAACACCGCGCCCGCGCCGCGGTTCTGGTTGAAGGCGTTGACGCGGAAGCGCGCCAGGCCCTGGATCTCGAAGCTGAAGTCGCACTCCAGCGTGTCCTCGTAGTGCTTGCGCTGCGAGTCGTTCATGATGTCGTAGACCATCGCATGGACCTGCTTGTGGTCCAGCGCCTCGACATTGATGCGGCGCACGTCGCCGTGCACGCGGATCATCGGCGGCAGGCCGGCCGACAGGTGCAGGTCGGACGCCTTGTTCTTGACCGAGAACGCGAGCAGTTGCGTGATGTCCACGACGGATTCCTAGGGTAGGCTCAAACCATTATGACGAGCGTTATCGGCAACTTACAAGCAGTGCGCAGCCGGATTGCTGCGGCATGTGACAGCGCGGGGCGGCCCGTGCAGGCCGTCACGTTGCTGGCGGTGAGCAAGGCCTTCCCCGCCGAGGCGGTGCGCGAGGCGTTCGCCGGCGGCCAGCGGGCCTTCGGCGAGAACTACGTGCAGGAGGCCACCAGCAAGATCGAGGCCCTGGGCGACCTGCGCGCGCAGATCGAGTGGCACCTGATCGGCCCGCTGCAGAGCAACAAGACGCGCATCGTCGCCGAAGTGTTCGACTGGGTGCACTCGGTCGACCGGCTCAAGATCGCCCAGCGCCTGTCCGAGCAGCGGCCACCGCAGCTGCCGCCGCTGCAACTGTGCCTGCAGGTCAACATCAGCGGCGAGCCGAGCAAGAGCGGGCTCGACCCGGCCGAACTGCCCGCCGTGGCGGCCGCGGTGGCCGCGCTGCCGCGGGTGCGCCTGCGCGGCCTGATGGCCATCCCCGAACCCGCGGCCGACCCCGCCGCCCAGCGGGCGCCGCACCGGGCGCTGCGCGAGCTGCTGGAGCGCCTGAACGCCGGCGGCCTGGCGCTGGACACCTTGTCCATGGGCATGAGCGCCGATCTCGAGGCCGCCATCGCCGAGGACGCCACGATGGTGCGTGTGGGCACCGCGATCTTCGGCAGCCGCTAAAGCGGGATCTGCGTGCTGCTCTTGACCTCTTCCATCACCGCGTAGGTGCGGGTCTCGCGCACGCCGGGCAGCGTCCAGATGACGCTGCCGATGAACTCGCGGTAGGCCGCCATGTCGGCCACACGGGTCTTCAGCAGGTAGTCGAAGCCGCCGGCCACCAGGTGGCATTCCAGGATCTCGGGCCGCACCTGCACCGCCGCCTTGAAGGTGTCCATCACGTCGTGCACGGTGCGGTCGAGCAGGATCTCGACGAAGACCATCAGGCCGGCGCCCAGCTTCACCGGGTTCAGCCGCGCCTCGTAGCCCAGGATGTAGCCCTCGCGCGTCAGGCGCTTCACGCGCTCGAGCACGGCGGTGGGCGACAGGTGCACCGCCTCGGCGAGCTTGAGGTTGCTGATGCGCCCGTCGGCCTGCAGCACCCGCAGGATGCGCAGGTCGATCTTGTCCAACGGGCGATCGGCGGCAGTGTCGAGGGGGATCATGCCCCGCCGATTGTGCACCGCAACGACGTGCCCGGTCAGGGGTACAGGCCGCGCTCCTCGCGGGCGCTGAGGATGCGCTCGCAGGCCACCGCGAAGGTGGCGGTGCGCAGCGTGATCTTGTGGCGGTCGGCCGTGTCCCAGATGTTCTTCAGCGCGCCGACCATGATCTTGTCCAGCCGCACGTTGATCTCGTCCTCGGTCCAGAAGAAGGACGAGAAGTCCTGCACCCACTCGAAGTAGCTCACCGTCACGCCGCCGGCATTGCAGATCACGTCGGGCACCACCAGGATGCCGCGCTCGGACATGATGTCGTCGGCCGACGACATGGTCGGGCCGTTGGCGCCCTCGAGCACCATCCTGGCCTTCAGGCGCCGCGCGCGGTCGGCGGTGATCTGCCCTTCCAGCGCGGCCGGGATCAGGATGTCGCAGCGCGTGTCCCAGAACTCCTCGTCGACCATGCGCTCGGCGCCGGCGAAGCCGGCCACGCCGCCGGTGGCCTTGACGTGCGGGATCAGCTTCGACAGGTCGAAGCCATGGTCGTTGAAGATGCTGCCGGTGTGGTCCTGTGCGGCGACGATCTTGGCGCCGGCCTGGCCGAACAGCTCCGCGGCCGACGCGCCCACGTTGCCGAAGCCCTGCACCGCGACGCGAGCGCCGTCGATCGGCAGGTTCAGCCGCCGCGCGGCCTCACGCCCGGTGACGAAGACGCCGCGGCCGGTGGCCTTGACGCGCCCGAGCGAGCCGCCCAGGTTGATCGGCTTGCCGGTGACCACGCCGGTGGCCGTGGCGCCGACGTTCATCGAGTAGGTGTCCATCATCCACGCCATGATCTGGGCGTTGGTGTTGACGTCCGGCGCCGGGATGTCCTGCTGCGGCCCGATGATGATGCCGATCTCGCTGGTGTAGCGGCGGGTCAGCTTCTCCAGCTCCTTCATCGACAGCTTCTTGGGATCGACGCGGATGCCGCCCTTGGCGCCGCCGTAGGGCAGGTTGACCGCGGCGTTCTTGATGCTCATCCAGCCGGCCAGGGCCATCACCTCCTCGAGCGTCACGTCGGGGTGGTAGCGCACGCCACCCTTGCCCGGGCCACGCGTCAGCGAGTGCTGCACACGGAAGCCCTCGAAGTGGCCGATGGTGCCGTCGTCCAGTTCGATCGGCACGTCGACGATCAGCGTGCGCTTGGGGCGTCGCAGCGTCTCGGCCCAGCGTTCGAGCCGGCCCAGGTAGGGCAGCACACGGTCGATCTGCGACAGGAAGGTGCCCCAGGGGCTGTCGGTGGTGGGGGTGACGTACGAGAGGCTCATGGTGGTGGTGTCTCCTGTGGGGTTCGGCGGCGGTCGCTGCGCACCTCGTGGGTGCGTTCTTGGCCGCCCGGGGCGCAATGTAGGTGCACCGATCGGCCCTGTGCAAGGGTATGCGTTGTTTGCATGCGGTGGGGCGACCGGCGTATGACGCGGCGCAGCATGCCGCGCCCGGTCACGGGCCGTGCCGGCCGGCCCGTACACTTTCGCCGATGAGCACCCCCCACGACACCCTGGCATTCATCGGCGGCGGCAACATGGCCAGCGCGCTCATCGGCGGCCTTCGCAGCACCGGCCGGCCGGGCGAGACCATCCTGGTCGTCGAGCCCGGCGACGACTCCCGGCAGCGCCTCGCATCCCGCTTCGGCGTGCGCACCATGGCGGCGGCCGACGAGCGCCTGGCGACCGCGTCGCTGGTGGTGTGGGCGGTCAAGCCGCAGCTCTTCACCGTGGCCGCCGCGCCCTGCGCCGCGCACGTGGGTGGCGCGCTGCAGCTGTCGGTGATGGCCGGCATCCGCAGCGAGGCCATCGCCCGCGCCAGCGGCAGCGCGCGGGTGGTGCGCAGCATGCCCAACACGCCGGCGCTGATCGGCCGCGGCATCGCCGGCCTGTTCGCCACGCCGGCCGTCACCGCCGACGAGCGCGCCCGCGTCGAGCAGGTGCTGGCCCCCACCGGGCAGACGCTGTGGGTGGCGGCCGAGGCCGACCTGGACGCCGTCACCGCGCTGTCGGGTTCGGGCCCGGCCTATGTCTTCTATTTCATCGAGGCCATGATGGCCGCCGCCACCGCGATGGGCCTGACGCCCGAGCAGGGCAAGCGCCTGGCGCTGGCCACCTTCGACGGCGCCACGGCGCTGGCCCAGCAGTCGGACGAGCCGCCCGAGGTGCTGCGCGAGCGCGTCACGTCCAAGGGCGGCACCACCTATGCCGCGCTGCAGTCGATGGAAGCCGACTCGGTGAAGGCCACCATCGTGCGCGCGGTGCAGGCCGCGCAGCGCCGCGCTCGCGAACTGGGCGACGAGTTCGGCGCCTGAGCCCCGCCGTCGGGCTTCAGCGCAGCGCCAAGTCTGCCGCCACGCCGGCGAAGACGGCGAAGCCCAGCCAGTGGTTCTGCCGGAAGGCCTTGAAGCAGCCCTCGCGCGTGCGCCCGCGGATCAGTGTCCAGTGCCAGGCCGCCTGCGCCGCGGCCACCGCGATGCCGGCCTGGAACACGGCGCCCAGACCCAGTGCGTGGCCCATCAGCGACCAGCTCGCCAGGTAGGCGGCGTAGAAGGCCATCACGCCCACCACGTCGAAGCGGCCGAGGGTGAGCGCCGAGGTGCGGATGCCGATCCTCAGGTCGTCGTCGCGGTCGACCATCGCGTACTCGGTGTCGTAGGCCAGCACCCAGCACAGGTTGCCCAGCAGCAGCCACCAGGCGTGCGGCGGCACGGCCGCCGGGATGGCCGCAAGGCCCCAATCGCGCCCGCCCAGCGTGGCCGAGAAGGCCATCGGGATGCCGAAGCTGAAGGCCACGCCCAGCACCGCCTGCGGCATCGCCACCACGCGCTTGGCGTAGGGGTACACCAGCGCGATGGCCAGCGCGGCGAACGACAGCAGGATCGTCGGCGGGTTGGTCGTCAGCACCAACACAAAGGCCGCCAGCGCCAGCGCCGCGCCCACGCCCAGCGCCTCGCGCACCGCCACGCGCCCGCTCGTCACCGGCCGCTGCGCCGTGCGCTTGACGTGGCGGTCGAACTCGCGGTCGGCCACGTCGTTGGCGCAGCACCCGGCGCTGCGCATCAGGATCGTGCCCGCCACGAACACGCCCAGCAGGTGCCAGCCCGGAAAGCCGTCGGCCGCGATCCACAGCGCCGACAGCGTGGGCCACAGCAGCAGCAGCCAGCCGGCTGGTCGGTCCCAGCGGATCAGGTCCAGGTACAGCGCGAGGCGCGACGGCGGCGCAGCGGTCAGGTTCATCCCGAAATTATGGTCCTCGGTTCGTGCCTGCTGACCGTGATCCGGGGGTCGTGCCCCTTGCCCCGATCCCGGCCGACCACTACCCTGGTGGGTCGCGGACCGCCCGGCCCGCCACCACCGGAGGAGCACGCATGAACAGCACGATCGGCAGTGTCTGGGGTTCGTCGGCACGCGCCGGCCTGGCGGCATTGGCCCTGGCCATGGCCGCCGCGCCGTCCTGGGCCGACAAGAAGCCCGAGGTCCCCGCGGGATGGCAGAAGCTCGAGAACCTGCCGCCGGTGCGCGGCCTCGACGGCAAGCCGCATACCGCCGCGTGCTCGGGCTTCCCGGGCACCAACGACGCCTTCCGCTTCTGGGCGCGCAACGGCAAGTCGAAGAAGCTGGTCGTCTACTTCGAGGGCGGTGGCGCCTGCTGGGACAGCCTCACCTGCACCTTCCCCATCGGCGCCGGCCTGCCCGACGCGGTGCCGCAGTTCTTCATGCCGGCCGTCCCGCCGGCCGACGACCCGTCGCGCTATGACGGCATCTTCAACAGCGCCAACCCCGCCAACCCGGTCAAGGACTGGGACTTCGTCTACATCCCCTACTGCTCGGGCGACGTGCATTCGGGCTCGGCCACGCGCACCTACGCCAACGTCGGCCACCCGGTGTTCCCGCTGCCCGGCACCTTCGACATCCGCCATGGTGGCTTCGACAACTTCATGGTCGTGCTCGACTGGATGAAGAAGAACCTCGGGCACCCGGAGCAGATCCTCGTCACCGGCTCCAGCGCCGGCGGCTACGGCGCGTCGACCAACTTCCCCTGGGTGCAGAAGGCCTTCCCGAAGGCGAAGCTCGCGGTGCTGGCCGATGCCGCGCAGTCGGTGATGACGCCCGCCTGGGATGCGTCCACCCCGGGCCGCGGCTCGTGGAACTCGCAACTGGCGCCATGGATCTTCGGCAACGACGCGTCGAAGTTCGCCTCCAGCACCATCCTGCGCATCGCTGCCGAGGCCCACCCGAAGGCCCGCGTGGCGCAGTTCACCACCAACTTCGACGGCGTGCAGATCGGCTTCTACGACGTGATGAAGCGCTTCTACCCGCCGGGCGGCGCCTGCCCCAACGTGGCGCTCGACTGGAACGGCCAGATGCTGAGCAACCTGCAGTCATATGCCAGCGGGCTTCGCAACTACCGCCACTACGTCGCGGCCGGCCAGTACCACACCATCCTGCGCAGCCCGCTCTTCTACACCGAGGCCTCGGCCGGCGTGCCCTTCAGCGACTGGTTCGCCGGGCTGGTCGACCGCCGCGGGGGCGATGACGACGATGGTGACGACGATGACGACCGGCGCAAGGGCCGCGCCAGCGCCTGGCAGAACGTGGCCTGCCCGGGGTGCCTGGCGGCGATTCCGTGTCCGTGAGTTGAGCGATGTGAGGCGGTGCCTGGGCATCGCCTCACATCCAGGTCACCCCTCCAGCCGCTTCTGGAACACCAGCCCCGCGTGCTCGCGCAGCGCGTGGAACTTGATCTTCGGCCAGTTGCTCTCGATGGCGCGCAGCTCGGGCGCGTACTCCACCAGCAGCGTTGGGGCATCCACCGCGTCGTAGGCCATGCGGTGGCTGTTGCCGTCGATGAAGCGGGCCAGTTCCTTCTCGCCGCCGTCGGCCTCGTCGCAGGTCACCCAGCGGGCAATCGAGAAGCGGCAGGGGCTGATGCGGGCCTTGCAGCCGTACTCATGCTCCAGCCGGTGTGCCACCACCTCGAACTGCAGCTGGCCCACGGCGCCTAACATCAATACAGAACCCGCCACCGGGCGGAAGACCTGGATCGCGCCCTCCTCGCCCAGCTGCGTCAGGCCGGCCTTCAGCTGCTTGGTCTTCAGCGGGTCGGCCACCTCGACCATGCGGAACATCTCGGGCGCGAAGAACGGCAGCCCGGTGAACTGCAGGCTCTCGCCCTCGGTGAGGGTGTCGCCCAGCTGCAGCACGCCATGGTTGGGGATGCCGATGATGTCGCCGGCATAGGCCTCGTCCAGCAGCTCACGGCGCTGCGACAGGAACGACACCACGGTGTTGGGCCGCAGCTCCTTGCCCGAGCGCACCACCTTCAGCCGCATGCCGCGCTCGAAGTGGCCGCTGGCCACGCGCAAGAAGGCGATGCGGTCGCGGTGCGCGGGGTCCATGTTGGCCTGGATCTTGAAGACCACGCCGCTGAACTTGGGCTCGTCGGGCTGCACCGTGCGCTGCATGGCCGTGCGCTCGCCGGGCGAGGGCGCCAGGTCGACCAGCGCGTCCAGCACCTCCTGCACGCCGAAGTTGTTCACCGCCGAGCCGAAGAACATCGGCGTCTGCCGGCCGGCCAGAAATTCGGCGGCGTCGAAGGCCGGCGCGGCGTCGCGCACCAGTTCCACCTCGCCGGCGGCCTGGGTGAAGGCGGCGCCGAAGCGGGTGCCGAGCTCGGGGTTGTCGACGCCGTCGACGATCTCGTCGTCGCCGCCGGCGCGGTCTTCACCGGGCTTGAACACGCGCATCTGGTTCTTGCGCAGGTCCATCACGCCGCCGAAGATCTTGCCCATGCCCACCGGCCAGGTGAAGGGCACCACCGTCATGCCCAGCTCGCGCTCGATCTCGTCCATCAGGTTCAATGGTTCCTGCACCTCGCGGTCCATCTTGTTGACGAAGGTGAGGATGGGCGTGTTGCGCGCGCGGCACACCTGCAGCAGGCGCCGCGTCTGCGGCTCCACGCCGTTGGCCGCGTCGATGACCATCAGCGCGGCGTCCACCGCGGTGAGCACGCGGTAGGTGTCTTCGCTGAAGTCCTGGTGGCCCGGGGTGTCGAGCAGGTTGATGACGCAGTCGCGGTATTCCATCTGCATCACCGAGCTGGCCACCGAGATGCCGCGCTGCTTCTCGATCTCCATCCAGTCGCTGGTGGCGTGGCGGGTGGCCTTGCGCGCCTTCACCGAGCCGGCGATCTGGATCGCGCCCGAGAACAGCAGCAGCTTTTCCGTCAGCGTGGTCTTGCCCGCGTCGGGGTGGCTGATGATGGCGAAGGTGCGGCGGCGGCGCACGTGCGGGGTCAGGTCGGACATGGGTGGGTTCGGCGCCGTCGACGGGCGCGACCGCGTGGCAGGGCAATCCGCGATTATCGGCGGCCGGGCCCGCGCGCGCCGTCAGCCGCCCACGGGGCGCCCGACGGCGGCGGCCAGCAGCGGGCCGATGCGCCGGGCGGCCTCCGCCAGCGCGGCAGCGTCGTAGCCGGCGTAGCCGAACAGCCAGCCGCGGCGGCGCGATTCGATGGCGTAGCGCGACAACGGCGCCAGCACCACGCCGGCGGCCAGCGCGCGGCCGGACAGCGGTGCATCGGCGCGGCCTGCGGGCAGCTCGTGCACCAGGTGCATGCCCTGCTCGCCGCGCGCCAGGCGCACGGCGCCGCCGGTGGCCTCGGCCACCGCGTCGATCAGCGCCTGCTGGCGCCGCGGGTACAGCTCGCGCATGCGGCGCAGGTGGCGCAGCAGGTGGCCCTCGGTGATGAAGCGGGCCAGAACGTCCTGCGAGTCGCCGGGCGCGTGGCGGTCGGCCAGCGCGCGGGCACTGGCGAAGGCGGCGGTCAACGCATGCGGCAGCACGATGAAGCCCAGCCGCAGCCCCGGGTGCAGGGTCTTCGAGAAGGTGCCCACGTACAGCACGCGCTCGGCCTGCGGCAGGCTGGTCAGCGCCGGCACGCGGTGCGGGCCGTACTGGAACTCGCCGTCGTAGTCGTCCTCGACGATCCAGCCGCCACGGGTCTGCGCCCATTCCAGCAGTTCGAGCCGGCGCTTCAGGCCCATGCGCACGCCGGTGGGGAACTGGTGCGTCGGCGTCACCACCACCAGCCGGGCCTTCGGCCAGCGCGCCGCGCCCTCGCCGATGGCCAGGCCGTCGGCGTCCACCGGCACCGGCCGCACCTGCGCGCCATGGCCGGCCAGGCAGGCGCGGATGCCGGGGTAGCCGGGGTCTTCCACCATCACCTCGTCGCCAGGGTCGAGCAGCAGCCGGCCGGTCAGGTCCAGCGCCTGCTGCGAGCCCGAGCACACCAGCACCTGCGCCGCGTCGCAGTGCACGCCGCGCGAGGCCCACAGCCACTGCGCGATGGCCTCGCGCAGCGCCGGCAGGCCGGCCGGGTCGAGGTACTGCGCCTGCGCCTGCCGCTGCGCGGCGCTGGTCTGGCGCGCCAGCCGGTCCCACAGCGCGAACGGGAAGCCCGCCACGTCGGGCGCGCCGATGCGGAAGGGCGCGGCCGCCATCACCGGTGGCTGCCACTGCAGGCCGGTGTCGGCGATCCACTGGCCGCGGCGCGACAGCAGCACCGCTGGCGCCGCTGGCCGCGTGGCGGCCTTGGGTGCGGGCCGTGTGGGCCGCGCCCGCAGCGCGGCCAGGTCCGGCGCCACGTAGCTGCCGTCGCCCACCCGCGCCACCACGTAGCCTTCGGCCCGCAGCCGCTCCAGCGCCCACAGCACCGAGTTGCGCGACACACCCAGCAACCGCGCCTGCTCGCGCGACGGCGGCAGCCGCGCGCCGGGCGCGAAGCTGCCCTGCTCGATGGCCGCGCGCAGCTGCCGGTACACCTGCAGGCGCACGGGGGTGCGGCCCTGGGCACCGGCCACCGGTGGCGCCGGGACGGCGGCATTGGCACTTCGCGGCATCGTCGATTGGCTCCCCTCGGCGCAGCATATCGCGCTACGCTGTGGGGCCAATGTCATCGGCCCTGTCGGGCCGGCCGCACAACAGGACCGACGACCCCATGGCCGAATTCACCGCCACCATCCACTGGCAGCGCGACGCGCAGGCCGCCTTCACCGACAACCGCTACAGCCGCCGCCACGACTGGCGCTTCGACGGCGGCGCGGTGGTGCCGGGCTCGTCGTCGCCGCACTCGGTGCCGCTGCCGTGGTCCGATGCCGCCGCGGTCGACCCCGAGGAGGCCTTCGTCGCCGCCCTGTCCAGCTGCCACATGCTGTGGTTCCTGAACCTGGCCGCCCGCGCCGGCTGGACGGTGGACGACTACCGCGACGACGCGCTCGGCGTGATGGCCCGCAACGCCGAGGGCCGCCTGGCGATGACCCTGGTCACGCTGCGCCCGGCCGTCACCTGGGGCGGCGAGCGCCGGCCCGATGCCGCCGAACTGCACCGCCTGCACCACGAGGCCCACGAGGCCTGCTTCATCGCCAACTCGGTGAAGTCCGAGGTGCGCTGCGAGCCGGTGCACTGATCCTTCCACCGATACCACTGCCCCGAGACCCCATGTACCTGCCCGTCCACTTCGAGATCACCGACACCGCCCTGATGCAGGGACTGATCCGCGCCCACCCTCTCGGCGCCTGGGCCAGCGCACCCGGCGGCGAGCTGGTGCTGAACCACGTGCCGTTCATGATCGACGCCACGCGCGGCCCGCACGGCACGCTGGTCGGCCACGTCGCGCGGGCCAACCCGCTGTGGCAGCGGCTGGCCGCCAGCATCGTCGCGTTCCAGGGGCCGCAGGCCTACGTCAGCCCGTCGTCCTACCCTTCGAAGCAAGCGCACGGCAAGGTCGTGCCCACCTGGAACTATGCCGTGGTGCACGCCCACGGCACGCCGCGGGCGATCGAGGACAAGGCCGAGCTGCTGCAGATCGTCGGCCGCCTCACGCGCACGCACGAAAGCGGTCTGGACAAGCCCTGGGCCGTGTCCGACGCGCCGGCCGACTACATCGACACCATGCTCGGCGCCATCGTCGGCATCGAGATCCCGATCGACCGCCTGGTGGGCAAGTGGAAGGTCAGCCAGAACCGCAGCGCCGCCGACCGCCAGGGCGTGGCCGACGTGCTGGCCGAGCGCGGCGACGACGAGGCGGTGGCCATGGCCGGCCTGGTGGTGCAGCACGGCCCGCGCTGACCGCAGCCCCGCATCGCATGAACGACGATCTCACCCTCGCCCGCCTGCAGCCCGCCGACCGCGCCGCCTGGGGCGTGCTGGCCGAGGCCTACAAGCGCTTCTACGAGACCGAGCTGCCGGCCTCGCACTACGACGCCACCTGGGCGCGGCTGGTGGCCGGCCAGGGTGTGTTCGCCTGGGGCGCGCACCGGCGGGGGCGGCTGGTGGGCATCGTCCACTACCTGTTCCACGCCAACCCGTGGATGGCCGATGCCTGCTACCTGCAGGACCTGTACGTCGACGAGGCCACGCGCGGCCTCGGCGTGGCGGCCGCGTTGATCGAGCGGGTGGCGGCCAGCGCGCGCGAGCACGGTGCCGCGCGGTTGCACTGGCTCACCCACGAATCGAATGCCCGCGCCCGGGCGCTGTACGACCGCGTGGCGCAGCACCGCGGCTTCATCCGCTACGACTTTCCGCTCGGCTGACGCACTGGCACACTCGGCGCCATGCCCGAGCTGCCCGACATCACGGTCTATGTCGACAGCCTGGCCGCCAAGGTGAGCGGCCAGACGCTGCGGCGCGTGCGCATCCTCAACCCTTTCGTCCTGCGCACCGCGGTGCCGCCGATCGCCCAGGCCGACGGCGCGATCGTCACCGGCGTCGAGCGCCTGGGCAAGCGCGTGGTGCTGGTGCTGCGGGGCGCCGACGGCACCGAGCTGATGCTGGTGGTCCACCTGATGATCGCCGGCCGGCTGCGCTGGCTGGCCCCGGGCGCCAAGCCGCCGGGCAAGATCGGCTTGGCCACCTTCGAGTTCGACCAGGGCCAGTTGCTGCTCACCGAGGCTGGCACGCAGCGCCGGGCCTCGCTGCACCTGGTGGCCGGGCGCGACGCGCTGGCGGCGATGGACCCCGGCGGCATCGATGTGATGGCCTGCGACGAGGCCGCCTTCGCCCAACGCCTTGCGGCCGAGAACCACACGCTCAAGCGCGCGCTGACCAACCCGCAGCTCTTCAGCGGCATCGGCAATGCGTACTCCGACGAGATCCTGCACCGCGCGCGGATGTCGCCGGTGGCATTGACGCGCTCGCTCGATGCCGCCGCCGCGCAGCGGCTGCTGGTGGCCACGCGCGCCGTGATGGTCGAGTGGACCGCCCGGCTGCGCGCCGAGGCCCTTGCCCACGGCGGCTGGCCCGACAAGGTGACGGCCTTCCACCCGCAGATGGCGGTGCATGGCCGCTTCGGCCAACCGTGTCCGGACTGCGGCACGCCTGTCCAACGCATCCTGCACGCCGAGAACGAAACCAACTACTGCGCCCGCTGCCAGACTGGCGGCCGGCTGCTGGCCGACCGCGCGCTCTCGCGCCTGCTCAAGGCCAGCTGGCCGAAGCGCGTCGACGACGTGTAGCCGCGCGCTACCGCGCCAGCGGGTTCGGCGTCGGCTCGGCGATCTTCGTCAGCCGGTTGCGGTCGGTGTGGTGGAAGGGCTCGGTTTGCCCGCGGATCATCAGCACGGTGTCTTCCTCGTAGCCCCAGGTGCCGTCGTCGTAGGCAGTGACCTTGATGCGGAACTCGGTGGTGCGGAAGGCGTACTGCAGGAACGGCGCCGAGCAGATGCCCCAGGTGTCCAGCCCCTGGGTGGCCACCAGCTCGAACTCGCGCGCGTCGGCGGCGGCGGTGCCGGCGGCCATGGCCGTCTGCCCGCGCGGGATGGTCAGCGTGTGGATCACGCAGCCGGTGGCCGGCTCCCACAGCCAGTAGCCCACCTGGTCGTGGTAGGTCTTCACCTGCTCGGGCTTGGTGACGTGCGTGTGGTAGCGCAGGCCGTACAGCAACTGCGGGCCGTTGGTGGCCGGGTCGATCGGCTGCAGCTCGATGCGTTCGACGTAGGCCTGCTTCTTCGGGCCCTCGGCCTTGGGCTTCACGTCCAGGCCGCGCGTGCCCTGCCACACGCCGGCCAGCGCGCGCAGCGGGCCGAGGTTGTCGAGCGTGCGCACGTCGACGTTCGAGGGTTCGGTGTAGATGTCGGCGGGGTAGTCGCTCATGGCTTCCGGGTGCTCGTGTGGACCAGACGCAAAACAGCATAGCGCTGGCCGACCGGTGCCAATTGACGCCGCCAGTGTGTCGGTGCATTTGACATGGGCCGGGCCAGACGCCCGGCCTTGGCGAAGAGCGCAGCCGTAAATGCTTACAAATCAAGGCCTTGCGCCCAGCCTTTGGTATGGGGCATGATTTTTGCTATTGCCTGGGGTCGTTCAAAAGCATCGAAGGCCCGACCTGCCTGCGCAGGCGGTCCGATCGGGCACACCAGTCACCCGCCGCGCAGCCGGCCACCCGTTGGGAGCCAAGATGGCCAAGTCCGCCACCAAGAGCCTGAAGTCCTTCGCCACCGGCCTGGCCCTGGCGGCCGCCGCGTGCGCCATGGTGCCGGCTCACTCGGCGATCGTCGTCGGCACCTTCGACCCGACCTTCGGTCCCGGCGTGCCCAACCTCGGCTACCGCGGCCAGGCCACCTTCTTCGTGCCCGACGCGTGCTTTGCGAACGCCGGGATCGTGTCGAACCTCGCCAACCCCTGTTCCCTGGGCGCCATGGCCGTCCTGTCGGCCAACGTCGAGCTGTACAACATCAACACCCCCGGCGAGCCCACGGTGCAGACGCTGGCCTTCAACGGCGCTGCCTATGTGGTGAATACCGCGCTGATGGCCTTCGACGTCGGCACCGGGCAGAACGAGGTGATCGGCATCTCGACCGACCTGGGCGTCGGCCTGCCAACCAACCTGTTCGATGCCGGCCCCGACCCGCTGAACCCCGCGGACGACATCAACTTCACCGGCACGTTCTGGCTGGGCTTCCTGGCCAGCCCGCGGTCGGCCACGCTTTACACCTGCAACCCGGCCGCCCTCGCGCCCACCGAGCCGCAGTGCCCGGCCGATTCGGTGGGCACCTCGGCCCTGACGGACTTCGTTCGCCAGCGGGCCGTGTTGGTGCCCGAGCCTGGCGGCATCGCGTTGGTGCTGACGGCGCTGGCCGCGGCCGGCCTGGCGCGGCGCGCGCGCCGCCGCACCTGAGCCGCCGCGGGCGCCACCCGCGTCAGGCCCCGTCGGGGCGGGTCGGTGGGCGCGCCGCCCAGGCCGCCAGCAATGCGCGGTTTTCGGGCACGCGGGCGAGGAAGCTTTCGCGCAGCGACAGGTCGTTGATCGCCTCCGCGCGGGCCAGCAGCCCGGCATGGGCACGCTCGAGCAAGGGGCCCGCGGCAGCATCGCCCGCACGCACCAGCACCTGCCACCACGTCAGCTCGATCAGCCGCTGGCCCAGCGTGCCGTCGAGCTGGCCGCCGCCGGCCTCGTGGGCCTGCAGCACCTGCACCTGGGCCTGGGCCGCGGGCAGGTCATCGCGCGCCAGGGCCACGCGCGCCAGGCCAGCCACCGCATCCAGTCGGTAGGGGCTGTCGATGGCGTCGGCCACGGCCAGCGCACGCCCGAAGGCCTGCGCCGCCGCGTCGGCCTGGCCCAGCGCCAGCTCGGCCTGGCCCAGGCTCCAGCAGGCAAAGGCCTCGAGTTCCTTGGCCTGCACGTCCACGGCGATCTCGAGTGCCGCCATGGCGTGGCTGCGCGCCCGCTCTCCCTGGCCCTGCCACATCGCCAATTGCGACAGGTTGGCCAGCGCGATCGGCTCCAGGCCTCGGTCGCCCACCGCGCGGTGCAGCTTCAGGCATTCGTCGAGGTCGTACTGCGCCTGTTCCAGATCGCCCAGCTCGAGCCACGCGCCGCCGAGGGTGGCCATGCCGATCGCCTCGTTGCGCCGATCGCCCAGCTCGCGGCGCAATCGCACCGCCTGCTGGCAGGCGTCGAGCAGCGCCACCACGTCCTGCTTGCGGTTGGCGATCACGGTCAGCGCGTTGAGGAAGCGGCTCTCCAGCCCGATCAGGCCGCTGGCGCGCGCCTCGGCCAGGCCCTCCAGCGCCAGCGCCTGGCCGCCGTCGACGTCGCCCAGCCGCGCCATCGCATCAGCCAGCAGGCGCTGGGCGTTGAGCCGCAGCTTGGTGTCCTGCGCGCGCGTGGCCAGGGCCATGGCCAGCCGCGCCGCGTCCCGCTGTCCGGTGTAGTCCCCGGTGCGCACGGCCAGCAGGCAGCGGCGGGTGGCCAGGTCGGCGCGGCGGTGGTCGTCGCCCATCGCCTCGGCCATCTGCTCCAGCACCTCGAGGTCGGCTCGCTGCTCGGGGCGCCGGCCCTGCAGGTCGAGCGTGCGCTCGCGGGCGTCCAGCAGGCGCCAGCGCAGTGACTGCACGGCCTCGGCCGACAGCGCAGTCTCGTCCGACAGCAGCGCCAGCGCGCGCGACACGTTGGCCAGCACGGCACCGTGGGCGTAGCGCTTGCGCGCTTCTTCGGCGGCACGGGTGTAGTACTCGGCCGCGTGGGCGGCGTCGCCGGCCTTCTCGTAGTGCTCGGCGGCGGTGCCCAGCAGCGCGTTGGCACGCGCGCCGGTCTGGCCGGCCAGCCAGTCGGCGGCGCGCGCATGGAACTTGCGCCGGAAGCGCTTGAGCAGCGTGTCGTAGGTGACCTCGCGCAGGATCTGGTGCTTGAAGGCGTACTCCTGCGCACCGTCGAGGCTGGAGTCGGCGCGCGGCAGCGCCAGCTCGCGCCGCGCCAGCGCCGGCAGCGCGCGCGGCGCCTGGTCGTCCAGCGCCGCCAGCGCCTGCGCCCAGAACACCATGCCGATGACGCTGGCCTCCTGCAGCGCCAGCCGCTCGATGCCGGGCAGCCCGTCGAGCCGGGCCTGCAGCACGCCGGTGAGCGTGGGCGGCACCGCCGCGGCCACCAGGCGCTCGGCGTGCAGCGCCCAACGCTCGGGCCCGGGCTCGAGCGCGCCCTGGTCGACGAGCATCTTCACCAGCTCTTCCATGTAGAACGGGTTGCCTTCGGCGCGGCCGATGATCAGCTCGGTCAGCGCCGCGGGCACCTCGGGCAGCTTCTGCAGCAACTCGTCGGCCAGTTGCTGGCTGCCCTGCTTGTCCAGCGGCGCCAGGTCGATGCGCTGCAGCGGCCAGGGCGGTGCGGCCCAGTCGGCGCGACGCTCGTAGAGCGTGGGCCGGGTCAGGCACAGCAGCAGCATCGGCACGTCGCGGTTGACGCGGCACAGGTGGGCCAGGAAATCCAGCGAGCCGTCGTCCGACCAGTGCAGGTCGTCGAGTTGCAGCACGATGGGCAGGCCCCCATGGGCGCTGAAACGCCGGAACGACTGCACCGCGGCGTGGAAGGCCCGTGCGCGGATCTGCTGCGGGTCGTCGAGGATGCCCTGCACGTGTGGGCTGTCGCTGAAGTCCAGCCCGATCAGGTGGCCCAGCAGATGCGCATGGGCCTGGGCCAGTGCCGGGCCGTCGTCGTCCATGAACAGCGGCGCGATGCCGGCCTCGACCTTCTGCCGCGCCAGCGGCATCGGGTCGCCGTCGGCGATCTGCAGGCGCCAGGCCAGCACGTCGCGCAACAGGCCGTAGGGCTGCGCCTGCGTCTGCGGGTCGGCCCGGCCCTGGAAGCTGTGGAAACGCTCGCGCTGCGTCTCTGCCCATTGGTCGAACTCGTGCAGCAGCCGGCTCTTGCCCACGCCGGCCTCGGCCACCACCTGCACCATCTCGAGCTGGCGTCCGGCGGCCACGCGCGAGAAGGCGTCCTGCAGCGCGTGCAACTCGGCATCGCGGCCGATCATGCGGGTGTCGACGCCCTCGACACCCCGCGTCGACGTGCGCTGCGCGCGCGGCTTGGCACGCTTGACCAGGTAGGTGACGATGGGCTTGTCCACGCCCTTCACCGCGATCGGGTCCTGCTCTTCGGCATCGAACAGCCCGCGCACCTGGCGCCAGGTGTCGTGGCTGATGCGCAGCGCGCCGGCCGGTGCGGTCTGCTCCATGCGCGCGGCGATGTTCACCGAGATGCCGCGGATGGTGCCCTCGGCATCGACGCCGCCGCCCAGCAGCACGCCGCCGGTGTGCAGGCCCACGCGCACATTGAAGCCCTCGTGCCGGTGCGCGCGCGCCACCTCCTCGCCCAGCGCACGGCCCTCGGCCAGCAGGGCCAGGCCGCACAGCACGGCGCGGCGGGCGTCGTCCTCGCGCGCCTCGTCGGCGCCGAAGGCGGCCAGCAGGTTGTCGCCCGCGTACTGCAGCACCTTGCCGCCATGCGACTGCACGATGGCGGTGCAGCGTTCGAGCGCACCGTCCATCACGGCGTGGATCTCTTCGGGGTCGAGGTGCTGGCTCAGCGTGGTGGAGCCGACGACGTCCAGGAACATCACCGTCACCAGCTTCAGGGCCTGTGCCGGCTCTGCAGCCTCGGGGGCTGCCGGTGGCGGCGGCGCGGGTGGCGCGTTCAGCGCCGCCAGGCGGGCCCGCAGCGGCCCGACGGCGGTGTCCACCACCAGATCGCCGAGCACGGCGCGTTGCGATTCGAGCGCAAGGATCGTGGCTTCGAGCTGGGCGATCTCTGCGGACATTGCAATGAGGATAGCAAGGCGGGTAACGAAATGCTGGGCCCCGTCACTCTGCCCGAGCGATGTGACGGCCCGCCACGTCCCGGAGGCCCCGTCGGTCCCGGCGCCTCACCCCGTCAGCCGCTTCACCCCCGGCAACTCGCAGGCATAGACCGCATTGCGCAGCGCCGCGATGGCCTCGTAGCGGGTGAAGCTGCGCCGCCAGGCCAGCACCACGCGGCGCGTGGGCACCGGCGCGTCGAACGGGATGTAGCGGATGTGCGGCTGCACATCGCGCGGCACGCTGAGCTGCGGCACCACCGTCACGCCCATGCCCGAGGCCACCATGTACTTGATGGTCTCGAGCGACGAGCCCTCGAAGCTCTTGCGGATGCCCTCGGCGTCGCTGGAGAAGCGGGCGTACTCGGGGCACACCTCGAGCACGTGGTCGCGGAAGCAGTGGCCGGTGCCCAGCAGCAGCATGGTCTCCTGCTTCAGCTCCTCGGCGCTGATGCGCTTGCGCCTGGCCAGCGCGTGGTTCGCGGGCACGGCGGCCATGAAGGGCTCGTCGTACAGCGCCGCCACCGCCAGGCCGGTGTCCGGGAAGGGCTCGGCCATGATGGCGCAGTCGAGCTCGCCGGTGCGCAGCATCTCCAGCAGCTTGACGGTGAAGTTCTCCTGCAGCAGCAGCGGCATCTGCGGCGTCAGGTCGATGGCCTGGCGCACCAGGTCGGGCAGCAGGTAGGGGCCGATCGTGTAGATGATGCCCAGCCGCAGCGGACCGCTCAGCGGGTCCTTGCCGCGCTTGGCGATCTCCTTGATGGCCGCGGCCTGCTCCAGCACCGACTGCGCCTGCCGGCAGATCGCCTCGCCCAGCGGCGTGACGCTGACCTCCGACGCGCCGCGCTCGAACAGCTTGACGTCGAGCTCTTCCTCGAGCTTCTTGATGGCCACCGACAGCGTGGGCTGCGACACGAAGCAGGCCTCGGCCGCCCGGCCGAAGTGCTTTTCTCGGGCCACCGCGACGATGTAGCGCAGCTCGGTCAGGGTCATGGCCGCCGATTATCCGGCACAGCCCCGCGACTCCCCCTGGGCAGGGGGGTGGCTGCAACCAGATGTGTCTTCGGCGGGAAGGGGCCGCCGCAGGTCGATAGACTTCGGTCAAGATGCACCCGGCAGTCGAGCCGGGGCGATCGCAGGGGGAATTGCATGAGAAGAACATCGTCGTCGGCCCTTCTGGTGGCCGCCTGGGCCCTGGGCACCGCCGCGTCGGCGGCCACCGTCGCCACCACCACGCCGGCCGAAAGCCCCCTGTCCGGCACCAACGGCGAGCTCACCTGGCAGGCGCGCGGGCTGTACACCACCACCGCCACACCCACCCCCGCCGCCGACGGCGCCTCCGCCTACAACCTGCGCCACCGCCCCGAGTTCGGCGGCGACATGAGCGGCGTGGCCCGGCTGATCATCAATGGCGGCACGCTGTGTTCCGGCGCGCTGCTGGGCAGCGGACGCCACGTGTTGACCGCGGCGCACTGCGTCACCGATGCCTTCGGCCAGTCCACCTTCGCCAGCGGGACCGCCCAGTTCCCGGTCACGGCCAATGCCAACCCCTACACCGGCAGCTTTGCCGGCGTCGCGATGCAGTCGGTCACCGTGCACCCGGGATGGACCGGCAACATCACCAGCGTCGGCAACGACCTGGCGATCATCACCCTGGCTGCCGTGGCACCGGCCAGCGCCGACCGTTACGCCCTGTACACCGCATCGGACGAGATCGGGCAGGTCGGCACCAAATCGGGCTTCGGCCTCACCGGCACCGGCGCCACCGGCGACACGCTCGGCAACGACTGGCGCAGGGGCCAGAACACCTACGAGATGACGGCACTGGATTTCTGGGGCGACGGCGAATCCAACCCTAACATCCTGATGTACGACTTCGACAACGGCACCGCCGGCAACGACGGCTTCGGGTTCTTCTTCGGCGCGCCCTTCCAGAACACCGGCCTGGGCCTCAACGAGGTCATGTCGGCGCCGGGCGATTCGGGCGGCCCCACCTTCATCAACGGCCAGCTGGCCGGCATCACATCGTTCGGCCTGCGCATCGCCTTCAACACCGGCCAGAGCAGCGACACCGACACCTTCCTCAACTCCACCTACGGCGAGTTCGCCGGCGACACCCGTGTGTCGGGCTACAGCGGCTGGATCATGGCCACCATCCCCGAGCCCGGCACCTGGGCGCTGTGGCTGGCCGGCCTGCCGCTGCTGGGCGCCATCGCTCGGCGCCGGCGCGCACGCGCGGCCTGAGCACGCGGCGGGTGCTCCCGGCACGTTGCAGCCTCATGCGTTGAGGTAGTCGGCCCGGCTGTCCAGCCAGCGCGCCACGTGCGCGCGCGCCGCGTCGGCGTCGCGCTCCACCAGGACGGCCGCCGCCTCGCGGGCGCGCTGCAGCAGCGGGGCGTCCTCGGCCAGGTCGGCAAAGCGCAGCAGCGCGTCGCCGCTCTGCCGCGCGCCCATGAACTCGCCCGGTCCGCGGATCTCGAGGTCGCGCCGCGCGATCTCGAAGCCGTCGTTCGTCTCGGCCATCGCGCGCAGCCGGTCCTTTGCGGTGGGCGACAGCGGCGCGCTGTACAGCAGCACGCACACGCTGGCCGCGGCGCCGCGGCCCACCCGCCCGCGCAACTGGTGCAGCTGGCTCAGACCGAAGCGCTCGGCGTGCTCGATCACCATCAGGCTGGCGTTGGGCACGTCCACGCCCACCTCGATCACCGTGGTGGCCACCAGCACCGCCATCTCGCCGGCGGTGAACAGGGCCATCACCGCGGCCTTCTCGGCCGCCGGCATGCGGCCGTGCAGCAGGCCCACCAGGCGGCCGGGCAGCGCGGCGCTGAGCCGCGCGTGGGTCTCGGTGGCGTTTTGCAGGTCGAGCTTCTCACTCTCCTCGATCAGCGGGCAGACCCAGTACACCTGCCGCCCGCGCGACAGCTCATCGTCGATGCGCGACACCACCTCGGCGCGGCGGCCGTCGGCGATCAGCTTGGTCAGCACCGGCGTGCGGCCGGGCGGCAGCTCGTCGAGCGTGCTCACGTCCAGGTCGGCGAAATAGCTCATCGCCAGCGTGCGCGGGATGGGCGTGGCGCTCATCATCAGCAGGTGCGGCTCCAGGTCGGAGGCGCCCAGCTTGCGCCGCAGGGCCAGCCGCTGCGCGACGCCGAAGCGGTGCTGCTCGTCGACGATGGCCAGCCCCAGGCGCGCAAAGTGCACGTCGTCCTGGATCACCGCGTGCGTGCCCACCACCAGCCTGGCGTCCCCCGAGGCCACGCGCTCGACCATCGCCTGCCGCGCCTTGCCCTTGCGGCTGCCGGTGAGCCAGGCCACGCCCACGCCCAGCGGCTCGAGCCACTGCACCAGCTTGCGGAAATGCTGCTCGGCCAGGATCTCGGTGGGCGCCATCAGCGCGCACTGCCAGCCGCTGTCCATGGCCACCGCCGCGGCCAGTGCCGCCACCACCGTCTTGCCCGAGCCCACGTCGCCCTGCAGCAGCCGGTGCATCGGCCGGCCCGCGCCCAGGTCGGCGGCGATCTCGGTGGCCACGCGGCGCTGGGCCCCGGTCAGCGCGAAGGGCAGTGCCGCCAGCAACTGCTCGTGCAGCCCGCCGGGCCGCGAGGCCAGCACCGGTGCCTGCAGCTGGGCGCGCTCGCGCTGGGCGAAGCGCTGCGACAGCTGCTGGGCCAGCAGCTCCTCGAACTTCAGCCGCTGCCAGGCCGGGTGGCTGCGGTCTTCCAGCGCGGCGATGCTGGCCGATGGCGGCGGGTGGTGCAGCCACTGCAGCGCCTCGCGCAGCGGCGGCAGGCCGGGCGGCACGGTGCCCGGCGGCAGCAGCTCGTGCAAGGGCGCCCGCCCCAGGGCCGAGGACACTGCCTTTCGGAGGTAGGACTGCGGCAGCTGGGCGCTGGTGGGGTACACCGGCGTCAGCGACGTGGCCAGCGGCGTGTGCGCGTCCACCGTGCGGAACACCGGGTGCACCATCTCCAGGCCGAAGAAGCCGTCGCGCGCTTCGCCGCGGGCGCGCACGCGGGCGCCGTAGACCAGCGCCTTCTGGTGGGAGGGATAGAAGTGCAGGAAGCGCAGCACCAGCTCGCCGCTGTCGTCGCGCAGGCGCACCACCAGCTGCCGGCGCGGGCGCAGCTCGATGCGCGCCTCGGCCACCTCGCCCTCGACCTGCGCCGGGGTGCCGTCGCGCAGGTCGGCGATGGGCACCACGCGGGTCTCGTCCTCGTAGCGCAGCGGCAGGTGCAGGGCCAGGTCGATGTCGCGGCGCAGGCCCAGCTTGTCCATCGCCCGCTGCGGGGCGCTGCGCGGCGGGGCGGCGGGGCGGTCG
>NZ_MWLO01000086.1 GCF_002198735.1 Ideonella sp. A 288
GCGCAGGTGCCGGGGCCGGAGCCGGGGCGGGCGCAGCGGGAGCAATGGCCCCGTCGCACTTCTCGGCAGCGGTTTGCGGCGTCCAGTTGGCGTCGCGCCAGCAAAGTTCGTTGGTGCCGTTCTTCCAGACCATGCTGTTGTCAGCACTGCGCCAGTTGTCGATCGACTTGACTTGGGCAGATGCCGCCATCGGGGCGGCCAGCGCGGCCGACGCGAAGAGCACCGCCACCATATTGAGTTTCTTCATGATTCTCCTCTCGAGGAAAGCCGCATAAAAGGCTGCGTTACGTCCAAATCGGATGCAATGGGAGCCGGAAAACACACAGTGCGGCGTGTGTTCGCCACCTGCGGATTATTGTGCCATAGGGTGTCAGGGCACCTTCAGTTTCGGCCGATAGACGCGCCAGTGCACCGATCTTGTTGCAGGGCCGCGACACCCACCCCGCGCTTAGAATCGACGATCGCCGCCGGCAGCCTCGCCTCGCGGCCGCCCGATCCACGGCCCCGCACGCCGACCCCGCATGACCCAGTTCGCCAAGGAAACACTGCCCATCAGCCTCGAGGAGGAGATGCGGCGTTCTTACCTCGACTACGCAATGAGCGTGATCGTCGGGCGCGCCTTGCCCGACGCGCGCGACGGCCTCAAGCCGGTGCACCGGCGCGTGCTGTTCGCGATGCACGAACTCAACAACGACTGGAACCGGCCTTACAAGAAAAGCGCGCGCATCGTCGGCGACGTGATCGGCAAGTACCACCCGCACGGCGACACCGCGGTGTACGACACCATCGTGCGCATGGCGCAGGATTTCTCGCTGCGCCACATGCTGGTCGACGGCCAGGGCAACTTCGGCTCGGTCGATGGCGACAACGCCGCGGCGATGCGCTACACCGAGATCCGCCTGTCGAAGATCGCCCACGAGATGCTGGCCGACATCGACAAGGAAACGGTCGACTTCGCACCCAACTACGACGGCTCCGAGAAAGAGCCCACGGTGCTGCCGGCACGGCTGCCCAACCTGCTGATCAACGGCTCGGCCGGCATCGCGGTGGGCATGGCCACCAACATCCCGCCGCACAACCTCAACGAGGTGGTCGATGCCTGCCTGCACCTGCTGAAGAGCCCGCAGGCCACGCTCGAAGAGCTGATGGAGATCATTCCGGCACCCGACTTTCCCACCGCCGGCATCATCTACGGTGTCAATGGCGTGCGCGAGGGCTACCGCACCGGCCGCGGCAAGGTGATCATGCGCGCCAGGTGCCACTTCGAGGACATCGACAAGGGCTCGCGCCAGTCGATCATCGTCGACGAGATCCCCTACCAGGTGAACAAGAAGACGCTGCTCGAGCGCATCGCCGAGCTCGTCCACGACAAGAAGATCGACGGCATCAGCCACATCCAGGACGAGTCCGACAAGTCGGGCATGCGGGTGGTGATCGAGCTCAAGCGCGGCGAAGTGCCAGAGGTGGTGCTGAACAACCTGTACAAGCAGACGCAGCTGCAGGACACCTTCGGCATCAACATGGTCGCGCTGATCGACGGCCAGCCCAAGTTGTGCAACCTGAAGCAGCTGCTCGACATCTTCCTCGAGCACCGGCGCGAGGTGGTGACGCGGCGCACGGTGTTCGAACTGCGCAAGGCGCGCGAGCGCGGCCACGTGCTCGAAGGCCTGGCGGTGGCGCTGGCCAACATCGACGAGTTCATCGAGACCATCAAGACCAGCCCCACGCCACCGGTGGCCAAGGCCGCGCTGATGGCCAAGAGCTGGGATTCGTCGATGGTGCGCGAGATGCTGGTGCGCGCCGAGGGCGACACGCCCGGTGGCCGCGCGGCCTACCGCCCCGAGGGCCTGCCCGCAAGCTACGGCCTGCAGGCCGACGGCCTGTACCGCCTGTCCGACGACCAGGCCAGCGAGATCCTGCAGATGCGCCTGCAGCGGCTCACCGGCCTCGAGCAGGACAAGATCATCGGCGAGTACAAGGAGGTGATGTCCGTCATCGCCGACCTGCTCGACATCCTGGCCCGGCCGGAGCGCGTGACGACCATCATCGCCGACGAGCTCACCGCGCTGAAGGCCGAGTTCGGCACCACCAAGCTGGCCGTGCGCCGCAGCGTGGTCGAGCACAACGTGCAGGAACTGGGCACCGAAGACCTGATCACGCCCACCGACATGGTGGTCACGCTCAGCCACACGGGCTACTTCAAGAGCCAGCCGCTGGCCGAGTACCGCGCCCAACGCCGCGGCGGCCGCGGCAAGCAGGCCACGGCCACCAAGGAAGACGACTGGATCGACCAGCTCTTCATCGCCAACACGCACGACTGGATCCTGTGCTTCTCGAACCGCGGCCGGGTCTACTGGCTCAAGGTCTGGGAGGTGCCCCAGGGCGGCCGCGCCAGCCGCGGCAAGCCGATCGTCAACATGTTCCCGCTGCAGCCGGACGAGAAGATCACCGTGGTGCTGCCGCTGACGGGCGAGTTCCGCACCTTCCCCGGCGACCACTTCATCTTCATGGGCACGGCACTGGGCACGGTGAAGAAGACCGCGCTCGACGAGTTCAGCAACCCGCGCAAGGCCGGCATCATCGCGGTCGACCTCGACCCGGGCGACCACCTCATCGGCGCTGCGCTCACCGACGGCAAGCACGACGTGATGTTGTTCTCCGACGGTGGCAAGGCCGTGCGCTTCGACGAGGACGACGTGCGCCCGATGGGCCGCCAGGCCCGCGGCGTGCGCGGCATGATGCTCGACGATGGCCAGTCCGTCATCGCCATGCTGGTGGCCGAGGACGAGACGCAGAGCGTGCTCACCGCCAGCGAGAACGGCTACGGCAAGCGCACCAGCATCGTCGAGTACACCCGCCACGGCCGCGGCACCAAGGGCATGATCGCCATCCAGCAGACCGAGCGCAACGGCAAGGTCGTCGCCGCCACGCTGGTGCGGCCGGCCGACGAGATCATGCTCATCACTGACAAGGGCGTGCTGGTGCGCACCCGCGTGTCCGAGATCCGCGAACTCGGCCGCGCCACGCAGGGCGTGACACTGATCGCGCTGGACGACGGCTCCAAGCTGTCGGGCCTGCAGCGCATCGTCGAGAACGACGCCAACGGCGACCTGTCGGTCGACACAGACACCGACGCCGATCCCGAATCCAATCCCAACCCACAGGACCCTTCATGACCTTGATTCGCCTGCTCTCGGCCGCCACCCTGGCGACGGCCTGCACGCTGGCTGCCGCACAGGGGCCTGCCGCGCCCGCCTCGCCCGCCGCGCCTGCCACACCGTCGTCTCCGGCCAAGAAGGAGCTGGTGCAGAAGGTACTTCAACTGCAACAGGGTGCGGTCGAGTCGATCGCCCGCGGCCTGGGCGAGCAGTCGATGGCGCAGATCGCCCAGCAGACCATGGCGGTGCTGCAGGCGCGCATCCCGCCCGAGCAGCGCGAAGCCGTGGCCAAGGACATCCAGGTCGATTTCAAGAAGTACGGCGACGAGGTGATGCCGCTGCTGCGCGAGCGCGCGCTCAAGCTGGCCCCGACCACCGTGGGCACCATGATGGAAGAGAAGTTCACCGAGGACGAACTCAAGCAGGTCCTCGCGATGCTCGATTCACCCATCTACCGCAAGTACCAGTCACTCGGCGGCGACATGCAGAAGGTGCTGCTCGAGAAGCTGATCACCGACACCCGGCCCACCGTCGAGCCCAAGCTGCGGGCCTTGCAGGAAGTCATCGGCAAGAAGCTGGGCATGACCAACAACGGCGCCGCACCCAAGGCTGCCCCAGCCGCCAAACCGCCCGCCTCCGCCGCGCGCAAATGAGCCTGGAGGACCGTCCCCCCGCGTCGGCCCTGCTGGCGCTGCGCGACCGCATCGACGCCGTCGACCGCGAGTTGCTGGCGCTGCTCAACCGCCGGGCGGGACTGGCCCTCGAGGTCGGCGAGATCAAGAAGCACGAAGGCTCGGTGGTCTTCCGGCCCGAGCGCGAGGCCCAGGTGATCGACGGCCTGAAGCAGGTCAACACCGGCCCGCTGAAGAACGAGAGCGTAGCCCCGATCTGGCGCGAGATCATGTCGGCCTGCCGCGCGCTGGAAACCCCCACCCGCGTGGCCTACCTAGGCCCGGCAGGCACCTTCAGCGAAGAGGCCGCGCTGGGCTTCTTCGGCAGTTCGATCGTGCGCGTGCCCTGCGCCAGCTTCGACGAGGTGTTCCGCACCACCGCCGCCGGCGCGGCCGACTTCGGTGTCGTGCCGGTCGAGAACTCCACCGAGGGCGTGGTGGCCCGATCGCTCGACCTGTTCCTGACCACGCCGCTCTTCATCATCGGCGAGACCAGCCTGATCGTGCGGCACAACCTGCTGCGCAAAGAGGCCACCCAGGCCGGCATCCATGCTGTGTGCGCCCACCCGCAGGCACTGGCCCAGTGCCACGGCTGGCTCAGCCACCACCTGCCCGACGCCGAGCGGCGCCCGGTGGCCAGCAATGCCGAAGGGGCGCGGCTGGCCTCGCTCGACCCCACGCTGGCCGCCATCGCCAGCCAGCGCGCGGCCAGCGAGTTCGGCCTGCACGTGCTGGCCCCGGCCATCCAGGACGACGCGCACAACCGCACCCGCTTCGCCATCGTCACCCACCCCGACCGCCACCCGGCGCCCAAGGCCTCGGGCCACGACTGCACGAGCCTGGTGGTGTCGGTGGACAACAAGCCCGGTGCGGTGCACGACATGCTGGTGCCCTTGAAGGCCCACGGCGTGTCGATGACGCGCTTCGAATCGCGACCGGCTCGATCGGGCCAGTGGGAGTACTACTTCTACATCGACATCGAAGGCCACCCCGACGACGAGCGGGTCTCGATGGCACTGCGCGCCCTTCGCCAGGCCTGTGCCTTCTTCAAGGTGCTGGGCACCTACCCCATCGACAGCCACTGAGAGACCCCGCCCGCCATGTTCAACCAGCTCGGCGTGATCGGATGCGGCCTGATGGGCGGCTCGTTCGCGCTCGCACTCAAGCGCAGCGGCCTGGTGCGGCGCGTGGTGGGCTACAGCAAGTCGCCGTCCACCACCGAACGGGCCCGGCGCCTGGGTGTGATCGACGTGGCCGCCGAATCGGCCCTGCTGGCCGTGGCCGGCTCCGACATCGTGCTGATCGCGGTGCCGGTGGCCGCCACCGAGGCCACCTTCCGCGCCATCCGCCACCTGGTGGAACCGGGCGTGCTGTTCATGGACGTCGGGTCGACCAAGCGTGACGTCGTCGACACCGCGCGCCGCGTGCTGAAAGAGCGCGTGGGCTCCTTCGTGCCGGCCCACCCCATCGCAGGCAAAGAGAGCGCTGGCGTCGACCATGCCGATGCCTCGCTGTACGCCGGCCGCCAGGTCATCCTCACGCCGCTGGCGCAGACCTCGCCCGATCTGGTGCAGAAAGCCACCGACGTGTGGTCGGCCATCGGCGCCCAGGTGCTGAAGATGACGGCCGAGAACCACGATGCCGCCTTCGCCGCCGTCAGCCACCTGCCGCACCTGCTGGCCTTCGCCTACTTCAACGCGGTGGTCAACCAATCGGCCGGGCGCGACTACCTCTCGCTCGCCGGCCCCGGCTTCCGCGATTTCACCCGCATCGCGGCCAGCGACCCGACCGTGTGGCGCGACATCCTGATGTCCAACCGCGAAGAGGTGCTGAAGCAGTCGCAGCGCCTGCGCCAGTCGCTCGAATCGATGGAAACCGCCATCCACGCCGGCAATGCGCAGGCGCTCGAAAACCTGATCCGCGCCGCGTCCGAAGGCCGCGGCGCCTGGCAGATCGGCGGCGGGCGAGGCGGCCCCAGCAAGTAGACCCAGGCGGCGCCCTCACCGGCCGTCGGCCGGGGGCGTCGCGAGTTGGCACCCCATGTACGACATCCCTTTCCTCGACCTGCCGCCGCTGCGCGGTGCCGCAGGCAGTGTGCGCCTGCCGGGCTCCAAGAGCATCTCCAACCGCGTGCTGCTGCTGGCCGGCCTGGCCGAAGGCACCACGGTGCTGCGCGACCTGCTCGATTCGGACGACACGCGCGTGATGCTCGCTGCGCTGCGCACCATGGGCTGCACCTTGCAGCCGCAGGCCGATGGCGGGCTGGCCGTCACCGGCCTGGGCGGACGGCTGCCGGTGCGCGAGGCGGCGCTGTTCCTGGGCAATGCCGGCACCGCGATGCGGCCCTTGGCCGCCGCGCTGGCGGTGCTCGTCACGCTGCAGGGCGGGCGCTTCGAACTTTCGGGCGTGCCGCGCATGCACGAGCGCCCGATCGGCGACCTGGTCGACGCCCTGCGGCAACTGGGCTGCCAGGTCGACGACTTCGGCCAGCCCGGCTATCCGCCGCTGGCCCTGCACGGCCAGCCCGGCGGCCGGCTGGCCACCCAGCGACCCATCCGCGTGCGCGGCGACGTGTCCAGCCAGTTCCTCACTGCGCTGCTGCTGGCGCTGCCGCTGGCCTGTGCCGACGGCCCGGTCACCGTCGAGGTCGAGGGCGAACTCATCTCGAAGCCCTACGTCGAGATCACCCTGAAGCTGCTGCAGCGCTTCGGCATCGAGGTGCAGCGCCAGGGTTTCGAGCGCTTCACACTGCCGCAGGGCTGCCGCTACCGCTCGCCGGGCACCCTGCACGTCGAGGCCGATGCCTCGTCGGCCTCGTACTTCATCGCGCTGGGCGCGATCGCCGCGACGGCCGCACCGGTGCGCATCGAAGGCGTCGGTCTCGACTCGATCCAGGGCGACATCCGCTTCGTCGACGCGGCGCGTGCGATGGGCGCGGTGGTCGACGGCGGCCCGGGCTGGCTCGAGGTGCGGCGCGGCGCCTGGCCGCTGCGCGCGGTGACGCTGGATGCGAACCACATCCCCGACGCGGCGATGACGCTGGCGGTGATGGCCCTGTACGCCGAGGGCACGACGCGGCTGGACAACATCGCCAGCTGGCGCGTGAAGGAAACCGACCGCATCGCCGCGATGGCGGCCGAGTTGCGCAAGCTCGGCGCCACGGTCACCGAGGGCGCCGACTTCATCGAGGTCACGCCGCCCGCCGGCGCCTGGCAGCACGCCGCCATCCACACCTACGACGACCACCGCATCGCGATGTGCCTGTCGCTGGTCGCCTTCAATCCGCTGGCCGCGACGGGCACGGAGGCGGGCGTCACCGTGCGCATCCTCGACCCGCGCTGCGTGGCCAAGACCTTCCCCGACTACTTCGAGACCCTGTTCACTGCGGTCGAGGTGCGCGCCGCCGACGTGCCGGTGATCACCATCGACGGCCCCACGGCGTCGGGCAAGGGCACGCTGGCCGCCGCGGTGGCGGCGCGGCTGGGCTGGCACCAGCTCGACTCGGGCCTGCTGTACCGCGCCACCGCGCTGGCCGCGCAGCGCCAGGGCGTGGCCGACGGCGATGCCACCGGCCTGGCGGCGGTGGCCGCATCGCTGCACCTGCGCTTCGACGGCGAGCGCGTGCTGCTGTCGGGAACCGACGTGGCCACCGACCTGCGCCTCGAGGCGGTCGGTGCCATGGCCTCGCGCATCTCGGCCCTGCCCGAGGTGCGTGCGGCACTGGAGGCGCTGCAGCTGTCGTACCGCCGGCTGCCGGGACTGGTGGCCGACGGGCGCGACATGGGCACGGTGATCTTCCCGGCCGCGCCCCTGAAGGTGTTCCTCACGGCCAGCCCTGCGATGCGCGCCGAACGCCGACATAAGCAATTGATTTCTAAGGGAATTGCTGCTAATCTCGCCGACCTTCGCGCAGACCTCGAGGCCCGCGATGCCCGTGACCGTGGTCGCGCCATCGCCCCCTTGAAGCCCGCCGACGACGCGCTGCTGCTCGACAACTCGGGCCTGACCATCGATGCCTCGGTGGACCAGGTGCTGGGTTGGTGGGCACAGCGCGGCCCGTTCCGGTCGGCCTGACCGGGCCGGGTGCTCCCAGGCCCGCTGCACCTCCCACCTTCGCCGTCAGGCGTCCCTCGGGTGCGGCGACATCGTCAACTCACCGCAACGCCCGTTGCACTCAACCCCCGCCGGTTTCACTCCACTTGGTTTTCGCCGGCACCAAGGAACCCTGAATGTCCCAATCCCTAGACCACATCCCTGACAGCCCCTTCGCTGTCGACAGCTTCGCGGCTCTGTTCGAAGAGTCGCTCCGCAAGAACGACATGCGCGCCGGCGAGGTCATCTCCGCCGAAGTCGTGCGCATCGAGTTCAACCACGTCGTGGTGAACGCCGGCCTCAAGAGCGAAGCCTACGTTCCCATCGCAGAATTCAAGAACGACCAGGGCGAGCTCGAAGTCCAGGTCGGCGATTTCGTCTCGGTGGCCATCGACGCCATCGAGAACGGCTACGGCGACACCATCCTGTCGCGCGACAAGGCCAAGCGCCTGGCCTCGTGGCTGTCGCTCGAGACCTCGCTCGAGTCCGGCGACTTCGTCACCGGCACCGTCTCCGGCAAGGTCAAGGGCGGCCTGACCGTCCTCGTCAACGGCATCCGCGCCTTCCTGCCCGGCTCGCTCATCGACACGCGCCCGGTCAAGGACCTGTCGCCGTTCGAAGGCAAGACGATGGACTTCAAGGTCATCAAGCTCGACCGCAAGCGCAACAACGTCGTGTTGTCGCGCCGTGCGGTGGTCGAGGCTTCGATGGGTGAAGAGCGTGCCAAGCTGCTCGAGACGCTGACCGAAGGCGCCATCGTCCACGGTGTCGTCAAGAACATCACCGAGTACGGCGCGTTCGTCGACCTCGGCGGCATCGACGGCCTGCTGCACATCACCGACATGGCCTGGCGCCGTGTCCGTCACCCGAGCGAGGTGGTCACCGTCGGCCAGGAACTCAGCGCCAAGGTGCTGAAGTTCGACGCCGAGAAGAACCGCGTCTCGCTGGGCATCAAGCAGCTGGGCGACGACCCGTGGCATGGCGTGTCGCGCCGCTACCCGTCGTCCACCCGCCTGTTCGGCAAGGTCACCAACATCGCCGACTACGGCGCGTTCGTCGAGATCGAACCCGGCATCGAAGGCCTGGTGCACGTCTCCGAGATGGACTGGACCAACAAGAACGTCGCCCCGAGCAAGATCGTCACCCTCGGCGAAGAGGTCGAGGTCATGGTGCTCGAGATCGACGAGGACAAGCGCCGCATCAGCCTGGGCATGAAGCAGTGCAAGGCCAACCCGTGGGAAGAGTTCAGCACCAACGTGCACCGCGGCGACAAGGTCAAGGGCCCGATCAAGTCGATCACCGACTTCGGCGTGTTCGTGGGCCTGGCCCAGGGCATCGACGGCCTGGTGCACTTGTCCGACCTGTCCTGGCACGAGACCGGCGAAGCCGCCGTGCGCAACTACAAGAAGGGCCAGGAAGTCGAAGCCATCGTGCTGGCCATCGACGTGGAGCGCGAGCGCATCAGCCTGGGCATCAAGCAGCTCGACGGCGACCCGTTTGCCAACTACACCTCGGTCAACGACCGTGGCGCGCTGGTCAACGGCAAGGTCAAGACGGTCGATCCGCGCGGCGCCGAGATCCAGCTCAACGACGACGTCACCGGCTACCTTCGCGCCAGCGAGATCAGCCGCGACCGTGTCGAAGACGCCCGCAACGTGCTGAAGGAAGGCGACGATGTGTCGGTCATGATCATCAACGTCGACCGCAAGGCGCGGTCGATCCAGTTGTCGATCAAGGCCAAGGACAACGCCGACCAGCAGGAAGCCATGCAGCGCATCTCGCAGGTCAACGAGCGCGAGAACGCCGGCACGACCAGCCTGGGCGCCCTGCTGCGCGCCAAGCTGGACAACCGCGAGTAAGTCCTCTGCGGCCGGCACCCGGTGGCCCCTGTGGGCTGCGGGGTGTCGGCACAGCCGGCACGTCCTCGGGCGTGCCGGCCACCGCGAGTCTGATCACGCCAGAACACCGAACGACCCGCCCATGACACGCAGTGATCTCGTCACCCGACTGGCAGACCGCTTCGGTCAGCTCACTCAGCGCGACACCGAGTTCGCCGTCAAGACCATCCTCGACGCGATGAGCGATGCGCTGGCGCGGGGCCACCGCATCGAGATCCGCGGCTTCGGCAGCTTCTCGATCAGCCGTCGCCCTCCCCGCATGGGTCGCAACCCGCGCAGTGGAGAGAAGGTCACCATCCCCGAAAAGCTGGTGCCGCACTTCAAGCCCGGCAAGGCCCTGCGCGAATCGGTCGACGACCACCTTCCCGCGCACGGCGACAGGCCGCAGGCCTAGACCCCCCAGCCGCCCCCGCGCGCGCCGACGTGCCCGCGCCGACATGCCCGCGCCGCATCGGCTGCGCCGGTCTCCACACCCTCCCGAACCATCCGCCGCCGCAGGCTGCGGCAGGGGCACGCCACTGTCGCGAGCCATGGTCTTGCGCAGGGGCTGACCGGCGATCGCCCGCCCGCGTTCAGGTCGGGCCGACGCATCCTCCCCCGTCATGATGGACCCAGCCGCCGCGCTGCGCCAGAATGCCTTGGCACCGACGGGTCCTCAGCCTGCCGATCCGCACCATGCGCTGCCTCCGCAGCGCCTGTCGTTGGGCCAGACGCCGCCGCCGAGCGACCTGGAAATCTACATGCGAGGAGTGCTGGTGATGATGACCGCTTCGAGAGTCCAAGGACCGTCGCCTTTCGGTGAACCGAGGGGGTCGCGCGGCGCCCTTGCAGGCTGGCCGCGCTGGTTGGCGCTGGCGACTGTGGCGGCGCTGGTGGCCTGCGCCGCGCCTCCGCCCACGGCCCCGGCCACGGTCGACGGCAGCCCGCCGCCACCCGCGGCCGATGTCGCGGCGCCGCCCGCCCCCACGACGGCCTCACCGCCCGCGGCGCCGCCCCCGGTGGCACCGCTGCCCATCCTGCCCTTCGACGAGGCCCTGCTCAGTGCCGCCAACAACCTGCTCGGCAAGGCCCCGGCGCCGGCCGGCGGCAGCCGCCACGCGCTGCTCGTCGATCCCCTGATCGACGGCGTCACCGGCATGCAGTCTCAGGCCACCCAGACGATGGGCACGAAGCTGGCCGAACTCATCCGCAGCCGCTATACGCAATACGACCTGCAGGCCTTCAACTCGCCCAACCTGGCGCGTTCGCCGTGGGTGCTCATCGGCACCTTCACCGGGGTCAATGCGGAGCGAAAGACCGAAGGGCAGCGCGAGGCCTACCGCATCTGCCTGGCCCTGGCCGACCTGAAGACCGGCAAGCTGGTGAGCAAGGGCCTGGCCTTCGCCAGCAAGGACGGCATCGACCTCACGCCCACGCCCTTCTTCCGCGATGCGCCGGCCTGGGCCGAGGACAGCGCCACCACAGGCTATGTGCGCACCTGCCAGGGCACGCGGCCCGGCGACCCCATCCACCCGGCCTACCTCGAACGCATCCAGGGCGCGGCCACCATCAGCGAGGCCATCGACGCCTACGCGGCCGGCCACTATGCCGAGGCGCTCAAGCTCTACAGCGCGGTGGCCGAAACCCCATCGGGGCAGCAATTGCGCGTCTACAGCGGCCTGTACCTCACCAATTGGCGCCTGGGCAAGCGCGAGGCCGCAGCCAAGGCCTTCGGCCAGATCGTCGACCAGGGCCTGCAGACCAAGCGCCTGGGCGTGAAGTTCCTGTTCAGGCCGGGCAGCACGGCTTTCTGGTCCGACCCGAAGGGTCCGGCCCAGCCGTACGCCGTGTGGATGCGCGAACTCAGCACCCGCGCCGCAGCCTTGCAGACCTGCCTCGAGGTGGTGGGCCATGCCAGCGCCAGCGGGCCCGAGCCACTGAACGAGCGCCTGTCGCTGCGCCGGGCCGAGCAGGTGCGCACCGAGTTGCTGCGCAACGCCAAGCCCCTGACCAACCGCGTCGTCGCCAGCGGCGCCGGCTCGCGCGAAACCCTGATCGGCAATGGCCAGGACGATCTCTCCGATGCGCTGGACCGCCGCGTCGAGTTCAAGGTGATCGGCTGCTGACACCGCCACTGGCGCGACGGCGCCTGGCGCATGGGCGCCATGCCCTTCGACACCGGGCGCCAGGTGTCGGGCGCATGGTGCCGGCACGCCGGAGCGATGTGGCTCCTTAGAATGGGTGCCGATGCGCCTGATCGTCTGGGCCCTGCGGGCCTTCATCTTCTTCACGCTGTTCGCGTTCGCGCTCAACAACGAGCAGGCGGCGGTGGTGCACGGCTTCTTCGGCACGCAATGGCGCGCGCCGATGGTGATCATCGTGCTCGCCGCTTTCGGTGCCGGCGCAGCGCTGGGCGTGCTCGCCATGGTGCCGGGCTGGTGGCGCCAGCGCCGCATGGCCCGCCAGGCCGCCGTGCCCTCCGGAGGCGCGCCGCGCCGCCGCGCCTCCGACGTGGCCACCAGCGCGCCGAGCACGAACTTCAGCCTCGACGCGCCGCCGCGCGAGGGGCTGTGACGGCGTTGCGCCCGGCTGCGGGCGGCCCACGCCAACGGCAGGTGCCAGGCAGGCCTGCCCCAACGCACGCCGTCCGACCGGCCGGGCGACCCTGAGATGGAGTTCGACTGGCAGTGGCTGCTCGTGGTGCCAGCGGTGTCGTTCGCGCTGGGCTGGATCGCCTCGCGGCTCGACCTTCGGCAGTGGAAGCGCGCCGACCGCGAGGCGCCGAAGGCCTACTTCAAGGGCCTGAACCTGCTGCTCAACGAGCAGACCGACAAGGCCATCGACGCCTTCATCGAGGCGGTGCAGCACGACCCCGACACCAGCGAACTGCACTTCGCACTGGGCAACCTGTTCCGCCGCCGTGGCGAGTTCGAACGTGCCGTGCGGGTGCACCAGCACCTGCTGCAGCGCGGCGACCTGTCGACGCTCGACCGCCAGCGCGCCCAGCACGCGCTGGCGCTGGACTTCATGAAGGCTGGCCTGATCGACCGGGCCGATGAAGCCTTCCGCGCCCTCGAAGGCACGCCTTTCGACACCGAGGCCCGGCTGGCACTGCTGGGCTTGCACGAACGCTCCCGCGACTGGCGCGCGGCCGCCGACATCGCGGTGCAGTTGGAGCGCAGCGGCACCGGCTCGTTCGCCTCGCGCATCGCGCACTACCAGTGCGAGATCGCGCTCGAGGCCGAGGCCCGGGGCGATGCCCAGGCGGCCGAGGTCGCGCTGGCCGCCGCCGGCTCCGCCGCACCCCAGGCCGCACGCCCGCTGATCCAGCGGGCCCAGCGGCTGGCGCGGCTGGGCCAGCCGGCGGCCGCCTTCGAGGTGGGCAACACCCTGCGCCAGCGCAACCCCGAAGCGCTGGTGCGGGTGGCCGGGGAGTACGCGGCCTGGGCGCAGGCGGCGGGCCAGGCCGACGTCGCACGCGAGGCCCTGACGCAGTTGTACGGGCAGATGCCGGGCATCGAACTGCTGCGCGCGCTGGCCGCGCTGGAGGGCACCACGCCGGGCGCGTCGCCACGGCTGCCCGAACTGCTGCACCAGCAGCCCACGCTGTCGGCCGCGCTCGACCTGCTGGACACGCCGGCCGAACAGTGGCCCGACGGCGCCCGCAGCGGTCTGCGCGATGCCGTCGCGCGCGCGGCCCGGCCGCTGCAACGCTATCGCTGCGCGGCCTGCGGCTTCGAGGCCCAGCGCTACTTCTGGCAGTGCCCGGGCTGCCTGGGCTGGGACACCTTCCCGCCGCAGCAGATCGAGTCGCTGTAGGGCCTTGCCCGACCGCCTGCCGCCGGCCGGGCCGAAACCGCGGCGACTCACCCGGCCAGGTGCGCCTCCAACTGCGCCATCACCGCATCCCGCGACGGCACCACGCCCTTGCCGCCCAAACTGGCCACGCGCCCCGGCCCGGTGATGCCGGCCAGGCCCGGTTCGTGGTCGCAGTAGATGCCGATGGTCGGCCGGCCGAAGGCCGCGCCCAGGTGAGAGAAGCCGGTGTCCAGCCCCACGATCTGCTGCGCCTGACCCAGGATCGCCGCCGTGTCGGCCACCGACAGGAAGGGCGGCACCTCGCCGCCGCAGCCGGCCGCGATGCGCTGGGCCCGCGCCTGTTCGTCCGCGCTGCCCCACAGCAGCACCGGCACCAGTCCGGCCTGCCGCAGGCGCTGGCCGACGGCGATCCAGTCGGCCTCGGGCCACAGCTTCTCGGGCCGGCTGGCGCAGGGGATCAGCGCCGCGCTGGGGCCGCTGGCCTGCCAGGGCCCCGCCGGCGCGCGGATGCCGAAGTCGGCCGGCGTGGCAGGAAACTCATAACCCATGTGCAGCGCAACCAGTCGACGGCAGCGTTCCACCGCCTGCAACTGCCGCGGCACCGCGGCATGGCGCTGGTACAGCAGCGCGGCCAGCGGCTCGCGGATGCTGTGGCGGTCGTAGCCGGCCACCGGGCCGCGCGCCTGGCGCGCCCACAGCGCGCTCTTGAGCAGGCCCTGCAGGTCGAGGATCAGGTCGTAGGGTTCGCGCTTCAGGGCCTGGCGCAACGCCGACAGCGCCTGCCGCGTGACACCGCGCCACAGGCTCTTGCGCCACTTGCGCCAGGCCATCGGCAGCACCTGCCGAACGCCCGGGTGCAGCGCCGGGATGGCGGCGAACGGCGCCTCGACCAGCCAGTCGACCTCGGTGCCCGGGTGGTGCCGCAGCAGGTCGGTGAGGGCCGGCAGCGCGTGCACCACGTCGCCCATCGACGAGGTCTTGACGATGAGGACGCGCACGCGGCCCTTCAGCGCCCGGCGCGTTCGGCCACCAGGGCCGGGTTGAAGCGAGGATCGTTGTACATCTTGAACTGCCGATAGACCTTGAAGTAAGCGTGCCCGGCGCGGGCGTCGGCGAGCAGCGCGTCGAAGCAGGCGGCCAGGTCGGCGCGCTGCTGCTCGAGGCGCTGCAGCTTGACGCGGCTGGCGGCCACGTGGTCGGCATCAACGTCGCTGCGCAGGGTCTGGGCGCGCATCGCGTGCACCTTCAGCGCCATGATCGACAGCCGGTCGACCATGCTGCCGGCGGTCTCGCTGTTGAGCCGCGCGCCGGCCGGCACCGTGGACACCGGCGCATCGGTGCGCGCCGAGGCCGCGTCGACCAGGCCCAGCGCGATCAGCAACAGTTCGTCCACGCGCTCGGTGGCGTCGTTGCGGGCCTGGTTGAAGCCATCGATGGCGCGCTTGTTGGCGGCGATCTCGCCGTCGCTCACCGTGGTGCGGCGGGCCAGGTCTTCCTCGGCCCACAGCCGGCAGTTGAAACGGTGGTTGGTCTGGATCCAGCGCCACAGGCCGTCGTCGGCGGCGGCGGGCTCGGCGGCCGGCCACGCCGGGTCGGCCAGCAGGCGGTCGTGCAGGGCGGTGATCTCGGCGGCGGCGGGCAGCAGGGTGGTCATGGTCGGATGGCAGAATCCAGCGCGCGATTATCAACGCTGCCCTCCCGGGCCGGCCAACGCTGCCCCATGACTCCGCGTCCCCTGATCGTCCGGCTGTGCAACTGGGTGGGCGACGTGATCCTCACCGTGCCCTCCCTGCGCCTGCTGCAGGCCCATGGCTACGAGCTGCAGCTGGTCGGCAAGGGCTGGGCGCGGCCGCTGCTGGCCGGCGAGGCCTGGCCCACCCACGCGCGGGTCGACGGCCTGCGCGCCAACGGGGCGCTGCTGCGGCAGCTGCGCCGCGCGGCCCGCGAGGCCGACCCCGGCTTCGACCGCCGACCCAATGCACTGGTGCTGCCGAACTCGTTCTCCAGTGCACTGGAGATGCGCCTGGCCGGCCTGAAGGCCACCGGCTACGCGCACGAGGGCCGCAGCCCGCTGCTCGGCCGCAGCCTGCCGCCGCCGGCCTACGAAGAGCACGTGCTGATGCGCTACTGGAAGCTCAGCTGCAGCTTTCTGGGCATCCAGGCCCCGGCGCCCGAATCGATCGACCTGCACACCGCGCCTGCCGACCAGCAAGCCGCCGACGCGCTGCTGGCAGCGCACGGCATCCGGCCCGGCTTCATCGTCATCTGCCCGATGGCCGGCGGCACCTACGAGAAGCTCGACAAGAAGTGGCCGGCCTTTGCCGACTTCACCCGGGCGCTGCTGCCGCTGGGCCGTCAGGTGGTGGCCTGCCCCGGGCCGGGCGAGGAATCCATCATCACCGACCACCACGCCGGCGTGACGATGCTGCCGGGCGTCAAGCTCGGGGTCTACGGCGCGCTGCTGCGCCGCTCGGCGCTGGTGGTGTCCAACGACACCGGGCCGGCACACCTGGCCGCCGCCGTGGGCGCGCCACTGCTCAGCGTGCTAGGGCCCACCAAGCCCGAGCAGTGGGCCCCCTGGGGCCCGACGGTGCACGTGCTGCGCCGCTGGCCCGAGTGGCCCACCGTGGACGAGGTGCTGGCGCAGGTGCGCAACCACGCCAGGGCCTGATCCCGCGGCACCGGCGGCGCTGCCACGGCATCGACGCGACAAGCCGGTTGGCGTCCGGTACCGGCGCGGGTGTCAACCGCAAGGCACCGGCCCGCGTTGGTGGCCGCGGGGCGAGGGCCGCTGCAAGCGGAGAGGATCACGCACCCGGTTCGCAGGCACCCGGCCTGCACCCACCACCGGAGAAAAACCATGTTCAAGCGTTTCATGACCGCACTGTTCGCACTCGTCGCGGCAACGGCCTTTGCGGCGGTCGATGTCAACAAGGCCACCCAGGCCGACCTCGAAACCGTCAAGGGCATCGGCCCGTCCATCGCCACCAAGATCCTGGACGAGCGCAAGAAGGGCAGTTTCAAGGACTGGACCGACTTCGTCGACCGCGTCAAGGGCGTCGGCGAAGGCAATGCCGCCAAGTTCTCGGCCGAAGGCCTGACGGTGAACGGCGGCGGCTTCAAGGGCGTGGCGGCCAAGCCGGCCGCCGACGCCAAGCCGGCCGCCAAGGCGGCCGAGGCCAAGCCGGCGGCCAAGGCCGAGGCTGCCGCACCGGTGGCAGCCGCCAAGGCGGACAAGCCTGCCGCCGACAAGCCGGCAGCCAAGGCCACTGAAAAGCCTGCCGCCGAGAAGAAGACCGAAAAGGCCGCCGCCACCGCATCGGCCCCGAAGAAGTAAGGCGCAGGCTGGGCGGCCCAGCGGCCGCCCGACCCCGCCCCGGCGTCGCGGCTCGGCCACGCCGCCAACGAAGGGCCCCTGCGGCATCATGCGTCAGGGGCCTTTCTGCGTCTGGCACCGTTATGCTGCACACCGCATGGCCCATCCCATCCGCAAGCCCACCGACGACAGCGTCCCCGCCGGCCTTGACCTGCCGGTGGACGCCGCCCCTCACCCCGATGCGCTGAGCGCGCCGCCCCGCGGCGTCGACCGCGCGCCTAGGGTGAGGCACCGCACCGGGGCCCGCTCGGCCCGCTTCGCGCGCCATGCGGCCACCGTCGAGGCCGCGTGGGCATCGCGCGACACCTGCCTGGCCGACCCTGACCTCGTCGAGGTGATCGACGAGGTGATCGCCGCGCTCGACGACGGCACGCTGCGCGCGGCCGACCGCCGCAGCACCGGCCGCTGGGTGGCGCACCAGTGGGTGCTGCAGGCCGTGGTGCTGTCGTTCGGCATCCGCCCCAGCCAGGTGCTGCGCGCCGGCGACATGGCCTTCTTCGACCACCCGGGCAAGTTCGAGGGCATGGATCAGGCCGCCTGGCAGGCCGCGCGGTGGCGCGTGCTGGCCCCCACCGCGGTCAAGCGCGGCTGCTACCTGGGGCAGCGGGTCTTCCTGCTGCCGAGCTTCGTCAACACTGGCGCGTTCATCGACGACGACACGATGATCGACGGCTTCGCCAACATCGGCACCTGCGCGCAGATCGGTAAGCGCGTGCACATCAGCACCTGCGTGGGCATCGGCGGCATCGCCGAGCCGATGCAGTCGCGGCCCGTCATCATCGAGGACGACTGCTTCGTCGGCGCCAACTCATCGGTGGTCGAAGGCATGGTCATCGAGCAGGGCGCGGTCATCGGCATGGGCGTGCACCTGGGCCAGAGCACCAAGATCCTCGACCGCGCCACCGGCCGCATCAGCTACGGCCGCGTGCCGGCCGGCGCGGTGGTGGTGCCGGGCGCGCTGCCCAGCGCGGACGGCACCCACAGCACGGCCTGCGCCGTGATCGTCAAGCGGGTCGATGCCGCGACGCGGGCCAAGGTCGGCATCAACGCCCTGCTGCGTTCGTGACGCGCGTCGCGCCAGTGCCCAGCGGCCCGCGCGCGATGCTGGCCGCCACGGTGCTGTTCGCGGCCATGGCGGTCTTCATCAAGCAGGCCGCGTCGCACTACAGCGTGGGCGAGATCGTGTTCTACCGCAGCCTGGTCACGGCGCTGGTGGCCGGCGGCGCCGCCCGGCTGGCGGGCCAGGGCCTGCGGTCGACACAGATCGGGGCGCACCTGGCGCAGGCCCTGGTGGGCGCGGCCGCGCTCGGCCTGTACTTCTTCTCGGTCACCCGGCTGCCGCTGGCCACTGCGGTGACGCTGAACTACATGTCGTCGATCTGGCTCACCCTGCTGCTGGTGATCGGCGCCGCCGCGGCCCGTGGATCGGGGGTGGGGGCCGGGTCACTGGCGGCGGTGCTGGCCGGCTTCGCTGGCGTGGTGCTGGTGCTCAAGCCGACGATCGAATCGGGGCAGATGCCAGCCGCGCTGTGCGGCCTGCTGTCGGGCCTGCTGGCCGCCGTGGGCTACCTGCAGGTGGCCCGGCTGTCGAGCGTGGGCGAGCCGACGCAGCGGGTGGTCTTCTGGTTCTCGGTGGCGGCGATGGTGGTGGGCGCGGCCCTGGCCAGCGGCAGCGGCTGGCACGGCCACACAGTGCCCGGCGTGATGCTGCTGGCGGCGGTGGGCCTGCTGGGTGCCGGCGGCCAGTTGCTGTTGACGCGCGCCTACGGCACCGGCGACCAGGTGGTGTCGGCCAGCCTGCAGTACGTGGGTGTGGTGCATGCGCTGGTGCTGGGCGCGGTGGTCTTCGGCGATGAGCTGTCGGCGTCCAGCCTGCTCGGCATCGCCACGATCGTCGGCGCGGCGCTGGCCTGCGTGTCGTTGCGCGCGCGCGACGCCAGGAGGGGCTGAGTCGTCGCCGGGCTGGCACCGCCGCCGGCCTCGATCAGGCCGCCAGCACGGCGCGCTCCAGGCGCGGCCCCACCTACAGCCCGAGCATCAGGGCGAGGTTCTGCACCGCCGCGCCTGCGGCGCCCTTGCCCAGGTTGTCGAACACCGCGGCCAGCAGCACCTGGCCCGTGCGTTCCTGCGAGAACACCGCCAGTCGCAGGCGGTTGCTGCCGTTCAGCGCCTGGGGGTCGAGCCGCTGCGCCTCGGCGTCCTCGGCCAGTGCCTGCACCTCGATGAAGGCCTGCCCGGCATAGCGCGCCAGAAGCGCGGCATGAAGTGTCGCGGCCGTCACGCCCGCGGGCAGCAGGCGCAGGTGCAGCGCGATCGTCAACACGATGCCTTGTCGATAGTGGCCATAGGCCGGCACGAACACCGGCGCGTGCGCCAGGCCGGCATGGTGCTGGATCTCGGGCACATGCTTGTGGTTCAGCCCCAGGCCATAGACCTGGAACGGCAGGGCGCGGGCCACGCCGGCACCTTCATGGTCCTCGAGCCCGGCCCGGCCGCGACCCGAATAGCCCGACACCGCGTGGATGACCAGCGGATGGTCGGCCGGCACCAGGCCGGCGTCGACCAAGGGCCTGAGCAAGGCCAGCGCCCCCGTGGGGTAGCAGCCGGGATTGCTGACGCGCCGGGCAGCGGCGATGCGCTCGGCCTGTGCGGCCCCCAGCTCCGGCAGGCCATAGACCCAGCCCGGCGACGTGCGGTGGGCCGAGCTGGCGTCGATCACCCGCACGCCGGGGCGGCGCACCAGGGCCACGGCCTCGCGCGCGGCGTCGTCCGGCAGGCACAGCAGCGCGACGTCGCAGTCGTTCAGCGCCTCGGCACGGTGGGCCGCGCTCTTGCGATGCTCGGCCGGCAGCTGCAGCAGGCGCAGGTCGTCACGCCCCGCCAGCCAATGCCGCACCTCGAGGCCGGTGGTGCCTTGGTCTCCGTCGATGAACACGAGTGGGGTCATGGATCGCTCCGATCTGGTCTCGAAGCGCATGGTGCAGCCACCGGCCCGTGCAGGCCAGTTGAATCTGACAAACTACGGCTTCAGCATTCCTGAACAGCCTCTCGACGACGAAGGTGGTGCCATGCGCGAAATCAACCTCGATCGCCTGCGCACGCTGCTGACGGTCGCCGACCTCGGCTCGTTCGCCGCGGCAGCCAAGGCTCTGCACCTGGCGCCCCCCACGGTGACGCTGCACGTGGCGCAGCTCGAAGCCCGCCTGGGCGCGCGCCTGCTGCACCGCGCGCCGGCCGGCGTCACCGCGACGTCGGCCGGCAGCCTGCTGATCGACAAGGCGCGGCGCCTGCTGGCCGAGGCCGACGACCTGCTGCAGGCCCTGCGAGTCCAGATCGCCGCGCGCGGCGGCCGCGTGCGCCTGGGCGCCTCCACCGGCGCGCTCGCACATCTGCTGCCGCAGGCGCTGGAAGCCCTGGCCAGCCGGCATCCGGAGATCGACGTGCAGGTCGCGGTGATGACCAGCCAGGAGGCCCTGGCCCGACTGGCGGCCGGCAGCCTGGACATCGGCATCGTGGCGCTGCCACAGCCGGCGCTGCGCGGCCTGCGCATCACGGCCTGGCGCCGGGATCCGGTGCGGGCGTTCATCCCGGCCCGGTGGGAGCCGCCGCGGCAGGTGACACCCGCCTGGCTCGCCGCCAGGCCCCTGATCGCCAACGACCGTGGCACCCGGCTCTCGCGCCAGACCGCGGAATGGTTTGCCGCGGCCGGCGAGCGGCCGCAGGCGCGCATCGAGTTGAACTACAACGATGCGATGAAGAGTCTGGTGGCGGCAGGCTACGGCGCCGCGCTGCTGCCGCACGAGGCGGGCGCGCCGCCGCCGGACAGTCGCATCGCCATGCGACCGCTCAAGCCCTCGCTGTCGCGGGCGCTGGGCATCGCCCATCGGGCCAGGCCGGACGACGACGCGACGGAAGTGACCCTTCGGGCTTTGCGGGAGATGCGGGTCAGTTGACGCAATCGGGAGGGCAGCCGCCGGGAGCCTGCGGCGGGTCCTCTGGATCGGAGAACTGTGATTGCAACGTCGGTGCGGAGGACTCGGGTGGGCCACCGCCGGGCATTGGTCGACGGCAGGCCTGAGGCAGGTCAACCCGGGAACTTGGCTCGGCTGCCCGGGCGTGCTCTCGAGACCGGCTGAGAGCAACGCCCGAACTGCGGCCGCGAACGAGCGATCGTCGCGGCGACCGTGCGCAGGCGGTAGCCCGTCGCATGCACCTGCGCGACGTGTTCACGCGCGAGGGCCCGAGTCGGCATGATCCGCAGTGGATTCGGCGGCGGCGAGCAGATCGTCCACCCGGTCCGCGCACAACGGATGCGACAGCAGATAGCCCTGCCCCTCGTGAACGCCGAGTTGCCGCAGCATCGCCAGTTGGTCCTCCGTCTCGATGCCTTCGGCGATCACCTTGTGTCCCAGCGTGCGCCCCAGCGTCAGCATCGCGCGCACGATCTCCAGGTTCTCCCGGCTCTCGTGCATGGCCATCACGAACGAGCGGTCGATCTTCAGGCTGTCGATCGGCAGCCGTCCCAGGTACGACAGTGATGAGTAGCCAGTGCCGAAGTCGTCGATCGAAAACCGCACCCCACTGGCCCTCAGGCTGGCCATGGTGCGCAGGGCCACATCCAGCCGACCCATCAGCATGGTCTCGGTCAGCTCCAGCGTCAGGCTGCCGGGCACGGCCTGGTGGCGCTGCAGCACCTGCTCGACATGGGGCGCCAGGCTGACGCGGGCGAGGTCGCGGCCGCAGATGTTGACGTGCATGCACAGGTGCTGCCGGCCCGGACTGTCCCGCTTCCAGCGCGCCAGCTGAGCCATCGCGTGGTCGATGATCCAGTCGGTCAGCGCCTCGATGTGGCCCGATTCCTCGGCCAGCGCGATGAACACGGCCGGGCTGATGGCGCCACGCTGCGGATGCACCCAGCGTGCGAGGGCCTCGAAACCGCTGAGCCGGTAGGGCTCGAGCTGGTAGATCGGCTGGAAGTGCACGCTCAGCTGACCATCGCCGATGGCGCGCCGCAGGTCGGTTTCGAGCGAGAGCTTCTCGGCCACCTTGCGATGCATGGATCTGTCGAAGCGCACGACACGGCCGCGGCCTGCCGCTTTGGCCTCGTACATCGCCAGGTCGGCGTCACGCATGATCTCTTCGGCCGTTCGGTCGCCGAGGTCACTGAAGGTGACGCCGACGCTCACACCCGGAATGACCTCGGTGCCCAGCAGGTGCGTCGGACGGCTCAGTTCGTCGAGCACGCGATGGGCCAGCTGCAGGGTGATCTCCGGTTCACCCACCGTTTCGACCAGGGCCGCGAATTCGTCGCCGCCCAGGCGCGCCACCAGGTTGAAGGGGTGCACACTGGCACGCAGCCGGGCCGCGACTTCACGCAGCAGCTCGTTGCCGGCGCCATGGCCGAGGCTGTCGTTGACCAGCTTGAAGCGGTCGAGGTCCAGGTACAACACGGCGAACCGCTGCCCGGGGTCGAGCCGGGCTCGTTCCACCGCCGCCTCCAGCATTTCATGGAAGCAGTGGCGGTTGGCCAGGCCGGTCAGGTCGTCGTGATAGGCGATGTGGTTGAGGCGGCTCTCGGCGACGTGGCGTGACGTGATGTCATGCAACTGGTAGATCAGGCACTGCCCGCCGCCGTCCGGGTCCTCGTACTGGCTGCAGTGAACGGCCACCCAGATGTCCTGGCCATCGCCGCGCCTGACCTGCATCTCCATCGAGAAGGCATCGTCCTGCGACACCCGTGCGGCCTGGGCCCGCCGCCGCATCAGTGGCGCATCCGGGGCGTCCAGCAGCTGTTCAAAGGGCAGGCCGAGCACTGCGCCAGGCTCCAGCTTCAGCAAGGCGACCAGCGCGTCGTTGGCCTGCAGGATGTGGCCGTCGGGCTTGACGATGACCATGCCGATGGCCGCATGGCTGAAGGCTGCGGCAAAGCGCTGGTGGCTGAGCGTGGCTTCGTGCTGCGCCTGGGCCAACTGGGCCTCCTGGCGCAGGCGTTCGGATTCCTGCCGCTGCACGGCGCTGCGCAGCAGCAGCAGGATGACGATCGCCGACAAGGCCGTGACCACCAGCGTGGTGGCGCCAAAACGCTGCGCCTGCAGATGCACCAGCCCGGCGATCAGCGCCGACGCCACGTAGATGGCCGCCATCCAGCTCGCGTCGGCCAGCCATCGCAGGGGCGCCTGCGGTTGGTCGTACCTGAGCGCCGTCATGCTCATCAGCGGCAGCAGCGACAGCGCGAAGGGCAGCAGCGCCACCAGGGCCAGCGCCGCCATGGTCGCCGATTCCGCACCGAGCCCGTACCGGGCCAGCGCGGCCTTGACGACCTCGAAGGCCCATGCGCAGACCGCCATCGCGGCCAGCGCCGCCGCCGTGGTGGCGAGGCGGGTACTCAGTCGCTTGTTGTAGCGCACGGTGCCGGCCAGGGCGTCTGTGCCGGACGCGAGCACGGCTGCCGCCGGCCCGAGGGTGGCGAGCACGCCGAACACGAACACGTCGCCGATGCTCAGCGAATACTCCGAGCGCGGCAGCTTGATCGACAGACTGGAGGCCAGCGCCACCAGTCCCAGCGCCAGCGCCAAGGACCAGGCCTCCGTCTTCGACATCGAGACCAGGTTCCATGACGCCCAACCCAGTGCAGCGGCGCCGGCACCGGTGATGGCCAGCCAGGCTGCCCGCGCCCGCGGCGGATAGTCGAACAGGACCCGGCGCGCGAACGCCTGCCACAGCGACGTGGCGCGCGCGTCGACGGTCAATGGCTTCGACATCATGGGGGCATCCGGGCGCTGACGCGGGCATTGCTGCCCGCTAGAGCGCGGCATGGGCTACCTTGACGGAATCGACCATACGGGGTCCGACTTGAGCGTCGTGCACTTCCGGGCTCGAGCCGGACAGGACTTCTGGCCGCCTTCCGGCGCCAGCGGTCGGCGTCGGCTCGCGCCTGATGACACCCGATGCAGTGTAGGGCCGTCTACACGCTCAGCGGGGTCCTTGGATTCGGCTGAGTGCGAGGCCTTTTGATGCTCGACTGCAACCCCCGAATGCGTCCTTCGCAGCAGCGGCCTCCGGGCGACCCCGGGCGACCCCGGGTGATCCGGGCGATGCGGCGCGCAAGCTCGGCGCCGTGGTTCTCTGGCACCGCCGGACCCCCACGGCCCGGGCAAGGTGCCCGGTTCAGGGGGCGCCGCTGTGTCCGTCGATCGATCAGTGCACGACAGCCGGGCGCAACGCCCTAGTCGTGCCCGCGCCCGTGGCCTCGGCCATTGCCGCGGTCGTCGTGGCCGCGGTCGCCACGGCCACGCCTGTGGTCGTCGCCTCGGTCGTGGTCGCGGCCCCGGCCGGGGTGCGGCTGGTAGGACGGCGCGGGCGCATACACCGGCATGGGCCGGGGCGGCGGCGGGGCGGCCACGTAGGTGACGCGCCGCGGTGCGGGTGCCACGTGCTGTCGGTACCAGCGGTCCTGCACGAACATCACCGGCATGCCGCAGGCGTCGTAGCGAGCACAGTGGTGTCGCCAGTTGCGGCGGTGGCCGGGCGGCACCCACAGGTACACCGGCTCCATCGGCTGGGCCACCACCATGCGCGGCTGCTGGATGATGACCGGCTGCGCCACCACCACCGTCGGCTGCGGGAAGCGGCCGATGTCGATGCGGCCGTAGACGCCAGGCTGGCTGATGCCGATGGACACCCCCACATCGGTGGCCTGGGCGGCGCCAGCCGCGGCGAGGAGCAGACCGACCGTGAGGCCGGTCGCCAGGTGCTTGTGCATTGCAGTTCCTTGTTCGTCGGCCCCGGGGGGCCTGTCCCATGACAACGGCTGCAGTGTGGCCCGCGTTGTCGACGCGAACGTGAGCAAGCGTAAGCCGCAGCAACATCTGCCGGGCCGACGGCGGCGTGCGGGGTGGCCGAAACGGCCCGCGGCTACTCGTAGACGACGCTCGCCTGGCCCTCGTGCGCCAGCGCCTTGCAGCGCGCCAGCGCCTCGTCACAGGGCCAGAAGCGGCCCTCGTCGCCCAGGTCGAGCTCGGCCTTGGCGGTGGGTCGCACCACCTGCAGCCGCAGGCCCAGGCCCTGCACCAGTTCGCCCTGGTCGGTGGCCTCGCGGCGGGCCGGCCAGGTGCGCACCAGGTCCATCAGCGCCGGCACGCCGCCGTTGACGGCCAGCGCCAGGTGGCGGCCGAAGCGGGCGCGGGCGCCGGGCAGGTCCCACAGCTGGGTGACGTTCAGGCGCAGGCCGCCCGAGAAGCGGTCGGGCTGCACCTTGCCCTGCACGACGACCAGTTCGTCCTCCTTCAGCCGTTCCTTGTGCAGCTCGATCAGCTCGTCGTTGGCCACCGCCTCGATGGTCTCGCTGCGGTCGTCGAGCTTGAAGATGGCCACGCGGCCACGCTGGCCGTTGACGAAGCGCAGGTCGCTCACGATGCCTGCCAGCAGCTGCGGCTCGCGGCTGTCCACCAGGTCGCCGATGCGCCGCTTGCAGAAGCGCCGCACCTCGGTCTCGTTCTGCTCGAACAGGTGGCCCGACAGGTAGAAGCCGATGGCCGTCTTCTCGAGCAGCAGGCGCTCGCGCACGCCCCAGGGTTCGGCATGCTGCAGCGGCGGCTCCTGCGTCGACGAGCCGTGGCTGTCGCCGTCGTCGAACAGCCCCCCCTGCGAGGCATTGACCACCTGCGTGTCGGCCCAGTCGAAGCCCAGGCCCACGCTGGCCACCAGGCTGGCGCGGTCGGCATGCATCGCGTCGAAGGCACCGGCCTTGATCAGCGCCTCGACCACGCGCTTGTTGACGCGCTTGCGGTCGACGCGGGCGCAGAAGTCGAAGAAGCTGTGGAACAGGCCTCCCGCCTCGCGTGCCTCGACGATGGCCTCGATGGCGCCCTGCCCCGTGCCCTTGACGGCCCCCAGGCCGTAGCGCACCAGCCGATCGGTCACCGGCTCGAAACGGTAACGACCACGGTTGACGTCCGGCGGCTCGAATGTGATGTTGAACAGCTTGGCATCGTTCAACAACACCTTGAGCTTGTCGGTGTCGTCCATCTCGATGGTCATGTTCGCGGCGTAGAACTCGGCCGTGAAATGCACCTTGAGCCAGGCGGTGTGGTACGCCAGCAGCGAGTACGCGGCGGCATGGCTCTTGTTGAAGCCGTAGCCCGCGAACTTCTCCATCAGGTCGAAGACCTCGTCGGCCACCTGCGCCGAGATGTTCTTCTCGGCCGCACCCTTGCGAAAGATCTCGCGGTGCTGGGCCATCTCCTCGGCCTTCTTCTTGCCCATCGCGCGGCGCAGCAGGTCGGCGCCACCGAGCGAATAACCGCCCAGCACCTGCGCCGTCTGCATCACCTGCTCTTGGTAGACCATGATGCCGTAGGTCTCGGACAGCACGGTGGCCAGCAGCGGGTGCGGGTACTCCACCGGCTCCTTGCCGTGCTTGCGCGCCACGAAGCTGGGGATCAGGTCCATCGGGCCCGGCCGGTACAGCGCGTTCAGCGCGATCAGGTCTTCCAGGCGGCTGGGCTTGGCGTCGCGCAGCATGCCCTGCATGCCGCGCGATTCGAACTGGAACACGCTCTCGGTCAGGCCCTCGGCGAACAGCTTGTAGACGCGCGGATCGTCGAGCGGGATGGTCTCGAAGCTGAAGTGCTCGCGGCCCGGGTGGCGCGCGACGATGAAGTCCTTGGCCAGTTCCAGGATGGTCAGCGTGGCCAGGCCGAGAAAGTCGAACTTGACCAGGCCGATGGCCTCGACGTCGTCCTTGTCGTACTGGCTCACCGCCGAGTCGCTGCCCGGCTGCTGGTACAGCGGGCAGAAGTCGGTGATCTTGCCCGGCGCGATGAGCACGCCACCGGCATGCATGCCGATGTTGCGCACGATGCCTTCCACGCGCGTGGCCAGGCTCAGCAGCTCGGCCACCTCTTCCTCGGCGGCCTCGCGCTGCTCGAGCTCAGGCGCTTCCTTGCGGGCGTAGATGATGCTGTTGTCGGGCTCGTCGGGCACCTTGGCCAGCGTCACCGTCTTGCCCGGTGGCGCCGGGATGAGCTTGGCGATGCTGTCGACATGGCCGTAGCCCATGCCCAGCACCCGGCCCACGTCGCGCAGCGCGGCCTTGGCAGCCATGGTGCCGAAGGTGGCGATCTGGCTCACCGCCTCGCGGCCGTACTTGTCCTTGACGTAGTCGATGACGCGGTCGCGGTTGCCCTGGCAGAAGTCGATGTCGAAGTCGGGCATCGACACCCGCTCGGGGTTCAGGAAGCGCTCGAACAGCAGTTTGTACTGCAGCGGGTCGAGGTCGGTGATCAGCAGCGAGTAGGCCACCAGCGAGCCGGCCCCCGAGCCGCGGCCCGGGCCCACCGGGCAGCCGTTGGCCTTGGCCCATTTGATGAAGTCCGACACGATCAGGAAGTAGCCCGGGAAGCCCATCTTCAGGATCACGCCGATCTCGAACTCCAGCCGCTCGGCATAGGTCGGCCGCTGGCGGTCGCGCTCGGCGGCGTCGGGGTACAGCGTGGCCAGGCGCTGCTCCAGGCCTTCGACGCTGGCCTGGCGGAAGTAGTCGGCCATCGGCATCGGCTGACCATCTACCATGGGCGTTGGGAAATCGGGCAGGTAGTTCTTGCCCATCGCCAGGCTCAGGTTGCAGCGCTGGGCGATGCGCACGGTGTTGGCCACCGCCGACGGCAGGTCGGCAAACAGCGCCTCCATCTGCGCCTGCGTCTTGAAGTACTGCTCGCGCGAGAAGCGCTTGATGCGCTTGGCGTTGCCCAGCGTCTCGCCCTCGGCCACGCACACCCGGGCCTCGTGGGCATCGAAATCGTCCGGTGTGGGGAACTGCACCGGGTGCGTGGCCACCACCGGCAGGCGCAGTTCGGCGGCCAGCGGCACCGCGGCGCGAACGTGCGTCTCGTGGGTGGCCAGGCCGGCGCGCTGCAGTTCGAGGTAGAAGCGCCCCGGGAACAGCGCCGACAGCCGCAGCGCCGCTGCGCGCGCGCGCTCCACGTCGCCGGCCAGCAGCGCCATGCCGACGGTGCCCAGGTCGGCGCCCGACAGCGCCAGCAGCCCGCCGCCCAGTTCGGCCAGCCACTCCCACTTGATCCAGGCCTGCGCGCGCTGCGCGTTGCGGATCCAGCCGCGGGCCAGCAGCTCGCACAGGTTGAGGTAGCCCTGGCGGTCCTGCACCAGCAGCATCAGCCGCGAGGGTTGCTTCTCGGAGCCTTCGGGCTCGACGAAGATGTCCACGCCGATGATCGGCTTGACGCCCTTGCCGCGGCAGGCCTTGTAGAACTTGACCGCGCCGAACAGGTTGGACAGGTCGGTGATGGCCAGCGCCACCTGGCCGTCGGCCCGGGCCGATGCGGCGGCATCGTCGACGCGCAACGTGCCGTCGACGACGGAGTATTCGGTGTGGGTGCGCAGGTGGACGAAGGGCATGGCGGCATTCTAGGCAGCCGCCCCCTCTGGCGCGGGTGGCCGCACAGGGGCCGACGCCCGCGGCGGCGCGGCCCCGCGCGGGGTGCCAGGCATCGCACGGCGCCGGCCACTCGCATCGGGGGGATTCGGGTTTACCCGAATGTCTGTTAGTCTGTCGGCATGAACTGGGCCGGGACATCGCATCCCGGACCGGGCCCATCACGACGGTGCGGTCTGCGCTGCACGAATGCCGGTGACGTCTTCCGGCCAGAGTACGCCCCAACGAGGACCCGCACATGTCGATCGAACTGACGCGAAACACCGCACACCGTCGCCCAAGGGCACCGATGGCCACGATGGCGTTCGTCGCCAAGCCCGCGCTGCAGGCCACCAGCTTCGGCTGGCGCGTGTTGCCCGCAGTGGTCGATGGCACCACCGCCGCGGCCAACGCAGGCCTGGGCCTGCTGCGCCTGCCCTTCGACTCGGCGCGGACCCACTACGCGCACGGCGTGCGCGCTGGCCTCATCGAACGGTCGATGCTGGCCTCGCGCGATTTCGAATGCGCGCTGCATGCGATGGAACAGCTGACCCTGGGACCGCTGGCACGGCGGGTCTGATACCCGCATCGGCGTCGACCGGGCGGACCGCCCGGCAATGGCCGCGGAGGCTCAAGTCATGTGCCGCACCTCACCCGGCACGGCGGCGCGCAGCTCGCCGGGGTGGCCGCCCAGGTTGAGTGGCAGGCTGACGAAGGTGGTCAGCACCACCGGCACGAGCGTGGCGACGACGACCGCGGCGAACTGACGCACGAAGTGGTGGAGTTGGGGGTGCATGGTGGGCCTCCGGGTGGGAGTGGATGAATGCCGTCATCGTGCGGCCCCGGCCTGAAGGAATGCTTAGCGACGCCCCACCCGTCAGGGCATCGCCCACCGCCGGCAAGACCCGTCGACCCACCTTAAGAAAGCCCTAAGACCGGGTCGGCACCATGGCATCACAGGAGAGATGCCATGCCCCACACCACCCCCATCCACCCCATGCT
>NZ_MWLO01000087.1 GCF_002198735.1 Ideonella sp. A 288
CCGGTGGCGCCGCCGCCGCCCAAGCCCGCCGCCCCACCGGCCCGCGACGCGCAGATCGCCATCGAGAAGGCCGAGCGCCAGAAGCGCCTGGCCGACGAGCGCGAGGCCGAGCAGCAGCGCCTGCAGAAGGCCCGCGACGACAAGGCGCGGCTCGACAAGGCCAGGGACGACAAGGTGCGCGAGGACAAGGCCCGCGACGACAGGCAGAAGGCCGAGCGGCTGAAGAAGGAACAGGCTGCCCAGAAAGAGGCCGAGGCCGAGGAAGACCGGCTGGCCAAGCAGCGCGAGGCCAACCTGGCGCGCATCCGCGGGCTGGCCGGGGCCACCGGCGCACCCACCGCCACCGGCAACGACCTGCGCGACGCCGCGCCGTCGGCCGCCTATGCCGGGCGCATCAAGGCGCGCATCAAGCCGAACATCGTGCTGGCCGTCGACGTGCCGGGCAATCCGGTGGCCGAGGTCGAGGTGCGCTGCGGGCCCGACGGCACCATCATCGGCCGGAAGCTCACCAAGTCCAGCGGCAATGCCACCTGGGACGACACCGTGCTGCGCGCCATCGACCGCACCGAAGTGCTGCCACGCGATGTGGATGGCCGGGTGCCGTCGACGATGACGCTGGTGTTCCCGCGGCGCGAGTAGGCGGCGCGGCGCCTACTGCAGCGCCAGGTCGGCGATGTGGGCCAGGCTGCGGCCGTGGGTGTTGTCGGCGTCGGCCCCCACCGCCACGGCCGACAGCGGCGGCACCCCGCGCGATTCGTCGCCGAACAGCATCAGGAAGTCTGCCGCCAGGTCGCGCCGCTCGCCGCGCCAGGCCTGCATGGGCGCGCCAGCGCCCTGCAGCACGATCGTGCGCACGCGACGCGAGTACGGGTTCTCGACCACGGTGCCGCTGGCCAGGTTCGCATCCCACACGTAGCACACCGTGGCCGCGGGCAGCCGCTCGCCGGTGCGTTCGCGCGCCAGGCGCAGCAGTTGCCGCTCGAAGAAGGGCACGGCGGCGTCCGGCAGATCGAACAGCACGCAAACCTTCAGCGCGGCATCGTCGCCGGCCTTGCGGCGCAGGTCGGCCTGCAGGTTGGGCCGGTCGATGCGCCAGCGCCAGCTCAGCTGCCGGGCCGCCGATGCAGCGGCGGGCAAGGGATGGACCAGGTTGCCATAGGAGTTGTCGGCTTCGACCTGCAGCACGCGCTCGCCTTCGAGCGTGACCACGCCGAAGCGCGTGCGCGCCATGGCCTGGTCGGGCAGGCCGGCGCGCTGCCAGGGCGAATCCGCACGGTCGGCCCCGGCCAGCGGCGCCAGCTGGGCCGCCACCGGACTGGCGCAGGTCAGCACGGCCCACGCCACGCCGGCCACGGGCGCGGCAAGGCGGCGCATGGCGGCCAGAATGATCCGAGCGGCCGGCTCAGCGCGCATCACGCAGCACCGTCCAGCCGGCATGCAGGCGCGCGAGCCAGGTCAGGCCGCACAACCCGGCAAAGCCAAGCGCCAACGGCGCGAACGCGGCCGGCCACAGGCACATCGCGGCAAAGCAGGCCAGCGTCTCGGTGCCTTCGGTGAGCCCGCCCAGGTAGTACAGGCCCTTGCGCGGATGGGCCGTGCTGCGCAGGCCGCGGCGCTCGGCCATCACCGCAAAGGCCAGGAAGCTGGACGCGGTGCCCATGAAGGCGAACAGCAGCACCGCGGCCGGCAGGGCATTGGCGGCTGGATCGGCCCAGGCAAAGGCCAGGGGCACGCTGGCGTAGAAGACGAAGTCGAGCGCGATGTCGAGGAAGGCCCCGCGGTCGGTGGGCCGGGTGCGCCGGGCGATGGCCCCGTCCAGGCCGTCGGCCAGACGGCTGGCCAGCATCAACGACAGCCCCAGCCCGGGCCGCTGCAGGGCAATGGCCAGGGCGGCGGCAAGACCCACGCCGAAGCCGACCAAGGTGACCGCGTCGGCCCCGACGCCGCGCCGGGCCAGCGCACCCGCGAGGCGGTCGAGCCAGGGGCCGGCCAGCGCAAGGACAGGACGATCGAGCATGGGCAGACGGGAGGCGCGTTGGGCTGGGCGCTGCGGGGCCCGCATCATCGCACCGCGACGAAAACCGCACCGCCCGCCCGTGCGGCAGCCAGCAAGCGCCATGCACCGTGGCCACGCCGAGCCCTGCCTCATCGAAAGAGGCGTCTCGGCCTACAACCGGTTCTGGGCGTTGACCACCAGCGAGAGATCCTGCGCCGGCAGCAGGTCGCGCTGCCCCGTGGCATCCACGAAACGCAAGCGGAAGGTGTAGGTGCCGTTGGGCAGCGAGAGTGTGGCCTGGGTGGCGCCGTTGCCCAGGTCGGCCTGCTGCACCATCTGCTTTTCGCGATAGACCTCGTACTTGAAGTGGCCGGTGCGCTCGGCACCCACGCCAACGGCGCAGACACCGTAGCCCTCCACGCCGAAGTGCAGGCTGAAGGGGCTGGCCACCGGCTCGCCGTCGCGCAGGTTGGACACGGTGACCCATTCGCCGGGCGGTCGCGGCCGGCTCAGCTCGTCCTGGTACCACTCGGCGCATGTCTCGTCGAAGCGGTCGGGGTTGATCACCGGCGCGATGCTGTTGCGCCGACCGATCACGTCGATGGTGATCTCGCGGCTGTAGACGAAGTATGGCCGGTGGTCGTGGTCGGCGAACAGCAGGCGCAGCGTGTGGCGCCCCGTCGGCAGGTCGAGCACGGCGAAGGTCTGCCCCTTGCCGAAGTGCTTGTGGGTGTCGCTGAAGGGGATCTTTTCGCCGATGTTCAGCGGCAGCGGCGTGTTGATCAGGATGTGGTGGTGGCCCGTGCCGGCCATCGCCTTGCCGGCCGGCACCACGCCCATGCCCCGCACCGCGAACTCCACCATGAAGGGTGAGCGCACGCGGTCGCGGTGGCGCAGGTTGGAGAACTCGACGAGCGTGGCCTCCTTGATGTTGGGTCGGGTGCGCTCGCGCGTGTGGCGCTGCCAGCAACTGCGTTCGAGCTCGCCCTTCGGCAGTGGCATGGCCTGCACGGCCTCGATCGCCGTCACCAAACCCAGGACGACCGGCACCACCGCCGCGCACCCACGTCGCAAGAACATCCGACAGCCCCAATCGTTTCAAACTGTAGTGCGCGCGATGGTCGTGCATGCAGGGTGCCGGCGTCAACCGCGAAAGCACGCGGGTGAGGCCTTTGGCGTGCCCCAGCCACCACCGCCGGGCGTCTCGATGACGAAGACGTCGCCCGGCGCCATCTCGGCCGAGCCGATGTGGGCCAGGGCCTCGCGGCGGCCGTCGGCGCGCTCGACACGGTTGATGCCGGGAGCACCCGGCGCGCCGCCCTCGGCCCCGAAGGCGCCATGCACGCGGCCATTGCTGAGGATCGAGGCGGTCATCGCCTCGAGGAAGCGCACCCGCCGCACGCCGCCGTCGCCCCCGTGCCACTGCCCTGCGCCGCCCGAGCCGGGCCGGATGGCGTAGCTGTCCAGGCGCACCGGGAAGCGAAACTCCAGCACCTCGGGGTCGGTGAGGCGCGAGTTGGTCATGTGCGTCTGCACCACGCTGGTGCCGTCGAAGCCGGGGCCGGCGCCACTGCCGCCGGACAGGGTCTCGTAGTACTGGTGCCGCCCGTTGCCGAAGGTGAAGTTGCTCATCGTGCAGGGGCTGGCGGCCATCACGCCCAGCGCGCCATACAGCGCATTGGTCACGCAGGACGAGGTCTCGACGTTGCCCGCCACCACCGCCGCCGGCGGCCGCGGGTTGAGCATGCAGCCTTCGGGCACCACCACTCGAAGCGGCACCAGGCAGCCGGCGTTGAGCGGGATGTCGTCGTCGACCAGCGTGCGGAACACGTACAGCACCGCGGCCATCGTCACCGCCTTGGGCGCGTTGAAGTTGTCGGGCCGCTGCGCGCTGGTGCCGGTGAAGTCGATCGTCGCCTCGCGGGCGGCGGCGTCGACGCTGACGGCCACCTGGATCGACGCGCCGTTGTCCATCGGCAGCGTGAAGCGGCCATCCTTCAGCGCGGTGATGACGCGGCGCACCGAGGCCTCGGCGTTGTCCTGCACATGGCGCATGTACGCGGCCACGGTGGGCAGGCCGAACTGCCCGACCATCGCCCGCAGCTCGTGCACGCCCTTCTCGTTGGCGGCGATCTGCGCACGCAGGTCGGCGATGGTCTGGTCGGGGTTGCGCGCCGGGTAGCGGTTGGCGCCGTGGCCGTGTTCGTCGGGGCCCCCGGCCAGGCGGGCGCGCAGTTCGGCCTCGCGCAGGCGGCCGTCGCGCACCAGCAGGAAGTTGTCGAGCAGCACGCCCTCCTCGTCGATGGTGCGGGAGAACGGCGGCATCGAGCCCGGCGTGATGCCGCCGATGTCGGCATGGTGGCCACGGCTGGCCACATAAAACGTTGGGTGAGCGTCATTCGGTGTGCCATCGGCCAGGAACACCGGCGTGACGACCGTCACGTCGGGCAGGTGGGTGCCGCCGTGGTAGGGGTCGTTGAGCACGTAGACATCGCCCGGCCGCATGCCCGGGTTGCGGTCGATCACGGTCCGGATCGATTCGCTCATCGAGCCCAGGTGCACCGGCATGTGCGGCGCGTTGGCGATCAGCGCGCCGGCCGAATCGAACAGCGCGCACGAGAAGTCGAGGCGCTCCTTGATGTTCACCGAGTGCGCGGTGTTCTGCAGGCGCAGGCCCATCTGCTCGGCGATGTTCATGAACAGGTTGTTGAAGACCTCCAGCATCACCGGGTCGACCTCGGTGCCCAGGGACAGCGCGCCGGGCCGCGGCCGCACGCGCTGCAGCATCAGCACGCCGTCGTCGCCCAGACGCGCCTGCCAGCCGGGCTCGACGGTGGTGGTGGCGTTGCGCTCGGCAATGACCGCCGGGCCGTCGATCACGGCCCGTGGCGGCAGGGCCTCGCGCCGGTGCAGCGCGGCGTCACGCCAGGCCTCGGCCTGCCCGTCGTCGGTGGCGCAGTGCATGCGCACGGTGGCCTGCGGCGCCGGGCGGACCGGCCCGCCCGCCGGTGCCGCCGACGCTGCGGCCGCGGGCGTCGGCGCGAGGCGCTCGCCGTCGCCGATGGCCTCCACCGACACGGCCTCGATCACCAGCGCGCGGTTGGGCATCAGGAACGCGAAGCGCTGGCGGTACGCGGCCTCGAACTCTGCCTTCGCGGCGTCGGCATCGGCCAGCGCCACCTCGAGCGCGGTGTCGGTGCCGGCGTAGCGCAGGTGCAGGCGCTCGCGGCGGCGCAGCCGCTGGGCCGACACGCCCTGCGCGGCCAGCTCGGCCTCGGCCGCGCCGGCCAGCTCCGCCAGGCGGGCGCGGGCCACGCGCAGGCCGGCGTCGTCGAGTGGCCGCTCGATCGAGGCCTCGCGCATCGCGGTCTGGTCGGCCAGCCCCATGCCGTAGGCCGACAGCACGCCGGCCAGCGGGTGGATCATCACGCGCGGCATGCCCAGCGCGTCGGCCACCTGGCAGGCGTGCTGGCCACCGGCGCCGCCGAAGCACTGCAGCGTGTAGCCGGTGACGTCATGGCCGCGTGCCACCGAGATGCGCTTGATGGCATTGGCCATGCCGGCCACCGCGATGCGCAGCGCACCGGCGGCCACCGCCTCGGCCGTGGTGGCGCGGCCGGTGGCCGCTGCGACGCGCGCGGCCAGCGCCTCGAAGGCGGCGACGACCACCTCGCGGTCGAGCGGCTGGTCTCCGCCAGCACCGAACACGGCCGGGAAGTGCGCCGGCTGCAGCCGGCCCAGCATCACGTTGGCATCGGTCACCGCCAGCGGGCCGCCGCGCCGGTAGCAGGCCGGGCCCGGGTTGGCACCGGCCGATTCGGGCCCGACGCGCAGCCGCGCGCCGTCGAAGCCGATCACCGAGCCACCGCCGGCGGCCACGGTGTGGATGCTCATCATCGGCGCGCGCATGCGCACGCCGGCCACCTGCGTCTCGAAGGCGCGCTCGAATTCGCCGGCGAAGTGCGACACGTCGGTGGAGGTGCCGCCCATGTCGAAGCCGATGACCTTGCCACAGCCCGCGGCCTGCGCGGTGCGCGCCATGCCGACGATGCCGCCGGCCGGCCCGGACAGGATGGCGTCCTTGCCCTGGAAGCGGTGCGCCTCGGCCAGGCCACCCGAGCTCTGCATGAAGTACAGCGGCACGCCCGGCATCTGCCCGGCCACCTGCTCGACGTAGCGGCGCAGGATGGGCGACAGGTAGGCGTCGACCACGGTGGTGTCGCCGCGCGGCACCAGCTTCATCAGCGGGCTGACCTCGTGCGACACGCTGATTTGCTCGAAGCCGATGGCGCGCGCCAGGGCCGCCGCGGCCGCCTCGTGCGCGGTGAAGCGCCAGCCGTGCATGAACACGATGGCGCAGCTGCGCAGGCCGGCGTCGTGCGCGGCCTGCAGCTCGCGCTCCAGGGCGGCGCTGTCCAGCGCCTGCACCACCTCGCCCTGCGCGCCGACGCGCTCGTCGGCCTCGATCACCCGCTCGTACAGCAGCTCGGGCAGCACGATGCGGCGGTCGAACAGGCGCGGCCGCGCCTGGTAGGCGATGCGCAGCGCGTCGCGGAAGCCCCGCGTGATGACCAGCAGCGTGCGCTCGCCCTTGCGCTCGAGCAGCGCATTGGTGGCCACCGTGGTGCCCATCTTCACGCACTCCACCTGCCGCGGCGTCACGGCCTCGCCGGGCCGCAGGCCCAGCAGGCGGCGGATGCCTTCGACCGCAGCGTCGCGGTACTGCTCGGGGTGGTCGGACAGCAGCTTCAGCGTGTGCAGCGCGCCGTCGGGCGCACGGCCGACCACGTCGGTGAAGGTGCCACCGCGGTCGACCCAGAACTGCCAGCGCTGGGCCGGGCTCACGACAGCCGCAGCGCCGCCCAGCGCTGGTGGACGAAGGTGGTGAGGTCGTGCACCGGCAGGCCGGTGGCCTGGCGGATGGCCTCGGCATGCGGCGGCAGGTTGGTGCATTCGAGCACCAGCGCGCCCAGGCCTGGGTGGCGCCGCAGCAGGCGGCGCGCGGCGTCGACGGCATCGGCCTGCGCGGCCCGTTCGTCGAGCGTGGGCAGGTCGTCGAGCAGCGTGCGCTGCAGGCTGCAGCCGGGCGCCAGGCCTTCGACCGGCGTGTCCGGCGCCGCGCCGGCCGCGCGCAGGTGGTCGGCCGACAGGGCCTGCGCGTCGACCGTGATCACGCCCGGGCGCAGCGGCGCCAGCTCGGCCAGCTGCAGCAGGCTCGAGGTCCACACCGGCACCGGCAGCGCGGCCTGCAGCTCATGCTGGAAGAGCGCGAGGAAGCCGCAACTGGTGGTGATGGCCGCGGCGCCGTCGTCCACCAGCGTCCGGGCCGTGTCGATGAAGGGCTGCAGCAGCCCGGCCGAGCGCTCGCGCACCACCCGCTGCGGCGACGCGCCGGCCACCACCGCCCGGCGCACCGGCATGCGCCAGGTGGCCGGGTGGCCGACGTCGCCCGGCAGCCGCGGGAAGCGGGTCTGCAGCATCAGGATGCCGAGGAAGGCCATGGCCCCGCCCTGCGAAGACGGCGCAGGCCGCGCCGGTTCGGCAGCCTCACCACCACGGCCTGGCGCCGCTGTGCGGCACACTGTGGCAGCGCTCGCAGGCGAACAGCGTGGTGAAGGCCACCTGGTCGTGGCACACGCCGCAATACTGGCCCTGGAAGATCTTGGTCATGTTGATCGGGTTGGCGCCGGCCTTGGGCACGAAGAGCTCGTCGTGGCAATTGGTGCAGGCCAGCCACTGGGTGTGCGACTCGTGCGGGAACTTCACGTGCGGCATGTCGGCGGTGTTCTTCATGACGACGTCGTGCGACAGCACGATCATGCCCTTGGCGCCGCCCTCGCCCTTCAGGTCGGCGCGTGGCTGGATCTGGCCCTGGCGCAGCGCCTTCATCCAGTCGACGCGCCCCCGCTGGTCGCGCGGCAGGCCGGCGAAGGCCTCGGCCGGGGCTTGCAGGCGCAGGTGATCGGGATTGGCCGGGTCGTGCACCGGCGGGGCCTTCGGCGGCTCCTGGGCCACCGCGGCGCCCAGCAGCCACAGGCCCGCCAGCACGCGCACAGCGGCGCGGCCCAGGCCAGGCGTCCTGCCCGGGGACAAGCCCCCATCGGGCGCGATCGCCGGAGGCCTTATTCTTCGCCCATTGCCTTGCTGACGGAGAAACTTCATGCGCCTCATGCTACCCGTGCTGACCGCCTCGGTCCTGTGCTCGACCGCCGCCCTGGCCCAGACCAAGTGGGACCTGCCCGCAGCCTACCCGGCCAGCAATTACCACACGGTCAACCTGACGGAATTCGCCAGCGACGTCGACAAGGCCACCGGCGGCAAGCTCAAGATCACGGTGCATGCCGGCGCCTCGCTGTTCAAGGCCCCCGAGATCAAGCGCGCGGTGCAGGGTGGGCAGGCGCAGATGGGCGAGATCCTGCTGGCAAACTTCGCCAACGAGTGGCCCATCTACGCCGCCGACGGCATGCCCTTCCTGGCCGACAGCTACGACGAGGCCATGAAGCTCTACAAGGCCCAGAAGCCGCTGATGGAGAAGAAGCTCGCCGAGCAGGGCATGATGCTGCTGTACACCGTGCCCTGGCCGCCGCAGGGCATCTACGTGCACAAGCCGATCGCCAGCGCGGCCGACCTGAAGGGTGTCAAGTGGCGCGCCTACAGCCCGGCCACCGCCAAGATCGCCGAGCTGGTGGGCGCGCAGCCGGTCACCGTGCAGGCCGCCGAACTGAGCCAGGCGCTGGCCACCGGGGTGGTGCAAAGCTACATGTCCTCGGGCTCCACCGGCGTCGACAGCAAGACCTACGAGCATCTCAAGTACTGGTACGACACCCAGGCCTGGCTGCCGAAGAACGCCGTGCTCGTCAACAAGGCGGCCTTCGACGCGCTCGACGCCACCGCGAAGGCGGCCGTGCTGAAGGCCGGCGCCGACGCCGAGGTGCGCGGCTGGGCCGCGAGCAAGAAGGCCAACACCGAGTCGATCGAGAAGCTCAAGGCCGGCGGCATGCAGATCCTGCCGCCCAGCGCGCAGCTGAAGGCCGACATGAAGAAGGTGGGCGACGTCATGCTGAAGGAATGGCTGGACAAGGCCGGGGCCGAGGGCAAGCAGCTCGTCGACGCATTCAGCAAGTGAGCTCCGACGCCACGCGGCCGCCCCGCGGGCGGATGATGCCGGCCCGGGGCCGCCGATGAGGCGGCTGCTCGACACGCTGTACGACGGCTCGGCCGCGCTGGCCGCGCTGTGCATGGTGGGACTGCTGGGCATGGTGATGCTGTCGATCCTGGGGCGGCAGCTGCACTTCCACCTGCCCGGCACCGACGCCTACGCTGGCTACCTGATGGCCGGCGCCGGCTTCCTGTCGCTGGCGCACACGCTCAAGCGCGGCGAGCACATCCGCGTGACGCTGCTGCTGTCGGCGCTGCGCGGCGGCGCTCGGCGCAGCGTCGAGCTGTGGGCGTTGGGCCTGGCGGTGATGCTGTCCTGCCTGTCGGCTTACTACAGCGGGCGGCTGGTCTGGCAGTCGCGCCAGTTCAACGACGTGTCCACCTCCAACGACGCCACGCCGCTGTGGCTGCCACAACTGGCCATGGCCGTGGGCACCGCGGTGCTGGCCATCGCCTTCATCGACGAGTTCGTGCTCGAGCTGCGCGGCCGGCGTGCCGCGCCGACATCCGACGAGCCGCTGCGCAATGAGTGATCTGGCCATCACCGGGCTGCTGATCGCGGCCCTGTTCCTGATCCTGGGCACCGGCGTGTGGATCGGCCTGGCGCTGTCGGGCGTGGCCTGGATCGGCATGCAGCTGTTCAGCTCGCGGCCGGCCGGCGACGCGATGGCCGTGACGATCTGGGGCTCGTCGTCGAGCTGGACGCTGACGGCGCTGCCGCTGTTCATCTGGATGGGCGAGATCCTGTTCCGCACGCGGCTGTCCAACGACATGTTCCGCGGCCTGGCCCCCTGGGTGCAGGCCCTGCCCGGCCGCCTGCTTCACACCAACGTGGTGGGCTGCGCAATCTTCGCCGCGGTGTCGGGCTCGAGCGCCGCCACCTGCGCCACCATCGGCAAGATGACGCTGCCCGAGCTGTCGCGCCGCGGCTACCCCGATGGCATCTCGATCGGCTCGCTGGCCGGCGCCGGCACGCTGGGCCTGCTCATCCCGCCGTCGATCATCATGATCGTGTACGGCGTCTCGGCCGACGTGTCGATCGCCCAGCTGTTCATGGCCGGCGTGCTGCCGGGGGTGCTGCTTGCGGCGCTCTTCTCGGGCTACCTGGTGGTGTGGGCGCTGCTGAACCCCGGCGCCATCCCCCCGGCCGACCGCCCGATGAGCCTGGCGCAGAAGCTGTCCGAGTCGCGCCACCTGATCCCGGTGGTGCTGCTGATCGCCGCGGTGCTGGGCTCGATCTACTCCGGCCTGGCCACCGCCACCGAGGCCGCCGCGGTGGGCGTGCTGGGCTCGTTGATCCTGTCGGCCGCGCAGGGCTCGCTCGACTGGAAGACCTTCCGCGAGTCGCTGATGGGCGGCACGCGGCTGTACTGCATGATCGCGATGATCCTGGCCGGCGCGTCCTTCCTGACGCTGGCCATGGGCTACATCGGCCTGCCGCGGCACCTGGCCGAGTGGATCGGCTCGCTGAACCTGCCGCCGCTCGGCCTGCTGGCCGCGCTGATGCTGTTCTTCATCGTGCTGGGCTGCTTCCTCGACGGCATCTCGATGGTGGTGCTGACCATGGGCGTGATCCTGCCCACGGTGCAGAAGGCCGGCATCGACCTGCTGTGGTTCGGCATCTTCGTCGTGCTGGTGGTCGAGATGGCGCAGATCACCCCGCCAGTGGGCTTCAACCTGTTCGTGCTGCAGGGCATGACGAAACGCGAGATCGGCTGGATCGCGCGGGTGACCCTGCCCTTCTTCTTCCTGATGGTGCTGGCGGTAGCGCTGATCTGGTTCTTCCCCCAGATCGTGACACTCCTGCCGGCGCAGATGCGCCGCTGAGCGCGTGGCGGCCGGTGCGCGCCGCGGCGGCGCGAACTGACCGGTCGCGGACCCCTTGTTCGCGACTTCGCGGCAGGCGGCGGTGCCTAGCATGTGGAGACCCGGGTGGCGTATTGGCGACACCCGAGCAGCCCCCATGAGGTGCCTCCGTGTCCGACATGTCCCTGCCCCCGCTGTCGCTCGTGCCGATCGACGGCGAGCCGCGCGCGAAGCCCGAAGCCCGGCCGCTGGCGCCGTTCGCCTGGCCCACCCCGCCGTTCGCGTCCTACCCCGCGCCGGTGTGCCAGTCCGAGCCCGAGCCCTGCGAGATCGAGGGGCCGAACGGCAAGGTCACCAAGGGACGGCTGGCCGCATTCGACCCCGATGAGGGCCTGGTGCACGTGCAGGTGCTGCCGGCCCGCGGCACGCTGCCGCTGCGCCTGTCGCAGTTCCGGCGCCTGACGCTGCTGCGCCCGCTGGCCCCGATGGCCGTGCTGGGCGCCGACGGCGGCGATCTGCTGGACCAGGCCGAGCCGCACGTGTGCAACCTGCGCTTCCGCACCAATGGCGAAACCTCGGTGCAGACCATCGGCTATGTCGACCACCCGATGGGCGTGTTCCTGTTCCCGCCCACCGGCGACGCCGGTGCGGTGCTGCGCAGCTTCTACCCCCGCGCCGGACTGGCCGGCGCCGACATGGGCCCGCGCATCGGCGAGGTGCTGATCGAGCAGAAGGCGGCCACGCTCACCGAGGTGGAACAGGCGGCCGCCGAGCAGGTGGCCCTGCGCAGCCGCAAGCTCGGCGACCTGCTGGTGATGCACCAGGTGGTCACGGCGGAGCAGTTGCTTCAGGCCATCGAGCAGCAGGCCAAGATGCCGATGGTGCGCATCGGCGAGGCGCTGAAGGCGCTGGGCTTCGTCACCGAAGAGCAACTCGACGACGCGCTGCAGTTGCAGCAGACCGACCGCAGCCTGCCGCTGGGCGAACTGCTGGTGAGCAAGGGCGCCGTCAGCCGCGGCGACCTGCAGACGGCGCTGGCCCGCAAGATGGGCTACCCGGTGGTCGACGTGGCGAATTTCCCGGTCGAACCCGAGGCGGCACTGAAGCTGCCGCTGGCCGCGGCGCGGCGCCTGCAGGCGCTGCCACTGCTGCTGCGCGGCGGCCGGCTGGTGGTCGCCTTCGAAGACCCCTCGGCGCGCAGCGTGCTCGACGAGACCGAGTTCAGCTCACAGTGCAAGCTGGTGCCGGTGCTGGCGCGGGCCGGCACGCTGGGCCCGGCCATCGAGAAGGTGTACCAGCGACTGGGCCAGGACGGCAGCATCAATGCCGGTGCCGACCTGCAGCCGCTGGCCTTCAACGCCGATGCCGATTCCGACACCACCAACAAGCTGCTGGCCAGCCTGGAGCAGCACCAGGTCGACCACCCACGCGACGACGAGCCGCAGATCGAGCAGTCGGACAACCAGCTGGTGCGGCTGATCAACACGATGATCCTCGAGGCGCGGCAGACCGGCGTGTCGGACATCCACATCGAATGCCAGCCCGGCCAGGACAAGGTGCGCGTGCGCTTCCGCCGCGACGGCGTGCTGCGGCCCTACATCGAGTTGCCGCACACCTACCGCTCGGCACTGGTGGCGCGCATCAAGATCATGTGCGACCTCGACATCTCCGAGCGCCGCAAGCCGCAGGACGGCAAGATCGCCTTCGGACGCTTCGTGCAGGGGCAGCAGCTCGAACTGCGCGTGGCCACCATCCCCACGGCCAACGGGCTGGAGGACGTGGTCATGCGCCTGCTGGCCTCGGCGCGCACCATGCCGCTGGACGGCATGGGCCTATCGGCCAGCGTGCTGGCCAACCTGAAGACGGTGATCGAGCGGCCCTACGGCATGGTCCTGTGCGTCGGCCCCACCGGCAGCGGCAAGACCACCACGCTGCACGCCGCGCTGGGCTACATCAACACGCCGGACCGCAAGATCTGGACGGCCGAGGACCCGGTGGAAATCACCCAGCGCGGCCTGCGCCAAGTGCAGGTGAACCCGAAGATCGACTGGACCTTCGCAAAGGCGCTGCGCGCCTTCCTGCGCGCCGACCCCGACGTGGTGATGGTGGGCGAGATCCGCGACAAGGAAACCGCGCAGATGGCCATCGAGGCCTCGCTCACCGGCCACCTGGTGATGTCGACCCTGCACACCAACAGCGCGCCCGAGACCGTGACCCGCCTGCTCGACATGGGCATGGACCCCTTCAGCTTCGCCGACAGCCTGCTGGCCGTGCTGGCCCAGCGCCTGGTGCGGCGGCTGTGCAAGCACTGCGTCACCTCTCGCCCGGCCACCGGTGAGGAGGTGAACGCGCTGGTGCACGAGTACCTGCAGGCCTTCCCCGACGAAGACAAGCGCCCGCCGGCCGACACCGTGCGCGCGGCCTGGCTGCGCGAATCCAGCCGCGACGGCGTGCTGATGCACCACCACGCGCCGGGCTGCCCGCAGTGTGGCCAGACCGGCTTCGCCGGCCGCGCCGGCCTGCACGAACTGCTGATGGTCGACCGCGAAGTGCGCCGGCTGATCCAGACCAGCGCGCGCTCGGAAGAGCTTCAGGCCGCGGCGATGGCCGCCGGCATGCGCACCCTGCGCCAGGACGGCATCGCCAAGGTGCTGGCCGGCGTGACCGCGATCGAAGAAGTTCGCGCGATCAGCAACAACTGACCGACACCGCCACGGGGCGTGGTGCGCGCCCCGCGGCTTCAGCCCACTGGCCGAGTCCGTGGCAGGACAGGCCACGATGCCATTAGCAGAAGGAGATCCCATGCACTCGATCCAACAGAACGACAAGTCCATGCTCGCCGCCATCGGCCTGCTGTTCGCCGGCGCACTGGCCTATGGCGTCGCCTACGACGGGGTGCTGATGGCCGCGGCCACCGGCGCCGGGCTGATGGCCGCGGCGGTGGCCATGGCCATGCTCTCGGGCAGCGGCGGATCCAGCCGGGTGGCCCTGCCGGTGCTGGGCATGGCCATGGTCGCCTTGATGATCCACGCCGCGCGGGGCCGCGCCGAAGCCCACTTCGCGGTGTTCGCGTTCCTGGCCGCGACCGTGGTCTACCGCCACTGGATGCCGGTGCTCGCCGCGGCCGCCACCATCGCCGTGCACCACCTCAGCTTCAACTACTTCCAGCAGTGGGGCTGGGGCCCGATCTGCTTCACCGAGCCCGGCCTGGGCCGGGTGCTGGAACACGCGGCCTACGTGGTGGCGGAGGCCGGCGTGCTGATCTTCCTGGCGCAGCGCGCGCGGGCCGAGTTCGCCGCCGGCGACGAGCTCAACACCATTGCCACGCGCCTGTCCGCGCAACACGGCACGGTGGACTTCACGGCCATCCGCACCGGCAGCACCGTGCCCACCACCGTGCGCATGCTGGACGCGCTGCAGCAGATCGAGACCTCGATCGCCGCGGTGCGCTCCTGCACCGACTCCATCGGCACGGCCTCCAGCCAGATCGCCGCGGGCGGGCAGGACCTCTCCACCCGCACCGAGCGCGCCGCCAGCAGCCTGCAGGAGGCCGCCAGCTCGATCCAGCAGCTCACCGGCACCGTCAACCAGACCGCCGAATCGGCACGCACCGCCGACCAGCTGGCCGCCTCGGCCGCCGGCGTGGCGCAGCGCGGCGGGCAGGTGGTGGGCCAGGTCGTGTCCACGATGGGCGAGATCGGCGACAGCTCGCGCAGGATCGTCGACATCATCGGCGTCATCGACGGCATCGCCTTCCAGACCAACATCCTGGCGCTGAATGCCGCCGTCGAGGCGGCACGTGCCGGCGAGCAGGGCCGCGGCTTCGCGGTGGTGGCCGGCGAGGTGCGCAGCCTGGCCCAGCGCAGCGCCGACGCCGCGCGCGAGATCAAGAAGCTGATCGGCTCGAGCGTGGACCGCGTCGAGGCCGGCGTGCGCCTGGTGTCCGATGCGGGCACGACGATGGACGAGATCGTCGCCTCGGTGCAGCGGCTGACCCACGTCATCGGCGAGATCTCGGCGGCGACGGCGGAGCAGAGTCGGGGCATCGGCGAAGTGCACGGGGCCGTCACGCAACTCGATCAGGCGACGCAGCAGAACGCCGCGCTGGTGGAACAGTCGGCCGCCGCGGCCGAGAGCCTGCGGGACCAGGCGGCGATGCTGTCGCAGGCGGTGTCCGCGTTCCAGCTGTCCGGCACGACCGGACCTTCGGCGTCCCTGTCGGGGCGGCCAGGCGCGCTCGCCCGGTGAATGCGCCGGGCACAGGACGGGCCATGGGCGGGGCAAGGCCACGCCCGAGGTGGGCCGGCGGCCGCCCTTCGCTGCGCCGGGACGGCCTCGCCCAGGGGCTCGCCGGCGTGACGTCGATCGAAGAAGTGCGCGCGATCAGCAACAACTGACGCAGCGCCGGGCATCGGGCCACCCCTCTGCCCGCGCCGACCTCGGTGACGCACGCTTCGGACCGCGGCCCGTGGCATCTCGCCCGACAGCCGCGCGGTCATTCGACGCGGATTCAGGTCAGAATGCGCATGCGGCGTCCGCGCCGCAGGTCCGCGCCCCGGGCCACGCGGTCGGGTCTGGCGCCTCGGCCCGCGTTCATGCCACTTCCCCCCATTCGAATCGACGACAGGATTGCCCATGAAACCAGTTTCCGAGCTGATCAAGACGCGCGCCGGCACGCTTTGGCACGTGCGCCCGGACGAAACGGTGTTTGGCGCCTTGCGGCTGCTGGCCGAGTACGAGGTCGGCGCCCTGGTGGTGATGGACGAAGGCCGGCTGGTGGGGGTCATGTCCGAACGCGACTACACCCGCAAGGTTGCGCTGCAGGGTCGCAGTTCGAAGGACACCACGGTGGCCGAGATCATGACGCGCGACGTGATCGTCGTGACGCCGGCCACCCGCACGCGCGACTGCATGGCGCTGATGAAGGAAAAGAAGATCCGCCACCTCCCGGTGTTGCAAGGCAACACGGTGCTGGGAATGATCTCCATTCGCGACATCATGGACGACATCATTGCCGACCATGAGTTGACCATCTCGCAGCTCGAAAGCTACATCCACTCGTAGCCGGAACCGGCGCCCGCGCCGCCAGACGCTGGTGGCGCTGCGTCGCCGAAGGTGCTCGCTCGGGGGCCTCGTTCCAGGCAGTGCGCCACGACAGCGCATTGCCAGATCACGGCTTGCGCCAGCCCACCCGGCCGGCCTGGAAGAGCCGTCCCACCTCGCCCGATTCGGTCAGGCCGTTCATCGCCGCCTGCAGCGCGTGGGCGAGATCTTCGGATTCCTTCTTGACGGCCAGGCCGACCACCCAGCCGTCGCGCATGCGCGGCAGCGGCAGCGGCTCGATCGCGAACCGCGCATCGCCCGCCAGCACCGACTCCAGCTCGGACGCATGGCCGGCCGCACCGGCCACCTCGCCGCGCAGCAACGCCTGGGCGGCTTCGACGCCGTCCTTCCACTTGGTGAGCAACTGCTCGCGGTACTTGCCGCTCTCGGCACCGATGAGCAGCCAGCCCGCCAGGCTCTGCCCCGGCACCGCGATGCGCTTGCCGGCGAAATCGTCCAACGATTCCATGCGCGGCACCGCCTCGAGCCGGCGCGCCACCACGATGCGCTCGCGGTAGTACGGCGCGAAGATCTGCACCCGCGGGTTGGCGGTCATCAACGGGCGGTCGACCGGCACATGCAGCAGCACGTCGGCCGGGCCGAAGCCCAGGTAGTGCCCACGCCAGACCATGTTGCGCAGGTCGTCGTTCATGTTCTCGTCGGCATTGAACGGCAACAGGCTGAGCTTCAGGCCCAGGGCCTTGGCCAGGGCCTCGGCCAGGTCGACGTCGATGCCTTTGCCACCGGTGTGGAACGGCGGCATGTCGTTGTAGAGGCCGACCACCAGCGAGCCGCGGGCGCGGATCTTGTCGAGCGCCGGCACCGGGCTCGACGGACCGGCCGGCTGTCCCCAAGCCGGCACCGCGGCGGCGGCCGCCGCCGCCGCGGCGGCGGTCAGCCAGTGGCGGCGGTCGCGGCGGGTGAACTCGTTCCTTGACATCATCGTCTCCTCGGGGCGCGGGGCCCCGACGCTGAAAGCGCTCAAAGCGGCTTCTCGCGGCGGGTCTCGAGGTAGGCCTTGATCGACCACACCGCTTCCTGGTTGAGGATACCTTCGAAGGGCGGCATGTAGACCGCACCATTGCGCACCTTGCCGCGGCGCACGCTGCCGGCGTAGTAGTCGTCGATTTCCTTGACGCAGGCGGCCTTCTTGGCGGCGTCCTTCAGCGCGACGCAGTCGTTGTCGAGCTTGCGCAGGTCGGGCGCGATGCCGCCGGAGATGGCCTCCAGGCCATGGCAGCGCGCGCAGTTCTGGTTGTAGGCCGAGGTGCCGATCTTGATCGCCGTGGCGTGCTGACGGTACGGGTTCTCGGCGCGCCACTGCTCGCCCAGGGGCGGCAGTTCCTTGGTGTCGACGGCCTGTGGCGTCACATCACCATGGGCCAGCACCGCGGTGGCGGCCATCAGGGCCACACCGCCCAGCACCAGGTGCCGGGCCAGGGTCTTCATCGTTGCGTTCATCAGCTTGTCTCCTAAGGCAGGGTTGTCACACACTGAGGGGCCTGTCTGCAAACGCTGTGCCAATGTCATCTGGGCGACAGACCCTTCGACGGCATCCGATGAATCCCGGGTCGGTTGCTCCGAAAGTCCACGACGCCGCGACGGAACCGATAGCATCGCGCAGTGTCACCCGGACGACTGTTCGATTTCGCAGCAATCGAACCGGGTCCGGGTCTTGCGAATGTGACGGACTGGCGCGAGACAGCGCCATTGGCTCAAAGACAAGCCGCACACAGCGGCGGAGGTGACAAGCATGCGTGGACCGTTCCCGACAGGCTACGGTGTGCCGCCGTCCAGGCGGACGGACGATCTCGGTCGGCCGATCGCGTCCGGGCTGAACCTGAGCCACGAGCACGTCGACAAGATCGACCAGTCACACGAGCGCTGCGTGGCGCTGGGCGTGTCGCGCATCGAACGGCCCGACCTGTCGCCGATGGGCCGGTCCGACCTCACCGTCGTGCGCGAGCGCAACCTGCGCCTGCACGACCATGCCGCGCCGGTGATGGAGATGCTGTACGAGCAGATCATCAACACCGACAGCATGGTGGTGCTGACCGACGCCACCGGCACCATCCTGCACTCGATCGGCGACGACGAGTTCCTCGGCCGCGCGGCCAAGGTGGCGCTGGCGCCGGGCGCCAACTGGTCCGAAACAGCCAAGGGCACGAACGCCGTCGGCACGGCCCTGGTGTCCGAGACGCCCACGCTCGTGCACGCCGACGAGCACTACCTGCACGCCAACCACTTCCTCACCTGCTCGGCCGCGCCCATCCTCGACCCGCGCGGCAACATCCTGGGCGTGCTCGACGTGAGCGGCGAGCAGCGCAGCTACCACCAGCACACCATGGCGCTGGTGAAGATGTCGGCGCGCATGATCGAGAACCACTGGCTCACCGACGACTACCGCAACGTGATGCGCCTGCACTTCCACAGCCGGGTCGAGTTCATCGGCACGCTGATGGAAGGCATCCTGGCCATCGGCGCCGACGGCAAGATCGTCGGCGCCAACCGCGGCGCGCTCGAGCAGCTGGGCCTGTCGGGCGCGGCGCTGCGCATGCACTCGCTGACCACGCTGTTCGGCACCACGGTGGGCGCGCTGGTCGACCGCTTCCGCTCGCCGCTGGCCACACCGATGCCGGTGCAGCTGAACGGCGGCCGCCAGTTCCACATCCATGCGCGCTTCAACTGGCCGGTCTGGACCAGCCTGGCCGAGGCCGTGTCGGCCGCGCCCCAGGCCACCGGCGAGGCCCGTGCCGACGCCTTGGCGCCGGCCGATGCCGGCGCGAAGGCGGCCGCCCCGCGCAACGACCGCGCCTCGTCCGGCCTGGGGCAATTGCGCACCGGCGATGCCCAGATCGACAGCGTCGTCGACAAGATCCGCCGCGTGCTCGACCGCGACATCCCGGTGCTGATCCTGGGCGAGACGGGTACCGGCAAGGAACTGCTGGCGCGCGCCATCCACGTCGATTCGGTGCGCTCCAAGCAGCCCTTCGTGGCCGTGAACTGCGCCTCGATCCCCGACTCGCTGATCGAGGCCGAGCTGTTCGGCTACGAAGACGGCGCTTTCACCGGCGCGCGGCGCAAGGGCGCGGTCGGCAAGATCGTGCAGGCCAATGGCGGCACGCTGTTCCTCGACGAGATCGGCGACATGCCGGTCGGCCTGCAGGCGCACCTGCTGCGGGTGCTGCAGGAGCGCCAGGTCACGCCGCTGGGCAGCAGCAAGAGCGTGGCGGTGGACGTGTCGATCATCTGTGCCACGCACCGCAACCTGCGCGAGATGATCGAGGCCAAGCAGTTCCGCGAAGACCTGTTCTACCGCCTCAACGGCCTGGCCGTGCGCCTGCCCGCCCTGCGCGAGCGCAGCGACCTGATGGCGCTGGTGCGCCGCATCCTCGACCGCGAGAACCCCAACCGCCGGCTGCAACTGGCCGCCGACGTGGTGCGCCTGTTCGAGCACTACCACTGGCCCGGCAACGTGCGCCAGTTGTTCAATGTGCTGCGCACGGCCTCGGTGATGGCCGCGAGCGAGGCGGTGATCACCCGCGAGCACCTGTCGGACGACTTCCTCGAAGACGCGCAGGCGCGGCTGCCCGCGCAGGCCGCTGCGTCCGTGGCTTCGCCAGTCCAGGGCCCTGGTCACGCTGGCTCGCCTGCCGCGGCCCGCGGTGCCACGGGCGCGGCGGCGGCGCCGCAGGCCGCCATCGGCGAGGCGTCGCGCGCCGCAGCGCCCCCCCGGCCCGGCACGCGCTCGCTCGAAGAACTCGAGATCGACGCCATCCGGCAGGCGGTGGACGACGCCGGCGGCAACATCTCGGTCGCGGCCAAGCGTCTGGGCGTCAGCCGCAACACGATCTACCGCAAGCTGCGCTGGAACGTGCCGCGCTGAGCGCGCCGCCACCGGTCACGAGCCGCGCACCCGGCGGCACCGGTCGGCGCGCGGCACCGTCACTTCGGCGCCGCCCCCAACTGGCGCTCTTCCGCCTGGCGCCAGGCACGCTGCCAGTTCAGCGCGTGCCAGGGGTGCGCCGACACGCCGGGCCATGCCGGCATCGCCGCGGGCGGCATCGATTCGTCGACGCCCTGGTCGATGGCCTGGCGCACCGAGGCGTCCAGGTCATCCCAGTAGCGGGCCTGCTCGACCGGCGCCGAGGCCCCTTGCGGGCCACCCTGTTCGCCCAGCCAGCGCACGGCCGGCCCGTCCACCGCCGCCAGCCTGGCCGCGCTGCGCAGGCTGTCGCGCAGGCGCAGCAGGTCGGCATCGCGGCCATCGCCGGGTGGCGCCGCGGCCAGAAGACCGTGCGCCACCCACAGTGCCGACGGCGCATGCCGCCACACCGTCACCCAGCGCCCGTCGGCCCGCGGCAGCAGCCACCAATCGAAGGGGCCCAGCCGGCCCTGCGTGCCCTGCAGTCGCTGCCCGGGCAGGGCGATCGGCTGCGCGCCCAGGTCGTCCGCTGCGCCGCCCAGGCGCAGGCGCAGCCGTTCGACGCACACCGGGCACTGCACCCGCATCGCGTCGGCCACCTCGGCATGGGCCCAATGGCGCAGGGTGGGCCGGGCGGCCTGAAGCCCCGCCACGCCGAGCACCAGTTCAGGTCGGGCCCAGGGGCTGACGACGTCGGTGACCACCGCCCCCAGCCGCTGCCGCAGCCGGCAGGCCACCGCCTGGCCGTGGGCCGGCGACGGCCCGCTGCCCAGCAGCCACCATTGGCGGCCGTGCCGGGCCAGCACCAGGTTGGAGACGGCCCCGCGGTTGGCCTCGGCGGCATCGCCATCGTGCGCGGGCAGCTGCCACAGACCCGGGCCGATCGGCTGGATGGTGATCTCGGGACCGGGACAGCGTGTGCCACCGGGTGTCGCGGTCACCGGACCCGCCTGTGGGGAGGCCTGGGGGGCGGCCTGGACGGCAACCCGGGGTGCGGCCCAGGACGACGCAGGCGCCGCGACCAGCGCCAGGGCAGCGCCGGCGGCCAGCGCCCACTGCACCCCGACACGTCGCCACGGCGGTCGCCCCAAAACCCCTGTGCGTGGGAGGCCATGATGTGCCGGCACCACGGGAAAATCTCCCGACTTCGACAGGTCCGTGTCGCGGGTTTTCCCGCGGCACCCCACGGGTTTGCCCTGTGTCAGCGTGGCGCGCAGCACTGTCCCACTGGCACAACCCAGGCGGGCCGTGGCCGCTGGTGGACCAAGCTGCCGGGCAGCGGTGCACACGGCATGTGTCTTGCAGCGGTTTGGCCGATGCGAACAGGCAATGTCCGAGGGGGGCGTCTTCACATGGGTCATCTTGCCGCAAGCCGCGCCCGTCCGGGATGCGTCGAGGGGGTGTCGCCATGAAGATCGTCGTGTTGCGGGGGGGTGGCCCGGGCCGCCGCCGCGCGCCCCAGCGCGCCGGCACCCGCGACCGCGGCGTGCTGGCCCTGGGCTGCGGCGAGGGCCAGTGGGTGCTGATCAACGTCTCGGCCGCGGTCGCCCACCAGCTCGATTCGGATGTGTCGCTCGATGCACACCCGGGCCTGGGTGGCGCGAGCGCCCGCGCCGTGGTGCTGACCGACGCGCAGGTCGACCATGTCGGCGGCCTGCTCAGCCTGCGCGACGGCGCGCCGATCGACCTCTACGCCACGCCCTCGGTCTTCGAGTCGCTGACCACCGCCCTGCCCGTGCTGCCCGTGCTGCAGCACTACTGCGGCGTGCACTGGCACGTGGTGCCGGTGGCGGGCGACCGGCGCGCGGCCTCGTTCCGCGTCGAGGGCATGCCCAGCCTCGAGTTCACCGCCCTGGCCACCGCGGCACCGGCGCTGCCGCATGCGCTGGGCGAGCATCCACGTGTGGGCGACAGCATCGCGCTGGCCGTGCGCGACCTGGCCACCGGCCAGCGCGTGTTCTGCGCGCCGGGCCTGGCGCCGCTGGGCGGCCTGGCCTTCGACTGGATGCGCGAGGCCGACTGCCTGCTGCTGGACAGCCCCGGCGAGGATGAATCCACGCCCGCCGACCCGCTGTGGATGGACCTGCTGCGCGACCTGCCGGCTCGCCACAAGGTGCTGTTCGGCGCCGAGGGCGCGCATGGTGGTCCGGCCGCACTGGCCGAACGGGGCATCGCCATGGCCTTCGACGGCATGGAAATCGATCTCTGACCACCCTCGCCCCGCGACACCCGCTGTCACGCCACCTGCGACACGCCGCGACAATCCGCGACGCCGCTCGCGCCACCCCCCGGGCAATCCGCAGCTTTGCGCGGGCCGGTCCAGCCGCTACAAACCGCGCCTGATGACGAATTCCTCTGCCCGCCCGATGCTCGAGCTGACGGCCATCACCAAGCGCTACGGCCAGCGCACCGCGCTCGACGGCCTGTCGCTGGCCCTGCCCGCGGGCTGCTTCACCGCGCTGCTGGGGCCCAACGGCGCCGGCAAGTCGACGCTGTTCCAGGTGCTCACCGGCCTGTTCACCGCCGACGAGGGCGACGCCATGGTGGCCGGCCACTCGCTGCGCCGCGAAGCCGTGAAGGCGCTGGCCCACATCGGCGTGGTGTTCCAGCAGATGTCGCTCGACCTCGACCTGAGCGTCGAGCGCAACCTGCGCTTCCACGCCGACCTGCACGGCCTGCCACGCGCCCTGGCCACCGAGCGCATCGCCGCCGGATGTGCCGCCATCGGCCTGGGTGCCGAACTCGGCCGCACGGTGCGCGAACTGTCGGGCGGCAACCGCCGCAAGGTGGAACTCGTGCGCGCCTTGCTGCACCAACCCGCGGTCGTGCTGATGGACGAGCCCACCGTCGGCCTCGACCCCAAGTCGCGGCGAGACCTGGTGGCCGCCGTGCAGGCCGACGTGCAGGCGCGCCAGAGCACCGTGCTGTGGGCCACGCACCTGGTCGAGGAAGTCGAAGGTGCGGACCGTGTGCTGGTGCTGCACAAGGGCCGGCTGCTGGCCGACGGCACGCCGGCCGAGGTGTGCGCCGCCCTGGGCGGCGGCACGTTGGAGCAAGCCTTTCTGCGGGCCACCGCAGCCGGGCCGGAGTCGAAGAAACCCCAAGGAGAAGTCATCCCATGAAGTTCGAACGCCACCCCACTGCGTCGCGCATGCGTCGCCTCCCGGCCCTGGCCGCCACGCTGCTGGCCGGCCTGGCCACCAGCGCCAGCTTCGCCCAGGGCGTGGCCTATGTGTCCAGCGAAAAGGACAACGCGCTGACCATCGTCGACATGAAGACGCTGGCGGTCACGGGCACCATCAAGACCTGCAAGAAGCCGCGCCACCTGATGCTGACGCCCGATGGCAAGTCGCTGATGGTGTCGTGCACCGACTCCAACGGCGCCGACATCATCGACCTGGCCACGCGCAAGTCGCAGCGCCTGCTGCCGCTGGGCGACGAGCCCGAGGCCTACGACCTGTCGCCCGACGGCAAGACGGTGTACGTGTCGAACGAGGACGCGGGCGAGGTCTCCTTCGTCGACTTCGCGTCCGGCAAGATCACCAAGACCATCCCGGTGGGCAAGGAGCCCGAAGGCGTGAAGGCCTCGCCCGACGGCAAGACCGTGTGGGTGACCTCCGAGGTGGCGAGCCTGGTGCACGTGATCGACACCGCCAGCGGCCAGGTGCTGAAGAACGTGAAGGTGGGCAAGCGGCCCCGCCGCTTTGCGCTCACACCCGACGGCAGCCAGCTGTGGGTGACCAACGAACTGGCCGCCTCGGTGACCGTGCTGTCGACCAAGGACTATTCGGTCATCGACACCTTGGCCTTCAAGGTCAAGGGCGCGCGCGCCTCCGACATCACCCCGGTCGGCGTCACGATGACCAAGGACGGCAAGCGCGCCTTCGTGGCCCTGGGCAACGCCAACCACGTGGCCTTCGTCGACGTAGCCAGCCGCAAGGTGACCGACCTGGTGCTGGTGGGCAAGCGGGCCTGGAACGTCACGCTCGACAAGGCCGAGCAGCGCCTGGTGGTGACCAACGGCCTGTCGGACGACATCACCGTCGTCGACGTGGCGGGCGCCAAGGCAGTGAAGAGCGTGGCCGTCGGCCGAGTGCCCTACATGACGCTGATCGTCGAATGAGGCACCTGTCCCGCCCCGCGGCGGCCACGCTGCTGGCGCTGGCCGCCGGCGCCGCAATGGCCGTGCCCTACAAGGCCACGCTGCTGGTGCGCGACGACGACCCGCGGCTGGCCCGCAATCGCGTCGAGCGCGCCTACCTGGGCCACCCGACCGGCACACCGGCCGATGGCCTGAACGTGGCGCTGAAGGAAGCCCAACTCGAGATGGACGCGTCCGGCACTTCGGTCGCGCTCGAGGTGGTGAGCGTCGGCTCGGCCCAGGCCGCGCGCGACGCCGCGGCCAAGGCCGAGAAGGCCGGCGCCGCCGCGTTGGTGGCCGACCTTCCGGCCGACTGGCTGCTGGCCGCCACCGATGCCGTGAAGCTGCCGATCGTCAACGTCGGCGAGCCCGCCGATCGCCTGCGCGAGAAGGACTGCCGGCCGCGCCTGCTGCACATCCTGCCCAGCGAGCGCATGCGCGCCGACGCCCTGGCGCAGTGGATGGTGGCGCGCAAGTGGTCGCAGGTGCTGATGCTCACCGGCCCCACCGACAGCGACCGCGAGCGTGCCGCGGTGGCGCAGACGGCCCTGAAGCGCTATGGCCTGAAGCTCGTCGCCGCCAAGCCCTACAAGCTGTCGGCCGACCCGCGCGAACGCGATCTGGCCAACCCGCTGCTGCTCACACAGGGCAGCTACGACGTGGTCTGGGTGGTCGACAGCGACGGCGAGTTCGCCCGCGCCCTGCCCTACCGCACGGTGCTGCCACGGCCGGTGATCGGCGATGCCGGGCTCACCTCGCTGGCCTGGCATGCGCAGTTCGAGCGCTTCGGCGCGCCCCAGGTGTCGCGCCGCTTCGCCAAGGCCGCGAGCGGCCGGACGATGACGGCGCACGACTGGTCGTCGTGGCTGGCCGGCAAGGCCCTGGCCGCCGCCGCCGTGGCCGCACCCAAGGGCCCCGCCGCCGCCTTCGCCAAGGCGCTGGCCGAACAGGAACTCGACGGCTCGAAGGGCGTGGCCATGACCTTCCGCCCCTGGGACGGACAGTTGCGCCAGACCATGCTGCTGACCGACGGCGTCGGCGTGGTCGGCAGCGCCCCGGTCGAGGGCATGCTGCACCCGAAGAACAACCTCGACACGCTGGGCGTCGACGCCCCCGAGAAGCTCTGCAAGGCCCGGCCATGACCGTTGCGCCGCAGCGCCACACCGGCGCGCGCCACGCGCTGCAGGCCATGCGGGCCATCGTGCTGCGCGAACTGGCCAAGTTCGGCCGCCAGTACGGCCGGCTGGTGTCGGCGCTGGTGCGGCCGCTGCTGTGGCTGGCGGTGTTCGCGGCGGGCTTCCGCAACGTCTTCGGGGTGGCCATCGTCGAGCCCTACGACACCTACATCCCCTACGACGTCTACATCGCCCCGGGGCTGGTGGGCATGGTGCTGCTGTTCAACGGCATGCAGTCCAGCCTGGCGATGGTCTACGACCGCGAGATGGGTCTGATGCGGCTGCTGCTCACCGCGCCGTTGCCGCGCTGGTGGATCCTGCTGTCCAAGCTCACCGCCACCGCGGTGCTCTCGCTGGCGCAGGCCGCGGCCTTCGTCGTCGTGGCCGCGCTGCTGGGCACCACGCTGCCGGTGTTCGGGCCGCAGACGGCGCATGTGCTGCTGGCCGCGGTGGCCTCGGCGCTGATGCTGGGCTCGCTGGGCCTGCTGCTGTCGGTGCACATCAAGCAGCTCGAGAACTTCGCCGGCACGATGAACTTCGTCATCTTCCCGATGTACTTCATGTCCACCGCGCTGTACCCGCTGTGGAAGCTCGAGGAATCGGGCGCCGAGTGGGTGCACCGCATCGCGCTGGTCAACCCGTTCACGCACGCGGTGGAATGGATGCGCTTTGCGCTGTACGGCAAGGACCCCGGCCTGTCGCCCTACATCGTGGTGGGCACGCTGGTGGCGTGCTTCGCGCTCGCCGCCTGGGGCTACGACCCGCAGCGCGGCTTCGGCGCCCTCACCAAGCGCGGAGGCCCGCCATGATGTCGCTGCTGACACGCAAGCCACGCAGTCAGTCGGCCGCGCCGGGCCGCCATGACCTGGAGCCGCTGTGGTTCGAATGGCTGGCGCTGGGCGGCCTGCTGGTGTTCGCCACCTGGCTGCTGGGCATGCGCGGCGTGTGGGCGCTGCTGCTCACGTCCGACCCCACTGGCCTCACGCTGGTGATCATCGTCGTCTTCGCCGCCAGCACGCTGTGGTGCGGGGCGCGCAGCCGCGAACTGCAGCGCCAGCGCGGGCTGCTGGTCGAGGCACGGCAGCATCGGCCCAACGAAGGCTGGGCCAGCGAATACCTGGCCGCGTTGGCCGCCCGGCCGCGCGACGCCGATGCCCCGCTCGACCTGCTGATGGAACAGACCCACGGCCCGCACCACACCGCCTGGTGGGTGAACGGCATCCAGCTCAAGCTGGGCCTGCTCGGCAAGGTGATCGGCTTCTCGGTGCTGGCGCTGAACATCGGCCAGATCCAGAACTTCGACCCGACGCAGACGCAGGACCTGCTGAAGAGCCTGACCACCGGCCTGGGCATCGCGCTGCTGACCACCATGGTGGGCCTGGTCGGCAACATCCTGCTCGGCCTGCAGCTGACGCGGCTGGACCGCTATGCCGACGCGCTGGTGTCGGATTGCCAGCGCGCGGGCCTCGGCGCTTCGTCACGCGACGAAAGCCATTGAGGCCTGGATGAGGCGCAGCCGGCACGTTCGCGAAGCGGAGGTCGATCCGTTCTACGACATGTTGTTCAACATGCTGATCGCCTTCGTCTTCTGCTTCATCGTGGCGCTGCTGGCGATGAACCCGCGGGCGCTGAAGGCGGGCGACATCCCGGCCAAGGCCGAGTACATCGTGACGCTGTCGTGGCCCGACATGAACCCCAACGACATCGACACCTGGATCCAGGACCCCGGCGGCAACCTGGTGTGGTTCCGCGCCCGCGAGGCCGGGCTGATGCACCTGGACCGCGACGACCGCGGTCTGGCCAACGACTCGATCGTCGTCAACGGCCGCAGCATCGTGAACCCGCTGAACCAGGAGGTGGTCACGCTGCGCGGCATCGCCGCCGGCGAGTACACGGTCAACGCGCACTACTACGATTCCAAGGACGGCCAGCCGGTGGAGGTCACCGTGTCGGTGGTCAAGGTCAATCCGCGTGCCGAGGTCGTCTACTACGGGCAGGTGACGCTCGCCCGCAAGGGCGACGAGGCCACCGCCGTTCGCTTCACCGTGCTGCCCGATGGCGGCGTCGGCCAGATCAACACGCTGCCGAGGCAGCTGGTCCAGAGGATGTAACGCCTTGTCCCTGTCGCTCATCCTCTCGTTCAGTGCGCTGGTGTTCCTGTGCGCGCTGGCGCTCGTGTGGTCCCGCTGGCCGGCCTGGATGAAGGCGCTGCTGGTGGCCGGCGTGGCCGTGTTCTATTTCTGGGCCGACGACGTGGTGCACAACCTGTCGGGCTGGCCCACCGTCGATGCGCTGCCCGAGCGCTTCACGCTGCTGGCCGCGGTGATCGAGGAGCCCAGCAACAAGTCGGCCGGCGCGCTGTACATCTGGGTCAACGCCATCGAGAACGGCAAGCCGGTGGCGCAGCCGCGCGCCCACAAGCTGCCCTACGCGAAGGACCTGCATGCCTTGCTCAACGAGGGCATGAAGAAAGCCCGCCAAGGCGTCACCCAGATGGGCACCGCCGCGCCGAAAGCGGGCAAGAAGGGCCTGGGCTGGCTGCGCCCGGGCAGCGACGAGCAGGAGGTCAAGATCCGCGACCTGCCCGCGCCCCAGTTGCCGGAGAAGTGATGCGAACCGACCTTGCACCGATCGGCAGACCCGCCGAGGGCGCCGCAGGCCGGATCGTGCGCAGGCTGGCCGGCGCCGTGGCGGCAGGGCTGCTCGCGGCCTGCTCCGGGCCACCGGCCGGCGGCGAGTCGTACTTTCCGCTCGAACGCGGGCACCGCTGGGTGTACGACAGCGCCTCCGAGTGGGAGAACAACACGGTCGAGCGCGAGCAGATCGTGCTCAGCACGCACGGCGAGGAGTCGCTCGAATCCGGTGGCCGCGCCTGGCGTCGGCGCAGCGCATCGGGTGTGGACTACTGGCTGCGCGCCGACGACACCGGCATCTTCCGCGTGGCCAGCAAGACCGACCTCGAGGCCGAGCCCGCGCCCGACAAGGCGCCGCGCTACGTGCTGAAGCAGCCGCTGGCCGTGGGCACGCAGTGGCAGGCCACCACCACCGCCTACCTGCTGCGCCGCCGGGCCGAATTCCCCCCGGAGATCCGCCACACCCACCAGCCGGTGATGATGCAGTACCGCATCGAGGCGCTGGGCGAGAAGGTCGCCACGCGGGCCGGCGCCTTCACCGACTGCATCCGGGTGAAGGGCGACGCCGCGATGCGCCTGTTCGCCGACCCGGTGAATGGCTTCAAGGACATGCCGCTGACCACGCTCGAGTGGTATTGCAAGGGGGTCGGGCTGGTGAAGCTCGAGCGGCGTGAGCCCGCTCAATCCACCTTCCTCAGCGGTGGCACACTGACGATGGAGTTGACCGAATGGCAGTGAAACCCTTCCACCCCCGACGCCGCCAGGCGATGGGCCTGATGTCCGCCCTGGCACTGGGGCCGGCCTTCGGCCGTGCGCTGGCACAGCCGCCGCAAAGCTTTCCCACGCGGCCGATCTCCCTGTGGGTGCCCTGGCCGGCCGGCGGCGCCACCGACCTGGCGATGCGCGTGCTGGCCGAACTGGCCGGCCGCCACCTCGGGCAGAAGGTGATCGTCGAGAACCGCGCCGGGGCCGGCGGCACGCTGGTGATGCCGATCCTGCAGCAGGCCGCCCCCGACGGCTACACCATCGCGCAGATGCCGCAGCCGGTGTTCCGTGCCCCGCTGGTGCAGAAGCTCACCTGGGACCCGATCCGCGACACCTCGCCCATCCTGCAGATCAGCGGCGTCACCTTCGGCATCGTGGTGCCGGCGGCCAGCGGGCTGCGCAGCCTGGACGACCTGTTCGCCTATGCGAAGCAGCACCCGGGCGCGCTCACCGTGGCCACCAACGGCGTCGGCACCACACCGCACACGGTGATGGACGAGCTGTTCTCGCGCCGCGGCCTCACCTACGTGCACGTGCCCTACAAGGGCACGTCGGAGCAGATGATCGCGGTGTCGTCGGGCCAGGTGATGGTGGGCGTCAACTCCAACGGTTTTGCGCCCTTCGTCGATTCGGGCGCGCTGCGGCTGCTGGTCACCTTCGGCGAGCAGCGCACGCGCCGCTGGCCGCAGGTGCCCACGCTGCGCGAACTGGGCCACGGCATCGTGGCCACTTCGCCCTACGGGCTGGCCGGCCCGCGCGGCATGCCGGCGGCGGTGGTGCAGGCGCTGCACGATGCCTTCCGCCTGGCCATGCACGAGCCGGCTCACGTGGCCGAGCTGGAACGCTACGACCAGAGCCTGGCCTACCTGGGCACCGAAGACTACGCGCGGTCGATGCGCGAGGTGTACGCCGCCGAGAAGCGCACGGTGGAACGACTGGGGCTGGCCCGCGCACCGTCCTGAGCCACGTCGCGGCGCGTGCCCTACGGCACGATCAGCCGGTGCTGGTGTGCGTAGCGCAGCAGTTCGACCGCTGTCGTCACGCCCAGCCGGGCCCGGATCTGCGTCTGCAGGTTCGACACGGTCTTCGGGCTCAGGTGCAGCCGGGTCGCGATCTCGGGCAGCGCACAGCCCTGCACCAGCAGCCGCAGCACGTCGAATTCGCGCGGCGACAGCGCCAGGTGCGGCAGCTCGGCGGCCGGTTCTCGGATGGCGCCGGCCACGTCGGCCGACAGCACCCGGCGCTCGCCGGCGGCCACGCGGCGCAGGCAGCGCACCAGTTCGTCGGGCTCGCTGCCCTTGGTGACGAAGCCGTCGGCCCCGGCGCGCAGCGCCTGACCCACCATGGCCGGGCTGTCGTGCATCGTGAACACCAGCCAGCGCACCTGGGGCCAGCGCTGCACCGCGCGGCGCAGCAGGTCGAGCCCGCTGCGGCCGGGCATCGACAGGTCGAGCACCACCACGTCCACGCCGGGCTCGCCCGGCGCGCTGCGCGCCAGCGCCGCGTAGGCCGCGTCGGCATCGGCATGCTCGGCCACGACGACCATGTCGCCGGCCAGCTCGAGCAGGCGCTGGTAGCCGGTGCGCACGACCGCGTGGTCGTCGACCAGCATCACGCGCAGGCGCGCGGATAACATCCCCCGCGC
>NZ_MWLO01000088.1 GCF_002198735.1 Ideonella sp. A 288
TGGGCCGCCAGCCCGATCGGCGGTGGGAAGTCGGCGCGCAGCGCCGACCGCCGGAGGTCGCGTGCTGAGGCCTGCCCGGCCGCGGCTTTGCCGCCTCAGCGCCTCAACGGCACCACACCGTCCAGCCGCTCAGCACTCAAAACGTCCGCAACGAGCCCAATGCACCCGTCAGCGCGACGCGCCAGGAGACGAACGCACTTCAGCCCACTCCGTCGAACACGATCACCGAGCGGGCCAGTTCGCCACGCTGCAGTTCGGCAAAGCCTTCGTTGATCTGTGCCAGCGCGATGCGCTGCGAGATCATCTGGTCGAGGTGCAGGCGGCCCTGCAGGTACAGGTCGACCAGCCGAGGCATGTCGACGGTGAAGCGGTTCGAGCCCATCAGCGAACCCTGGATGCGCTTCTCGGCCAGGAAGTCGGTGCCGCGCAGTTCGATGTTGACGCCCGGCGGGATCATGCCGATGACATTGGCCGTGCCGCCGCGGCGCAGCATGCGCCAGGCCTGCTCCACCGTGGCCTTCAGGCCGATGGCCTCGAAGCTGTGGTGCACGCCGCCGGCGGTGAGCTCCTGCACCTGCGCCACGGCGTCGCCCTGGCTGGCGTCGATGGTGTCGGTGGCCCCGAAGGCGCGCGCCATCGCCAGTTTTCCGGGCAGGCGGTCGACCGCGATGATGCGGCCGGCCCCGGCGATGAGCGCGCCGTTGATCACCGACAGCCCGATGCCGCCGCAGCCGATGACAGCCACCGTGTCGCCGGGCCGCACGTTGGACGTGTGGGTGACGGCGCCGTAGCCGGTCATCACCGCGCAGCCAATGAGCGCGGCGCGGTCGAGCGGCATGTCGCGCCGCACCGCCACGCAGGCGTGTTCGTGCACCAGCATCTGCTCGGCGAAGGCGGACAGGCCCAGCAACTGGGTGACGGGCTTGTCGGCGTGCGACAGCCTCGGCTCGTCGTCGGTGGCGCGCTTCGTCTCGCCGCTGATGCAGCGCGACAGGTGGCCGGTGACGCAGTGCTCGCAATGGCCGCAGAACACCGACAGGCAGGTGATGACGTGGTCGCCCGGCTTCACGGTGCGCACTTCGGGGCCCACCTGCTCGACGATGCCGGCGGCCTCGTGGCCCGGGATGAAGGGCAGGGCCGCCGGGTAGGTGCCGTCGATGAAGTGCAGGTCGGAGTGGCACAGGCCGACGGCGGCCGTGCGGATCAGCACCTCGCGGGAGCGCGGCTTGTCGATGCGCACCTCCTCGATCGACAGGGGCTGGCGGGTCTGGCGCAGGACGGCGGCTTTCATGGGCGGCTCGTGGGTGGTGGGGTGGGGATCAGGCCGATGCCGCGTCGGCGGCCTGGTGGGCGTTCAAGGCGCGCCGGGCGTCGAGGTCCTTGGCCCAGTCCTCGTCGGCCTGCAGCTTGGCGCCGAGGTCGGTGTCGGCGAACTGCATCACGCCCATGTCCTGGTAGGCCGCGCGCACCTTCGGGCCCCACAGGCCGATGTCCTTCACGGTGGGCACGATGCGCGAGAACAGCTGAGCGCGGAAGATGCGCTGGTTCTCGGAGATCATCGCGGCCTCCACGCACTCGGCCACCGGGAAGCCCAGGTGCTCCCACATCTCTCGTGCGTCGAAGCGGTCTCGCATCAGGTAGCAGCCCTCGACCAGGAATTCTTCGCGCTCGGCGCGCTCGTGGTCGGTGAGCTCCTTGTAGAAGTCCTGCAGCGCGATGCGGCCGAAGGCCACGTGGCGCGCCTCGTCCTGCATCACGTAGGCGTTGACGGCCACGGCCAGCGGGTTCTTGCTGTAGTCGCGCAGGCGCTGGAAGGCGGCCAGCGCCAGGCCCTCGATCAGCACCTGCATGCACAGGTAGACGAAGTCCCAGCGGCTGTCGGACAGGCCCTGCTCCAGCAGCGTCTTCAGCGGCGTGGTCATCGGGTAGGCCAGCTCGAACTTCTCGTGCAGCAGGCGCGAGTAGCTCTCGACGTGGCGGGCCTCGTCCATCACCTGCGTGGCGGCGTAGAACTTGGCGTCCATGTCGGGCGCCATCTGCACGATGCGGGCGGTGGCGATCAGCGCGCCCTGCTCGCCGTGCATCAGCTGCGAGACGTTCCAGGCCTGGGCGTGGCGGCGCACGTGGGCCTTCTGCTTGTTGTCGAGCTTGTTCCACAGCTCGGTGCCATGGATCGAGATCATGCGGTCGTCCAGCTGCATCGGGTTCTCGGGGTCGAGGTCGGTGCTCCAGTCGATGCGCGTGGCCTGGTCCCACTGGTCGCGCTTGGCCTTGTCGTACAGGCGCAGCAGCCTGTCGCGCGGCTCGTCGTATTCCCACGAGAAGCCGGTCTCGGTCTGGCCCTGGAAGCGCCAGCCGGTCTGGTCCACCGGCAGGGCGTAGCGGCGCATCGTGCTCATGGCGAATCTCCTCGCGCGGTGGCGGTCGGGCCAGTGTGAACGCCGGGCCAGGGGCGCGCAAGCTGCGGTTCCCCCGGGGTGCGCGCGTCCCCTTGGCGACACGGGTGTGCCCGGAGGCGTCTCGCGAGGCGCTGCGACATACTGGCCCGACAGCTTGCCACCCCCATCGATCAGCGCCCAGGAGCCCGAATGAAACTCGTCATCGCGCAGATGAAGCACGAGACCAACACGTACTCGCCGGTGCCCACGCCGCTGTCGCGCTTCGCCGTGGGTGGCGGCGAGCCGCCGGAGGGCGCTGCCGCCTACGCCGCCTACAAGGGCACCGGCTCGGCGATCGGCGCCTTCATCGACCTGGCCGAGGCAGCAGGAGCCGAGATCGACATCGCCATCGCCGCCAGCGCCTGGCCCAGCGGCCTGGTGCACGACGCCGCCTTCGAGCACATCGCCGGCCGCATCTGCGCCGCGGTGGCCCGTGGCTGCGATGCTGTGCTGCTCGATCTGCACGGCGCGATGGTGACGCAGTCGCACGAGGACGGCGAAGGCGAACTGCTGCGCCGCGTGCGCGCCATGGCCCCCGAAGTGCCCATCGGCGTGGCGCTGGACATGCACACCAACTTCTACCCCGCCATCGCCGAGCATGCCACCGCCATCGCCGGCTACCAGACCTACCCGCACGTCGACATGTACGAGACCGGCCAGCGTGCCGGCCGTGCCGTGCTGGCGCTGCTGGCCGGCCGCGCCAAACCGGCCATGGCCTGGGGCAATCGACCGATGCTGCCGCATGTGATGCGCCAGGGCAGCGACGATTCGCCCAACCGCGAGATCCAGGCGCGCTGCCGCGAGATGGAGGCGCAGGGCGCGATGTCGGCGTCGGTGTTCGTCGGCTTCCCCAATGCCGACATCCACAATGCCGGCCTGTCGGCGGTGGTGGTCACCGACGGCGACGCGGCGCTGGCCCGCCGCTGGTGCGACGAACTGCTGGACATGGCCTGGGGCCGGCGCGCCGACTTCGTCTACCGACTCGAGCCGCTGGCCGACTCGCTGGCCCGTGCCCGCACGCTGGCCGACAGCGCGCCGGGCACCGGCCCGGTGGTGCTGCTCGACCACAGCGACAACTGCGCCTCCGGCGGCACCATGGACACGATGACGGTGCTGGGCGGCATCCTCGACGCCGGACTGGATGACGTGGCCGCCTTTGCCGTGTTCGACCCCGCCGCGGTGCAGCAGATGATCGCCGCGGGCGTCGGCGCGCAGGTCACGCTGCCGCTGGGCGGCAAGCTCGACATGCCGTCGATCGGCCTGACGGGCCAGCCGCGCACCGTGACCGGGCGGGTGCGGCTGATCTGCGATGGCCGCTACCGCAACCGTGGCCCGATGGCCCGCGGCGAGGCCAACGACATGGGGCCCACCGTGGTGCTGGACACCGGCAAGGTCGAGATCGTGGTCATCTCCAACCATGTGGAGCCGCACGATCTGGCGGCCTTCGTGGCGGTGGGCATCGACCCCGCCGCCAAGCGCTATCTGATGCTCAAGAGCCGCGTGCACTGGCGCGCCGGCCTGCGCCCGCTGGCCCGCGCGGTGGTCGAATGCGCCGGCACGGGCGTGTGCACCTCGGACTACGCGATGCTCGATTTCAAGCACGTGCGTCGGCCGATCTACCCCCTCGATCCGTTGTGACCTTCGTGCCGCGATCGGCCCGGTGTCCTGCAGGTGACACCGGTTCCCGGCAGAATCGCGCCCAGACCGACCGAACGGAGCCGTCCCGATGACCCTGAACACCCCGACCTTGCCCGCCGCCCTGGCCCTTTGCTTCGGCCTGGCCGCCAGCGCGGCGCAGGCCGCCGATCCCGTCGCCAAGCTGGTGCCCGCGCAGAGCGAGGTGGTCTTCACCATCAAGCAGATGGGCGTGCCGGTCGAGGGCAAGTTCAAGAAGTTCGACGCGCAGGTCAGCTTCGATGCCAAGAAGCCCGAGGCCGGCAAGGTGGGCTTCACCATCGACATCGGCAGCGCCACCATGGGGTCGGCCGAGGCCGACGCCGAGTTGCCCAAGCCGGTGTGGTTCGGCACGGCCAAGTTCCCGCAGGCCACCTTCCAGTCGGCCGCGATCAAGGCCGTCGGCGGCGCCCGCTACGAGGTGACCGGTAAGCTCGGCATCAAGGGCAACCTGAAGGACGTGGTGGTGCCGGTCACCATCGCCGCGCCGACGGCGGCCGGCGGCCCGTCGATCGCCAGCGGCGCCTTCACGATCAAGCGGCTTGAATTCAAGGTCGGCGAGAACGAGTGGGCCGACACCTCGATGGTGGCCAACGACGTGCAGGTGCGCTTCAAGCTGGCCCTCACCGGCCTGGGTGCCCCATGAGGCCCCTTGCCCTGGCCGCCGCGCTGACCCTGGCCGCCTCCGGTGCGGCCGCGCAGAGCACCAAGTACGTGATCGACCCGACCCACACCTTCGTCATGTACGAGATGGGCCACTACGCCACCACCACCAACCGCGGGCGCTTCAGCACCAAGGACGGCTCGGTGGTGCTCGACCGCGCGGCCAAGACCGGCAAGATCGACATCACCATGGACATCACCACGGTGAACACCGGTGTCGACCTGCTAAACCGGCACGTGCAGAGCAAGGAATTCTTCAACGTTGCCGAGCACCCGACCGGCCGCTTCGTCAGCGACAAGCTCGATTTCGCCGGCGACAAGGTGACGGCGGTGCACGGGTCGCTGACCATGATGGGCAAGACCCAACCGGTCACCCTGAAGGCGATGCGCTTCAACTGCTACGACAGCCCCATGCTCAAGCGCCAGGTGTGCGGCGGCGACTTCGAGACCACCGTGCAGCGCAGCCTGTGGGGCCTGACCTGGGGCCTGGCCTTCGGCTTCGAGGACAGCGTGCGGCTGGTGGTGCAGGTCGAGGGCGTGAACGTCGGGCCGCCTTGAGGTCGATGCGGCGGCTCCACGCGACCGGGCGCGAGCCCGGTGTCGCTCCGCAGCAGCCCCGACCCGTCGCGAGCAGGCGCCGCGGTCGGGCCCGCCGCGGAAACCTCAGATTGGCACGCCGTTGACGGTGGCGGTGCGCAGGTCGGCGCTGGCCTCGCCGGCGCTGTCATTGATGCGCACCGGGATGCCCGTGCCAACGTGGTACCACGAGGTGGTGGAGGCCTGCGACCCTTCCGCCCGCTCGACGTAGCGGCAGGTGTCGTAGGTCTTGCCGAGCACGCTGATCGACTCGCGTGCCACGAAGGTGTAGACCGTGGTGCTCGAGAAGCGCGTGGCCGGCCCGGCGGGCTGGGTGGGCGTGGTCGTGCCGCTGACGGTCTGTGTGAGCACCCCACCGCGCGCCAGCGTGAACTCCTTGTTGAGCACCGGCGGGTCGTAGACGCTGCGGCTCGCGGCGGTGACCAGGCCGTTCAGGGTGGCGGTGCCTTCGTCGCCCAGCGTGCGCACCAGGCCGCCGTCGGCGGCCTGCACGAAGCTCCGGTCCGACGAGGTCAAGGTGCCGATGCCCGTGAGATTGCCGGTGAGCGTGGAACTGATCTGCACGGCGCTCTGGCCGTTGTACGTGGTCGGTCCGTCGACCCGCGAGTCCATCACCTGGGTGCCGGAGGTCAGGCCGGTGAACTCGTACTCGGCGCGAACGCGCGTGCCGGTCACCAGCGAGGTGGTGGACAGCGGCTGGCATTCGTTCAGCGTGGTGCCGCCGCCGATGTCGCAGGAGCCGGGGTAGACGCTGCAACGGTCGGCACGCACCAGCGACTCGTAGTTGGCGATGATGCCGAAGCTGACCAACTGCTGGTTGGTGAACACCCCCAGGCCGTAGATGCCGCCAGCCGAGGTGATGCCCAGGTTGTTGCCGTTGCGGTAAGTGCGCACCGTGTAGCGCACCCCCAGGTAGTCGAGCGTGACGTTGGCAGGGCCCTTGGGGAAGAGATCGGGGTACTGCCATTCGGCCCAGTCGAGCGCCGCGGTGGCATCGACCGGGTCGTTCGGGCCCAGCGCCAGCGCCGTGCGGCGTGTGTCGGCCACGCGGGTGCCCGCCACCAGGGCGGTCAGCCGGGCCGCGGGGCCCTTGGCCGGACGGGCGGTGGCCACGGCCAGGGTGCGCTGCTGCACCGTGTCGGCCGGCGTGGTGGCGATGGTGGCCACGAAGGCCGAACTGGCGGCGGGGCCGGGTTCACCGCCGCCGCAGGCGGCCAGCACCACGCCCGACAGGGTGATGGCAAACCATTTTGAAATCTCGCGTCGCATGATGCTCTTTCCCTGTGGGCTGTGATCGATCGATGTTAGGCCCGCCACCCAGGGGCGTCAAACGCAACGCCCCGGCTACAGCAGGCTCTCCGGCGTGATCGGTGCCAGCAGTTCCAGCATCAGCCGGTCGAGCAGGCTCGAGTCGGGCTCGTCGCGCAACACCTGGTCGGCGCTGCCGTCGTTGTCGCGGTCGTTGCTGAGCCATTCGAGGCGGCCGTCCGCGCCCATGCGCAGGCGGTAGGCGCCCTGCTGCTTGAGCACGTCGATGAGCTTGAGCACCTGTTGCGCCAGTTCGGGGCTGTCGATGAACAGGCCGATCTCGGTGTTGTGCAGCTTGGAGCGCGGGTCGAAGTTCATCGAGCCGACGTAGAGCAAGCGGCGGTCGACCACGGCCGTTTTCATGTGCAGCCGGCCGACGGCGCGGTTGAACACGCCCAGGCGGATGCTGCGCCGCGCGCGGTCGGTGCTGAGCTCGTGCAGGTCCACCCCCAGGCTCAGCATGTCGGGCCGGTAGCGGCGGTAGCCGGTGTGCACCAGCGGCTCGTCGGTGGCGGCCAGCGAGTTGGTGACCAGGCTCACCTTGACCTCGCGGGCGCGCACCTCGCGCAGGTTGTCCAGGCCGGCTTCGCCGGGGATCAGGTAGGGCGAGGCCAGCACCACCTCGCTGCGGGCCCGCCGGATGGTCTCGGCCACGTTGTAGCGCACGCTGTCCACGTCCTGCAGCGGCACGCCGCCGTACGACGCGGTCTTGCCGATGACGCGGTCGGGCGAATCGGCGCGCGCCTCGACGCGGGCCCAGGTCAGGTTGAGCCGGCCGGCGTCCAGGTCTTCGGCGATCGGGGCGTAGCCGAGCAGGTCGTTGGGGGCCGGTGGCGCCGGTGGCGGCGTGGTGGCCGGCGAGGTGAGTTCCTCGAAGCGCTGCCGCAACTGGTCGGCCGTGAGCGTGGTCGTCGCCACCGCCTGCACCGGCAGGATGTGCGGGCTGTTCCAGTACTGGTCGAACAGGGCCTGCAGGCGCGGCACCACCGCGCCGGTGACGAAGGTGTCGAGGTCGATGAAGTTGGCGCCATCCTTGCGGCCGAAGTACTGGCTACCGATGTTGCGGCCACCGGCCACCGCCATCGCGCCGTCGGCCACGAACAGCTTGTTGTGCATGCGCCGGTTGACGCGGTCGAAGTCGAGCAGCGAGAAGAGGAAGCGCGTCGACAGCCGGCTGCGGCCGGCCGGGAAGGGGTTGAACAACCGCAGCTCGATGTTGGGGTGCGCGGCCAGCGCCAGCAGCAGTTCGTCGTCGCCGGTGGTGTAGAAGTCGTCCATCAGCAGGCGCACGCGCACGCCGCGTTGCGCGGCGTCGCGCAATGCGCGCAGCAGGTAGCGGCCGATCTCGTCGTTTTCGATCTGGTAGTACTGCACGTCCAGCGACTGCTGGGCCCGCCGCGCCAGTTGCAGGCGCGCATCGAGCGCGAAGCCGCCGTCGGGCATCAGCCGGAAGCCGCTCAGGTCGGGGTCGGGCAGGGCGCTGGCGGCCAACTGGCCCAGCGGCGTGGCGGGGCTGGCCGGCATGGCGGTGGACGGCGGCCCCTGGCGGCCGGGTGGCAGCACGGCACAACCGGTGGCCAGCAGCGACAGGCTCAGCCAGAGGGCCAGCCGCCGCAGCACGTGGGTCACAGGATGGGGCAGGTGGGGCATGGCGACGGCGAGTATAGGAAGCGCCTGCCGCACCGTCGGAATGCGGTATGTCGGCGATGACGCGCGTGGGGTCGCTGTGCGTCGGCGCGCCGCCGGCCTGCGCTGGTGCAGATCGCTGCGGTGCGGATTTCGTCACGCCGTCATCGACTTTCGGGAAGAATGGCGCCGCCGGGGCCTTGACATGCCCCGGATTCATTCCTGAGGAGCCTTGCATGAAGAAGTCAGTCGTCCGCTGGATTGCCGTGCTCGCGGCCGTGGTGGGTGTGGGTACGGTGTCCGCGGCCCAGGCCCAGCCGAACTACCCCGACAAGCCGGTGCGTTTCGTCGTGCCGTACCCGCCGGGTGGCGGCACCGATGTCATCGCGCGCATCGTGCAGGGCAAGTTCCAGTCGGTGCTGGGCCAGAGCATCGTCATCGAGAACAAGGGCGGCGCCGGCGGTTCGGTGGGCACCGAGATGGCCGCCAAGTCGGCAGCCGACGGCTACACGGTGCTGTTCACGCTGAGCTCGCACACCATCAACCCGGCGATCTACCCGAAGCTGGGCTTCGACACCGTCAAGGATTTCGAGCCGGTGGGCACCGTGGCCTCGCTGCCGCAGATCCTGGTGGCGCACCCGTCGGCGCCGTACAACACCGTGGCCGAGTTGGTGGCGGCGGCCAAGGCCAAGCCCGGCACGCTGTCGTACGCGTCGGTGGGCAACGGCTCGCCCGGGCACCTGGCCGGCGAACTGATGAAGCTGAAGACCGGCACCCAGATGACCCACATCCCCTACCGCGGCGGCGGCCCGGCCGTCACCGACGTGATGGGCGGCCAGGTGCCGCTGCTGTGGGTGTCCATTCCCGCGGCGGCCCAGCATGTCAAGGCGGGCAAGCTCAAGGCGCTGGCGGTGTCCACGCTGAAGCGCAGCGCCGCCTTCCCCGACGTGCCGACCATGGCCGAGGCCGGCGTGGCCGATTTCGAGGTGGACAGCTGGTACGCGATGTTCGTGCCGGCGCACACGCCCAAGGCCGTGGTCGAGCGGCTGAACAAGGCGCTCAACGAGGTGGTGGCCGACCCCGACGTGAAGTCGCGCCTGCTGGCGCAGGGCAGCGAAGGCGTGGGCGGCCTGCCCGAGACGCTGGGCAAGACGGTGGTGCAGGAGCTCGGCAAGTGGGCCAAGCTGGCCAAGGACGCCAACATCAAGGTCGATTGACATGAAACGACCCCAAGCTCACTGCGTTCGCGGCCCCCGAGGGGCGCGTCAGTTCCTTCGGACGGCCGGGCAGAACTGACATGAGCGACCCGAACGAGGTCCGATCGATGGTCGGCGCACTGGTCGAGCGCGCCCGCGCCGCGCAGCGCATCGCCGACGGCCACGACCAGGCCCGCACCGACGAGCTCGTCGCCGCGGCCGGCTGGGCCATCATGGAGCCCGGGCGCAACCGCGCGCTGGCCGAGCTGGCGGTGGCCGACACAGGCATCGGCGTCGTCGACGACAAGGTGCGGAAGAACCACCGCAAGACGCTGGGCCTGCTGCGCGACCTGCTGGGTGCGAAGTCGGTGGGCGTGATCGCCGAGCACCCCGACACCGGCATCGTCGAGATCGCGCGGCCGGTGGGCGTGGTGTGCGCCGTCACGCCGTCCACCAACCCGGCGGCCACACCGGCCAACAAGATCATCAACGCGCTGAAGGGCCGCAACGCGGTGATCGTTGCCCCTTCGCCCAAGGGCTGGACCACCTGCGCGCGCTTGGTCGAGCACATCCACGCCGAGTTCGACCGCATCGGTGCGCCGCGCGATCTGGTGCAGCTGCTGCCGTCGCCGGTGACCAAGGCCAGCACCGCCGAGCTGATGCGCCAGTGCGACCTGGTGGTGGCCACCGGCTCGCAGGCCAACGTGCGCGCGGCGGCCACCTGCGGCACGCCGGCCTTTGGCGTGGGCGCCGGCAACGTGGCCGGCATCGTCGATGAGAGCGCCGACCCGGCTGCCGCGGCCGAGCGCATCCTGCGCAGCAAGACCTTCGACAACGCCACCAGCTGCTCGTCCGAGAACAGCCTGGTGCTGGTGGCGGCCATCCGCGACGCGATGGTCGACGCGCTGCGCGCGCAGGGTGCGGTGCTGGTCGACGGCCGCCACAAGTCCGCGCTGCAGGCGCTGATGTGGCCCGATGGCAAGCTCTCGCCGGCGGCCATCGGCCAGTCGGCACGCACGGTGGCAGAGCGCGCCGGCCTGGCCGACGTGGCGGCGCAGAATCCGCGCCTGCTGCTGGTCGAGGAAAGCGGCTTCGGCGCCGACTTCCCGTTCTCGGGCGAGAAGCTCAGCCCGGTGCTGGCCCTCTACACCGTGCCCGACTTCGCCGCGGCGGCAGAGACCGTGCGGCGCATCTACGCGTACCAGGGCGCCGGCCACTCGGTGGGGCTGCACAGTGCGCACGCCGACCGTGCCCTGTGGCTCGGGTTGAACCTGCCGGTGACGCGCGTGATCGTCAACCAGGCGCATGCCATCGCCACCGGCGGCAGCTTCGACAACGGCCTGCCGTTCTCGCTGTCGATGGGCTGCGGCACCTGGGGCGGCAACAACTTCTCCGACAACATGAACTACCGCCACTACCTCAACATCACGCGCATCTCTCGGCCCATCCCCGAGCGCGTGCCCACCGAGCGCGAGATCTTCGGCGCCTACTTCGACAAGTACGGGCCGCGATGACCGGAGTCGACACCGTCCACGCGCTCATCGAGCGCGCCGCGAGGCAGTGGCCCCAGGCGGTCTATGCGATGGACGGCGATGGCGGCCACGCGCTGGATTTCGCCACGCTGGCCCGGCGCTGCCGCGAGGTCGGGGCCTGGCTGGCTCACCTGGGCGCATCGCGTGGCGACACCGTGTCGCTGGTCATGCCCAACGGCCCGGCCACGCTGCAGTTGCTGCTGGGCGCGATGCACGGCGGCTTCGCGGTCAACCCGGTGAACCTGCTGTCGCAGCCCGAGCAGATGCGCTACGTGCTGGGCCATTCCGACTGCCGCGTGGTGTTCGCCAGCCCCGAGTGGACCGAGCCCGTGCGCGAGGCGCTGGCCACGATCGAGCGGCCGGTGACGCTGGTCACCGTGGCGCCCGAGTCCGCCGTGCTGCCGCTGCCCGCCGTGCTGGACCTGGCCGAGCCCTCGGCCCCCGAGGCCGACGCGATGGCCCTGCTGATGTACACCTCGGGCACCACCGGCGTGCCCAAGGGCGTGATGCTCAGCCAGGCCAACCTGGCTGCCAACGCCCGGGCCATCAGTGACGAGCACGGCCTCGGCCCCGGTGACCGCGTGCTGGCGGTGCTGCCGCTGTACCACATCAACGCCTTCGCGGTGACGATGCTGGCGCCGCTGGCCCACGGCGGCAGCCTGGCGATGCCGCCGCGCTTCTCGGCCGCGCGCTTCTGGCCGCAGGCGGTCGAGCGCGGCTGCACCTGGATCAACGTCGTGCCGACGATGATCTCTTACCTGCTCGAAGGCGAGGTGCCGCCGCGCGAATTGCTGGCGCGCATCCGCTTCTGCCGCTCGGCCTCGTCGGCGCTGCCGCCCGAGCACCTGCGCGCCTTCGAGGCCCGCTTCGGCATCGGCGTCATCGAGACCATGGGCCTGACCGAGACCGTGGCACCGTCGTTCTCGAACCCGCTCGATCCGGCGCAGCGCAAGCTCGGCTCGGTCGGACGTGCCTCGGGCTGCGAGGCGCGGGTGATCGATGCGCAAGGGGCCCCGGTGCCCGACGGCACCACCGGCGAGATCGCCATCCGCGGCTCCAACGTGATGCGTGGCTATTACAAGAACGACGCGTCCACCGCGGCCGCCTTCACGCCCGACGGCTGGCTGCGCACCGGCGACCTGGGGCACCGCGATGCCGACGGCTTCTTCTTCGTCACCGGGCGCATCAAGGAGCTGATCATCAAGGGCGGCGAGAACATCGCGCCGCGCGAGATCGACGAGGTGCTGCTGCGTCACCCGGCGGTGCTCGAGGCGGCGGTGGTGGGCGTGCCCGACCGCCACTACGGGCAGGAGATCCTGGCCTGCATCGTGCTGCGCGAGGGTGCCACGCCCGACGAGGACAGGCTGCGCGCCTTCTGCGAGCAGCACCTGGGCCGCTACAAGACGCCGAAGGCCTTCCGCTTCGTGCGCGAGCTGCCGCGCGGGCCCTCGGGCAAGGTGCAGCGCCTCAAGCTGCTCGACATCGCGGGCTGAGCGGTTCGCGGCGCGGTGCCGCGCGGCGTGCAGGCGGCGTGCGGGCGGCGCCATGCCGCGGCGGGGCGTGCACACCCTTCAGGTGCATCCGTGGGCACGCGGGGCTTGACCGGTGCACGGAACACGGACATCCCTTGCGCCACGGCGCCCCGGCATGGGGATGGGCCGGACCCATCCCCGGGCATGGGCCTTGCTGACTGCACACATCGAGGGCTCCGCGTCGATCCGCGTGGCGCGGCCCCGTGCACCAGCCCCACCACCGGAGACCCTCGCATGACGCCGATCCGCCGCAAGTTCCTCACCCGCGCCGCCCTCGGTGGCAGCGTGCTGGGCGCTCCCGCCCTGGTGGCCGCGCAGGCCAAGACCCCCTTCAACTGGAAGATGACCAGCGCCTACCCCAAGGGCGCGCCGTTCTACATGGACGGCCCGGGCAGCGCCACCGACCTGGCCCGTCGCATCAAGGACATGTCGGACGGTCGCCTGAACATCCAGGTGTTCGGCGCGGGCGAGCTGGTGCCGGCCTTCGAGGGCTTCGACGCGGTGCGCGCTGGCACGGTCGAGATGAACCATGCCAACAGCTACTTCTGGACCGGCAAGACCTTCGCCGCGCAGTACTTCACCGCGGTGCCCTTCGGCATGAACTTCCAGGGCATGAACGGCTGGTTCTACGACGGCGGCGGCATCGACCTGTGGAACGAGGTCTACGAGCCCTTCGGCATGGTGGCCATGCCCTGCGGCAACACCGGCGTGCAGATGACCGGCTGGTTCAAGAAGGAGATCGCCACGGTCGCCGACTTCAAGGGCCTGAAGATGCGCATCCCCGGCCTGGCGGGCAAGGTCTACGCCAAGCTCGGCGTCGACGTGAAGGTGCTGCCCGGCGGCGAGATCTTCCCGGCGCTGGAGCGTGGCGTCATCGACGCGGCCGAGTTCGTCGGCCCGTTCCAGGACCGCCGCCTGGGCCTGCACAAGGCGGCCAAGTACTACTACACCAGCGGCTGGCACGAGCCGGCGACGGTGTCCGAACTGCTGATCAACAAGGCCGCGTGGCAGAAGCTGCCGAAGGACCTGCAGGCCATCGTCTCCAACGCCGCGGCGGCCTGCAACGTCATCAGCGAGGGCTGGTGTCAGAAGGCCAATGCCGATGCGATGGAAGACCTGATCAAGAACCAGAAGGTCATCGCGCGGCCGCTGCCCGACGCCGTGATCGCGGCCTTGCGCCAGGAGACCGAGAAGGTGCTGGCCGAGGCCGTGGCGGCCGACCCGCTGACGAAGAAGGTGCACACCTCGTACATGGCCTTCAAGGCCAAGTACGACCGCTGGTCCGAGGTCAGCGAAGAGGCTTACCACACCAAGATCCGTGGCTGACATGGCGGTCGCGATGCGGGCGATCGAGGGGCTGATCGACCGCATCGGCCGCCTCACGCTGTGGGTGGCGCTGGCCATGATCGGCCTGGTCACCACCAACGTGCTGCTGCGCTATTCGATGAGCCTGGGCTCGGTGTGGGCGCAGGAGCTCGAATGGCACCTGCTGGCGGCGCTGATCCTGCTGGGCATGAGCCACGCGCTGCAGCGCGGCGACAACGTGCGGGTCGACCTGTTCTATGCCGGCTACTCGCCGCGCACCAAGTTCGCCGTCGACGTGGTGTCGATCGTGCTCACCCTGATCGTCGCGCTGGTCTTCGTCAAGCTGTCGCTGGCCTACGTGGCGCAGGCCTGGTCCATCGGCGAGAAGTCGCCCGACCCCGGCGGCATCCCGATGCGCTGGGTCGTCAAGGGCCTGATCCCGCTGGGCTATGCGTTGCTGGCGCTGCAGTCGGTGGGGGCGCTGCTGCGCCTGCTGCACTTCCGCCGGCAGGCCGTGGGCGACGGCGATGTTTGAGCCACAGACCTACGCCATCCTCATGCTGGTGGCGTTCTTCGCGCTGCTGATGATCGGCGTGCCGGTGGCCATCACGCTGGCCACCGTGGGCTTCGTCTTCGGCTGGCTGGGCTTCGGCGAATCGCTGTTCAACCTGCTGCCGGCGCGGCTGTTCGGCATCGTCGCGGGCTACCAGTGGATGGCCATCCCGTTGTTCGTCTTCATGGGCGTGATGCTCGAGAAATCCCGCCTCGCCGACGACCTGCTCGACGTGATGGGCCACATCGCCGGCGGCGTGCGCGGCGGCATGGGCGTGGGCATCATCCTGTTCGGCGTGCTGATGGGTGCGACCACCGGCATCGTCGGCGCCACCGTCATCACGCTGGGCCTGCTGACGCTGCCCACGCTCATCCGCCGCGGCTACGACAAGGGCATCGCCTGCGGCGCCATCTGCGCCTCGGGCACGCTGGGCCAGATCATCCCGCCCAGCCTGATCCTGATCCTGCTGTCCGACATCATGCAGCTGTCGGTGGGCACGCTGTTCGCGGCGGCGGTGGGCCCGGGCATGCTGCTGGCCACCGTGTACATCGTCTTCCTGCTGCTGCTGGGCTGGTGGAAACCGCACCTGATGCCGCCGATCCCGTTGGCAGAGCGCGACCAGGTCAGCCGCCGCCAGCTGTGGGTGCGCTTCTGGAAGGTGGTGGTGCCGCCGATCATGCTGGTGGTGTCGGTGCTGGGCTCCATCGTCGGCGGCGTGGCCGCGCCCACCGAGGCGGCGTCGATGGGCGCCGTCGGCGCGGTGCTGATCACCGTGCTGTCGGGCCGCTTCCGCTTCGAGGTGCTCAAGCAGGTGGCACTGGACACCAGCAAGATCACCGCGATGATGATGTTCATCCTGATGATGGCGCAGGTGTTCGCGCTGTCGTTCCGCGGCCTGCACGGCGAGGACCTGATCACCCGCATGTTCGACTGGCTGCCGGGCGGCGTGAACACCGACATCTGGTTCATGATGGCGCTGATCTTCGTGCTCGGTTTCTTCATCGAGTGGATCGAGATCAGCTACATCGCCGTGCCGCTGTTCCTGCCGGTGCTGGTGGCGCAGGGGGTCGACCCGGTGTGGCTGGCGATGCTGATCACGGTGAACCTGCAGTCATCCTTCCTCACGCCGCCGTTCGGCTGGGCGCTGTTCTACCTGAAGGGCGTGGCCCCGCCAGAGGTCGGCATTCGCGACATCTACCGCGGAGTGGTACCGTTCATCGCCATGCAGGCCGTGACACTCGCGCTGGTGTTCCTGTACCCGTCCATCGCCCTCTGGCTTCCCAAGGTGATCGGCTGGTAGCGGCCTTGTCGACCCTGCGAGGACCGCACCGATGCTGAACACCCTCACTGCCCTCGGCGGCATGCACGTCGCCCCCCACCACCTGGCGGCCCAGGCCGGCCGCGACGTGCTGCGCGACGGCGGCAACGCGGTCGAGGCCATGGTGGCCGCGGCCGCCGCCATCGCCGTGGTCTACCCGCACATGAACGCCATCGGCGGCGACGGCTTCTGGCTGATCCACGAGCCCGGCCGGCCGCCGGTGGCCATCGACGCCTGCGGCTTCGCGGCCGCCCTGGCCGACCGCGGGTTCTACGCCGGCCTGGACGCCATCCCGGCGCGCGGCCCCCAGGCGGCGCTCACCGTGGCCGGCACCGTGGGCGGCTGGGCCAAGGCGCTCGAGGTGGCGGCGCCGTGGGGCCGGCCGCTGCCGTTGCCGCGCCTGCTGGCCGACGCCATCCGCCACGCCCGCGACGGCGTCGCGGTGACGCGCAGCCAGTCCGAGCTGACGCGGCAGAAGCTCGACGGCCTGAAGGCGGCGCCGGGCTTTGCCGAGACCTTCCTGGTCGATGGCGCGCCGCCCGCGGTGGGCCACGTGCTGAAGCAGCCGGCCCTCGGCGAGACACTGGCCACGCTGGCCACGCGGGGCCTGGACGACTTCTACCGCGGCCAGGTCGCCGAGCGCCTCGGCGCCGAACTGCAGCGCGTCGGCAGCCCGGTGCGCGCCGCCGACCTCGCCCGCTACCGGGCGCAGGCGGTGGACCCGCTGGCGGTGCGCCTGGGCGACTGCAGCGTCTACAACCTGCCGCCGCCCACGCAGGGCCTGGCCGCGCTGATGATCCTGGGGCTGTTCGAACGCCTGGGCGTGGCGCAGGGCGAGGGCTTCGACCATGTGCACGGCCTGGTCGAGGCCACCAAGCAGGCCTTCCTGGTGCGCGACCGGGTGGTCACCGACCCGCAGCGCCTGCCCGCCGACCCGCGGCAGTTCCTCGAGCCGGCGGCGCTCGATGCGCTGGCGGCACGGATCGACCGCCGGCAGGCGCTGCCCTGGCCGCAGCCCGCCGCGCCCGGCGACACCATCTGGATGGGCGCCATCGACCGCGAGGGCCGCGCCGTCAGCTTCATCCAGAGCGTCTACTGGGAGTTCGGCTCGGGCGTGGTGCTGCGCGACACCGGCATCACCTGGCAGAACCGCGGCACCAGTTTCTCGCTCGACCCGCGGGCCCTGAACGCGCTGCAGCCGGGTCGCAAGCCCTTCCACACGCTGAACCCGTCGATGGCGCTGTTCGACGACGGCCGGGTGATGCCCTACGGCACCATGGGCGGCGAAGGCCAGCCGCAGACCCAGGCCGCCGTGTTCACGCGCTATGCCCGCTTCGGCCAGACGGTGCAACAGGCCGTCACGGCACCGCGCTGGCTGCTGGGCCGCACCTGGGGCGACGTGAGCACGTCGCTGAAGCTGGAGAACCGCTTCGACCCCGGCCTGGTGCAGGCGCTGCGCGCCGCGGGCCACGCCGTCGAAGCGCTCGACGACGCCTTCAGCGACACCATGGGCCACGCCGGCGCCCTGGTGCGCCACCCGAACGGGTTGATCGAGGGCGCGGCCGATCCGCGCAGCGACGGGGTGGTGGCGGGCGTCTGAGCGCCCCGAGGCCGGCCGACGCCGGACGGGTCGGCGTACCTACTTGCGCAGCGCCGCGCCTTCGACCAGCACGGAGTACGAGTAGCCCGAGCCGAAGCTGACGTTGGCCCGCACCGTGCCGGTGGCGCTGACCACGTCACCGACGCGGGCCTGGTCGAGCGTCAGCACCAGCAGGTCGTTGCTGCCGTCGGCCTCCGAGCCGGTGCCGTCGCGCAGGTGCACGAAGTTCTTGCCCATGATGCCGCCGTTGAACTTCACCACCGTGCCGCGCACCACCACCGTCTTGCCGGCGAGCGCGGCGGGTTGGGTGGCGACCTCGGCCACCGTCTTGGCGTCGGGGCCTTCGGCCTTGGTCACGCTGGCCGCGGCGGGGGCCGCCGGGGCGGCCTTCGGCGCCGCTGCAGCGGTGGGCGTGGGCGCCGCCATGGGGGCCGCCGCCACCATGCCTGCCGGGCCGTCGATCGTGCCGAAGACGATGCGGTCGAAGCGGCGCTTCAGCGTCCTGCTTTCGAAGTCGTGCATCGTCATCGGGTCGCCGATGGTGACGGTGGCGCCGATGCTCACGGTCGAGGCGGGTACCGCGGCCCAGGTTTCGCCGGCCGCGGTCTTCAGCCGCAGGTAGGTGTAGTCGCCGGCGGTCTGCACCTCGAGCACCTGGCCCGACACGCGGGTGGGTTCAGGCGATGGGGCCGCACCGGCGGCGCCGGCAAGCAGGCCGCAGACCAGGGCGACGAGGGCGGTGGCGGTTTTCATCGAGCGGGCTCCAGGGGCAAGGCCACCATCATCGGCGATGGCCGCCGCCGCGGCATTGACCCAGCCCCGGTGTCGTGGCAGTCAGGTCGCCGCGCGCCACGAGTGTTGGGGCTCGTAACCGATCAGGCGCTGTGCCAGCGCGTTGGACTGCAAGGTTTCGAATTCGCCCAGCGGCCGTGTCACCGGCACCTGCGGGAAGCATTCGGCCATCAGGTCGCGGCTGGGCCGCGCCATCACCGTGTCGGCCGCCGCGATGATGCAGTGCTCGGCGCCCCCGCCATCGGCCTCGACGCCCAGGCGGCAGGCCCGTGCCACGTCGCGGCTGTCGACGTAGCTCCACAGGTTCCACTGGCGGATCCTTGCGTCGTGCTGCCAGCCGGCGAACATCGGGTACTCGCGCGGCTCGATCAGGTTGGAGATGCGCAGGCCCAGGAACGAGGTGCCCGGGTTCCAGCGGTGCATCTGCCGTGCCATCTCTTCGGCCATGCCCTTGGCCAGCGCGTAGCCGTTCTCGGGCAGCATCGGGTGCGCCTCGGTGATCGGCGCGAAGGCCGGGGCCACGCGCGTGAAGGGCAGGCCGAACAGCGTCTCGCTCGAGGCCCACACCACGCGCGGCACGCCCAGCAGGGTGGCCGCGCTGAACACGTTGTAGGTGCTCATCAGGTTGTTCTGGAAGGTGGTGGCGTCCGGCGCCAGCCCGGGCGCCGGGATGGCGGCCAGGTGCACCACCGCGTCGGCCAGTTCGAAGCCGCGCCGCCGCTCCACCGTGCCGGCGGCACGCCTCAGGGCGTCGATGGCCTGGCCCATGTCGTTGAGGTCGGCCTGCAGGAAGTGGCACAGCGGCTCGGCCGGGGGCACGCGGTCGACGTTGAGCACACGGTGGCCGTGCTCGACCAGTTCACGCACCACGGCGCGGCCAGCTTTGCCGCTGCCGCCGGTGACGACGATGTTCTTCATGCGCTGCTCCGCCGTTCGATGGCGCCGGCTTCGGGCAGGCGCAGGCGGTGGATCTTCCCATGCGCCGGCCGCATGGCGGCCGACGCAGGGGCTGCGCGATCAGCGGGCCGGCTTCAAGGGCACGCCCAGCATGCTCCAGTTGCGGCCGTACCTCAGCGTCTCGCAGATGTTGGCCACCGGGGCGCCCGGGCCGACCATGCCGGTGCCGTAGACATCGCTGGAGCCGATGAACCAGCCGGCCTCGCTGAGGCCGTTCCAGGCCATCGAATGCCCGCTCGTCGCGGTGCTCACCCCGCCGGCATCCCCGCTGGCCGCCAGCACGCTGGCCACCAGCGGTGCCGACTCATTGGCCAGCGTCAGGCAGGCCTGGCTGGTGCTGCCCGTGTTCCAGCGCAGGGTACCGAAGGGCGTGGTCTGGTGGGCGCCGATGATGTTCATCGCGCCGCCGACCGCATCATCCCAGTAGGACAGGTTCGCGGACACCGTGGCGGTGCCGGCAGGAGGCGCCTTCAGGTACCACAGCTCGGCGCGGGTGTTGTTGTTGTAGGCGTAGCCGAGCCGGCTGAGGGCGCGGCCGGCGTAGCTGACGCTGTTGACCGTGTTGTTGTAGTACTGCAGCGAGATGCCGACCAGCAGCAAGCGGTCGTTCTGCGTGCCCACGGTGTGAGTCCACGACACGTTCCCGGACCAGGGCGAGTTCTTGCTGCTGGCGCCGGCCAGCGTCAGGCCGCCGTCGAACAGGAATTTCGCCTTGGCCCAGGCCTCCTGGCCGGCCAGGTTGCCCAGTGTCTGGCCCACCGTGTTGTCGTCGGAGAAGTGGATGCCGGCATACAGGCGGGACAGACCGGCGTCGGTGACCGCAGCGGTGAAGGTGGGGTAGGTCAGCACGGTGGGCCCGACCGGCACGCCGGGCTCGACGCGGCCGAAGTTGGCGGGAATGGTGGTATGGAAGTTGAAGCTGTCGCTGCCGGTGAAGTTGCGCAGCACGGTGGCGCTGGCGGCCGAGAAGGTCGAGTGCCCGGACACCCAGCCGGGGAACGAGGGCGTGAGGTTGCTGCCGGGGTTGTAAGGGGTCCAGGTGCCGGCGTCGATCATCTGAATGGCCATGCCGGGCCCGCCCCAGGCAAACACCTGCTGGCCGCCTCGCAGGCGGCGCACCACGGTGATCGGCCGCACGCCATCGAACTTGCGCTTGAGGTGCCAGGCCACGATGCCGGCGTCGAACGATGCGTTCTGCATCGCGAAGAACATCTTCACGTCCTTGTCGATCGTGTTCAGGTCGCGCCGTGACACGTGTTGCGCGAACAACGACCAGTGGCCGGGCGGCAGTTCCGATTCCGGGCCGTCGGCCCAGTACTCGACGATCAGCTTCTTCCGCGGATCCAGGGTGCTGGCGATGGCGAGGATCTCGTCCATGTCGGCCTGCAGCAGCGCCGCGCTCTGCTGCGCCTTCGGCCCGGCCACGGTGTCGGATCGGCTGTCGTACTGGCTGGCCGAGCTCAGAGCGAACGGCGTCACGCGCTCCCAGTGGGGCGCGACGAAGCGTTGGACGACCCCGGTGTCGCCGGTCAGCGGTTGCCAGCGGTTGACGTCCGTGGCGTTGGTGTTGCAGGTGTCGGTGGTCGCCGGCAGGCAGAACGGCATCGGCGCATTCACCGGCGCATAGCCGGTGTAGTCGGCGTAGGCGCCAGCGGCCAGGTCACCGTACTGATTGGAGCCGTCGTAGCGGCGGTTGGCGATCACCGCGTGGGCGGCCGCGTTGCCGATGCCTTGCGGTGTGGTGGTCAGCGTACTGGTGTCCAGCGGGTCGTAGCCCAGGCCGCGCATCACCGCGTCCAGGCGCGCGCTGCCGGCCGGGAACAGGTTGTTCAGGCAGCGGTGGGCCGCGAAGCTGATGGCCTTGGCCTTGTTGGCGTCGGTGTGCTCGGCACTCGGCCGGCGCGGCGTGGCCACGACCGAGCCGATGGCCTTCGCGTCGTAGGACGTCCAGGCGTCGTACATGCAGGTGTGCGCGATGGCCAGCGCACGCGCCACCACCGGCGGGCCCAGGCGGCTGAGTCGCACCTCCTGCAGCGCGGCCTGGTTCCAGGTGACCACCACGGTGTCGGCTTTCGCCGCGATGCTGGTCAGGAGCGACGCGACGAGCGCGACGGCGAGGGGGGTGCGGACCATGGTGTTCACGCTGCTGCGGGGAGGCCGCTGCTGGCGCCGAGTGACAACTTGTGTCCAGGGTAGCGACGCGCGAGACGCTCATTCATCCCGGGATTCGGGGGGGACATGGCGCCCACGCGACGAATCGAGCGTTGCGTCCCCGCGGATCGGGGGGTGCGGCCGCCGCGCCGACGCCCGCCAGGCGGGCAGGACGGCTGTCAGTGCTCCCGCTCGCCGGGCGGCCGGCAGGCCGTGGGGTCGGCCCAGGCCAGCCAGCCCAGGGCGATGACGACCGAGATGGCGACGTACCACGCCGGTTCGCCGGTGAGGGCATGGCCGATGGCACCGATGAGGGCGCCGGTGCCCGCGCACAGCAGCAACCAGGTCAACCGGCGCAGGAACCCGCCCGGGGTGCGGGGCGAGGTCGGGTCGGCGGGCGGTGGGGCCATCGGCGCCGATCAGCCGGCCGGGCCGGCATCGTGCTGCCAGGGCGGCAGCGGCGCACCGCAGTCGCGGCAGAAGCGCGCGGCCGGCGAGTGGCCTTCGGTGAGGCAGGCGTGGCAGGTGCGCGTGGTGGGCGCGCGCCCGCTGCGCTGCGCGGTGAACTCGGCGCTGACGATGCCGGTGGGCACAGCCAGCGTGCCCCAGCCCAGCAGCATCATCAGCGAGGCGAGGAAGCGGCCGATGTCGGTCTTGGGGGTGATGTCGCCGAAGCCCACCGTGGTCATCGTGGTGATGGCCCAGTAGATGCCCACCGGGATGCTGGTGTAGCCGTTGGCCGGCCCCTCCACCACGTACATCAGCGTGCCCATCACCACCACCACCAGCATCACGAAGGACATGAACACGAGGATCTTGCGCCGCGAGGCCGCGAGCGCCTGCCCCAGCGCGCCGAACTCGGCCACGTAGGCGCCAAGCTTGAAGATGCGGAACACCCGCAGCAGGCGCAGCACGCGCACGTCGATCAGCGCGTGCAGGCCCGGCACCAGCACCGCCAGGTAGGTGGGCACCACGGCCAGCAGATCGATGATGCCGAAGGCACTGCGGGCATAACGGCCAGGGTGGCGCACGCAGGCCAGGCGGGCCAGGTATTCCGCGGTGAAGAGCAGCGTGAAGCCCCATTCCAGCACCGACAGCAGCCGGGCATGGCGGGCGTGGATGTCGGCGATGCTGTCGAGGATCACCACCAGCACGCTGGCCAGGATGGCACCGATCAGCGTCACGTCGAAAGCCCGGCCGGCGCGCGTGTCGGCCTCGAAGATGACCGTGTACAGCCGCAGGCGCCAGCCGGTGACGGGGCGCCCGTAGTCGGGCATGGCGACGGTGGCTGCCGGTGGCGGGCTCATGGCCGGGATGCTAAGCCCAGGGCGATGCGGGCGGAAGGAATGGCGCCGGCCGTGCCGCGCGTGCTTGTGGTGGCGCAAGCCGCGCTGTATAAAACAACAGTCCCCAGCCCCGATCGATTGCCATGTCCCCCGACCCGCCGGCGGCCCCGCTGCCGGCCTACGCCGAGTTGCACTGCCGCAGCAACTTCAGCTTCCTCACCGGCGCCTCGCACCCCGAAGAACTGGCCGAGCGTGCCCACGCGCTGGGCTACACCGCGCTGGCCATCACCGACGAATGCTCGCTGTCCGGCGTGGTGCGCGCTCACACGCAGGCGCGCAAGCTGGGCCTGCACCTGGTCATCGGCGCCGAGATGCGGCTGACGCTGCCGGCCGCCTCGGGGCAGAAGCCCGACGCCGTGGCGCCGGCCGGGCCGCGGCTGGTGCTGCTGGCGCAGACCCGCCGCGGCTACGGCAACCTGGCGCAGTGGATCACCGTGGCACGGCGCCGCGCCGACAAGGGCCGCTACCTGGCGCACCCGGCCGACCTCGAAGGCCGCGTGCCGCACGCGCCCTACCTGGCCGGCCTGCCCGATTGCCTGGCGCTGCTGCTGCACGAGCCCTGGCAGCCCTTCGAGTCGCTGTTCGCGCAGGCCATGTGGCTGAAGACCTGGTTCGGCCCGGCGCGCTGCGCCATCGCCGTCGAGCTGTTGCACCGGTCGCACGATGCGCACCGGCTCGAGGTGGTGCAGCGCGTGGCCGAGCTCACCGGCCTGCCGCTGGTGGCCGCCGGCGACGTGCTGATGCACTCGCGCCAGCGCAAGCCGCTGCAGGACGTGCTCACCGCGACGCGGCTGCAGCGCCCGGTGGCCGATTGCGGCTTCGGCCTCGAGCCCAACGCCGAGGCCCACCTGCGCTCGCGCCAGCGCCTGTCCACGCTGGTCCCGCCCGAATGGCTCGAGGCCTCGGTGCGCCTCGCCGCCTCGTGCGCCTTCTCGCTCGACGAGTTGCGCTACGAGTACCCCGAGGAGATCGTGCCCGAGGGCCACACCCCTGGCAGCTGGCTGCGCGCGCTCACCGAGGCGGGGGTCGTCAAGCGCTTCGGCGGCGAGGCGCCGCCGGCGGTGCGCGCGACGATCGAGCACGAGCTGGCGCTGATTGCCCAGCTGAAGTTCGAGCCCTATTTCCTCACCGTGGCCGACATCGTGCGCTGGGCGCGCGAGGAGCGCGGCATCCTGTGCCAGGGTCGCGGCAGCGCAGCCAACTCGGCGGTGTGCTACTGCCTGGGCATCACCGAGGTCGACCCGGCGCGCACCAGCCTGCTGTTCGAGCGCTTCATCAGCGCCGAACGCAACGAGCCGCCCGACATCGACGTCGATTTCGAGCACCAGCGCCGCGAGGAGGTCATCCAGTACCTGTACCGCAAGTACGGCCGCCACCGCGCGGCGCTCACCGGCGTGATGATCAGCTACCGGCCGCGCTCGGCGCTGCGCGACGTGGGTCGGGCGCTGGGCCTCGACCTGGACCGCATCGCCGCGGTGGCCAAGGGGCAACATTGGTTCGACGGCCGTGAGATCGCCGCCGAGCGCCTGCGCGAGCAGGGCCTCGACCCCGACGCGCTGGTGTGTCGCCAGTGGGTCGAGCTCACGCGCCAGCTCATCGGCTTCCCGCGCCACCTGAGCCAGCACCCCGGCGGCTTCGTCATCGCCCGCGACGACATCTCGCGCCTGGTGCCGGTGGAAAACGCCGCGATGGACGGCCGCACGGTCATCCAGTGGGACAAGGACGACCTCGACGCTCTGGGCCTGATCAAGGTCGACGTGCTGGCGCTGGGCATGCTCAGCGCCATCCGCCGGGCGCTCGGGTTCATTGCACGCAAGAGGGGCGTCCCCGAATTCCGCATGCAGGACGTGCCGGCCGAAGACCCGGCCGTCTACGCCATGCTCTGCCGGGGCGACAGCGTCGGCACCTTCCAGGTCGAGAGCCGTGCGCAGATGAGCATGCTGCCGCGGCTGCAGCCGCGCTGCTTCTACGACCTGGTGATCGAGGTCGCCATCGTGCGGCCCGGCCCCATCCAGGGCGGCATGGTGCACCCCTACCTGCGCCGCCGCAGCGGCGAGGAGCCGGTGGACTACCCCAGCGACGAGGTGCGCCAGGCGCTCGAGCGCACGCTGGGCGTGCCGATCTTCCAGGAGCAGGTGATGCAGCTGGCCATCCTGGCCGCCGACTTCACGCCAGGCGAGGCCGACAGCCTGCGCCGCGCGATGGCCGCCTGGAAGCGCAAGGGCGGCCTCGGGCCCTTCCATGCGCGGCTGGTCGGCCGCATGGTCGAGAAGGGCTACGAGCCCGAGTACGCCGAGCGCATCTTCAAGCAGATCGAGGGCTTCGGCGAGTACGGCTTCCCCGAGAGCCACGCGGCCAGCTTCGCGCTGCTGGTCTACGTCAGCGCCTGGATCAAGCACCACCACCCCGATGCCTTCCTGGCCGCGCTGCTGAACAGCCAGCCGATGGGCTTCTATGCCCCGGCGCAACTGGTGCGCGACGCGCGCGAACACGGCGCGCAGGTGCGGCCGGTGGACGTGCTGCGCAGCGGGTGGGACAGTGCGCTCGAATCAGACGATATCCCGATGCGCGTCGGTGAACCCGGTGCGCCCGCGCTGTGGCCGGTGCGCCTGGGCTTCAACCGCCTCTCCGGCTTTCGCGAGGCCGATGCCCAGCGCCTGGTGGCCGCGCGCGCCGCCGGGCCCTTCGCCAGCGTGGAAGACCTGGCCCGCCGCGCCGCGCTCGATGCCCATGCGCTGCGCCTGCTGGCCGAGGGCGATGCGCTGGCGCCGCTGGTGGGCCACACCCACCAGGCCGCCTGGGCGGTGCGCGGCGTCGACACCCGCGCCACCGCGATGCTGGCCGCCACCCGCACCCACGAGGCGCCGGCCGAACTGCTGCCGCCGGCCAAGGGCGAGGCCATCGTGGCCGACTACCGCGCCACCGGCCTGTCGCTGAAGGCCCACCCGCTGTCGCTGCTGCGCGAGCGGCTGGCCGGCTTCAAGGTGCAGCCGGCGGCGGTGCTGGCGCTGCATCGGCACGGCCAGCTGGCGCGCGCCTCGGGGCTGGTCACCCACCGCCAGCGGCCCGAAACCGCCAAGGGCGTGGTCTTCGTGACGCTGGAAGACGAGACCGGCGCCGTCAACGTGATCGTCTGGCCCGCGGTGGCCAGCGCCCAGCGCCAGGCGCTGCTGGGCTCGACGCTGCTCACGGTGTACGGCGTCTGGCAGCGCCAGGGCGAGGTGCGCCACCTCGTCGCCAAGACGCTGGTCGACCACTCGGCGCTGCTGCACGGGCTGGTGGCGCGCAGCCGCAACTTCCATTGAGCCCTCGACGGCACGCAGGGTCGCGGGCGGTCCGACGGCAAAATGGCCCGATGGACGCCGCCCCCGCCCCGCTGCAATGGCTGCCCGCCCAGGGCCACCCCGAGCAACTGATGATCCTGCTGCACGGCGTGGGCTCGCGCGGCCTGGGCATGGCGCCGATGGCGCAACTGCTGCGGCGCGACTACCCGCAGGCGGTGCTGATGGCCCCCGATGGCTTCGAGCCCTTCGACGGCGGCGGCGATGGCCGGCAGTGGTTCTCGGTGGCCGGCCTCTCCGAGGACAACCGCCCGGCGCGCGTGGCCGCCATGCTGCCCCGCCTGGCCGACTGGGTGCGCGCCGCGCAGCAGCGCAGCGGTGTCGGGCCGGCGGCCACGGCGCTGGTGGGCTTCTCGCAGGGGGCCATCGTCTCGCTCGAGCTGGCCGGCCTGCACGACGGCCTGGCCGGCCGGGTGCTGGCCTTCGCCGGCCGCTACGCGGTGCTGCCCACGCAGGCGCCGCGGCAGACCACGCTGCACTTCTTCCACGGTGCCGATGACGCCGTGATCCCGGCCGCCCACGCCCGCGCCGCGCTCGAGCGCCTGGGCGCGCTGCAGGGCGATGCCACGCTGGACATCGCCGAGGGCATCGGCCACACGCTCGACCCGGTGCTGGCGCGCTGCGCACTCGAGCGGCTGCGCACCCACATCCCGCACCGCACCTGGGCGGCGGCGATGGGCGCCGTGCCGGGCCTGGCGGAGCGGCAGCGCGTGGACGACGACGAAGGCTGAAACCTCCGCCCGCCGGCCTGCCTACACTGCGCACCATGCTGTTCCTGCTGTCGCCCGCCAAGAGCCTGGACTACACCACCCCCCTCGACGCCGCCGTGCGCCGCCGGGCCACCGAGCCGGCCTACACCGAGCGCGCGGCCGAGCTGATCGGCCTGCTGGCCCCGCTGGGCCCGGTGGAGGTGGCACGGCTGATGGACCTGTCCGACGAACTGGCCGCGCTCAACGTGGCGCGCTACGCCGCCTGGTCGCCGCGCGCCACCGCGCGCAACAGCCGCCCGGCCGCGCTGGCCTTCGACGGCGACGTCTACGACGGCCTGCAGGCCCGCACGCTGTCGTCGGCCGATCTCGGCTGGGCGCAGCGCCACCTCGTCATCCTGTCGGGCCTGTACGGCGTGCTGCGCCCGCTCGACCGGCTGCAGCCCTACCGCCTGGAGATGGGCACGAAGCTGGCCAATGCCCGCGGCGCCGACCTCTACGCCTACTGGGGCGACACCATCGCCGGGCACCTCAACGCCCTGCAGGCCGGCGAGCGCTCGGCGGTGGTGGTCAACCTCGCGTCGCAGGAGTACTTCCGCGCGGCGCAGCGGCCGCTGCTGCAGGCCCGGGTCGTCGACTGCGTGTTCGAGGACTGGAAGCCCGGCGGCTACAAGATCGTCAGCTTCTTCGCCAAGCGGGCCCGCGGCCTGATGGCGCGCTGGGCGGTGCAGCAGCGGGTCACCAGCGTCCGCAAGCTCGAGGCCTTCGCCGAGGACGGCTACGCCTTCGACGCCAGCGTCTCGTCGCGCGACCGACTGGTGTTCCGCCGCCGCCAGGCTTGACATCCGTCATGGCTGGCCCCGGTCCGCAGCGCTGACAAAATGGCGGTCATGTCGTCGCAGGTGGTCACCCCCGAGCTCCGCCGCTGGATCGTCGAGCAGGCGAAGGCCGGCTGCCGGCCCGAGGACGTGCTGGCCTCGATGCGGGCCAGCGGCTGGCAGGAGACGGTGGCGTTCGAGGCGCTCGAGCAGACCCTGCGTGACCACCTGGCCTCGGGTTCGGTGCACGAGGCCCTGCCCGAGCCGGTGCCCGTGCCGGGCCCGGACCTCACCGACTCGCCCAGCGTGCTGTGGGCGGGCGACCGAGGCGTGCAGGTGCTGATGACGATGACGCTGCCTCGGGTGGTGGTCCTCGGCGGTTTCCTGTCGGACGACGAATGCGAACAACTCGTGGCCGCGGCGCGGCCGCGCCTGTCGCGCTCCGAAACCGTGGTCAACGCCACCGGCGGCAGCGAGGTGCATGCGGCCCGCACCAGCCGCGGCATGTTCTTCGACCGCGGCGAGACGGCGCTGTGCGCACGCATCGAGCAGCGCATCGCCCACCTGCTGCACTGGCCGGTGTGCAACGGCGAAGGCCTGCAGGTGCTGCACTACGAGCCGGGCGCCGAGTACAAGCCGCACCAGGATTACTTCGACCCCGCGCAGCCCGGCATGGGTGCCGTGCTGGCCCGCGGCGGGCAGCGCGTCGGCACGTTGGTGATGTACCTGAACACGCCCGAGCGTGGCGGCAGCACGGTGTTCCCCGACGTCGCCCTCGAGGTGGCGCCGATCAAGGGCAACGCTGTCTTTTTCAGTTACGACCGTCCGCATCCCGTCGCCCGTGCGCTCCACGGTGGTGCACCGGTGCTGGCCGGCGAGAAGTGGGTGGCCACCAAGTGGATGCGAGAGGGCGAGTTCGTCTAGTGCAGTGTTTGATGCTGTGCAGCACTGAAGAAAACCGATGGATTTGTCGTCCTGGCTAGGCGCAAACCGCAGCGATGCCCAATGGCATCGCGAGGATTTGCAACAACGCCAGGGCGGCAAAGACGCGGTTTTATGTGCTGCATAGCGTCGAA
>NZ_MWLO01000089.1 GCF_002198735.1 Ideonella sp. A 288
CCTCTGTGGCGCCGAAGCGCGCAGGCCCTGCGGTGGCGCGCGCAGCGCGCTTCGTCATCAAGCTCGACGCAGTTGTCTGAGCGGAGCGCCCGCCGGGCGCGAAGCGAGTTCTGCGGCGCACCGCTGGGCCGAGCACTGCAGGGCAGTCGGCGCAGCCGACCGCCACAGCGAAGTTCCCCGGCCTGCCCGTGCGCGGCTTTGCCGCCTCAGTGCCTCGGGTCCACCCGAACGGCCGCATCGAGCCCAACACCGACGGCGCGTGCCCAGCGATGCGGACGCGGGGGTGACCCTGCCAGCGCCCCAACTCAAAGAGCAGGGGCGCGGCCACTCACTTCCAGGGCTTGGCCTCTGGCACCGCGGCCGGGGCGGGCATGTCGACGGTGCCGAAGTCGGCCGGGGAGACGATTTCGAGGTACTCCATGTCCGGTGAGTAGTCGAACAGGTAGTGCACGATGCCCGGACGCTGGTGCACGCAGTCACCGGCCTCGACCAGGGTCTCCTGGTCACCGTACATGAACTTGGCCCAGCCCTTGGTCATGAACACGATCTGGAAGTCGGCCTCATGCCGGTGCCATCCGGTGCCCTTCTCTGGTGCCGTATTGGCCTTGACGAGGTGCGCGATGACCCGGCCGGCGGTCGCCGCTTCGACGCCCAGGTCGCGGTACAGGAAGAAATCCCGCAGCCCGTCGCTGCGCCAGGGCGTGTCGCCCGGCTTGACGTGCGAGAACTTGGTGGTGGTGGTATCCAGCATGGGCGCCGCTCCTGCGAGGGGTGGAAGTGCGCGTGACATGCATCAAACGTTCCAGACCACCACCGCCAATGGTCGGCCGCGCCGGCCGCACTCGACCCGACCTCATCCCCGCCCAAGGTATGGCAAGACGCCGCCGCCGAACGAACGGATCGACACGTCCGTCACCTTCCAGGCACGTTCAGACTGGTAAGTGTTTGTGTTCCGGCGCTTTGTCGGTTGGGCGTTAGGCCGGTCGAAGACTCTCGTTGGACGTCGCACCGCCAGGGCCCGGATTTGCCTCTGAAAGTCCGCCGCGGCGGTGATCGGCCGACCGGCGTCGGCCCCCCTGTTTGGGGTGCCCTGTCACCGCGTTTGCCCCTGGTGCGACATTGTGTCGCGGGCCGGCCACACCCCCCAGGGGCGGTGCTAGTCTGTGGCCGCCGTCGCAGTCAACACCCATCTGGGTGGTCGCAGTCCCATCGGGATGCTGCGGCGGGCAGAAGTACTCAGGTTGCGGCCTTCGACGATCCGAAGCGCCGGCCCGTCCGGTGCAGATCCTTGCGCCCGACCGCCGCGTGCCCCTCGAGGGTGGCCGCACCACACCAACGGCATCTGGAGGGGGACAGCATGGGCATCATTCGTGGCGATTCGTTCATCGAGACACCGGGCGTTTCCGGCAAACGCGTCGCCTTGGCCGTGCCGACAGTCGATGCCGTGATCTTCGTCGACGCCGGCGTCGACACCGGCCTGGATGAAGGCTGCCTGCTGTCGCGCATCGTCACCATCACCGACAGCAAGGACAACGGCGCGGCCGGCTGGGGCTACAGCATCGACTACGGCGACGGCAGCGCCCTCGTCACCGGCACGACGCCGACGCTGAGCTTCGAGATCAGCCACCTCTACCTCGATGGCAATGCCAACCACCTGGTCAGCGTGACGGTGACGGACGGCGCCACCGAGTCGGCCACCGACACCTTCACCGTCGCGGTGGCCAATGTCGCGCCGATCCCGGTGATGACCGGCAACGTCGTCATCCCGGAAGGCACCAACTACGTCCTCACCCTGGCGGCCGACGACCCGGCGGGAGCCTACGACACGCTGCAGTTCAGCGTCGACTGGGATGACGGCTTCTCGACCATGCCGCTGACCGGCCCGGGCATCCGCTCGCACCTGTACCGCGACGACGACAGCGGCGCGTCCGACGCCACCCCGCACACCGTCCGCGTGACGGTGTACGACGAGGACGGCGGCATGAGCTACCGCACGCAGGTGATCACGGTGGTCGATGTGGCACCGACCGCCGCCGTGAGCGGCGCCGACGTGGCCGCCGAGGCCAGCGTCTACACACTCGCCGTCGGCCCGGTGGTCGACTCCGTCTTCGACCCGCGCAGCGCCTACGCCATCGACTGGGGCGACGGTGTCGTCGACGCCTTCACGCCCACGCAGTGGACGGCCGCGGCGGGCCTGTTCACCCACGCCTATGGTGCCGGCAGCGGCCTGCGCACGGTGACGGTGAGCACGACCAACGACGACGGCACGTTCGTGCTCGGCAGCAAGACCGTTGCCGTGGGCACGGTGGCGCCGCCGCTCGACCTGGCCGGCGCCACCGCCAGCGACGAGGGCGCCGCCTACACGCTGAGCGTGGCGGCCGCGTCCGCCGTGGGCGGCAGCATCGACTGGGGCGACGGCACGGCGCCGCAGCCCATCGCCGGGGCGGGCGACTACACCCACAGCTTCGCCGACGACGAGGACGGCCCGGTCGATGCCACCCCGCGCACGATCAGCGTCACGGTGGTCGACGGCTTTGGCGCCAGCAGCACCCAGACGCTCGCGGTCGTGGTGAACAACGTGGCGCCGAGCGCTGCGCTCAGCGGCGCGGCCACGGTGGCCGAGACGGGCACTTACACGCTGGGCGTGTCGGCCGTGGCCGACCCCGGCACCGACTCGCGCAGCGGCTATGCCATCGCCTGGGGCGATGGGGCGGTCAGCAGTTTCACGCCGGCCGAATGGGCTGCGGCGGCCGGCAGCTTCAGCCACGTCTACGGCGACGGCGGCCTCGGCGGCACCCAGCGCACGGTGACGGTCAGCGCCACCGACGAGGACGGCACCTTCGTGCTCGGCACCCGCACGCTCACCGTGGCCAACGTCGCGCCGACGCTGGCGCTGACCGGCAGCGCGACCACCAACGAGGGCGCGGTCTACCTGCTCGGCATCGCCGGCAACGACGTCGCCGGCAGCGACGACCCGCTGAGCTACAGCATCGACTGGGGCGACGGCAGCGCACTGGAGGTGGTCACCGGCGCCGCCAGCGTCGGCCATGTGTTCGCCGACGACGAGGACGGCGCCGTCAACGCCACCGCGCGCACCATCAGCGTCACGGCCAGCGATGACGACGGCGGCAGCACGGTGCAGACCCGCGTGGTCACCGTCGCCAATGTCGCCCCCACGGCCGTCGTCGGCGGTGCCGCGTCGGCTGCAGAGGGCAGCACCTATGTGCTGACCGTGGGCGCGCTGGCCGACCCCGGCGCCGACACCCGCACCGGCTACAGCATCGCCTGGGGCGATGGCCTGACCAGCACCTACACCCCGGCCCAGTGGGACGCGGCCGCCGGCAGCCTGACGCACGTCTATGCCGACGGCGCCAGCGCCGGTACGGTGCGCACCGCGACGGTCAGCGCCATCGACGAGGACGGCACCCACGTGCTGGGCTCGCGGACCCTGACCGTGACCAACGTGGCCCCGACCCTGGTGCTCGGCGGCAACGCCGACACCAACGAGGGCGCGGCCTACACGCTGACCCTGGGCGGCAGCGACCCGGCCGGCACGGCCGACCCGCTGAGCTACAGCATCAACTGGGGCGACGGCAGCGCCGTGCAGGCGGTGGCCACCACCGGCAACGTCACCCACGTCTACACCGACGATGCCGCCGGCACGGTGAATGCCACGCCGCGCACGATCAGCGTCACCGTCACCGACGGCGACGGTGGCAGCGCCGTGCAGACCCGCGTGGTCAACGTGAACAACGTGGCGCCGTCCGCCGCGCTCACCGGTCTGGCCACGGTGAACGAGCGGGCCGTCTACACGCTCACCGTAGGCGCCATCGCCGACCCCGGCCCCGACACCCGCACCGGCTACACCATCACCTGGGGTGACGGCCTGTCCAACACCTACACGCCGGCCCAATGGTCCACCGCGGCCGGCAAGTTCACACACACCTACGCCGACGGTGGCCTGGGCGGCACGGCGCGCACCATCACCGTCAACGCCACCGACGAGGACGGCACCTTCGCCATGGGCACCAAGGTCGTCACGGTGGCCAACGTGGCGCCCACGCTCACGCTGTCCGGCGTGGCCGCGGTCAACGAAGGCGCCAGCTACACGCTGGGCATCACCGGCAGCGACATTGCCGGCACGGCCGACCCGCTGAGCTACAGCATCAACTGGGGCGACGGCAGTGCGCCGCAGGTGGTGAACGCCGGCGGCAACGTCACCCATGTCTTTGCCGACGACCAGGACGGCACCCTCAATGCCACGGCGCGCACCATCAGCGTCACGGCCAGCGACGGCGACGGCGGCAGCATCGTCAAGACCCGAGCCGTCACCGTCAACAACGTGGCCCCGAAGGCCACCGTCACCGGTGCCGCCACGGCGCCCGAGGGCGGCACCTACCTGCTGACCGTGGGCGCGGTGACCGACCCGGGCGCGGACTCCCGCACCGGCTACACCATCGCCTGGGGTGACGCCACCACCAGCACCTACACGCCAGAGCAATGGGCCGCGGCGGCGGGCTCGTTCGGCCACGTCTACGCCGATGGCACGAGTGCCGGCGTCGCCCGCACCGTCACCGTCAGCGCCACCGACGAGGACGGCAGCTTCGTGCTCGGAACCAAGGCCCTGACGGTGACCAACGTGGCGCCCACCGTGGTGCTGGGCGGCAGCACCGCCACCAACGAAGGCGCAGCCCACACGCTGACCATCGCCGCCACCGACCCGGCCGGCGCGGCCGATCCGCTGAGCTACAGCATCGTCTGGGGCGATGGCACCGTGGCGCAGACCGTCACGGCCGCACAGTTGCTGGCCGCCGGCGGCAACGTCACCCACGTCTACGCCGACGATGCCACCGGCACCGTCAACACCACGCCGCGCACCATCAGCGTCACCGTCACCGACGGCGACGGCGGCAGCACCGTGCAGAGCCGCGTGGTCAACGTCAACAACGTGGCCCCCACCGCCACGCTGACCGGCGCGGCGTCGGTCAACGAGGGCGGTGTGCTGGCGCTGAACGTCGGCGCCATCGTCGACCCCGGCCCCGACACGCGCACCGGCTACACCATCGCCTGGGGCGACGGCAGTTCCAACGCCTACACGCCGGCACAGTGGGCCACGGCGGCCGGCAACTTCAGCCACGCCTACGCCGACGGCGACGCCGCCGGCACGCCGCGCACGGTCACCGTCAGCGCCACCGACGAGGATGGCACGTTCGTGCTCGGCAGCCTGTCCGTGGCCGTGGCCAACGTGGCCCCGATCGCCAGCGTCACCGGCGCCGACTCCAGCCTCGAGGGCAGCGTCTACACGCTGTCGGTCGGCGCGGTCAGCGACCCCGGCCTCGACACCCGCACCGGCTACAGCATCGCCTGGGGCGACGGCAGCACCGACAGCTTCACCCCGGCCCAGTGGGCCGCAGCGGCGGGCAGCTTCGCGCACAGCTTCGCCGACGGCGGCAGCAGCGGCACGGCGCGCACCGTGACGGTCAGCGCCACCGACGAGGACGGCAGCTTCGTGCTGGGCAGCAAGTCGCTGACCGTGCTCAACGTCGCGCCCACCCCGGTGGTCACCTTCGGTCCCGGCAGCGTCACCGAGGGCACGAGCTACACGATCAACCTGGCGGCCGCCGACCCGGCAGGCGCCTACGACTCGGCGTGGTTCAGCGTCGACTGGGGCGACGGCTACTCGACACAGTCGCTGCTCGGCCCCGGCCCGCGTTCGCACACCTACTTTGACGACCAGAGCGGTCCCGTCGACACCACCGCGCGAACCATCCGCGTGACGGTCTTCGACGAAGACGGCGGCACGAACGTCACCACCCAGACCGTCTCGGTCTCGAACGTTGCGCCGACGGCGGCCGTCAGCGGCGCCGCCACGGCCAGCGAGGGCAGCGTGTACACGCTGAACGTCGGTGCCGTGGTCGACGCGGGCAGCAATGCATTCGGTGGCTACGACATCGACTTGGGCGACGCACGCAGTGGCTACGGCATCGACTGGGGCGACGGCAGCGCCGACACCTTCACGCCAGCGCAATGGCTGGCGGCGGCCGGCAGCTTCGGCCATGTCTACGCCGACGGCGACAGCGCCGGCACGGCGCGCACGGTCACCATCAGCGCCACCGACGACGACGGCAGCTTCGTGCTCGGCAGCCTGAACCTCACCGTGGCCAACGTGGCACCGACGCTGGCCCTGGGTGGCGCGGCCGGCGCGGTGGTGGGCGACGCCTACGTGCTGAGCCTGGGCGCGGCCGCCGACCCGGGCCAGGACAGCATCACCGGCTGGGTGATCGACTGGGGCGACGGCCTGGTCGAGACCGTCACCGCCGGCGGCGACGTCGCGCATGTGTTCGCCACGGCCGGCGCCCGCACCATCGCGGTCGACCTGGTCGACGAGGACGGACTGCATGCCGACGTCGCCACCTTGGCGGTCGAGGTGAGCGACCCGCCCGCACCGGTGGCGCTCATCGGCCAGTCGACGACGGACGTGACGGGCGTGAACTGGTTCTCGGCCTGAGCAGCCCCGGGGCCGGCGGTCGCCGGCCGCCGCACACGCAACGGCCATTGTGTGTGGCACCGAACAGACGAGCGGCGCGCGCGCGTCCAGCATGGTGCAGTTGCCCCGCAACGCCATGCCCGTGCACCGGCACGCCCGTCCTCTTGCAGTCGCTCGCGCGCCCACCATGAAACCAGCACGAACCAAGCCAGCGGCCGCGACCGCCGCCGTGCGTGCGGGTGGCGCCCCTGGTGCAGCGGAGGCACGGACCCAGCGCTCGCTGATCAAGACCGGTGCCCTGCAGAGCGCGATCCTCAATAGCGCCAACTTCTCGAGCATCGCCACCGACGAGCGCGGCGTCATCCAGCTCTTCAACGTCGGCGCAGAGCGCATGCTGGGCTACGCCGCGGCCGACGTGCTGAACCGCATCACGCCGGCCGACCTGTCCGACCCGCAGGAACTGATCCTGCGCGCCCGGGCCATGAGCGCCGAGTTCGGCTGCCCCATCGCCCCGGGCTTCGAGGCCCTGGTGTTCAAGGCCTCGCGCGGCATCGAGGACATCTATGAGCTGACCTACCTGCACAAGGACGGCAGCCGCCTGCCCGCGATGGTTTCGGTGACGGCCCTGCGCGACGCGCAGGGCGCGGTCATCGGCTACCTGCTGATCGGCACCGACAACACGGTGCGACAACGGCTGGACATGGCGCTGCAGGCGACCCACCTCGAGCTGCAGGGCGCCAAGGTGGCGGCCGAACGCGCCAACCAGGCGAAGTCGGAGTTCCTGTCCAGCATGAGCCACGAGTTGCGCTCGCCGCTGAACGCGATCCTGGGCTTCGCGCAGCTGATGGATTCGGGCTCGCCCACGCCCACGCCGGCGCAGAAGGACTGCATCGACCAGATCCTGCAGGCCGGCTGGTACCTGCTGGAGCTGATCAACGAGATCCTCGACCTCTCGCTGATCGAATCGGGCCGGCTGTCGCTGTCGCAAGAACCCATGGCCCTGGCCGAGTTGCTGAGCGACTGCCAGGCGATGATCGAGCCGCAGGCGCGCAAGAGCGGCATCGGCATCGGCTTCGTCGCACCGAGCGTGCCGCTGTTCGTGCGCGCCGACCGCACCCGGGTGAAGCAGATCCTGGTGAACCTGCTGTCCAACGCCATCAAGTACAACCGCGTCGGCGGCACGGTCGAGGTGAGCTGCCGCACGCGGCCGGACGAGCGCATCCGCATCAGCGTGCAGGACACCGGCGACGGCCTGTCGGCCGAGAAGCTGGCGCAGCTGTTCCAGCCCTTCAACCGGCTGGGCCAGGAGGGCGGCGTCGAGGAAGGCACCGGCATCGGCCTGGTGGTGAGCAAGCAGCTGGCCGAACTGATGGGCGGCGTGATCGGCGTCGACAGCACCGTGGGCGTGGGCAGCGTGTTCTGGGTCGAGCTGGCCGCCAGCAGCGGCGTGGACGCGCACGCCGACACCACGCCGCCGGCGGCCGTGGCCACCGCGGGCGTGGCTGCGGGCGCGCCGCAACGCACCGTGCTGTGCGTGGAGGACAACCCGGCCAACCTGATGCTGGTGTCGCGCCTGCTGGCCCGCAGAACGGACATCCAACTGCTCAGCGCCAAGGACGGCCGACGCGGCATCGAGATGGCACAGACGATGCGGCCCGAGGTCATCCTGATGGACATCAACCTGCCCGGCATCAGCGGCGTGACCGCGCTGCGCCTGCTGGCGGCCGACCCCATGACGGCGCACATCCCGGTGGTCGCGATCAGCGCCAACGCCATGCCGCGCGATGTCGAGAAAGGGCTCGAGGCCGGCTTCTTCCGCTACCTGACCAAGCCGATCAAGGTGACCGAGTTCATGGACACGCTGGACCTGGCGCTGGACGCCGCGCGCGACCGGGCCGTCCAGACCGCCGAAGGCGTCCAGGCAGAGGTGGGGCCATGAGCCCCGCCCGGCCGCCCGAAGGGGCTCATTCCCGCCTGGCGGGACGGGCCGAAGGCCCAAGGGTGCCCCAGTGAGCTCCACCCAGTTGCCGGACGATCCACCGCGCACCGCGCACGAAGTCATTGGACAGACCATGGAACAAGCGATCCTCGGGGCCCACATCCTGATCGTGGACGACCAGGAGGCCAACCTGCGGCTGCTCGGGCGCATGCTGGCCGACGCGGGCTACACCCGCGTCAGCACCACGATGAAGCCGACCGAGGTCTGTGCCCTGCACCGCCGCGAGCAGTTCGACCTGATCCTGCTGGACCTGCAGATGCCGACGATGGACGGCTTCGCGGTGATGGAGGCGCTGAAGACCAACGACAGCGACAGCTACCTGCCGGTGATCGTGCTCACCGCCCAGCCGGGGCACAAGCTGCGCGCGCTGCAGGCCGGCGCCAAGGACTTCATCAGCAAGCCCTTCGACCTGGTCGAGGTGAAGATGCGCATCCACAACATGCTGGAGGTGCGGCTGCTCTACCGCCGGCTCGAAGCGCACAACCGCGATCTCGAGCGCCTGGTCAACGAGCGCACCGCCGAGCTGCGCGAGAGCGAGGCCCGCTACCGCAGCCTCACCGAGCTGGCCTCCGACTGGTATTGGGAGCAGGACGAGGACGGCGAGTTCACCAAGGTCTCGGGCCCGGTGATGGAGATGCTGGGCATCCGCGTCGGCCCGCTGGTGGCGGACACCGCCCCCTCGGCGGCCGACGAGGGCTGGGACGCAGAGGAACGCGCGACCCTGCAGGCCCGCATCGCGGCGCGCCAGCCCTTCCTCGACTTCACCTTCCACCGCACCGAGCGCAACGGCTCGCGGCGGCAGTTCCGCGTCAGCGGCCAACCGATGTTCGACCACGCCTGCCGCTACGTGGGCTACCGCGGCATCGGCGTCGAAGTGCTCGCTGGCACCTGAGGCCCACCAAAGCACCGAATGCGCCCGCCGCACAGCCCCAACCAGAACCACCTGCTCGCCGCGCTGCCGACGACCGAGTTCGAATCGCTGTCCGAGGCGCTGGAACTGGTGCCGATGATGCTGGGCGAGGTGCTGTACGAGCCCGGCACGCAGATGCGCCACGCCTACTTCCCGACCACCGCGGTGGTGTCGCTGCACTACGTGACGAACTCGGGTGCGTCGGCAGAAACCGCGGGCGTGGGCCGCGAAGGCATGGTCGGCATGGCGCTCTACATGGGCGGCGACACCACCTCGAGCTCGGCCGTGGTGCACACCGCGGGCCACGGCTACCGCATCGGCCGCCACGAGTTGCTGCGCGCCTTCGCCCGCGACGGCCAGTTGCGCCGCCTGCTGCTGCGCTACACCCAGGCCCTGATCACGCAGATCTCGCAGACGGCGGCGTGCTACCGCCACCACTCGGTCGAGCAGCAACTGAGCCGCTGGATGCTCACCGCGATGGAGCGTGCCCCGACCGCCGGGCTGGTGATGACGCAGGAGCTGGTGGCCGGCATCCTGGGGGTGCGCCGCGAGAGCGTCACCCAGGCCGCCGGCACCTTGCAGGACCTGGGCTACATCCGCTACCGCCGCGGCCACATCAGCGTGCTCGACCCCGTCGGCCTGCGCGCCAGTGCCTGCGAGTGCTACGGCGTGGTGCGCATCGAACTGCAGCGGCTGCTCACCGAGACCCTGCTGCGGCAGGACACCGTGGCGCTGGACGCCGTGGCCTGAGGCGCGCGCGCGCCGCAGAGCATCCGCCTCGGCACGGCGACCCCTGCGGGCCGAAGGGCAGAATGCCGACGACGCCGACAACGCCGGGTTGGGCCCATTCATGGGCCGCCCGCGGGCCGCCCACCGTGGGGCCGGCCGCCGCGATGCGCCACAGGACCCAGGATGCCGCTTCCCACACGCCACCCTCAGCCAGACGGCCGGCGCCGCCTGCTGCGCTCGGCCGGCGCCGCGGCGCTGGCCTGGGCCGCCGCGGGCCTGGCCGGCTGCGACCAGGCCCGCAACCTGAAGCTGCGCCTGCAGGGGATGCGGGTGATCGAGGAGCGCGACACGCAGTTCGGCCGCCTGGCCGTGGTCGAGCTCGACCGCAAGCGCTACCTGGCCTACGGGCCGGGCACCGAGTTCGTCTTCCAGTCGGTGCTCGACCTGGACCGGCCGCTGGCGCTGGCCGCGCCCTACACGCAGCTGATGATGCTGGGCGCCGTCTACGTGCCGCGCCTGGGCCGGCTGGCGCAGATCGGCGCCGGCGCGGGCAACATGGCGGGCTACGCGATACGCACCTTTCCCGGCGCCGAGGTGGACGCCGTCGACATCGACCGCCACGCGGTGGAACTGGGCGCGCGGCATTTCGGCCTGACGCCGAACCCGCGGCTGCACGTGCACATCGAGGACGGCCGCCGCTGGCTGGCCGCGGCCACCACGCCGTTCGACGTGGTGATGCTCGATGCCTACGACGACCAGTCGATCCCGCCTGCGCTGATGGACGCGTCGTTCTTCGCCCTCGTTGCCGAGCGCCTGGCGCCGGGTGGCGTGGTGATGCAGAACGTCTACCTGCCGATCGTCGACACCGCGCGCCTGCTGGCCGCGATGCGCAGCGCCTTCCCCGAGATCGATGTCTACCGGGTCGGCAACAGCGCCGTGCTGGCCGCGCACCGCGGCCCCGCGCGCGACCCGGCGCAACTGCTGGCCCGCGCCCGCGAGCTGGACGCCGCGCTGGCGCCGGTGCACCCGCTGGCCGACTCGCTGGCGCACCGGGTGACGGGGCTCTGACGCCCGCCGGGGCGCGGCGCCGTCAGGTCGACTGCAGCAGGCGGATCAGCAGGTCGATCACGTCGCTGCCGTCGGGCGACTTCAGCCGGTGCTGGCGCAGCGAGCGGGCCAGGTCGGCCCGCGCCAGCATCTGCGTGTCCGAGCGGATCAGGATGCCGGCGATGGCGCGCTGCACGTCGAGCGAGCGGGCCAGAGGGAACAGGCTGGCGATGGCCTGCAGGCTGGGCGCATCGGCCAGCCGCTGGCGCGCCAGGGTCTCGAGCGCGCGCACCTGCGCGGCGGCGGCGGTCATGCGGCCGATGCCGGCGGCCACGGCGCGCACCTCGGCCACATTGGACAAGGGCCGGTGGCGCAGGTAGGTCTGCGCGACGGCCACGTCCTCGTCGTCGGTGCTGGTGAGCGCGCGCAGCGTGCGCTCATGCGCCTCGGCGTGGCCCAGGCAGGCCAGCACCGCCGAATGCGAGGCCTGGCCGGCCCGTGCCGCACCGCTGGCCAGCACCTGCCGGGCCAGGGCCGGGTCGTGCTCGGCGTGGGCCGCGCAGACCAGATCGACCTCGTGGCGGCCGATGCGGTGGCGCGCCATGCGGTCGGCGATCATGCGCCCGAACTCGGCCTGCTCCTGGGCCAACGTCAGCCAGCCGACATTGCGCGCCAGGGCCATCATGCGGGCCTGCACCGATGCGTCGTCGGCATCGCGCGCAAAGGCCAGGTAGCGGTCGCGAGTGGCGTGGTCGCGCCCGATCTCGGCCAGCGCCGTGGCCACGTCGGGCGCCAGCCGCCGCACCGGCCCCAGCGACGCGGCGTAGCGTTCGAGCAGGTCGAGCAGCATGCGCACCTCGGTGGGGTCGCGCTGCAGCACCTGGTGCAGGAAGGCGAGCTTCTGCGCATCGGAGGGCTGGTCGTCGGCGAAGCCGCACAGGTCGCGGCGGAAGCCGGCGTGCGGGTCGGCGTCGGTGAGCCCGGCCACCGCGATCATCGAGCTCGGCCCGAAAAGGTTGAGCAGCGTCGGGCTGGGCCGGCCGCTGGCGACCTCGCCGGCGGGCGCCGTCTGGAAATAGCGCTCGAGCAGCGGCCCGGCGGTGCGGCCCAGCGGCGCCTTCGACGAGAAGCCGTACAGCACCGGCACGTTGGCGAACACATGGCGCAGGCGGTCGCGGTTGCTCTGGCCGTAGCGCTCGCTCAGCAGCGCAGCCGTGCGCTCGGCCTCGGCCGGCGGGCGGCCGGCGCGGCCCAGGCTGCGCGCGATCTCGGCCGAGGCCACGTGCCGCGGCTCGGACTTCAGCGTGTTGCAGCCGAACAGGTACACCTCCTTCAGCTGAGCGAACAGGCTGCCGCAGGAGGCGCTGCACGAGGCCTGCTGCAGCTCGTGCATGGTGAGGAACTCGCGGTCGTCGAAGCGGTCGGTGTAGAACTCGGTGCCGTCGTCGAAATGGCCCGAGATGACCAGCGCGTCGCAGGTGACGCCGCGCCGGCAGGCGGAGGCCAGCCAGTCGGGCTGGCCGCGCTGCACCAGCTCGACGAAACGGTAGTCGCCGCGCGGCAGGTGGCGCTGCAGCACCTCTTTCTCGTCGGGCGAGTTGATGGTGACGGTGCACACCGTCTTCGGCGCGGCGGGCGCCTCGAACGACGCCGTCGCCGACAGCACCGCCAGCGCCGCGGCCCAGGGTCCGACGAGGCGGTGGAGGTGGAGGTGGAGGTGCGACCGTGCCACGGCGGGACGGGTCGAGGCGGCTCGGGTCGGCATGCGGCAGTGTTTCACAACCGGGGCCGGCCGGGAAAGGACATGTGTCGCGGTGGCGCGCGCGGAGGTGGGCGCGGCGGTGGCGCGCCGCCGTGGTCAGGGCGACTGCAACCGGTGCACCAGCGCGTCGATCATGTTGCCGCCGTTGGGCGACGGCAGGCGGCGCTCGACCAGGGTGCTCAGCAGCCGGGGGCTGGCGATGGCGCGGCGGTCGGCCCGGATCAGGATGCCGGCGACCGCGGCCTGCACCGACCAGGACGGGGTGTCCGCGAACAGGCGGGTGAGCCGGTCCAGGATGTCGCCATCGGACAGGTAGTGCCGGCCCAGCGCCTCCAGCGCCCGCACCTGGGCGTCGGACGGGTGCATCGCAGCCACGTCTGCGGCGACACGGCGCAGCTCGGCGGGGTCGTTGAGGGGCCGGTGGCGGAGGTAGGCCTGGGCGATCTGCACGTCGGCCTCGCTGGCGCCCACCAGCGCCTGCAGCGTGCGCGCATGGGCCTCGGCGCTGCCCAGGCAGGCGCGCACGGCGGCGTGCGGCACGTCGTCGGCCGGGCTGCCGGGCGCGACGCGCCGGTTGAAGGCGCCGTCGAGGTCGTGCTCGCGGTTCAGCGTGCAGGCGAGATCGACCTCGGTGATGCCCAACGCGGGGCGGGCCTGCAGGTCGCCCAGCATCAGCGCGAGTTCCTGCCAGCGCTGCTCGGCCGACAGCCAGCCCAGGTCGCGGGCCACGTCGATCAGGCGCGCGCGCGACGACGGCTGTGCGGTGGCCCGTGCCACGGCGAGGAAGCGGGTGCGCGCCGCGTCGTCGCGCACGATGCGATCGCGCGCCCGGGCCACGTCCGGCGCCATCGGCGCCGCGTCGTCGGGCGCGGTGGCCTGCCGCTGGATGCGGTCGAGGTGCACCCATGCATCGGCATTGGGCCGTTGCAGCAGTTCGTGGACGAAGTCGAGCTTGTCCGCGTTCGACACGCGGTCGTCGGCAAAGCGGCAGACATCGCGGCGCACGGCGGCCTGCGGGTCCTTGTCGGTCAGGCCCTGCGCCACCGTCATCGCGAACGGCGCGAAGTGTCCGAGCAGGCGACCGCTGGGATGGCCCTGACCGACCTCACGGATGCCGTTGCCCTGGAAATAGCCCTCGAGGGTGGCAGCGGCGACCGGGCCCAGCGGGGCCGACGAGGAGAAGCCATAGATCACCGGCACGTCCATGAAGATCTGGCGCATGCGGTCACGGCTGCTCTCGCCGAAGGCCGAGTTCAGCGCGGCCAGCTGGCGCGCGGCCTCCTTTGCCGAGTGGCCTTCGCGCACCACGCTGCGCACGATCTCGGCCGCGGCACCGCCCTGCGGTGCCGGGTTCAGCGTGTTGCAGCCGAACAGGTGCACTTCCTTCAGCCGCGAGAACAGGGCCGGGCACGATTCGCTGCAGGACACGCGCTCCAGCTCGGCCACCGGCAGGTACTCGCGCGTCTCCAGCCGGTCGGAAAAGAACTCGTGGGCGCCGTCGTAGTGGCCCGAGATGATGAGCACGTCGCAGGCCACGTCCGCGCGGCAGGCCGAGGCCAGCCAGTCGGGCCGGCCGCGCTCGACGAGTTCGACGAAGCGGTACTTGGCCTCGGGCAGATGGCGACGGAAGGCCTCCTTCTCGTCGGCCGAGTTGACGGTGATGGTGCACACCGTCTGCAACCCGGCAGCGGCCCCTGCCGCCGCCGGCCAAGCCAGTGCGGCGGCCAGCAGCGCGACGAGGGAACATGCCTTGGACCAGCGCATGGTCACATCGTATCGAGGGTGGGCGGCATGCGTGTTGACGCCGCTCTCCACGGTGAAAGACGACCGCCGCGCACGGACCACGCGCTAGCGGCTTGCCTTGCGCGAGCGGGTCCAGCCGAGCAGGGCGAAGGCCGCACCGACCAGCAGCAGCGACGACGGTTCGGGCACGGTGTTCAGCGCCATCGGGCCGCGGGTGTTGCCCACGTTGTCGGCGATCGAACCGACCGACGCGCCGTTGTTCTTGACGCCGCGCGCGGCGTAGCTCACCTCGTGCTCGTCCGAATAGATCGAGCTGGCGCCGAACTTGCCCAGGTCGCGGCCGTTGGGCTGGCCACTCAGCGTGGCGCCGGCGGTGTAGATCCAGGTCAGGTTGGGCAGCAGCGGATCGTCGATGGGCAGCACGTCGTCGGGGGTGAAGCCGACGAGCCGGTCGACGCAGGTCCAGCCGATCGGGCCGAAACACGAGCCGGGCACGAAGCCGGCGAAGTCGTACAGCGTCAGGAAGGAGCCGAAGCGCAGGTTCTCGTGCGGCACGGGGTTGTCGGTCGGGGGATCGCCCGGGGTCACGTCCTGGTCCTGCGACAACTGCAGGTCGTAGGTCCACAGGTACGGTCCGGTGCCGGTGATGGCGGTGCCGGTGGGGATGATGTTGGCCCACCCCGCGAGGGGGGCCACGGCAAGGAGACAGGCCAGGGTCGTGCGCTTCATGGAAATGCCTTCGGTCATGCGGCTGAGGGGTGTCGATGCGGTCCGGAGCCCGTTGTGGCGGCCCGGGGATCGACGGTGCGAGGGTCACGCAAACGGCTGCGGCAATCTGTGCGGTGGGGCACGCAGGGCACCGCGGCGGGGTGCTGGCCCAGGCACCCAAGGCCGTGGCGGCGCCCCTGGCGAGCAAACGGCCTTGTGTGCGGCGCCCCACCGTCCGGGCGGCCGGGCCCTGGCACCATGCCCAGGCGCATCGCACGCTGCATCGACCCGACCCGCATCGCGCCTGGGCTGACCGTCCGCACAAGGTTCGGGCGGAACGCAACGGGACGTGACAGCGGTCGGCGCCGACAAGGTGCGTGGCGTTGGTGGAGTGCATTCGACCCGCCAGCCCGACATGGCCCTCTCAACCTCACGATGGCCCGCCGCCATCCGACCCAGCCGGAGTACCTCATGAACCCATCCCTGACGCGTGGCTGCCTGACCGCCGCGCTCGCCGCCTTGCCCCTGGTCGCCAACGCCTACCGCGTGGGCACGCCGGACACCTACACCGACCTGCTGTGGGCGGTGTCGACCAACGTCGGCGGCCTGTCCGGCTGCACCGAACTGCAGGTCGACGCCACGGGTGATCTCCTCACCTCGTCCAAGCTGACCATTTACGGCGCCCTCAACTGCCCCTTCCAGCAGAGCGGCAGCTACGGCGTCGTCGGCAGCGCGTACTTCGGGGCCGACGGGTCGTACAACATGACGCTGCTGATCGGCTCGAGCACCTCGCTCGAGTGCATCCGCTGGCCGGGCCTGAGCGGCTCGTGCACGTTTTCGGACACCTCCGGGCGCACCCTGGGCGGCGCCTTCCTGGCGTTCCGCTGAAGACCCGGCACACCGGTCCGACGCCATGACCACACTCGTGAACACCTCGATGGCCGCGGCCGTGATGCTGGCCGCCGCGGGCGCGGCATGGTGGCTGGTGGAGGCCGAGCCCGCCCCGCAGGCGGTCGCCGTGCCAGCCGGCCAGACGTCGCCCACGGGGCCGCAGGCTGCGGTGGCGGCACTGCCGCCGGCGCTGGTCGTGCCGCCCCCCCTCGCGAGCCCGCCTGCCGCACCGAAGGCACCGGCGGTGACGCTGGCTGGCCTGCTGGTCGGCGCCGATCGGCAACCCCTGGCGGTGGTGTCGGTCGATGGCGGGCCCGAGGCCCTGGTGCGGGTGGGCGACCCACTCGGCAGCGCGGCCAGCGTGGTGCGCATCGACGAGGGCTCGATGACCTATCGCTTCGGCGACCGTGAGCTGCGCGTGACGGTCAGGCCGCGCGAACCCGGGCCGGCCCTGATCACGTCGACGCCCCCGGCGCAGACGCAACCGGGCTTCGTCGCCGCGGCACCGGCCATCGCCCGGCCCGCCGGCACCTTGCCGGGCAGCGGCAACGACACCTTCCGCCAGGCCGTGGACCGCAAGCTGCAGGCGATCGCCGCGGGCCGTTGAGGCGCCCGCCGCGCACGCGTCAGTGCCGCGTCGCCGCGTCGGCCAGGCTGAAGCCGGCCGCCAGCGCGTCCATGTTGAGGTCGATGTAGAGGCGCGGCGTTTCGGCCCGCACCGAGCGGGCCAGCAGCTCGCGGTCGCAGGCGCCGCCCAGAGCGACGAGCGCGCCCAGCGCCACGATGTTGGCCACGCGCTCGCTGCCCAGCTCGATGGCGGTGCGCGTCATCGGCAGGTGCAGCGCCCGGCAGTCGCCGGCGGGCAGTTCCGGGCACAGCCGCGTGTCGGCCAGCACCAGTGCGCCCGGCCGAAGCAGGTGCCACGACGGGTCCACGGCCAGCTGGTCCAGCAGTACCAGCGCATCGAGCGCGGTGGTCAGCGGGTAGTCGAGGTCGGGCTCGCCCACCACCAGATCGGCATTGCAGTAGCCGCCGCGCGAGGTGGGCTCGTAGGTCTGCGACTGCGCCACGCCGCGGCCACCGGCCACCAGCGCCTGCGCCAGCATCTTCGACGCCAGGATCAGGCCCTGGCCGCCAGTGCCGGCGATGCGCAGTTCCATCCGCAGGGTGCCGCTCATGACGCGCTCGCGGCCAGGGCGGCGGCCCGGCGATAGGCCGCGCCGTACTCGGGTCGGTCGTTCACGGCCAGCACGCCGGTGCGCAGGTCGGTGGACCGGAACGGGCTGTCCACCGTGTCGCGGTAGGCGCTGGGGCGGATGTCGCTCTTCTGGCGCAGGATCATCTCGGGCGACGAGCCCAGCTCGTTCTTGCGGCCGAAGATCTCGGTGCAGTCGGTGAGCACCTCGACAAAGGCGAAACCGGGGTGGTCCAGGCCCTGCCGGATCAGCTCCTTCAGCTTGGGCACGTGGTGCGTGACCTCGCGGCCGACGAAGCCGGCGCCGGCCGCGGCGGCCAGCGCGCAAGCGTCGAAGGCCGGCTCGGCATTGCCCAGCGGCGTGGTGCTGGTGAGCATCTGCTCCGATGTGGTGGGCGAGACCTGCCCGCCGGTCATGCCGTAGATCTCGTTGTTGAGCATCAGGCAGGTCATCTTCAGGTTGCGGCGGCAGGCGTGGATGAGGTGGTTGCCGCCGATGGCCAGGCAGTCGCCGTCGCCGCTGATGACCACCACGTGCAGGTCGGGCCGGGCCAGCGCCAGGCCGGTGGCGAAGGCCAGCGGCCGGCCGTGCGTGGTGTGGAAGGTGTTGGCATCGATGTAGGCCGAGAGCCGTCCGGCACAGCCGATGCCCGACACCACCGCCAGGCGGTCCTTGTCGATGCCCGCCTCGTCCAGCGCCCACAGCAACGCGCGCAAGGCCAGGCCGTGGCCGCAGCCCGGGCACAGGAAGTGCGGCATCATCTCCTGCCGCAGGTGGTTGCGGATGTCGAAACCCGCCGCGTTGCGCAACATCAGTGTGTCTCCCTGGCCAGTGACTCGGCGCGTGCGGCGATGACCGCCGGCGCGATGGGTTCGCCGTCGTAGCGGTTCAGGCCCGCCACCGGCCGGTCGCGCAGGATGCGCTCGACCTCCAGCCGCAACTGGCCGGCATTCATCTCGGGCACCAGCACCGCCCGGGCCTGCGCGGCCGCCTGGCGCAGCGCCGCCTCGGGGAAGGGCCACAGCGTGATCGGGCGGAACAGCCCCGCGCGCACGCCGTGCTCGCGGGCCAGCGCCACCGCGCGACACGCGGCGCGGGCGCTGATGCCGATGGCCACGATCAGCACCTCGGCATCGTCGCACTGCAGCGCCTCGACCTTGTCGATCAGCTCGCGGTGCTTGTCCAGCTTGGTCAGCAGCCGGGTCTGGTTGCGCTCCACCACCTCGGGCTTCTGGCTCGGGAAGCCGCTCTCGGCGTGCGTCAGGCCCGTGGTGTGCGTGCGGTAGCCGGCGCCCGGGCGCGCCATCGGCGGCACGCCGTCGTCGGTCGCTGCATAAGGTTGATAGTTTTCGCGCGGGCCGCTGGCCCATGTGCGCTCGACCGGCACGACGCTGCCGGCGGGCGGCAGCTCGACGGTCTCGGTGAGCTGCGCGATGGCCTGGTCGTACAGCACCACCACCGGCGTGCGCAGCCGCTCGGCCAGTGCGAAGGCGCGCACGGTCTCGTCGTGCACCTCGCGCACCGAGGCCGGCACCAGCACGATCATCGGGTAGTCGCCGTGGCTGCCCCAGCGCGTCTGCATCAGGTCGGCCTGCGCCGGCCGGGTGGGCATGCCGGTGGACGGGCCGCCGCGCATCACGTCGATGATCACGCAGGGGATCTCGGCTGCGGCGGCGTAGCCCAGGTTCTCCTGCTTCAGCGAGAAGCCGGGGCCGCTGGTGGCCGTCATGGCCTTCTCGCCGCCCATCGACGCGCCGATGACGGCGGCCATCGAGGCGATCTCGTCTTCCATCTGCACGAACACGCCACCCAGCGGCGGCAGCAGCCGCGACAGGCGCTCGGCCACCTCGGACGAGGGGGTGATGGGGTAGCCGGCAAAGAAGCGGCACCCGGCCGCCACCGCGCCCAGCGCGCAGGCGTGGTTGCCGGACAGCAGGCGCGCGCGCGGCGCTTCGGTGCGCACCGGCACGGCGCTGGCCAGGCTGGCCTCCTGCAGTGCTGCGAAGGGTTCGGTGACAGGCGAAGTCATGGGGCAGCAGCCGCCGACAGGGCCGGCGATTCGAGGTGGACGCGGATGGCGAAATCGGGACACAGCCACTCGCACAGGCGACAGCCGGTGCAGCGCTCGGGCTCGGCCAGTTCGACGACGCGTTCGCCGTTGAGCACGAGGCAGCGCTCGGGGCAGAGCTTGACGCAGATGTCGCAGCTCTTGCACCAGGCCGGCGTGATCTCGAGCCAGGGGGCAGGCACCTCGGTGCCGCTGCCGGCGAGCGTGGCGGCATGCGAGGTGTCGGCGGGCTCGGTGCCTTCGCCGCGGCGCTCGCGCTCGATCCACTCGCGGCCCAGGCCGAAGGCCTTCAGGTTGACGGACAGGGTCTTGGCGGGCACGAAGGTGGCCAGCGCGGTCTCCCATTCGTCGACCGTGAAATCGAGCGCCACCGACAGCGCGCCCAGCAGCACGACGTTGGCGACGCGCTCGTTGCCCAGGTCTTCGGCAATGCGGGTGGCGTCGATGGCGCAGCCCTCGGCGACATGCTCGCGCACCTCGGCCGGCGTTTCGCGGGCGTAGCGCATCGCCGCGCCGGGCCGCCGGTTCAGGCAGGCGAAGGGCGGCACGATGCGCTTGGTGTCGGCCACGAACAGCCCCCTGCCGTGCCGCAGCCAGGGCAGCCAGCGCAGGCCCTCGGCCCATTCCAGCGCCACCAGCACGTCGGCCTCGCCCTGGGTGATGGTGGGCGACCACACCTGCGGCCCGAAGCGCACGTGGCTGAACACGGCGCCGCCGCGCTTGGCCATGCCGTGCACCTCGCTCTGCTTGACCTCGAAGCCACGCTGCTGCGCCAGGTAGGCCAGCACCTTGGACACCAGGATCACGCCCTGGCCACCGACGCCGACGATCAGCACGTTGGTCACGGCGGGGGAAGCGGCGGGCGTGTCGACCGTGCTCACGATGCGGCCCCCGGCGGCTTGATGCAGTCGACCGTGCAGACCTGGGCGCACAGCGTGCAGCCCACGCACAGCGCGGGATCGATGCGCACCTGGTGGCGGCCCTCGAAGGTGCCTTCGGCCCAGGTGAGCGCGGGGCAGCCCAGGTTCATGCACGACTGGCAGGCGTTGCACAGCTTCTCGGACACCGACAGCGCCGGGCCCTTGATGCGCACCGGGTCGATGACGCAGGGCCGGTCGGAGATGACCACCGACACGCCGCGGTAGGCGATGGCCTCGCGCAGGGTCTGCACCATCGCGGCCAGGTCGTAGGAGTCGACCTTGCGGATCCACTGGACGCCGACGGCCTTCAGCAGCGCCTCGTAGTCGACCCGCGGCGCGGGGTCGCCGCGCAGGGTGCGGCCGGTGCCGGCGTGCTCCTGGCCGCCGGTCATCGCGGTGATGTGGTTGTCGAGCAGCATCACGGTGATGTCGGCGCCGTTGTACACGGCGTCGATCAGCGGCGGGATGCCGGCGTGCAGGAAGGTGGAATCGCCGATGGTGGCCATCACCGGCTTGGTTTCGCCGGCCTTGGCCAGGCCGATGGCCACGCCGATCGACGAGCCCATGGCCACCGAGGTGTCCAGGCCGCGCAGCGGGTCGAGCGCGGCCAGGGTGTAGCAGCCGATGTCGCCGGCCACGCGCGCCCCCGAGGCGCGCACGGCCATGTAGGTGGACGTGTGCGGACAGCCGGCGCACAGCACCGGCGGGCGCACCACCGGCTCGGGCGTGAAGGTGCGGGCCGGCATCGGCCGCGGCGCCAGCACGCCGGCCTGCTCGAGGCCGGCGCGCAGCACCTCGGGCGAGAACTCTCCGACGCGCGGAAAGAAGCGCTTGCCTTCGACGGCCAGGCCCATGGCGCGCAGCTCCCGCTCGATCAGCGGCTCGAGCTCCTCGACCACCAGGACGCGGTCGACCGAGGCACAGAAGCGGCGCAGCAGATCTTCCGGCAGGGGCCAGGACGCGCCGAGCTTGAGCACCTGCGGCTGCACCGGCGCCGTCGACAGCACCTCGCGCACATAGGTGTAGCAGGTGCCGGCGGTGATGATGCCCAGCGAGGCCTCGCCCGGCTCCCAGCGGTTGATCGGCGCGTCGGCCAGCCACTGCTTGAGCTGGCCCTCGCGCTCGATCATCGCGACGTGGCGACCGCGCGCGTGCGCGGGGATCATCACGTTCTTGCGCGGCAGCTCGGCAAAGCCGCGCGAGGGCACGGCCACGCGCTCGCCCACCGCCACCGCGCTGCGGGTGTGCGACAGGCGCGTGGTGGTGCGCACGATGACCATGGTGTCGAAGCGCTCGGACAGCTCGAAGGCCATCCGCGTGAAGGCCAGCGCCTCCTGGGCGTCGGACGGCTCGAGCACCGGCACCGAGGCGAACTGGCCATAGACGCGCGAATCCTGCTCGTTCTGCGAGCTGTGGATGCCCGGGTCGTCGGCCACCACCAGCACCAGCCCGCCATGCGCGCCGATGTAGGCCTGCGACATGAAGGCATCCGAGGCCACGTTGAGGCCCACGTGCTTCATCGCGGCCAGCGCGCGACGGCCGGCGAAGGACGCGCCGATGGCCACGTCCAGCGCCACCTTCTCGTTGGTGGACCACTGCGCGTGCAGGTCGTCCCGGGGGTAGGTGGCCAGGGCTTCGAGGATCTCGGTGCTGGGCGTGCCCGGGTAGGCGGCGGCCACGGCGACGCCGGCTTCCCAGGCCCCGCGCGCGATGGCCTCGTTGCCGGTCATCGGCCGGCGCTCGATCGCCCGCGGCGGCGGTGGCGCCGTGTCCAAGATGGCCTGCATCGCAACCCCTTCACCTCGACCCAGAGGGGCTGGATGCTAGGGTTGGGTTTGACGCAGGTTCTTGAGATTCCTCAAATCTGCAGCGGGCCCGGCGGGCGCCTGCGGGTAAGCGATGAGGGGGCGCCGAGGCGGGGCAGGGCCGCGCGATCGGGCACCGCCACCGGCTACTTCGGCAGCTTGGCGCGCTCGGACTTGGAGTAGTTGCTGAAGTGGCCTTCGCGCGCGGCCGCGCGGCGCGCACCGGCCACGATCGACGCACTGGTGCCCGCGGGCGCGAGGCGCGAGAGCTGCCGCTCGAGCGCGGTGCTGCCGCACTGCGGGCAGGTGGGCACGGTGCTGGAGCGCACCAGCAGTTCGAAATCGGCCTGGCAGGCGGTGCAGCGGTAGTCGAAGAGCGGCATGTCGGACTCCTGGGAAGCGATGGGGGATGGGAACGGCGCCGTGGGCGATGGCGTGCGGGCGATCAGGCCGGCGGCGGCGGCGCACGGTGGCGCAGCGCCATGGCCAGCAGCGCCTCGGTCTGCTCGGTGATGGCCCGGCGCACCGCCGGCTGCAGCCGCGACACCCAGCGCGAGGGCAGCGCGGCGGCGCCGCAGCGCGCACCGGCCAGCATGCCGACCAGCGCGCCGGTGGTGTCGGCGTCGTCGCCCTGGTTGACGGCGCCGACGACGGCGTCCTCGAAGTCGTCGTGCGAGGTGTAGAAGTGCAGCACGGTCTGCACCGTGTCGACGACGTAGCCGCTGGCGCGGCGCGGGTAGGGCGCGTAGCGGAACACCGGCAGGTCGCGCACCAGCGCATCGAGGTGGGCCCGTGCGCGCAGCACCGAACCATCCACCACCAGCGCGCGCAGCGCATGGCCGATGCCCAGCACCGCCGCGTCGGACAACGGGTGGTGGTGGGTGACATGCGACTGCGCCAGCGACACGCGCACGAAGGCCGCGTCGTCGCCCAGCGTGGCCAGCGCGGCGGGCAGGTTGCGCATCAGCGCGCCGTTGCCGCCGTCGCCGTCGCTCTGGGGGCCGGCCAGGCTGCCGTCGCGCAGGTAGCGCTGGATGCCGCGGCGGCAGGTGTTGCCGCAATCGACCGGCTTGCCGCGCCACCAGGCCACGTAGGCCTCGGCGATGAGGCCGGTGTCGTGCAGTCGGCCGTCGCGCGCGCCGCGCAGCAGCGCCTCGCCCAGCGCCAGGCTCATCGTGGTGTCGTCGGTGACCTGGCCGGGGGCCAGCTTGAGCCAGCCGCCACCGGTGATCTGCTGGTGCACCCCATGGCGCAGCGCGATCTCGCGCGGCGTCATGAACTCGACCGTGGCGCCCAGCGCGTCGCCCAGCGCCAGGCCCAGGTAGGCGCCCAGCGCGCGGTCACGCAGCGCGGGCAGGTCGGCCAGGGCCGCGGGCGCGCCGGCGGCAGGCGCTGCAGACATCGGTGACACCTCAGCACGCATAGCTCACTCCTACCTCGTAGTCGCCACCGACGGCCAGCACCTCGGCCTCGCCATCGAGCGCCCGGCTGTCCACCAGCCCCGGCACGAACAGCAGCTTGACCATCGGCACGCGGGCCTCGAAGACCCAGTCCCCGAAGCAGCCCGCCTGCTCGCGGGTGCGGCTGAACGACACCAGGTTGTTGAGCCGCACGGTGCAGTGCCGCTCGCGCAGGCTGCCCGCCACCAGCTGCTCCTCGACCCGCGTGCTGCCGCGCCACAGCGTGGCATGCGGGCCGGGCCCGAGCAGCTCGAAGCGCGCGAGCATCCATTGGCAGTATTCGAACAACAGGTCGATCTGCCCCCACAGCCGGGTGTCGTGGTACCGGGTGCCTGCCTTGTCTTCGATGTAGCGCACCCACGCCGGCGAGGGAAAGCGCCCGAGCCGCTCGCCGTGCCAGGCCGGCATGAGGCCGAAGCGGCTCTCGACCCAGCCCTTGAGCACGGCACCGGCCGCCCCGCTGGCGTCCATGCCCCAGCCCTGCAGCAGCTTGAGGTGGCTGGCCTTGCGCCGGCGGCGCCCGGGCGCGTCGACCTCGCCCGCCCCGAAGCGCTGCGCCATGAAGCGGTCGAACACCACGCGCGCCTCGTCCGCCGCGCCGCAGCGGTCGAGCGCGTCGAACAACTCGGCGTGGCTTTCGCGCGTGCCCGCGATGTGCAGCGGCTTCGGCGTCGCATTGAACGCCGTGCTCGCCAGCACATGCGCCGCCACGCCGACCAGCGTGCTGCGATAGGCCGCATCGCCGTTCGCGGCATCGCCCCGCGCCTCATCAGTCATCACACGCGCCATGGTTTGGGCCTCGGATTCCGTCGCGAGAAGCCCGAGGTCGCGCCGAGGAGTGGAGCCGTACACCCGTACGGCGAACCCCGCAGGCGCGAGATCGGGCTTCGCAGCAGGAAGACGAGACTCAAACCGGGCGGTTTTCGTAGGGGTTGCGGACCGGTCCCATCAGCGCCAGCCCTTCCTCGAAGCTGATGCGCGGGAAGCTCTGCGTGAAGCCCATCGCCTTGTCGACGATGGCGTCGGTCTTGCCCGCGGTGTCGAGCTTTTTCAGTTCGGTCTTCTCGAGGTACAGCAGTTCGAGCATCTCGTTGTAGACCGTGGCCTCGTCGATCGGCAGGATGTAGAAGGTGGTGCCGCCGTACTCGATCTGGTAGCGCTTGGCGAGGTCGACGTTGTCGCAGAAGAAGAAGTACTTGCCGGTGGGCGACAGCAGGTCGCCCAGCACGTCGGCCACCAGCTTGAGGTACTCGAACGACAGCAGGAAGCCGCAGCAGAAGGCCAGGTGCGGCTCGCCGGCATGGGCCGCGGCGATGACCTGCTCGGCACAGGTCTCGGGCGGGCGCGCCTCGTCGGCCATCTTGACCTGGAACTTCAGCGCGATATCGCCGCGGAAGCCGATGCGGCCGGGCTTGTGCGTCGCGCCCTTGAGCACGGGGTTGAGGAGCCGGCCCTCTGATTCGAGGCGGGCAAAGGCGGTGTCGGCAATCGTGGTGCTCATGAAGCGCTCCGGTGGGTGAAAGGTGAATCGGTGTTGACAACGGCCTGCGCCACCTTGGCGAAGGCCGCCTCGAGTTCCGCGCCCAGCGCGGCGTCCTCGCAGGTCTCGGCCAGGGCCTGGCGCATGCACGCCATCCAGGCGTCGCGCGCGGGGGCATCGATGGCGAAGGGCTGGTGCACGCGACGCAGTCGCGGCGCGCCACGCGTGGGGGTGTAGTCGCGCGGGCCGCCGAGCCATTCGCTCAGGTAGGTGACCAGCACGGCCTTCGTCGGCGCGAGGTCGTGCTCGTGCATGGCCCGGATGGCCTGCGCGTCGACGCGTGTGTCCATGGCCCGGTAGAAGGCCTCGACCAGTTGCGCCACGGCCGCCTGCCCGCCCAGCCGCTGGTAATGCGGGTTGGTCGACACGGCGATGGCGGGGGCTTCGGTCATGCCAACCCACAGAGCAACCTGCGTACCACCCCATAACAGCCCGCGCAGGCCCCTGCAGGGGTGGTTTGCGTGCCAAACCTTGCAGCCCCGGCGGCCCGCGGCCCTGGCTTTGTCGGGTTTCACACATTCGACACGGCCCCGTCGACGACCCCGGGATTCGTGCATTTCTCCAGCAAAAACAAGCACTTGGCTCAATGCAGACGGGCTGGCACGGCGGTTGCGATGAGGACTTGGCGCGGACCCCATGGCTGGCCCCGAGGGACCTTCCTAGAAGACCCACAGAGGCACCGAAGGCGGCAAGGAATCTGCGATGACCGAGCGCTTTCTTTTCGTGTCTCGACTACCTCGCTAAACCTCTTTCTACTGGAGCATTGAAATGGCAAAACTTCGGCAAATCGCCTTCTACGGCAAGGGTGGCATCGGCAAGTCCACCACCTCCCAGAACACCCTGGCGGCCCTGTCCGAGATGGGTCAGAAGATCCTCATCGTCGGCTGCGACCCCAAGGCCGATTCGACCCGCCTGATCCTGCACGCCAAGGCCCAGGACACCATCCTGTCGCTGGCCGCGGAAGCCGGCTCGGTGGAGGACCTCGAGCTCGAAGACGTCATGAAGGTCGGCTATCGCGACATCCGTTGCGTCGAGTCCGGCGGTCCGGAGCCGGGCGTCGGCTGCGCCGGCCGCGGCGTGATCACCTCGATCAACTTCCTCGAGGAAAACGGTGCCTACGACGGCGTCGACTACGTCAGCTACGACGTGCTGGGCGACGTGGTGTGCGGCGGCTTCGCGATGCCCATCCGCGAGAACAAGGCGCAGGAAATCTACATCGTGATGTCGGGCGAGATGATGGCCATGTACGCGGCCAACAACATCTCCAAGGGCATCCTGAAGTACGCCAACAGCGGTGGCGTGCGCCTGGGCGGCCTGGTGTGCAACGAGCGCCAGACCGACAAGGAACTCGAGCTGGCCGATTCGCTGGCCAAGATGCTCGGCTCGCGCCTGATCCACTTCGTGCCGCGCGACAACATCGTGCAGCACGCCGAGCTGCGCCGCATGACGGTGCTCGAGTACGCGCCGGATTCGAAGCAGGCGCAGGAGTACCGCGACCTGGCCCAGAAGATCCACGCCAACGCGGGCAACGGCACGATCCCCACCCCCATCACGATGGACCAGCTGGAAGACCTGCTGATGGAGCACGGGATCATGAAGTCCATCGACGAGTCGCTGGTCGGCAAGTCCGCCGCTGCATTGGCCGCCTGACCTGAAACACAGCAAGGGGTGGCGTCCGCGCCACCCGCTGACCCCACCCCTGTCTGGAGCACCCCACCATGAGCATGACGATCGAAGACCGCAAGGCCGCCAACAAGGCCTTGATCGATGAGGTCCTGAAGGCCTATCCCGAGAAGATGGCCAAGCGCCGCGCCAAGCACCTCGGCCAGTTCGAGGAAGGCAAGCCCGATTGCGGCGTCAAGAGCAACATCAAGTCGTTGCCCGGCGTGATGACCATCCGCGGCTGCGCCTACGCCGGTTCCAAGGGCGTGGTGTGGGGCCCCATCAAGGACATGATCCACATCTCGCACGGCCCGGTGGGCTGCGGCCAGTACAGCTGGGGCAACCGGCGCAACTACTACATCGGCACCACCGGCGTCGACACCTTCGTGACGATGCAGTTCACCAGCGATTTCCAGGAAAAGGACATCGTCTTCGGTGGCGACAAGAAGCTCGACAAGATCATCGACGAGATCCAGGACCTGTTCCCGCTGAACAAGGGCATCTCGATCCAGAGCGAATGCCCGATCGGCCTGATCGGCGACGACATCGAAGCGGTGTCGAAGAAGAAGTCGAAGGAACACGACGGCCACACCATCATCCCGGTGCGCTGCGAAGGTTTTCGCGGCGTCAGCCAGTCGCTCGGCCACCACATCGCCAACGACGCGATCCGGGACTGGGTCTTCGACAAGACCGACCCGAACAAGCGCCCCGAGTTCGTCTCCACGCCCTACGACGTGGCCATCATCGGCGACTACAACATCGGCGGCGACGCCTGGTCGAGCCGCATCCTGCTGGAGGAGATGGGCCTGCGCGTGATCGCGCAATGGTCCGGCGACGGCACGCTGGCCGAGCTGGAGAACACGCCCAGGGCCAAGCTCAACGTGCTGCACTGCTACCGCTCGATGAACTACATCAGCCGGCACATGGAAGAGAAGTACGGCATCCCCTGGGTCGAGTACAACTTCTTCGGCCCGAGCAAGATCGAGGCGAGCCTGCGCGAGATCGCCAGCCACTTCGACGACGCGATCAAGGCCAAGACCGAGGCGGTCATCGCCAAGTACAAGCCGCTGATGCAGCAGGTCATCGACAAGTACAAGCCGCGCCTGCAGGGCAAGAAGGTCATGCTGTTCGTCGGCGGCCTGCGCCCGCGCCACGTGATCGGTGCCTACGAGGACCTGGGCATGGAAGTGGTCGGCACCGGCTACGAGTTCGGCCACAACGACGACTACCAGCGTACCACGCACTACATCAAGGACGGCACGCTGATCTATGACGACGTGACCGGCCACGAGTTCGAGAAGTTCGTCGAGGCGGTGCAGCCCGACCTGGTCGGCTCGGGCATCAAGGAAAAGTACGTGTTCCAGAAGATGGGCGTGCCCTTCCGCCAGATGCACAGCTGGGACTATTCCGGCCCGTACCACGGCTACGACGGCTTTGCCATCTTCGCCCGCGACATGGACATGGCGATCTCCAGCCCGATCTGGGGCCTGGCCAAGAGCGCTCCCTGGAAGAAGGCCGCGTGAGGCGCCCCGGCGCCTGACACGACCCACCCAACCC
>NZ_MWLO01000009.1 GCF_002198735.1 Ideonella sp. A 288
GACGACATCGTCGCGGGCGTGGTCGGCGTGCTCATCTGCGTGGTGTGTGGAATGCGTTGTCGGGATGCCGTCAGCGGTCGCTGGGGACGTGGGGACGGTTTCCAGGCATTCAAGAGGGTTTTTGCGATGTCGGCCCGCTGCGGGCCCGTGACAGGGTTCACGACACGGCCCTGCCACTGTGGCGCGGGCCGTGCCGGCTGCCAGGGCCCGGCCGGCGCGCATTGTCGCTGGCCAGGGCACGCCCTCGGCCTTCGCCGCGATGTGATCGCTTGGTGGCGACGTGGTTGGCGGCGTGGGTGGCCGCGTGGCCGGTCAGTCCGCGGGCGTCAGGCTCAGGCCGTGGTGCTCGGCATACCAGCGCACGAAGCGCTCGATGCCGGTGCGCAGCGGCGTGGCCGGGCCGGTGATGCCGGTGAGCTCCTGCAGGCGCGAGACGTCGGCGTAGGTGGCCGGCACGTCGCCGGGCTGCATCGGCTCGAGCCGCAGCGTGGCCTTGCGGCCGAGCGCGCGCTCGAGTTCGCCGATGAAGTCGAGCAGGGGCACCGGCGCGTGGCTGCCGATGTTCAGCACCCGGCAGGCGGCTGCGCCCTCGGCGCCGCGCGCCGGCGGCCGGTCGAGCACGCCGACCACGCCCGCGACGATGTCGTCGATGTAGGTGAAGTCGCGGCGCATCTGGCCGTGGTTGAACACCGCGATCGGCTCGCCCGCCAGGATGGCCTTGGTGAACGAGAAGTAGGCCATGTCGGGCCGCCCCCATGGGCCGTACACCGTGAAGAAGCGCAGCCCCGTGCAGGGGATCGCATAGAGGTGGCTGTAGCTGTGCGCCATCAGCTCGTTGGCCTTCTTGGTGGCGGCGTACAGGCTCACCGGGTGGTCGACCGGGTCGTCCTCGGCGAAGGGCATCTTGGTGTTGCCGCCGTAGACGCTCGAACTGCTGGCGTACACCAGGTGCCCGATGGCCTGGGCGCGGCAGCCCTCCAGGATGTTGAGGAAGCCGACCAGGTTGGCCTGGGCGTAGGCATGCGGATGGGTCACCGAGTAGCGCACGCCGGCCTGGGCCGCCAGGTGCACCACGCGGTCGATGCCGCCCTGCGCGAACAGCGACGCCACCGCGGCCGTGTCGGCCACGTCCACGGCGGCGAAGCTGAAGCCGGGGTGGCGGGCCAGTTGCGCCAGCCGCGCGCGCTTGAGGCCGACGTCGTAGTAGTCGTTCAGGTTGTCGATGCCCAGCACCTGGTCGCCTCGCGCCAGCAGGGCCTGGGCGACGTGCATGCCGATGAAGCCGGCCGCTCCGGTGACGAGGACGAGCATGGCCCGGCGATCAGGCCACGGGGACCATCGAGGCCTCGGCCGGCTCGCCTGGGGCGCGGCGGCCGATCGGCAGGTATTCGAAGCCGGCGTCGCGCACGAAGGCCGGGTCGAACAGGTTGCGGCCGTCGACGATCACGCTCTGGCGCATCAGCGTGCGCATGCGCTCGAAGTCGGGCGAGCGGTAGGCCTTCCACTCGGTGACGATGATCAGCGCGTCGGCGCCCTCGAGCGCCTGCATCGGCGTGGGGGCGAACTCGAGCCCCGGCGTGCCGGCGAAGGCGTCGCGCGCCGCGGTCATGGCTTCGGGGTCGTGGGCGGTGATGCGGGCGCCGCGGCGGGCCAGTTCGGCCACCACGACGCGGCTGGGCGCCTCGCGCAGGTCGTCGGTGTCGGGCTTGAAGGCCAGGCCCCACAGGGCGAAATGGCGGCCGGTGAGGTCTTCGCCGAAGCGCTCGACGATGCGATCGGCCAGCACGCGCTTCTGGCGCTCATTGGCACGCTCGACGGCGGCCAGCACGTGCAGCGGCTCCTCGACGCCAGTGGCGCTGTGCAGCAGGGCCTTCACGTCCTTCGGGAAGCATGAGCCGCCGTAGCCGCAGCCGGCGTACAGGAACTGCGTGCCGATGCGCGGATCGCTGCCGATGCCACGGCGCACCTGCTCGATGTCGGCGCCCAGCTTCTCGGCCAGCAGGGCCATCTCGTTCATGAAGCTGATGCGCGTGGCCAGCATCGCATTGGCCGCGTACTTGGTGAGCTCGGCGGAGCGGATGTCCATCATCACCAGCTTGTCGCGCTGGCGCTGGAACGGGGCGTACAGCGCCTGCATCAGGTGCACCGCGCGGTTGTCGTCGGCGCCGACGACGATGCGATCCGGCCGCATGAAGTCGTCGACCGCGGCACCTTCCTTCAGGAACTCGGGGTTCGAGACCACGCTGAACGGCACCTGCACGCCGCGCGCGGCCAGCGCCTGGGTGATGGTGTCGCGCACCGCATCGGCCGTGCCCACCGGCACCGTGCTCTTGTCGATGACCAGCTTGTAGTCGGTCATGTGCTCGCCGATGGAGCGGGCCGCGGCCAGCACGTGCTGCATGTCGGCGGCGCCATCCTCGTCGGGCGGGGTGCCCACGGCAATGAACTGCATGGTGCCGAAGCGCACGCCTTCCTTCACGTCGGTGGAGAAGTGCAGGCGGCCGCCGGCCACGTTGCGTTGCACGATCTCCTTCAGGCCGGGCTCGAAGATCGGCAGCTCGCCCTGCTCGAGGCGGGCGATCTTGGCGGCATCCACATCGATGCACAGCACGTCGTTGCCCATCTCGGCAAAGCATGCTCCGGTGACGAGGCCCACGTATCCGGTGCCCACGACGGTGAGTTTCATTTCGACTTCCTTGCAGCTGCGTCCGAGGTTCCGGACAGTTCAAAAATTGAGGGCGGCACCGAGTTCGACACTGTAGGCCGGGTCGCGCCGGTTGTCCGCAAAGGCAGACCCAGGCATGAATCGCGCCAGCGACAGCGTGAACTCCAGGTGCTTCCATTCGCGCAGCGCGATCAGCAGGTCGATCTCGCGGCCGATGTCGCCGCTGTGGCCCAGCGGGCTGCTGCCCAGGCGTGAACCGGCCAGCACCACCGACGGCACGGGCTGGCGGTAGCCGTAGACCACCACCTCGACCGAGCTGTTGTCCAGGAACCGCAGGCCGCCGCCCAGCTTGGTCACGGCCAGGTTCGACAGTTCGGGCTGCAGCAGTTCGCCGTACATCCGCCAGCGCTTCACGCCGCCGAGCCGGGCCTTGTTCTCCTGCAGGCCGGTCTGGCGGAAGTTGGCGTCGAGCCGGGCGCTGCGTTCGCCGCCGGAGCCGCGGGCGTAGCCCAGGGTCACCGAGGGCCGCATCGGGTAGGGCAGGTGGGCGGTGGCGCCGATGTCGAGGGCCTGGCCGCGCACACGCCTCGTCCGGCCGCCGACCACGGCGTCGGTGGCCGGCTCGGCAAAGTCGGTCTCGCGGCCGCGCAGCATGGCCGCGTCGGCCCAGTAGGCCAGCCGATAGCCCGACGGTCTGCGCCATTCGCCGCTGACGCGGGCGCCCAGCCAGCGGGCGTTCAGGTCGCTGGGGTCGGTGACGTCGTCGGCGGCCACCGTGGTGCCGGGCGACAGGCGGCCGGAGCGGTCCTTGGCCAGCAGCCAGAAGACATCGAGGTTCTGCCGCGACGCAAACTTCCAGGTGCCCTGGCCGAACCAGCGCTGCACGCCTTTGGATTCGGGCGTGATGCCGTCCTCGGCCGAGGACACCCGCCCCAGCTGCTTCGACAGGCCGGTGTCCAGGCGCCAGTCCTTGTGCTCGAACTGCACCCGCATCGCGTCGAGGTCGTCGTCCCACCACCAGGCGCGGCGGTCGATCAGCGCCACCCGGCCCAGTTGCACCGACCAGGGGCCGCCGCCGAGCTGGTCGAACTTGACCCAGGTCTGGCCGCGCTCGAGCGACTTGGTGCGCTGGCGCTGAACCCCTGACGTGCTCTCCGTGCGGCGGGTGGCTTGCAGGCCGACAGCTTGCACGAAGACTTCGGTGTTGGGGCCGGGCTTTGTGCGGGCCTCCAGCTTGACCTCGTGGTCGCGCACGCGGCGGTCGCGGTTGCGCGATGCGTCAAGATCGAAGTTCCGGCGGCGTTCGTCGCTGTACTCCCAGCTGCCGGTCAGCTGCACCGGGCGGCCGAACACATCCACCGTCAAGGGTTTGTCGGGGCGGCGGTCGTCGATGCGCTGGCCTTCGCGCAGCACGGGGGCGCTGGCGGCCTGCGCCGCGGCACCTGGGGCCTGGGCGCACGCGGCACCGAAGGCGCCCAACAACGCAGCGGCCAGCGCGGTGGTGAGGCAGGGGGGACGTGACATGGGACTGCTCGGATTCGAAAGGTAGGGCGCGGGCGCCGTCAGGCCAGCGCGGCGGGGCGGTTGGGCACCAGCCGTTCGGCGATCAGCGAGCGCATGGATCGGAAGCGCAACGGCGAGCGCTGCACCATGGCCTGCAGGCAGCGACCGAGCAGTTCGAACTCACTGTCGTCCATCACCGCGTGGTGCAGCATCAGGCCGAGCGGCTGGCCGTCGAGCCGACGCGCGCTGACCGCTTGCGCCAGGGCCTCGGCCACCGCCGCGGCGCCGCCGGCGCGGTGGTGCTTGGTCCAGTCGACGTCCACCGGCAGTTCGTGCAGCGCCTGCTGGGGCACGGCGCCGCGGTCGCGCGAGATGGCCACATAGCCCATGTTGGCGAGCAGACCGGGCGTGTAGGGCGCGCAGCGGTTCCACGGCGGCGTGAAGAAGGGATCGAGCCGCGGGCCGAAGTGGTGCAGCAGGGCCGTGCGGCCGCGGGCCAGGTCGACCCGTTGCGCGGCGGCGTCGCGGGCATCGCCGAACTCGCAGGAGCGGCCCTCGGTCTGGTGGTTGGTGTGGGCCGTGCCGTGCTGGTGCACGCCCAGCAGGCCGGGGGTGGCGTCGAGACGGCCGTTCAGCGCCTTGGCCAGGGTGGTGGTCACCGCGGTCGGGATGGCCGCCAGATCGATCGGCACGCCGGCCTGGCCGGTGGTGTCCAGCAGGGCCATCAGGCGCGCGTCGTCCCAGCCGGCATCGTCGTCGCGCAGGAACATCTGCAGCGGCGTGCTGGACGGGTCGAGCGCATCGATGGCGGCGCACAGGGAATCGAGGCTCATGAGACGGCTTCCGGGACGTGGGCCGCGGCGAGGGCCAATCGATGGTGCGACAACTGCTGCGCCAGGATGTCGGCCGTGCGCGTGGCGCCGTCGAGCGCCAGCGCGGCCGGGGTCGGGGTGAAGGCGAGCAGACGCTCGATGGCGGCGGCCATCGACACCGGGTCGAGCTCGGTGCCCGGCAGCCACTGCATCGCGCCGAGGGCGGCCAGGCGCTCGGCGCGCCCGCTCTGCTCGTTCTCGGTGACGGTCTGGTAGGGCACCACCAGCGCGGGCACGCCGGCCACCACCAGGTCGAGCGCGGTGTTGTAGCCGCACTGGCTGATCGAGGCCCGCGCGCGTCGCAGCTCGGCCACCATGTCGGGCACGTGGCGCACCAGCTCGACACCGGGCTGCCCGGCCGCCAGCTGCTGCAGCGCGAGCCAGTGCGGCTCGGGCAGGAAGGGCCCGGCGATGACACGCATCGGCAGCGGCTCGGGCCGCAGCAGGCGGGCCGCCAGCGCGGTGCGGAAGAGGGTGTCGCCGACGATGCCCCCGCCGGCCGAGACCAGCAGGTGCGGGCCGCGCGGCGTCTGCGCCTCGGCCTCGCGCGCCGGTACCACGTAGCCGCTGTGGAACACCGGCGTGCGCATCGGCCGGGTCGGGCGGAAGCTGTCCTCGAGCCGCGCGAAGCCGGGGTCGGCATGGACGATGACCGCGTCGAAGTAGCGGTCGGTCAGCCAGCGCGCGCGGTCGTCGTGGTGCTGCTGGTCGGGGCGCGCATCGACCAGGATGTCGCGCAGGCTGCAGGCCACCAGGGCCGGCGCGCCGGGCTGGCGGCGCGCGGCGCGGATCATCGGCAGGATCTCTGTCGCGAACTTCTTGCGGCCGAAGGGGAACAGCTCGACCAGCAGCACCGCCGGCCGCGTGCGCCGCACGGCGTCGTCGATCAGGCGGCGGCGCTCGGCGCGGGCCGCCACCACGTCGAGCTTGCCGTCGCGGCTGACCACCGTGTGCCCGTCGTCCATGCCCAGCGGCGGCAGGTCGATCAGCTCGATGCCCGGCGGCACCGGCACGCCCGGGGGCAGCCGGCCGCCGTTGAGGAAAACCACCTCGAAGCGCTTCGTCAGGGCGGCCACCAGCGCGAAGCTGCGCGTGAGGTGGCCGATGCCCAGCGAGTGCTGGCAGTAGAACAGCAGGGTCGGACGGACCGACGAAAGTACGGGATCACGCATGGCGACGCTCCACCAGGGCCAGGTAGGCACCGCGCGAGCGCATCAGCGACTCGTGCGTGCCCTGTTCCACGAGCTGGCCGTCCTTGAGGACCAGCACGCGGTCGTAGGCGGCCATGTCGACCAGGTCGTGGGCGATGACGATCAGGGTGCGGCCGCGGTGCACGCGGGCCACCGATTCATGGATCAGCCGCGCCGACACCGAGTCGATCGACGCGGTGGGCTCGTCCATCACCAGGATGGCCGGCTCCTTGACGAGGGCGCGGGCCAGGCACAGGCGCTGGCGCTGGCCGCCCGACAACGACGCGGCGCGCTCGCCGAGTTCGGTGTCGTAGCCCTCGGGCAGGTCGACGATGAATTCGTGCGCGCGGGCGGCGCGGGCGGCGGCCTCGATGGCCTCGATCGGCGCATCGGGGCGGCCGTAGGCGATGTTCTCGCGCACCGAGACGCCGAACAGGATGTTGTCCTGCAGCACGATGCCGATCTCGCGGCGCAGGCTCTCGCGGCTGAAGCGCCGGATGTCGATGCCGTCGATCAGGATGCGCCCGCTGGTCGGCTCGTACAGCCGCAGCAGCAGGTTCATGATGGTCGACTTGCCGGCGCCCGACGGCCCCACCAGCGCCACGCGCTCGCCGGCGCCGATGCGCAGGCTCAGCTTGTCGAGCACCGGGCGCTCGGCGCTGTAGCCGAACGAGACCTGGTCGAACACGATCTCGCCGGCCGGCTTGGACAGCTCCAGCGCATCAAGGTCGTCGGCGATGTCGGGCTCGATGTCCAGGATGTCGGAGACGCGTTGTGCGCTCACCGACGCGCGCGAGAACTTGGCGGCCAGGCGGCCCAGGTCGCGCACCGGCTTGTACAGGCTGGACACGTAGGTGATGAACACCAGCAGCTCGCCCGGCGTCAGGCGCGCGGCCAGCACCTCTCGGGCGCCCAGCAGCACGGTGATCGCCGTGCCCGCGGCGCTGACCACCGCGATGGCCTTGACGATGGCGCCGCTGGTGCGCGTGCTGCGCATGCCGCTCTCGTAGTTGTCCTCGATCTCGCGGCGGAAGCGGTCTTCCTCGTAGGTCTGGCGGCCGAAGGCCTGCACCAGCGCGATCGACGACAGCACCTCGTTCAGCCGCGAGGTCATGCGGCCCTCGTGCCGGCGCTGCTCTCGTGCCGAGGCCTTGACGCGGCGGTTCAGCCAGAAGATGACGCCCAGCAGCGGCGGCAGCGTGAAGGCCACCGCCAGTGCCAGCTGCCAGTTCAGGATGAACATCACCGTGAGCATCGCCACCAGCGTGACGGCCTGCCGGGCGAAGGTCAGCAGCCAGTCGGAGAACATGTCGCGCAGCAGGTTGGTGTCGCCCGCCACCTTGGTGAGCAGCTCGCCGGTGCCGATGGCGCGGTGGTGCGCCAGCGACAGGCGCTGCAGGTGCGAGAACAGCTCGCCGCGCAGGCGCCAGGTGATGCGGTGGCCCACCTTGGCGCTGGTGTACAGCTGCAGGTACGACAGCGCGCCCGACGCCAGTGCGATGGCGGCGATGGCGCCGGCGGCCGTCATCAGCGCGGGCCAGGTGCCCCAGGCGATCAGCGGCTGCAGCACGGCCAGGCTGTCTGGCAACGGCTTGGCCAGCAGGATGTGGTCGAAGATGATCTTCAGCGGCCAGGGTGCCAGCACTTCGGCCAGCACCACGCCCATCAAGGCCACGCTGGCCAGCACCAGTGCCACGCGCTGCTCGCCCAGGCAGGAACGAACCAGTTGGCGCAGCCGCTGCCCGGGTCGGATCGGGGTGGTGTCGGTCATGGTGCGCACCCCTTGGTGCACGACTCGGCCAGCGAGCGTGCGCGGTGCAGCCGGCGGTCCATCTCGGCAGCCCAATCGGGCACCTGGAAGATGAAGGCGCGGCTGGCCTGCAGCAACTGCTGGACCGCCATGTGCCACTGCAGGCGGCGCAGGTTGAAGTGATCGGGCGCCAGTTGCGCGTAGTCGGCCAGCATGGTGGTGGCGAAACGCGCGTCGATGCCCAGCGGGCCGAGCTTGGTGACGAACTCGGCCAGGTCTTCCATCGGATCGCCGAGGGCGAACTCGTCGAAGTCGAACAGCACCACGCGCTGGCCGTCGACCCACATCTGGTCGGGGTGGCAGTCACCGTGGATCACCGCGGCCGGGGGCTCGGGCAGCAGCGTCGACGCGTGTTCGATGGCATCGGCCACCTCGCCGGCGCGTTCGGCCAGGTCGGGCAGCGCGCGGGAGATCTTGTTGCGCCGCCGCCGCACCTCGGCCAGCCAGTGGGCCCGGTCGCGCGGGACAGGGCCTGCCAGATGCAGCGGCGCCGTGTGCACCAGCGCCCAGGCGTAGGCCACGCGGCCGGCCAGCGATTCGGGGTGGACGCCGTCGATCAGGATCTGCGACAGCGGCGTGCCGCCGGCGTGGGGTTGCCACAGCGCGCGGGTGACGGGGTCGTACGCCAGCGGTTCGGCCACGGTGGGCGCATCGGGGTCGTTCTGTGCCAGGTCCCAGAAGTAGAGGAATCGGCGATGGATCTCCGCACCACGGTCGTCGCTGAAGGTCTTCGCGTACAGGTTCTCGGCCGGCAGGCCGCCGCACAGGCGGGTGTAGCGCAGTGTGGCCCGCCATTCGGCCACGTAGCGGACCGGCGTCACCTCGTCGGCCGGCGCGCCCCAGAACCTCACCGTCTGCGCGGGGTCGATCAATGCCGGCAACTGCGGCAGCCCGGGATCGGTGGGCCAGCGCCACAGCAGCATGTCCACCGCCGGCAGGTGCAGCGCGGCGCTGCCCACCGCCGCCTGGGCGCTTTCGCCGTCACGGAAAGCCTTGCCGTAGAACTGGCGCATGGCGGGAGGCCGGCCGGGGCCGCCAAGCAGGTCGACCTCGTAGCACAGCGTGATCGGGTTCGGGTTGCGCCGCACCGAGGTGTTGCGCCGAACCTTCGTGACGCGCACGGCCCCGATGGTGCGGCCGGCGTCGGAGGTGGCCGCCAGCAGCCCCTGCAGCAGCGGTTGCATGGCCTGCGCATCCAGGCAGGCTTCCAGCGGCAGGCGGGCGTGTTCGGACATGTTCATGCCAGTTCGCGCCGTGGCAGGTCGGCGATCTCGGCGGCCAGGCCGATCAGGCGCGGGGCGATCGCGAAGCGACCGGGCTTGAGGTTGATCACGCAGCGCCAGACGCGCTGGGTGACAAGGTTCCAGGCGGTGGCCCAGGCCAGTGCCGACGTCGACGGCACCACCCCGCCCGCGGCCGCGTAGCCTTCGAGCATGGCCTGCCACAGCGCGTCGTCGCGCCTGGGCGACTCGCCTTCGAGCAGGGCGCGGTACATGCCTTCGGCGCGCCAGGACCCCAACTCGAGCGAGGCCGGCCCGCGGCGGAGGTCGTCGAGATCGATCAGCGTCAGGCGATCGCCGCTGACCAGAACGTTGTTCGGGTGCAGGTCGCCGTGCAGGGTCGACAACTGTTCCTGAGCAAAACCATAGAGCCCGGTCTTGAGGCGCCCGTTCAGGCGCTGCAGGTCGTGCCGTGAATCGGGCAGCACCTGCTGCAGCACGGCCATCACGTCGGACAGGCGCTCGCGCTGCTCCCCCACGGTCAGCGGCAGGGCCGTTGGCATCGACGTGCCATGCAGCGCGGCCAGTTGCGCGCCCAGTGGCCCGGCCCAGCGGGCCATCGACTCGGGCTGCTGCAGCAGCGGGCGGCCCGGCACGGCCTCCTGCCAGTGCAGGCCCGCCTCGGCCTGCCACATCAGCGCCCGGGGCGTGTGCAGGCGACCCTCGCGAGAGGCCGTGGAGGCCTGCAGCGCGCTCAGTTGCCGGTGCACCGTGAGGCCATCCGGATCTCGGCTGGCCTTGGCATAGACGCTGCGGTCGACCAGTTCGGCGCCCTCGCGCCAGCGCAGGTCGACCCGGGCGCACAGCCGGTGCTCCGGCACGTACTGCGCCAGCACCACCTCGTGGTCGACCAGCGTGCCCTGGCCCTGGCTCAACGCGTGCACCAGCGCCGGCAGCACCTCGCGGCGCAGGCGCTCGTCGTGCGACAGCACGCTTGGGGCGTCCAGCTTGGGGTCGTTCGGCCACCACCAGGTGACCATGTCGAGATCGGGCAGGTGGTGCAGCGACGGCCCGGCCAGCGAGGGCTGCAGCGGCGCATAGGCGGCCTTCGCAAAGCGGACCGCCGATTCGCCATCGCTGCAGACGCGGGCGGCCACCACCTGCTCGAAGCGCTGGTCGGTCGTGGTGTCGCGCAGGTGCAGCCTGTACGACAGGGTGCAGTTGCGGCGCGGCCGGTACTTGACGCGGTCGACGACGCAGTGCTCCACCGCCACGCCGTGCCGGCCGATGGCCTCGGCGAACACCGAGGCCATGGCGGAGGCATCCAGCACCCGCGCCAACTGCGGCAGGGCCGGGTCGTTGGGCAGCACGGCCACCGGGCTCACGAGGCGCCCGCCACGGTGAGGTCGATCTCGCCGGCGGCGCTGCGCAGGCGCGCGCCCGGGTGCGACACGGCGCGCAGCACCTGGCCGGTGGGGGTTTCGCGCCAGTGCAGCCAACGGCCGGTGAACTCGAGCGGTCCGATCTGCCAGGTGCCGGCGTCTGAGCCGGCATCGGCGCCGTGGGCATGGAACCAGCCGTCCTCGACCACGCCGCCGTCGTCCAGCGCCAGCCGCAGCAGCAGGGCCCGGCCGGTGTGGCCCGCGGCGCCGGTCACGGCCAGTTCGTCCATCTGCAGCATGGGCGCCGCATCGCGGCAGGGCAGCAGCACGGTGTCGAACTCGACATCGCGGCCATGGGCCCGCGTGACCCAGGCCGGCGCCGGGTGCTTGTGGCCATAGCGCATCGACACCCAGCCCGCGTCCAGCGTGGTGGACTGGCCAGCGCGGCGCGCCTGCGCGGCCGCCAGCCCGGGGCTGGTCAGCAGCGTGCAGCCGGTGCCCGACAGCACCGCGTGCCCCTCGGCCTCGGGGCCGAGCTGGAAGCGCAGGGCGTAGTCGTGATCGCTGGCGGCCCGCAGCCAGTCGCTGACGATCCAGTAGCGCCGGTCGACGAAGACGATGCAGCGCTCGTGCACGGCGTCGTACTCGTGGCTGGCGCAGCGGCCGTGCAGCAGGTCGAGGCAGGCGCCGTCGACACGCTCGATCAGGTCGGTCTGCGGCGCCGGCCCGCCGATCTTGTGGCGCACCGAGCCGTGCGCATGCCGCGAGGCTTCCTTGATCGCCTTGGGCGCATAGCGCGTCTGGTGGCGGCCATCGACGCACACGGTGTTGTGCGCGGCGGTGCCACGGAAGTGCACGCGCCAGTTGGTCTCGCCCGCCTCGCTGTAGGTGTAGCGGCCGGGGTCGACGACCAGCGCGCGGCCAAAGGCCGCCAGTTCGAACGACAGCGCGTCGAAGTGGCCGTGGTTGCCTTCGCCGAGCGGGCCGCAGTCGAACACCAGGTGCTGGGCGTCGGTGAAGGCCGGCGCGGGCGACCAGTCGCTGCGCAGCACGTGGTAGCCGCTGGCGTCGAAATGGGCGGTGCGGGCCGACGGCGCGTGGCCTTCGCGGCCCTGCGTGGCGACGAACAGCATGTCGTCGCGGCCGAAGAGCTGCGCGCCCTGCCGCAACAGGGGCAGGTAGCTGCGTGCATCGCCGTCCGAGAAGCTGGGGGCGATGCCGCTGGGCTGGTGCACATGCAGGCTGAACTCGAGGGCCTGCTCCAGGGCCTCGTCCAGCGCCAACGGCACCGGCACGCCGTTGCGTGCGGCCAGCGTGCGCACCTGCAGCCAGTTGCGCACGGCCAGGTGGTGGTAGTCCGTGGACAGCTCGCAGTGCACGCCGTCGGCCATCAGGTCGGCGCGCACGTTGACCAGCGTCTCGGCCAGCGCGAACTCGCGCCAGTGCGCGGCGCGGCGGAACTCCGGGAACACCACGCCGGCCAGACCCACCGCCAGCAGTTCGAGCGTGCGGTGGTTGCGCTTGGGGGTGAGGTTGGCGCAGATGAACTCCACCTGCGCATGCAGCGAATGCAGCATGCGGCGGAAGAAGCCGGCGTCGACGGGCGACTGTGCATCGGGCCGGTCGTTCATGACCATGCCGTGCAGGCTGTAGATCCAGTTCTGCACGCGCCGGCCGGTCACATCGGCGGCGATGAAGCCCACCGGCGTGACGCGCATCCAGCCGTCGATCAGCTGAGCCCAACGCCGCACATACGCGACGTCACCCGTGGCGTGCCAGGCCTGGGACAGGCCGGCCGCATAGTAGAACTTGTGCAGCAGGATGTGCCATTCCACGTCCCTGCTGGGATTGGTGAGCCAGTCGATCGGGTCGGTCAGCGCGTGGGTCTCGCCGTTGAACTCGAAGCGGCCTTGCATGATCCCGGCGATGCGTTCGGCCAACACCTCCTCCGGGTCGACCACCGGCTCGAAGCGCACGCCGCGCGCGCTGCGAAAATGCGCCAGCAGCCCGGCGTCGTCGAGGCCGCACCAGGGCGCGTCGAACAGGGCGTCGGGGCCCGCGTTGGCGCCACCAATCGCCTGCAGATCCGCGAAGCCGCTGGAGCCCTCCAAGCTCATGTCGACGCCTCAGCCCGTGCCAGCGCACGGGTGTCGCGGGACGGCTGCAACTGGGCCAGGAACAGGTCGCGCAGTTCCTGCGTCGTGCGGCGCGAGTCGAAGCGGTCGCAGATGCGTTGGCGGCCTTCGCGGGCCAGGCGCGCATACATCTCGTCGTCGACCAGCACGCTGCGCAGCGCTTCGGCCAGGGCCGCCGGGCTGCGCGGCTCGACCAGCAGACCGTGCACGCCGCTGTCGATCATCTCGGGGATGCCCGAGATGTTGGTCGTCACCACCGGCACGCCCATGGCCATCGATTCGGCCAGCACGTTGGGGAAGCCGTCGCGGTCGCCGTCGTCCATCACCTGGCAGGGCAGGGCAAAGAGGCGGGCCTGGGCGTAGTAGCCGCGCAACTCGTCCTGGGTGACGGCGCCCTTGAGCTGCACCTGCTCGTCCATGCCGTGGCGCTCGATGCGCTGGCGGATGTCGTTGAGCGCGGGCCCCGACTCGCCGATGATCATGCAGCGGAAGGGCACGCCGTCGCGTCGCAGCAGCGCGCAGGCCTCGATCAGCTGGTCGAAGCCCTTCTTCTCGACGAAGCGGCCCACGGCCAGGATCAGCGGCGGCGTGCCCGGGGCCACGGTGGGCCGCTGGGTGGGCGGCGCGAACCAGTCGGTGTCCAGGCCGTGGTAGATGGCATGCACTTCGCAAGGGCGCGGATGGCGCGCCCGAAGCACGGTGGCATTGGCGCAGGTGCAGGTGGCCACGAAGCGGGCGCCGTGCATCTTGCGCTCGAGCAGGTCGCCCGGGTTCAGCTCGGGCTGGTAGATGTCCTTGGCGTGCGCGGTGAAGCTGTAGCTCAGGCCCGTCATGCGGGCGGCCAGCCAGGTGATGGTGGCCACGCCATGGCAGAAGTGGCCATGCAGGTGGCCCACGTCGCCCTGGCGCATGACGTCGGCGGCGATCTCGCCGGCCTGCAGGAACTCCTTGATGAACACCTTGCGCAGGCGCGACCGGCCGTGGTCGTCGCGGCCGCGGTGGCGCCAGGCCAGCCCCAGCGCGGTGCCCAGGGCGCCCATCCAGCGCAGCGGGTGGCGCAGGGCCACACGGGCGTGGGCACGCCAGAAGGTGGGCAGGTTGTCCGCCAGCCAGCCGGGCAGGGCAGCGCCCGACAGCGAGGTGGCCTTGGGCAGGTAGGTCAGCGGGGCGCGGATGGCCGCCACCACCGGGTGCACCTTGGGTTCGTTCTCGCGCTTGACCGAGTACAGCCGCAGGTCCATGCCCAGCCGCTCGAGCTGGTGGATCTCGTGGGTGATGAAGGTCTCGGACAGGCGCGGGTAGCCGTTCATCACGTAGGCCACCGAGCGCGGCGACGCCGACGGGCCGGCGGCGGTCGCCGACCCCTGGCCCCTCGGCGAGCGCCCGCCCTCGGGACTGTCGACGGCTTGCTTCAGGCTTGCTGCGGGTCCGGTGGCCAGCCGATCAAGCGACGGCGCACGATTCGGCGTGGGCATGGGGGGTCTCCAGCAGTTGCAGAACGAGGCGCAGGTTGCGGTCGTTGTCGAAATGTTCGGTGACGGTCGACCGGGCGGCACGGCCCAGTTCGACACCGAGGGCCGGGGACTCGATCAGGTGGGCGATCGCGTCGGCCAGTGCGGCCGGATCATCGGGCTCCACCAGCAGACCGTTGCGGCGGTGGTGGACCACCTCCGGGATGCCCGAGACGCGCGTGGCCACCACCGGCACGCCCACGGCCATGGCCTCGAGCAGCACGTTGGGGATGCCGTCGCGGTCGCCGTCGGCGGCCACGCGGGACGGCTGCACGTAGACGGCGGCGCGGCCATAGCGGGCAATGACGTGTTCGCGGGTGAGCTTGCCGGTGAGCTGCACCTGGTCGCCCAGGCCGCAGGCCTCGATCAGGTTGGCCAGGCGCTGTTGCTCCTCGCCGTAGCCGACGATCTCGCAGCGGAAGGGCACGCCGCGGCCCTGCAGCAGGCGACAGGCCTCGATCAGCGTGTCCAGGCCCTTCTTCTCGCGCAGGCGGCCAACGCTCAGGATGAGCGGCACGAGCGATGGCTTCTCGCGGCACGACGGGTGGAACGCGCCGCCATCGATGCCGTGGTACATGCGTTGCACGTTGGCGTCGGGCGCGATCTCGCGCAGCGTGCGGCAATTGAACTCGGTGCAGGTGACGGTGAAACGCGCCGCGCCCATCTTGCGGCGCAGGTCGGCGGCGTCGGACAGGTAGATGTCCTTGGCGTGGGCCGAGATCGAGAACGGCACGCCGCTGATCTGCGACACCAGCTCGGCCACGTCGGCCGGTGTCGAAATGAAGTGCGTGTGCAGGTGGGCGACGCCATCGTCGCGCATTTGTCCGGCCAGCCAGCCCGCGCGGGCGAAGTCGGTCAGGCCCTTGTTGCCACGCCCCATGGCTGCCTGCAGGCCCTGCAGGTAGCGCCAGGGCGACGCGGCCAGCAGGCCGAGGTGGCGGCGCACGAAGCGCATGCCATCGCGCCAGGGCTTCGCCGGCACCAGCGTCACCCGCGCCTTGACACGGTCGACCGCCGGGTGCGACACCGCGTCGGTGGGCGCCGCCAAGGCGTACAAGCGCAGGGGAACGCCGAGCTTCTCGAGACCGAGGACCTCTTCGAGGATGAAGGTTTCCGACAGCTTCGGGAAGATCTTGACTAGCAGACCGATCGGGCGACCGGTGTCGTGCGACGAGGGGACCATGCGGCCTCCGAAACGGGGTTGTGGAGGGGCGCGGGCGCCGTGTCTTCAGCGGTGTCGACGCGCACCTCGAGGCCGATGGCCTCGAACAGCGCCGCGGTCACGCGGGCCAGGCCGTCGTGGTGGCGCAGCGTCGGGCGGGCCTTGCGCGAGCCGAGTGCTTCGATCTCGGCATTCAGGCCGGCCAGCAGCGATTGCGGCGTCAGCTGGTCGGGGTGGATCATGTGCAGGAAGCCCAGGGCGGCCATGCGTTCGGCACGGATCAGCTGCTCGACGCCCGGCTTGACACGCGGCACCAGCAGGGCGCGCTTGCCCAGCGTGAGCAGTTCGCACACCGTGTTGTAGCCACCCATGGCCAGCACCACGTCGGAGGCACCCATCAGCGACATCATGTCGTCGCTGAAGTCCTGCACGCTGACGTTGGCCAGCGTGGACGCGGCCTGGTGCACGTGCGCGCGGCGGGCGTCGTTCAGCTCGGGGCCGCAGACGATGTGGGTGCGCGGCACCTGGGCCGGGGGCAGCGTGGCCAGGGCCTTCAGCGTGGTGTCGATCAGCGTGAAGCCGTCTTCGCCGCCGCCGGGGGTGACGAGCAGCAGCGGCTCCTGGCCTTGCACGCCCAGTTGCTGGCGCACCACCTGGCGCGCCTGGCGGCCCGGCTCGCGGGCGATGTAGCCGCAGAACTGCACCTTGGCGGCCGCGAACGGCGGGAAGGCGTATTCGCGGCGCAGGTCGAAGACCTCGGGCGAGCCCACCACCAGCACCTGGTGGTAGTAGGCGCTGATGGCCTCGAAGTAACCATTCTTGCGCCACACGCGCTGGGTGGATTCGGCACCGTCGAGGATGTCGCGCAGCAGCAGCACGAGCTTGGGGCGCGGCTGGGTCGAGGGCAGGGCTTCGAGCGCGCCGGCCAGTTCGTCTTCGACGCCGAAGGGCTTCTTGTCGACGAGGATGAGGTCGGGTTCGAAGTCGGCGATGACCGACTTGATCATGTTGGCGCGCAGGCGCACCGTGGCCTCGAGGCTCATCGACAGCGAGCGCGAGCCGTAGCGGCCTTCGACATTGCGCGACAGGCAGGGCAGCTTGACGTAGTCGATCCGCGGCGGGATGCGGAAGGCGTGCAGCATCGGCGAGCCCGTGATCACCAGCACCGACAGGTCGGGAGACGATTCGACCAGGTGCCGCGCGACTTCGAGCATGCGGCGGATGTTGCCGAGGCCGAAGGTGTCGTGCGAATAGATCAGGATGCGTTTCATGTCGGGGCTCTGCTCAAAGTTGGACTGCAACCGTCTCCCTGGGGTTTGGCGACTGGGTTGGCCAGCTGCCGAAAGGGTGACGGTCGTGTGACAGAGTCCGGTGGCGAGGGCGAAATACATGCTGTTCGGCATCTTTGGCCGGACGTGGCAACGCGACGTAACCGAGGTGGGGGAGGTCCCCAGAGGCCCGGGGGATGTCACCAAACGCCGGGGGATATCACCCAAAACAGGCGCTGGGAGCCGACCCGCCCGCCGTGTCGCGGGCCAGGCCTGCGGCAATCAGCCGCGGTCGGAATCGTCGTCGACCGACGCGCTCCAGCGCTGCCACTGGGCCTGGGTGCGCTCGAGGTCGCGCCGGTCGCGCTTGGTCGGCCGGCCCTGTTCGATGCTGTGGGCCGGTTCGGTGCCTTGCCGGCGGGCCTCGGCGGCGCGGGCGCGGGCCGCCAGGCTGTCGGCGGTTTCGGCGTACAGGGCCTGGGCGACGGGCGCGGGGCCCCGCACCTGGCTCAACCCCAGCACCTGGATGGTGCGCTTGTCCGTGCCTTGGCGCAGTTCGACCAGGTCGTCCGGCCGCAAGTCCCGCGACGCCTTGGCGACCTGGCCGTTGACGCTGATGCGCCCCTTCCCGATCTCGTCGGCGGCCAGCGACCGGGTCTTGTAGAAGCGGGCGGCCCACAGCCATTTGTCCAGGCGCACTCCGCCCTTGTCCTTGTCCATGGCTTGCCGCTTCTATATAGAGAGGGTTGCGAGTTCGAGCCGAACGGTGGCGTCCAGGCCGGTCACCCGGCCCTGGTGCAGTCGATTGTCGAGGCTGAGCTGGCCGCCGAGCGAGCGCACGATCTCCTGGCAGATGGCCAGGCCCAGGCCGGTGCCGTGCCGGCTGTCGCCGGTGGCGAAGGGCTGGAACAGGCGCTGGCGCATCTCGTCGCCGATGCCGGGGCCGCTGTCGGCGATGGTCAGCGCCACGTGCCGGCCGTCGCCGACCAGGCGCACCGTCAGCCGGCCCCGGTCGGGGGTGTGGCGGATGGCGTTGTGCAGCAGGTTGCGCACCAGTTCGCGCAGTGCCCATTCGTGGCCGCGCACCGGCGCCTCCACCGCCTCGAGATCGAACTCGATGTCGCGTTCGGCCACCAGCGGCGCCACGTCCAGCGCCACGGCCCGCACGATCTCGGCCCAGTCCAGCACCGGCGCATCGCCCTGCTGGCGCAACTGCTCCACCTTGGCCAGCGACAGCATCTGGTTGGCCAGTTGCGTGGCGCGGTCGACGGTCTGGTTGATCTCGGCCAGCGCCGTGCCCGGCGCCATGTCGCCGCGCAGCGCCGATTGCACCTGCGCCTTCAGCACGGCCAGCGGCGTGCGCAGCTGATGCGCCGTGTCGCGCACGAAGCGCTTCTGGTGGGCCAGCAGGTGGTCGAGCCGGCCCATCACCTGGTTGGTGGCCTCCACCAGCGGCTGCAGTTCGCGCGGCGCGTCGGCCACGTCCAGCGGCGACAGGTCGGCGTCGTCGCGGTGGCGCAGGCGCTCGCTCAGCCGGCGCACCGGCTGGGTGGTGCGGTGCACCACCACCACCACCACCGTGGCGATCAAGGCCAGCAGCGCCGCCTGGCGCCACAGCGTGTCGACCAGCAGGCGCTGCGCCAGCGTGCGGCGCAGTTCCAGCGTCTCGGCCACCTGGATCGTGGCCATGCCCTGCGCGCCGTTGCCCGCCACCGGCTGCAGCAGCACCGCCACGCGCACCGGCACGCCCTGGCAGACGTCGTCGTAGAAGTCGACCAGCGCCGAGTACGGCCCCTGGTCGGGCACGCGACCCCGCCAGGTGGCCAGCTCGGGGAAGCCCGAGATCATCTCGCCGTTGAAGCCGCTCACTTTGTAGAATATTCGGCTGCGGTTGTCGGCCTCGAAGGCCTCCAGCGCCGAGTAGGGCACGGTGGCCACCACGTGCGCCTCGGTGCCGGTGCCGCTGACCTCCAGCAGTTCGCCGATCGACTTGGCCGAGGCCAGCAGCGTGCGGTCATAGGCCGTGTCGGCAGCGGCCAGTGCCTGCCGGTACAGGCTCACGGTGTTCAGCACCACGAACAGGCCCACCGGCAGCAGGATGCCCCACAGCAGCCGCCCGCGCAGCGACAGCCCGCCAGCCCAGCGCCGCAGCAAGCGCAGCGTCACGGCACCACCATCATCGGGCCGTTCGATTCATGTCGACTTGAGCAGGTAGCCCAGGCCGCGCAGCGTGACCAGCACGGCCTGGCTGCCGGCCAGGCGCTTGCGCAGGCGGTAGGCCACCACCTCGATGGCCTCGATCTGCACGTCGGCCTGTCCAGGAAACACCAGGTCGAACAGCCGCTCCTTGGCCACCGCCTGGCCGGGCCGGGCGAGCAGGGCGCGAAGCAGCGCCAGCTCGCGCGGCGGCAGGTCCATCGCCTGGCCGTGCAGGTACACGGCGCCGCTGTCCGGGTCGCAGCGCAGGCCGCAGAACTCGCGTGCCGACTCGGCCGCCGCCGCGGCGCCGCCCTGGCGGCGCACCAGGGCCTGCACGCGGGCCTCCAGTTCGTCCAGGTCGAAGGGCTTGGGCAGGTAGTCGTCGGCGCCGGTGTTCAGCCCCAGGATGCGGTCGCCGACGGTGCCGCGGGCCGTGAGGATGAGCACCGGCGTGGCCAGGCCCGCGGCCCGGGCCTGGGCCAGCACCTGCAGGCCGTCCAGCCCCGGCAGGCTCAGGTCGAGCAACACCACGTCGGGCTGGCTGGCCTGCCAGCGGTCGAGCGCCCGGCGGCCGTCGCCGCAGGTGACCACCTGTGCGCCGCGGCGCTCGAAACTGCGCTGCAGCGTGGCCTGCATCGCCGCGTCGTCCTCGATCAGCAAGAGCTTCATGGGGGCGCCACGTTAGCAGGCCGACGGTGCCACGCGGGCGGGTTTTCACCGAGCCCGCGGACAGCCGGCTGACAGCCTCGGCCGCGACAGTCACGGTCATCGCATCCGACCCACCCGCAGGAGACACCCATGCGTCGCGACACCTTCCTCAAGTCCCTCGCCGCCCTGGCCGCCGCCGGCGCGCTGCCGCTGTCGGCCCGTGCCGCCGCGAACCTCAAGATGATGATCCCGGCCAACCCGGGTGGCGGCTGGGACACCACCGGCCGGGCCCTCGGCAAGGCCCTGCAGGACGCCGGCGTGGCCACCGCCGTGACCTATGAGAACAAGGGCGGCGCCGCGGGCGCCATCGGCCTGGCGCAGTTCTACAACGCCAGCAAGGGCGACGGCAACTCGCTGATGGTGATGGGCGCGGTCATGCTCGGCGGCATCATCACCGGCAAGCCGCCGGTGTCGATCACGCAGGTGACGCCGATCGCCCGCCTGACCAGCGAATACAACGTCTTCGTGCTGCCGGCCAACTCGCCGTTCAAGACCATGAAGGACGTGGTCGAGCAGATGAAGAAGGACCCCGGCAGCGTCAAGTGGGGCGGCGGTTCGCGCGGCTCCACCGAGCACATCGCCGCGGCCATGATCGCCCGCGAGGCCGGCATCGACGCCACCAAGGTCAACTACGTGCCCTTCCGTGGCGGCGGCGAGGCCACCGCGGCCATCCTGGGCGGCAACGTCACCATCGGCGGCAGCGGCTGGAGCGAGTTCCAGCAGTACATCGAGACCGGCAAGATGAAGGCCATCGGGGTCACCTCCGACGCGCGCCTGAAGGGCATCGACGTGCCGACGCTGAAGGAGCAGGGCATCAACGTGGTGCTGGGCAACTGGCGCGGCGTGTACGGCCCGGCCGGCATCACCGACGCGCAGCGCAAGGCCCTGGTCGAGATGATCGTCAAGGCCACCAAGACCAAGGCCTGGGCCGAGGCGCTCGAGAAGAACGGCTGGACCCCGGCGCTGCTCACCGGCAAGGACTTCGAGGACTTCGTCGACCGCGACTTCGCCGGTCTGCGCGCCACGATGGTCAAGGCCGGCATGGTCTGACCGCTCGCGGCCAGCGCCTCATCCCCACCGGGCGGCCAGTGCCGCCCGGTCTTCCATTCACGTGCCAGGAGACATCGGCATGGCCGAGAACGACTCGCGCCGCACCCACCAGTTGCTGGTGGGTGGCGGTGCCCTGCTCATCGGCGCCGCGCTCGCCTGGGGCGCGATCGACATCCCGTCCAACGCGGGCTATGCCGGCGTGGGCCCGAACTTCCTGCCCTGGGTGGTGGCCGCGGCGCTGCTGCTGTGCGGGGCCTTGCTCGTCTGGGAGGCCGCCAGTGGCGGCTATCGCGAGATGGACGAGCCCTCGGGCGCGGCCAGCGGCGACTGGACGGCGCTGGCCTGGGTGGCCGCCGGCGTGGTGGCGAATGCCGCGCTAATCACCACCCTGGGCTTCATCCTCAGTTGCACGCTGTGCTTCATGCTGGCGGTGCGCGGCCTGCGCGCGTCCGAAGGCAAGCCGCACGGCGGCGCGCGGGGCCTGGCCATCGACTTCGTCACCGGCTTCCTGATCGCGGGCCCCGCGTTCTGGCTGTTCACCAAGCTGCTGGCCATCAACCTGCCCGGCCTCACCGCCACCGGCTGGATCTAGCAGAGCACCGACATGGACATCTGGAACCAGCTCCTCGGCGGCTTCGTCACCGCCGGCACGCCGATCAACCTGCTGTGGGCCTTCGTCGGCTGCGCGCTGGGCACCGCCATCGGTGTGCTGCCCGGCCTCGGGCCGGCGGTCACGGTGGCCATGCTGCTGCCCATCACCGCGCAGGTGGAACCCACTGCGTCGATGATCTTCTTCGCCGGCATCTACTACGGCGCCATGTACGGCGGCTCGACCACCTCGATCCTGCTCAACACGCCGGGAGAAACCGGCACCATGGTCACCGCGCTCGAAGGCTTCAAGATGGCCAAGAGCGGTCGCGCCGGTGCGGCGCTGGCCACCTCGGCCATCGGCTCGTTCGTGGCCGGCACGATCGCCACCATCCTGGTCACGCTGTTCGCGCCGGTGGTGGCCGAGTTCGCCGTCAAGCTCGGGCCGCCCGAGTACTTCATGCTCATGATGCTGGCCTTCACCACGGTGAGCGCGGTGCTGGGCAAGAGCACGCTGCGCGGGCTGACGGCACTGTTCATCGGCCTGGCCATCGGGCTGGTCGGGCTCGACCAGATCTCGGGCCAGGTGCGCTACACCGGCGGCGTGCCCGAGTTCATGGACGGCATCGAGGTGGTGCTGGTGGCGGTGGGCCTGTTCGCGGTGGGCGAATGCCTGTACACCGCGCTGTACGAGGGCCGCTCCGAGCAACAGATGAACCGCATGGGCTCGGTGCACATGACCAAGGCCGAGTGGAAGCGCTCGTGGCCGGCCTGGCTGCGCGGCACGGCGCTGGGCTTTCCGTTCGGCACCATCCCGGCGGGCGGCTCGGAGATCCCCACCTTCCTGAGCTACGGGCTGGAGCGCAAGCTCAGCAAGCACCCGCACGAGTTCGGCACCGTCGGCGCCATCGAAGGCGTGGCCGGGCCCGAGGCGGCCAACAACTCGTCGGTCACCGCCACGCTGGTGCCGCTGCTGACGCTGGGCATTCCCACGTCGGTGACGGCGGCCATCCTGCTGTCGGCGCTGCAGAACTACGGCATCAACGCCGGGCCGCAGCTGTTCCAGACCTCGTCGACGCTGGTCTGGGCGCTGATCGCCTCGCTGTACATCGGCAACGTGATGCTGCTGGTGCTGAACCTGCCGCTGGTGGGCCTGTGGGTCAAGCTGCTGAAGATCCCGCGGCCGCAGCTGTACGCCGGCATCCTGATCTTTGCCACGGTGGGCGTCTACGGCATGCGCCAGAGCGCCTTCGACCTGTTCCTGATGCTGGGCATCGGCCTGGTCGGGGTGGCCATGCGGCGCTTCGACTTTCCCACTGCGCCGGTCATCGTCGGCATGATCCTGGGCCCGCTGGCCGAGGCGCAGATGCGCAATGGCCTGTCCATCGGCGAGGGCAAGTGGAGCGTCTTCGTCGAGCGGCCGATGTCGATGGTGCTGCTGTGCATCGTGGTCGCGGTGCTGGTGCTGCCCCGGCTGATGGCGCTGCTGCGCCGGGTGCGCGCCGCCGGCTGAAGGGCAGGGCGGCGCGTCAGCGGGTGGCGCCCATCGCCAGCGCGCGCTGGCGGCCCGCGGCCAGCGTGGCCTCGTCGGGCGCGCCGGTGGGCCAGCCCTGCAGGTGGCGCAGCGCGATCTGCGCCAGCGCGGCGATCCAGCGGTCGTCGTCGTTGAGGCAGGGGATGAAGTCGAAGCGCTCGCCGCCCTCCTCGAGGAAGGCATCGCGCACCTCCATCGCCACTTCTTCGAGCGTTTCGAGGTTGTCGGCCGCGAAGCCCGGGCAGATGGCGTCGAGGCGCTTCACACCCCTGGCCGCGAGTTCGCGCACCGTGGGCTCGGTGTAGGGCTCCAGCCACTTGGCACGCCCCAGCCGGCTCTGGAAGGTGACGATGTACTGCTCGGCCGTCAGCCCCAGCCGCCCGGCCACCAGCCGCGCCGTCACGTGGCACTGGCAGTGGTAGGGGTCGCCGAGCGCCAGGCTGCGGGCCGGCACGCCGTGGAAGCTCATCAGCAGCCGCTCGCCGCGGCCCTCGCGCTGCCAATGGCGACGCACGCTGTCAGCCAGCGCGTCGATGTAGCCGGGGTCGTCGTGGTACTGGTTGACGAAGCGCAGCTCGGGCACCCAGCGCGCTCGCGCGGCCCAGGCCGCCACCGCATCCACCGTGCTGGCCGTGGTGGCCGCGGCGTACTGCGGATACAGGGGCAGCACCAGCACGCGGGTGACGCCTTCGGCACGCAGCGCATCCATCTCGGCGGCGATGCCGGGTTGGCCGTAGCGCATCGCGAAGCGCACCAGCACGCGGTGCCCCGACTCGCCCAGTTGACCGGCCAGCCGCAGCGCCTGGCGCCGCGTCCACACCAGCAGCGGCGAGCCCTCGGGCGTCCAGATGGCCGCGTACTTGGCCGCCGACCGCGCCGGGCGGGTGCGCAGGATCACCCCGTGCAGGATCAGCCACCACGGCAGCCGCGGGATCTCGACCACGCGCGGGTCCCACAGGAACTCGGCCAGGTAGCGGCGCAGCGCGGGGGCGGCGGGCGCGTCGGGCGTGCCCAGGTTGACGAGCAGCACGGCGGTGCGCTCGGCGCGGCCATGTTCGTGCGGGGGTTCGGGCTGAAAGCTCATGGGGGCGGATTGTGGCGGACGCGTGCGGCCGGGCGTTGCGCGGGGGCACGGCCGGTGCCGCGACGGTGGG
>NZ_MWLO01000090.1 GCF_002198735.1 Ideonella sp. A 288
GCGTGGCCGGGGCAATCACCGGATGGGTGTCGGCAGGGGGGGCGGTGCTCATCGCCCGATTCTGCCGCGCGGTCGCCCAAGGCGCCCGGGGGCTGCCGCGCGGTCGCCCAAGGCGCCCGGGGCTACCGCGCGGTAGCCCGACGCCCGTGGGGCTGCACGGGCGCCGTCGGCGCCCGGCCCCTCACTGCTGCAGCCACTCCAGCATCGGTTGCAGCAGCCGTGGGTGCGATTGCAGCTCGAGGTAGTGCATGCCGTCGCCGATCCAGCGCCGTGAATCGGGGATGCCCAGGCGGCGCGCGGCATCTTCAGCATCGCCCAGTGCACTGTCCAACGGCACCAGGCCATCGCTGTGGCGCGACCCCTCGAGCGCCGGGCTGCCGATAGTGCCGGCCATCGCGAAGGCCAGCACGTCGGCCGGCAGCGGCACGGGTGCATCGGATCCGGGCTGGCGCACGCGGCCCTCCTGCATGTCCAGCAAGCCGGCGCTGCGCAGGCCCGACAGGCGGCCGTACGGTCCGGTGTAGGGGCACAGGTCGAGCACGCGGTGCAGCCAATGCCCGGCCTGGGCCAGTGGCAGCCCGAGGTGCGGCGTGGCGATGAACACCAGGTGGCGCAGTGCCGGTCGCCAGGCCATGCCCTGGCCCTCGAGTGCCGCACTGCGCGCCACCAGGCCGCCCACGCCATGGCCGACGATCGACACCGTGCGCACCGGCACCGGCCAGCGGGCCAGCAGCCGTTCGAGCAGCAGCGCCAGCGCGCGCCCGTTGTCGGCCACGTGCAGGCCGCTGTTGTAGCGGGCATGCAGCGGTGTCAGCCCCAGCAGGCGTTGCAGCGCGATGCCGGGATCGTGCCCGTCGTGGCGCCAGCCCCGGTCCGACCGGCACACGCCGTGCAGCAGCACCAGCACATGGCCGGTGACGGCGCCCAGCCCCAGGTCGGCGCTGTCCGGCACCAGCCAGCGGGTGCCGCTGCGCAACTGCATGGTCCAGGCCAGCGGATGGCTCAGTTCGTGCAGATGGTCGCCCAGCAACCCATTCAGCGCCGCCACGGCGGCGTCGCGACGGCTGGCCGGCAAGCGGGGCAACAGACCGCCCAGCGGCACGCGCGCCGTCCATTGGCCGGGCCACACCGCATCGCGACGTTCGTCGGTCGACGGCAGGTTCATGTCGTGCTCCCGGGGGCTTTGCGGCGCCCCCATGCATGGCATTTGGAAGCGCCCGGCCAGGCACCGGGCTGCGACAGATCAAATCCGCGGGGCCTCGCCGGGGCCCATCGCACGGCGGGCTGCGCCAGATCAGCCCAGCACGGTCAGCCGCCGCGAACCCGCGAAAAGGTCACGCGGCCTCAGCCCGTAGACCTGCCGGATGCTGTGGCTGAAATGGGTGGCATCGGGATAACCCGTATCCAGTGCGACATGCAGCAGGTTGGAGTCGCGAGTGACGTGGTGCAGCAGGCTGCGCGCACGCTTCCAGGCCCGCAGGTTGCGGAACGAGGCCCCTGCCTCCTGCTTGAACAGGTGCAGGAAGCGCGAGAACGACAGGCCGGCCTGCTCGGCGCACTGCTGCGCGGTGAGCGCCCCGGCCGGATCGCGCCGCATGGCCTCGAGCGCCTGCTCGATGCGCGGATCGAGCCGGCGCCTGGGCAGCGGGTGGCCGAACACCCGGCGGTCGAGGTCGGCCGTCTGCAGCCCCTGCGACGCGCCGTGGGCGCACAGCCAGGTGTGCAACTGCCTCACCCGGTCGACCAGATCGGGCAGATGCGGCACCGCGCCCACGCAGCCGCCCAGGGCCGCGGGCAGGCCGCCGCGGGGCAGGGTTTCGGGCTCGATCACCAGGTCGGCGATCAGGCGCTCGTCGCAGGCCACGCGGTGCGGCACATAGGGCGGCACCACGGCCAGGTCGGTGGTCTGCCAGTCGCGGCCGTCCACGGCCACCCGGATCGGGTCGCCCAGCGCCACGTAGAGGTGCCATCCGCCCATGGTGCGCGAGGACATCGCCCCGGCCAGGCCGGCATAGAACACCCGGTCGTCATTGAGCCACATCACGCGGTTGGACGGGTGCGCCAGCGGCACCGCCGGCCGGCGCTCGGCCGCCGTGGGCAACGGGCAGGGCTCGATCGGCTGCGTGGCCGGCGACAGGGCAAGCGCCACGGTCAGGCCTGCGGGCCGCTGTACATCGACTCGATGAGCGGCGCGTACTTCTGGTTGACCAGCGCGCGCTTGAGCTTCATCGTCGGCGTGAGTTCTTCGTCCTCGGCGGTAAGGCGCTGCTCGATCAGCCGGAACTGCTTGATCTGCTCGACCCGGGCGAACTGCTTGTTGACCTGCTCGATCGCCTCGCCGATCAGCGCCACCACCTCGGGCGACCGGCACAGGCTGCGGTAGTCGGAGAACTGCACATCGCGTTCCTGCGCCCATTGCGCCACGTTGTCCTCGTCGATCATCACCAGGCACGACAGATAGGCGCGCTTGTCGCCGATGACCACCGCGTCGGTGACGTAGGGGCTGAACTTGAGCTGGTTCTCCCACTCGCTGGGCGTGACGTTCTTGCCGCCGGCCGTGATGATGATGTCCTTCATCCGGTCGGTGATGTAGAAGTAGCCGTCGTCGTCGACCCGGCCGACGTCGCCGGTGTGCAGCCAGCCGTCGGCCGAGATGGTCTCGGCGGTCTTTCCGGGCTGGTTGAGGTAGCCCTTGATGACGTTCTCGCCACGCAGCTGGATTTCGTGGGTGACCTCGGCGATGCGCATCTCCAGGCCCGGGCCCGGCACGCCGATGCTGCCCGGGCGCATGCCGTCGGCCGGGGTGACGGTGCCGCCACCGGTGGTCTCGGTCATGCCCCAGCCTTCACGCAAGGGGATGCCCAGTGCCAGGTACCAGCGGATCAGCTCCTGCGAGATCGGCGCGGCGCCGGTCAGCGCCAGCTGCACCCGGTCGAGCCCCACCATGCGGCGCACGTTGTTCAGCACCAGCGCCCTGGCCAGCGCGTAGCGTGCTGACAGCAGCGCACCCGGCGCCCGACCGGCCAGGCGGCACTCGGCCACGGCCTTGCCGGTGTCCACCGCCCAGGCATAGGCCAGCTGCTGCGTCTTGCCGGCCTCGCGCAGCGAGATCATCACCTGCGAGTAGACCTTCTCCCAGACCCGCGGCACGGCAAAGAACACGTGCGGCTGCACCTCGCGCAGGTTCTCGAACACCGTCTCGGGGTTCTCGACGAAGTTGACCACCGAGCGGCGGGCGATGGAGATGTACTCTCCGATCATGCGCTCGGCGATGTGGCACAGCGGCAGGAAGGCGATGCGCTCGCCGCCCTCGGGGATGCCCTTGAACAGGCTGGTGGACAGCCCCGACAGCACCGCGCACAGGTTGCGGTGGGTGATCATCGCGCCCTTGGGGCGGCCGGTGGTGCCCGAGGTGTAGACCAGGATGGCCACATCGGCCGGCCCGCGGCTGCGCCGGCGCTCGTCGATCAGCCCCGGGTGGCTGGCGAGGTAGGCGCGGCCCAGCTCGCGCAGGCGGTCGAGGCCGATGACCTGCGGGTCGTCGAGCTTGGCCAGGCCTTCCATGTCGAAGACGATGACCTTGCGCAGGCGGGGCAGGTGGTCGCGCACCTCGAGCCACTTGTCGAGCTGCTCGTCGTCCTCGACGAACAGGAACACGCTGCCCGAGTCGTCGCAGAGGTACTGCACCTGCGCCGCGGCGTCGGTGGGGTAGATGCCGTTGCACACGCCGCCCATGGTCTGCACGGCCAGGTCGGACCACACCCATTCGCGGCTGGTGTTGGCCAGCACCGAGGCCACCTCGCCGGGTTCGAAGCCCAGGCTGGCGAGGCCGGCGCCGATCTCGCGGACAATGGTGGCCACGTCGTTCCAGGAATAGGCCTTCCAGATGCCCAGGTCCTTCTGGCGCATCATCGTGGCATCGCCCAGCTCGCCCACGCGCATCCAGAACAGGCCTGGCACGGTGTCGTAGGGCAGTGTCTCGGGCGTCCAGCCGAAGTCGCTGCCCGCGACGATGCGGTGGGGGTCCTTCGTGCCGGGGGCTGCAGTGCTCATCGCCAGGTCTTCTTCTTCTTCCAGCGCCGCTCGCCGCGCACGCCGGCGTCCTTCATGCCGAGGTAGAACTCGCGGATGTCTTCCTTCTCGCGCAGGCGCTCGCAGGTGTCTTCCATGACGATGCGGCCGTTCTCGAGCACGTAGCCGTAGTCGGCGGCGTTGAGCGCCATGTTCGCGTTCTGCTCGACCAGCAGGATGGTGCAGCCGCGCTCGCGGTTGATGCGCACGACGATCTCGAAGATCTCCTTCGTGAGCTTGGGGGACAAGCCCAGGCTGGGTTCGTCGAGCAGGATCAGGTCGGGCCGCGCCATCAGCGCGCGGCTGATGGCCAGCATCTGCTGCTGGCCGCCCGACAGCAGGCCGGCGTCCTGCTTCTCGCGTTCCTTCAGGATCGGGAAGTAGCCGTAGACCTGCTCGAGGTCGCGGGCCACGCCGTCGCGGTCGTTGCGGGTGTAGGCGCCCATCAGCAGGTTGTCGTGCACGTTGAGCAGCGGGAACACCTCGCGCCCCTCGGGCACGTGCACCAGGCCGCGCCGCACGATCTCGGCCGGGTCGCGGGCGGTGATGTCCTGGCCCTTGAAGGTGACCGTGCCGCGGGTGGGGTCGAGCACGCCGGAGATGGTCTTGAGGATGGTGCTCTTGCCCGCGCCGTTGCTGCCCAGCACGGTGGCGATCTCGCCGCGCCGCACCTTCAGGCTCACACCGCGGATGGCCTTGATCGGGCCGTAGGCGCTCTCGACGTTGGCCAGGGCCAGCAGCACGTCGTCCGCTGAAGTGATCGCCATGGCGGTCATTGGTGCACCCTACGGCCTGCGGCCGGTCCCGCCAGGCGGGAATGAGCCCTCGGCAAAGCCTGCGGTCTCATGCCTTCACCCTGCGCAGCGACGACACGTCGTCGACGGTGCCGAGGTAGGCCTCGATCACGCCCGGGTGCGCCTGCACCTCGGCCGGCGTGCCGGTGGCCAGCACCTCGCCCTGGTTCATGGCCAGCACGCGGTCGGACACGCGCGAGACCAGCGTCATGTCGTGCTCGACCATCAGCACGGTGATGCCCAGGTCGGTCTGGATGTCCTGGATCCACCAGGCCATGTCCTCGGTCTCCTCCACGTTCAGGCCCGACGAGGGCTCGTCCAGCAGCAGCAGCTTCGGGCCGGTGCACAGCGCCCGCGCCAGCTCCACCACCTTGCGCTTGCCGTAGGGCAGGCCGGCGACAAAGCTGTCGCGCAGGTGCTGCAGGTCGAGCAGATCGATCACCCGCTCGGCGCGTTCGCGCGCGGCCAGCTCGGACTGGCGCGTGGCCTTCGTGAACAGCAGGTTGCTCCAGAAGCCGGCGCCGCGGTGGATGTGGTTGCCGATCAGCAGGTTCTGCAGCACCGTGGCGTTCTCGAACAGCTCGATGTTCTGGAAGGTGCGCGCGATGCCCAGCGCGGCAATCGCATGCGGCGGCTGCTGCGTCAGCTCGGCGCCCTCGAAGCGGATGGTGCCGGTGGTGGGCGTGTAGATGCGGCTGATCAGGTTGAAGACGGTGGTCTTGCCGGCGCCGTTGGGGCCGATCAGCGTGAAGACCTCGCCGCGCCGCACGTCGAAGCTCACGTTGTTGACCGCCAGCACGCCGCCGAAGCGCACGCTCAGGCCCTGGGCCGACAGCAGGATCTCGTTCGTCGCGGTCACTTGAGGCGCTCGGACTTGGTGAAGGACTTCTGGCGCTTGAACATGCCGCGGCGGTAGAAGGGGAACAACTGCAGCCAGGTGCGCACCTTGAGCCAGCGGCCGTACAGGCCCATCGGCTCGAACAGCACGAAGGCCATCAGCACGCCGCCGTAGACCACCGCCTGCAGGCCGGCGGCCTGGCCGATGGCCGGGGGCAGCCAGTCCTTGCCCAGCGAGATGAGCTGCGGCATCGTGATCAGGAAGATCGCGCCCAGGAAGGCGCCGTGGATCGAGCCCACCCCGCCCACCACCACCAGCAGCAGCAGGTCGATCGACTGCACGATGCCGAACTGGTCGGGCGAGATGAAGCGCAGCTTGTGCGCATACAGCGCCCCGGCCAGGCCGACGATGGCCGCCGACAGCGCGAAGGCCAGCGTCTTGTAGCCGGCCAGGTGGATGCCCATGCTCTGCGCCGAGACCTCGGAATCGCGGATCGCGATGAAGGCCCGGCCGGTGGCCGAGCGCATCAGGTTGATCACGCCCAGCGTGACCAACACGCAGGTGCCCAGCGCGATGAAGTAGAAGGCCTCCGACGAGCCCAGCTCGGCGCCGAAGAACTGCGGCGACACGACCGACATGCCGGCGTTGCCCTTGGTGACGCTCTCCCAGCGGGCCAGCACCTCCTCGACGATGAAGCCGAAGGACAGCGTGGCGATGGCCAGGTAGATGCCCTTGACGCGCAGCGCCGGCAGGCCCACCACCACGCCCACTGCGGCCGACAGCAGCGCGGCCATCGCCATCGTCAGCGGGAAAGGCCAGCCCTTGGCGCTGAACCAGGCCTGCACGTAGGCGCCCACGCCCAGGAAGGCCGCGTGCCCGATCGAGGCCAGGCCGGTGAAGCCCGACAGCACCATCAGCCCCAGCCCGGCGATGGCGTAGACCAGCACGAAGCTGATCTGCGACAGCCAGTAGTCGCCGGCCCACAACGGCGCCGTCACCATCGCCGCCATCAGCAGCGAATACCAGAAGGCCTGGCCGCCATGCTTGACGACGCGGATGTCCTGGCCGTAGTCGGTCTTGAAGATGAAGCGCATCGCGGGCTCTCGCTACACCTTCTTGCGGCTGTGGCCGCCGAACAGCCCGTTGGGCCGCACCACCAGCATCACCAGCACCACCACGTAGGCGGCGATGTCCTTGAAGCCTTCGGGCAGGTAGAAGCCGGCCAGCGCCTCGACCAGGCCGATGGTCAGGCCGCCGACGATGGCCCCGGGCAGGCTGCCGAAGCCGCCGACCACCGCCGCGGGGAAGGCCTTCAGGCCGATGAAGCCCATGTTGACGTGCACGAAGGTCACCGGCGCCAGCAGCAGCCCGGCCAGCGCCGCCACACCGGCCGACAGGCCCCACACCAGGCCGTTGAGCCGGCGCACCGGGATGCCCATGTAGTAGGCCGCCAGCTGGTTCTGCGACGCCGCCTGCATCGCGATGCCGACCTTGGTGTAGCGGAACATCGCGTAGAGCAGCGCGCACAGCACCGCGGTGGCGCCGATCACCATCAGCTGGTCGACGCTGATCACCGCGCCGCCGAGATCGATGACCTGGCCCTTGTAGGGCACCTCGAGCGTGTTGGTGTCGGAGCCGATCTCGGGGATCATCGTGACCAGGCCGCGCGACAGGTAGCCCAGCCCGATGGTCAGCATCACGATGGTGAACTGCGGCTGGCCGAGGATGGGCCGGATCACCAGCCGCTCGATGCCCACGCCCATCGCCATCATGCCCACCACGGCCAGCGGCGCGGCGGCCCAGAAGGGCCAGCCCACCACCTTCATGAGGATCAGCGCGCCAAAGGCGCCGAGCATCATCAGTTCGCCCTGGGCGAAGTTGACGGTCTCGGTGGCCTTGTAGATGAGCACGAAGCCCAGCGCGATCAACGCGTAGATGCAACCGAGCGCGATGCCCGAAATCAACAGCTGCACAAGGGCCAAGCTCGAGTTCTCCGTGGTGAGCCCGACCGGGTGGCCATGGCGTCCTGCTGACCCGTGAGCCTAGGCGTGTAGGCCCCTCGCGTCTTGCGCCAGCATGCTGCGGGTTGCCGCCCCAAGTTGCCACGGGGAAAGCCCGCATGGCCCTCGGCCCCGGGGGTTTGTGCCTGCGGGATGACCCTCGGGCGGGCGTCGCCGCGGCGACAGGCGCCGCGCGACGGTCAGCAGCCGCGGGCCAGGCGCCGGCCGGTGAGCGTGCCGCCGGCCTCGGCGCTGCGCCTCCACTCGGTGGCGAGCGCGTTCACCTCGTTGATCGTGCCCTTCAGCGTCACACCGCCCGCGGTGGCGCTGGCGCCGATGACCATGCTCAGGTTGCTCGACAGATCCCACTGCACCGAGCCCTGCAGCGCCTGCACCTGCCCGTCGTTGCCGCGCATCTCGCCACTGACCGCGCCGGACGCTGCATCCACCGTCAAGGTCCAGGTGCCCGACGCCGCGCCGGTGAACTGCCCGCCATACTGCCCGGCCACCCAGCACAGCCGCTGCAGCGGGGCCGGCGACGGGTTCAGCGGCAGCGGCGCGGGCTGGATGTCGGCGGGCAGGCCCACCAGGCGGCGCAACTCGGCCGCATCCAGGCCCTGCAGGCTCATGAGCCCATCCAGTTCGGCGGCGTAGTTCAGGTGGCCGTCGCCGGCAGACAGCGCGGCAGCCGGCGCGGTCAGCGTGCGCACCGGGGCGCCGTACAGATCGGCCGAACGAGTGACTTGCGCCGAGCCCTGCAGGCGGGCCTTCCAGGCGTCCAGCCGGGTGGCCGCAGCGGCCAGGCGGTTGGTGGTGAGCAGGCGGTCCCAGACAGCGCCACCGGCGGCAAACAGCGCCGCCGGGTCGAGCGCGCCGTCCGCGGCCGTCAGGCCGGGCTCGGGGCCCAGCGCGGCCACCAGCGCGTCGGTCATCACCGACACGTTGAGCACGTTGTCGGTGGCCATCGGCCCGGCCAGCACGCCATACAGCACGGCCGTGTTGGGCCGCAGCACGGTGGTGCAGAACACCGGCCCCGGCGGACACCCGACATTGCCGCCGGAGACGCGCGCCATCAGCGGCCAGGCCATCGAGCGCAAGTCGGGGAACAGGAAGGCGCCGGGGCCGGCCGAGCCGGCAGAGGTGACCGCCGTGGCGGTGCGGCCGTTGCGGTCCTTCACGGTGAGTTCGGCGCCGCGCAGGTCAGCCCCGTTGACGAGCGCCGTGCCCCGCACCGCGCCGGGGCAGTTGATGCCGCCGGCCGGGCATTCGAAATCGGCCAGCGTGCCGACCACCTGGATCTGGCCGCCGCTCAGGCCCGGCCCGAGCACGGCGACCTGGTCGCCGTCGACGCCGACGCAGTTGAGTTCGCCATTGGCGTCGTAGCAGCGGTAGCGGTACGGCGCCAGCACCTGGGTGGTCTGCCGCCCGGGAAAGAACTGCGGGTAGGTGAGTTCGGCCCAGTTCAGCAGCACCTCGACATCGAGCGTCGAGGTCGTTGCCAGCGTACGCCGGCGGGCGTCGCTGGCCATGACGGGGGTGGCAGAGGCACGGCTGTCAACGACCGACCCGGGCTCGCCACCGCCGCAGCCCGTCAGCGCCAACGTCAGCCCCAACGCCAGCCACGCTGCCAGGGCCATCGCCCCCGCCCGGCACCAAGCTGCCGCACCGTTGATCCGCACCATTGCCGCCCGCATCGACTTCTCCACCGCGATCGCCCCCGCGCGGACCGGTCCGCGCGGGGCATCGTGGCGATGATAGGCCGTCGGGCGGCAGGGGGCGCCCCCCTGGATCAGGCGCCGCCCACCTCCAGCAGCACGCGGCGGGTGGCCACCTGGTCGCCGACGGCCACGCTCAGCGCCGTGATGACGCCGGCACACGGCGCGGCATGCACATGCTCCATCTTCATCGCCTCCAGCGTCACCAGGGGCTGGCCGGCCTGCACGGTGTCGCCCAGCGCGGCCAGCACGGCGACCACGCGGCCGTTCATCGTGGCGCGCAGCTTGCCGTCGCCCGGGCCTTCGTCGGCGCGCAGCGCCGCGCGGTGGCTGAGGTCGTCCACCGACCAGGTGCGACCGTCGAACCTTAGGCACAGCCGTGCGCCATCGCGGTGCCAGCGCACCGTCTCGGCCAGGCCGTCGAGGGCCACACGGGCCCAGCCCCGCTCGGGGTCCACCGCCTGCAGTGCGAGCGCGTGCGAGCGGCCGTCCCAGTCGAGGCCCCAGCGGCCCTCGCCCTGCGCAACGATCGGCACCTGCACCGCTTGCCCATCGAGTTCGAAGCGCAGGCCCACCGGCCAGCGCGGCGGCAAACCCGCCGAGGCCCCGCCCTCCCCCGCCTGCAGCAACCAGGCGGCCACCGCCGCAGCCCGGCGGCGTTGGTCCGCTGACGGGGCGGCCAGCAGCGTGTCGGCGTGCTGGTCGATGAAGGCGGTGGTGGCCTGGCCGGCGGCGAAGGCCGGGTGCGCCAGCACGTCGGCCAGAAAGCCCTGGTTGGTGGTCACGCCCAGCGCCACCGCCTCGTGCAGGCCGCGCCGCAGCCTGCGGCAGGCCTCGTCGCGCGTGGGGCCATGGGCCACCAGCTTGGCGATCATCGAGTCGTAGTGCGGCGGCACCTCGTCGCCTGGGCGCAGCGCGTGTTCGACGCGCAGGGCCGCGGGCATCTCCCAGCGGTGCATGCGGCCGCTCTGCGGCATGAAGCCGCGGGCGGCGTCTTCGGCGCACAGGCGCACCTCGATGGCATGGCCGTGGAAGCGCACCTCGTCCTGCGCCAGCGGCAGCGGCTCTCCGGCGGCCACACGCAACTGCCACTCGACCAGGTCCAGGCCGGTGATGGCCTCGGTCACCGGGTGCTCCACCTGCAGCCGGGTGTTCATCTCCATGAAATAGAAGCGGCCCTCGCGGTCGAGCAGGAACTCGAGCGTGCCGGCGCCCTCGTAGCGGATGGCGCGCACCGCGGCCACCGCCACCTCGCCCATGCGCGCGCGCAGGTCGGGCGTCACCGCCGGCGACGGCGCTTCCTCCACCAGTTTCTGGTGCCGGCGCTGCACCGAGCAGTCGCGCTCGCCCAGGTGGATGGCATGGCCGTGGCGATCGGCGAAGACCTGGATCTCGATGTGGCGCGGCTCCACGATCGCGCGCTCGAGCAGCACGGTGCCATCGCCGAAGGCGCCCAGCGCCTCGCTGCGCGCGCTGCGCAGCGCGTCGGCAAAGTCCTCGGCCCGCGTCACCAGGCGCATGCCACGCCCGCCACCGCCGGCGGTGGCCTTGATCATCAGCGGCCAGCCGATCGCGGCGGCCTCCAGCGCCAGCGTCTCGTCGCGCTGGTCCTCGCCCTGCCAGCCGGGGATGCAGGGCACGCCGGCGGCAATCATCAACGCCTTGGCGCCGGCCTTGTCGCCCATCGCGCGGATGGCCTCGGGCGACGGGCCGATGAACACCAGCCCGGCGTCGCGGCAGGCCGCGGCGAAGTCCTCATTCTCGGCCAGGAAGCCGTAGCCGGGGTGCACCGCGTCGGCGCCCGACAGGCGGGCGGCGGCGATCACCTTGTCGATGGCCAGGTAGCTGTCGCGCGGCGCGGGCTCGCCGATGCACACGGCCTGGTCGGCCTCCAGCACGTGGCGCGCCTGCGCATCGGCGGTGGAGTACACCGCCACCGTGCGGTAGCCCAGGCGGTGCGCGGTGCGCTGGATGCGCAGCGCGATCTCGCCGCGGTTGGCGATCAGGATCTTGTGGAACGGGGTAGAGGTGTGAGCGGTCATCGTCAACCCCGGGCCTGGAAGGTGCCCATGAACTTGGTCAGGATCTGCAGCATCACCTCGTCGGCGCCGCCGCCGATCGACGTGAGCCGGGTGTCGCGCCACAGGCGCGAGATGGGGCTGTCGTGCACGTAGCCCATGCCGCCCCAGAACTGCAGGCAGGTGTCGGATGCCTCGCGCAGCAGCCGGCCGGCCTTGAGCTTGGCCGAGGTGGCGCTGCGCGTGGCGTCGCCGCCGGCGACGATGGTCTCGATGCCGTGCCAGGTGAGCGCCTTCAGCGCGTCCACCTCGGCCTGCAGCTCGGCCAGGCGGTAGCTGACGTACTGGTTATCGAGGATCGAGCGGCCGAAGGCCTGGCGCTCGCGGGTGTAGCCGATGGTCAGGTCGATGGCCTTCTGCGCCCCGGCATAGCCCTTGATGGCCGCGAACAGGCGCTCGTACTGGAACTGCTCCATCTGGTAGATGAAGCCCAGGCCCTCCTGGCCGATGCGGTAGCGCTGCGGCACGCGCACGCCGTCGAAGTGCAGCTGCGCGGTATCGGACGAATCCATGCCCACCTTCTTCAGCTTGCGCGCCACCGACACGCCCGGCGTCTTCATCGGCACCACGATCAGGCTCTTGTTCTTGTGCGCCGCGCCGTCGCTGGTGTTGGCCAACACGCAGCACCAGTCGGCCTGCGTGCCGCTGGTGGTCCACATCTTGCCGCCGTCGATGATGTAGTCGTCGCCGTCCTTGCGCGCACGGGTCTTGATGCTGGCCACGTCGCTGCCCGAGCCCACCTCGCTGACGCCCAGGCAGGTGACCATCTCGCCGCGGATCGCCGGGGCCAGGAACTCGGCTCGCAACTCGGCGCTGCCGTGGCGGGCCAGCGCCGGCGTGGCCATGTCGGTCTGCACGCCGATGGCCATCGGGATGCCGCCACAGTCGATGGCCGACATGGCCTCGGTCACCACCGCGGCGTAGCTGTAGTCCAGCCCCATGCCACCGTCTTCCACCGGCTTGTTCACGCCCAGCAGGCCCAGGTCGCCGAGCTGCTTGAACACCTGGTGCGCCGGGAAGATCTGCGCCGCCTCCCACTCGTCGACGTAAGGGTTGACGTGCTCCTTCGCGAAGCGCTTGACGGTGTCGCGCAGGGCCTCGTGCTCGGGGGTGAGTTGCATGGTGGATCCTCTGGTCAGGGGCGGGCGACGCCGAACTGCATGCGCTGCGGCTGGCGCGCGTCGCCCTCGCGGCACACAGCCAGCACCTGGGCCAGCACGCTGCGGGTGGCGCGCGGGTCGATCACGCCGTCGTCGAGCAGCAGCGCGCTGGTGGTGAACACGCTCATCTGGCTGTCGAAGCGCTGGATGATTTGCGCCTGCAGCGCGTCGAGCCTGGCCTGGTCGACCGCGCCCTTGCGCTTCATGGCGGCCTCGGTGACGATGGCCATGGTGCGCGCGGCCTGCTCGCCGCCCATCACCGCGGTGCGTGCGTTGGGCCAGCTGAAGCAGAAGCGCGGGTGGAAGCCGCGGCCGCACATGCCGTAGTTGCCGGCGCCGAAGCTGGCACCGCAGTGCAGCGTGATCTGCGGCACCGTGGCGTTGGTCACGGCCTGGATCATCTTGCTGCCGTGCTTGATCATGCCGGCCTCCTCCACCGCCTTGCCCACCATGTAGCCGGTGGTGTTCTGCAGGTACAGGATGGGCGTGCGGCTCTGGCAGCAGGCCTGGATGAAGTGCGTGGCCTTGGTGGCGCCGGCGTTGTCGATGGGGCCGTTGTTGGTGATGATGCCGATCCCAAAGCCCTCGATGCGGGCGTGGCCGCACACGGTGGCCGAGCCGTAGTTTTCGCCGAACTCGAGGAACTCGCTGTCGTCGACGATGCGGGCGATGACCTGCCGCATGTCCACCGGCCGCTTCAGGTCGGCCGGCATGATGCCCAGCAGCTCTTCGGCGTCGTGGCGCGGCGGCTTGAAGGCGCGGCGCGGCGCGGCGTCGCCCGACGGCCAGTCGATCTGCCCCATCACTTCGCGCGCCAGGCGCAGGGCGTCGCGGTCGTCCTCGGCCAGGTAGTCGCCCAGGCCCGAGATGGCGGTGTGCATCTCGGCGCCGCCCAGTTCTTCTTCGGTGGCCACTTCGCCGGTGGCGGCCATCAGCAGCGGCGGGCCGGCCAGGAAGGCCCGCGAGCGGCCGCGCACCATGATGACGTAGTCGGACAGGCCGGTCTGGTAGGCGCCGCCGGCGGTGGACGAGCCATGCGTCACCGTGACCACCGGCAGCCCGGCGGCCGACATGCGCGCCAGGTTGCGGAAGGTGCTGCCGCCGTGGATGAAGTGCTGCACCTGGTACTGCAGCAGGTTGGCGCCGGCGCTTTCCACCAGCTGCACGTAGGGCAGCTTGTTCTCGAGCACCAGCTCCTGGATGCGCAGCTTCTTCTCCAGCCCCATCGGCTGCAGCGCACCGGCGTCGATGCCCGAATCGGAGGCGCTGACCATGCAGCGCACGCCCGACACCACACCGATGCCGGCGATGACACCGCCGCCGGGCACGCTCTTGTCGAGGTCGGGCTTGTCGTGGCCCAGGCCGGCCAGCGAGCACAGCTCGAGGTAGGGCGCGCCGGGGTCGAGCAGCAGCGCGATGCGCTCGCGCGGCAGCAGCTGCCCGCGCGACTCGAAGCGCGCCCGGCTGGCGCCGCTGGCCTCGACGGCGCGGCGCTCGGCGGCGCGCACGCGCTCGAGCTGCGCCAGCATCGCGGCACGGTTCTCAGCGAATGCGGCGCTGCCGGGGGAGAGGGTGGAATCGAGGATGGCCATGCGCTTCCCGTTGAGAGATCAGATGCCGAGCTGGCGTGACGCGAGGTCTTTCATGATCTCCTCGGAGCCGCCGCCGATCATCATCACCTTGACCTCGCGGTAGATGCGCTCGCTCTTCGTGCCGCGCATGAAGCCCATGCCCCCGAGGATCTGCACCGCCGCGTCGGCGCAGAACTGCATGCACTGGGTGGCCTCCACCTTGGCCATGCAGATGCGCGCCACCAGCTGGTTGGCGTCGCCACGGCCATGCTGCTGTGCCGAGGCCAGGTCGTAGATCAGGCAGCGCGACACGTCGATCTTGCGCAGCATGTCCATCAGCTTGTGGCGGATCACCTGGCGCTGCGACAGCGGCTCGCCGAAGGTGACGCGCTGGCGCGCCCAGTCGAGCGCCTCGTCGAAGCAGGCCTCGGCATAGCCCACGGCCTGCGCCGCCATGCCCAGGCGCTCGCTGTTGAAGTTGGTCATGAAGGTCTTGAAGCCCCGGTGCTCCTCGCCGATCAGGTTGGCCACCGGCACGCGGCAGCTGTCGAAGCGCAGGTGGGCGGTGTCGCTGGCCCACCAGCCCATCTTCTTCAGCGCCGTGCGCTCGAGGCCCGGCGTGTCGCCCGGCACCAGCAGCGCCGAGATGCCGTTCGGCCCCTTGCTGGCGGGGTCGGTGCGCACGGCCACGGTGATGAAATCGGCGCGCATGCCCGAGGTGATGAAGACCTTCTCGCCGGTGACGACGTAGTGGTCGCCATCGCGCACCGCGCGGGTCTTCAGCGCGGCCACGTCCGAGCCGCCGCCGGGCTCGGTGACGGCCAGCGCGGCGATCTTCTCGCCGGTGAGCACCGGCGGGATGATGCGCGCCTTGAGTTCGGCACTGCCGTGCGCCAGCACCGGCGGCAGGCCGATGGTGTGCGAGTTGAGCGAGGCGGCCACGCCGCCGCAGCCCGGCCGCGCCATCTCTTCCGACAGGATCAGCTTGTAGAAGATGTCGGTGGGCGTGCCGCCGTATTCCTCGGGGTAGCCCATGCCCAGCAGGCCGATGGCGGCGGCCTGGCGGTACAGCCCGCGCGGAAAGGTCTCGGCCTCGTCCCAGTCGTTGACGTGCGGGGTCACCTCGCGCGCGATCCAGTCGCGCAGCATGTGGCGGAACTGCACGTGCTCGGGCGTGAAGTAGTGGGGGGCAGGAACTGTGTCGAGCAGGCTCATCGGGCAGGCCTCGGGTCGGGCCCGGTGGGCGGGCAACGGTCGGATCTTGAGTCCCGCCCCGGCCCCTGTCTTGTGCCCACTGGCTGCCAGGCCCGATCTGGCCGGGCGCGACCCGACCGGGCCTGGCTCACCCCGACCTCGGCCGCCCGGAGCCCAGGGGTTCGGCCAACGGTTATCGTAGAAGCCCCTGTCCATGCCCCCGGAGCCCACCCATGAACGTGGCCGACGCCCTCGCCAGCCGCCTTTCCGTCCGCGACTTCCTGCCCACGCCCGTGCCGGGCGACGTGATCCGTCGCGTGCTCACCACCGCGTCGCGCTCGCCGTCGGGCGGCAACGTGCAGCCCTGGCACATCGACGTGGTGGCGGGCGACCGGCTCGACGAGTTCAAGGCGCTGATGCAGCGCCGACTGGCCGAGGTGGCCGCTGGCCAGCCGCCGGAACCCACCGACTACGACATCTACCCCAAGGACCTGGTGGCGCCCTACCGCGACTACCGCTTCAAGCTCGGCGAGGACATGTACGCCCGCCTGGGCATCCCGCGCGACGACAAGCCGGCGCGGCTGCGCTGGTTTGCGCGCAACTTTGCGTTCTTCGGCGCGCCGATGGCGCTGTTCTGCTCGATCGACCGCCGCATGGGCCCACCGCAGTGGAGCGACCTGGGCATGTTCCTGCAGTCGGTGATGCTGCTGCTGCGCGAGGAGGGGCTGGACAGCTGCCCGCAGGAATGCTGGTCGGTGTACCCGCGCACGGTGAGCGCCTTCATCGGCCTGCCGCCCGAGCGCATGCTCTTCTGCGGCATGGCCATCGGCCAGCGCAACCCCGCGCACCCGGTGAACGGGCTGGCCAGCGAACGCGCGCCGCTCGACGCCTTCGCGCGCTTCCACGGCTGCTGACGCCCGCGCGGTGTGCCACGGCGCCGGGGCCCGGCGCCCATGCGCCGGCGCTGCGCGGGTTCAGGGTGCCGAGATGCGCCGCAGCACCGCCTCGCGCACCAGGGGCAGGCGGTCGTTGCCGAAGTACATGTCGTCGCCGGCGACGAAGATCGTCGGCGAGCCGAAGGCGCCGCGGGCGATGGCCTCGTCGGTGTTGGCCTTGAGCTGCGCCTTGATCTCGGGGCGCGCGATGCCCTCGAAGAACGCCGCCTCGTCCACGCCCAGACGCTGGCACAGCGCGGCCAGCACGGCGTCCTGCGAGATGTCCTGGTCGCGCGTCCAGTAGGCCTCGAACACGCTCTCGGCAAACGGCACCAGCAGCCCTTGCGGCGCCAGCAGCAGGCAGCCACGCATCGCCTTGACGCTGTTGACCGGGAACACGCTGGGCGGGAACTTGATCTTCACGCCACAGTGGTGGGCCCAGTCGGACAGGTCTTTCCGGTGATAGGCCTGCTTGGCCGGCACGCCGCGTTCGCGCGACTCATAGACGCTGGGGTTCACCGCATTGAAGATGCCGCCCACCAGCACCGGCCGCCAGCGCACCGACACGCCCAGCTCGGCGGCCAGGGGCTGCAGGTTCCGGAACGCCAGCCAGGTCCAGGGGCTGGAACAGTCGAAGAAGCACTCGATCATGGCGTGGGCCTTTCCTGTCCGAAGAGGTTGCGGCGGGCCTCGTCGTCGATGCCGTCGGCGCGCAGCGCCCGGCCCACCGCCATGCCGCGGGCCACGGCCTCGCGCCCGCGCAACTGGCCGAACCAGCGCTTCACGTGCGGCCAGTCGTCGAGCGACAGGCCCTGTGCCTTGTGCGTGGCGATCCACGGGAAGATGGCGATGTCGGCGATGGAGTAGTCGCCCGCCACGTGCTCGCCCTTCGACAGTTGCGTGTCGAGCACGCCGTACAGGCGCCGTGCCTCGCGCTCGTAGCGGTCGAGCGCATAGGGCAGCTTCTCGGGCGCGTACAAGCGGAAGTGCCCGTGCTGCCCCAGCATCGGCCCCAGCCCGCCCATTTGCCACATCAGCCAGGGCAGCACCGCATGGCGGCCGCGAAAGTCGGTGGGCAGCAGGCGGCCGGTCTTCTCGGCCAGGTACAGCAGCATGGCGCCGCTCTCGAACAGCGCGATCGGCTCGCCGCCGCCGGGCGGGTCGTGGTCCAGCATCGCCGGGATGCGGTTGTTCGGGCTCACCGCCAGGAAGGCCGGATCAAACTGCTCGCCGCGGCCGATGTTCACCGGCCGCACGGTGTAGGGCAGGCCCAGTTCCTCGAGCGCGATGGTCAGCTTCCAGCCGTTGGGCGTGGGCCAGTACAGCAGGTCGATCATGGATCGGTCCGGGTCGAAGGGCGTGGGGCTTGGCGCCCCGGTGACAGCCAGGGCCCCAGCGTAAGCTCACACTCCGGCCCCAGAGATGCGCATGAACCCGAAGCCCCACCCCATCGACGGCACCGACCCCACCCTCGCGCCCACCGCGCTGATCGACAGCGACCACCCCGACGTGGTGGCCTTTGCAAGGCAGCACGCCGTGGGTGCCGACGACCGCGAGCGCGCGGTGGCGCTGTACTACGCGGTGCGCGACGGCTTCCGCTACGACCCCTACCGCTGCGACCTGTCGCCCGCCGGCATGCGCGCGAGCAGCGTGCTGGCCCAGGGCACCGGCTGGTGCGTGCCCAAGGCCGCGCTGCTGGCCGCGGTGTGCCGCGCCGCCGGCATTCCGGCGCGGCTGGGCTATGCCGACGTGCGCAACCACCTCAGCACCGAGCGCATGCGCCAGTCGATGCAGACCGACCTGTTCATCTGGCACGGCTACACCGACCTCCTGATCGACGGCGTCTGGCGCAAGGCCACGCCGGCCTTCAACCTGTCGCTGTGCGAACGCTTCGGCCTGCTGCCGCTCGACTTCGACGGGCGCGAGGATTCCATCTACCACCCGTTCGACCGGTCGGGCAACCGGCACATGGAGTACGTGCACCAGCGCGGCACCTTCGACGACATGCCGCTGGCCCAGATGGTGGCCGACTTCCAGCGCGTCTACCCGGTGTGGCTGAGCCAGGGCGTGGGTCTGCGCGACGCCGATTTCCATGCCGACGCGGAGCGCGAGGCCCGATGACGGTCGACATCCCAGCGGGCTTCCGCGCCCTGCCCGATTCCAGCGGCTTCGTCGCCGCCAACGGGCCGCTGTACCTGCGGCACGAACCCGCCGCCACGGCGGGCGGCAAGCCGCTGGTGCTGATCGGCTTCCGGGTCGAGCCGCGGCATGCCAACCCGATGGGTAACTGCCACGGCGGCATGCTGGCCACCTTCTGCGACATGCTGCTGCCGCTGTCGGTGCACCGGCTCAGCCCCGAGGTGGGCCTGCGCTTCCTGCCCACCATCAACCTGCAGCTCGACTACCTGGCCCCGGCGCCGGGCGGCGCCTGGGTGCAGGGCGAGTGCGAGGTGCTGCGCGTCACCCGCACGCTGGTGTTCGCACAGGGCCTGGTCACCGCCGACGGCACACCGGCGGTGCGCTGCAGCGGCATCTTCAAGATCGGGCCGCCCTTCAAGCCGGCGGGCGAACTGATCGGCTGAACGGCCGCCGATCGAGCCCGCCCGGGAAGCGATCAGGCGCCGACGCCGGCCTCCAGCGGCAGCACCGCGGCCTGCGAGCCGTAGCGCAGCACGCGCCCGCCGTGCGCGGCCGCATGGACCTGCGCCTCAGCCTCTGTCGAAAACCAGAGCTTGAACCGGCCCACCTGCTCGATGCCCAGCAGCTGGAAATGCTCGAAGGCCTCGGGCGGCAGGTGCTCGAGCGCCGGGCGGAAACGCTCCCAGTCGGCGTAGCCGGCCTCCACGGCCAGCGTGCGCAGGAAGTGCTTTCGCTGCAGCAGCGTGGTGCGCTCGCGGTACAGCGCGCTCAAGGCGCGGCCCGGGAACAGCCCGGCCGCGTGCACGCGGCGCACCGCAGGCAGGGCCAGCAGCACCTGCGGCGACTGCGCCGCACGGTGCAGCCGGCGCGCCTGCTGGCGCACCAGGTCGATGGCGCACGGGGGCGCCGGGTCCGCCGACGGGGCGGGGTCGTTCAGGGGGATGCGATCGTGCATACCGTCTCCACGGGGAACACGGCCGTTTCTCGCTCGGTGGCCGGTGGAAGGGTATGCCGGCAAGTGGCTTGCGGCGCAGGTGCGTGGGCTTTCGCGAGAGGGGGCGTCCTGCACACCCGGCGGGCAATGTAGCAGATGGGCGCCTTGGCGGCGGCCTGGCCCGCTACCGCCGCACCATCCGCGCCACCAGCACGCTGCCCGGCAGGCCGGCGCGGATGACCACGCGGTCGGCCAGGCGCGACAGGCGGCGCAGGCGGTAGGGCACGTAGCCGTCGAGCTGGCCGACGCGGTGCAGGCTCCAGGTCTGCAGCGTGAACGGGTCACCGGCCAGGCGGGCCAGCACGGCGGGGCTGTTGCAGCGGTAGAAGACCGGGTAGTTGTCGTAGCGAGCCCCGTGCTCGCCCTTGCGGCCGCGCACGCGGTCGAGGTAGCCGTCCTTCAGGTGCAGCGCGTCGATCAGCTGGCTGGCCCACGAGAAGTAGTGGCGACGGTCCACGGTGAAGGCCCAGAAGACGCCGCCGGGGCGCAGCACGCGGGCGAGTTGGTCGAAGAATGCGCGCGGTTGGGGCACATGCTCGATCACCATGGCCGCATAGGCCAGGTCCACCGAGGCCGGGTCGATGGGCGCCTGCTCGAAGGTGCCGCGAAACACCTGCTCGAACACCGGCGCCGGCTGCGCCTCGGCATCGGGTTCGACACCGAGGAATCGGCCCGCGCGCAGCGCGATGTGATGCTGCCAGACCACCTCGCTCATCAGGCCGCCGCCGCAGCCGATGTCCAGCACGGTGGGCCGCGGTGGCGCGCCTGGCGAGCCGAGGTCGTCCAGGATCAGCTGGGCATAGAACGCGCCGGGCCCTCGCGACGCGAGGCGGTAGCCCACGGGCACGTCCGACTCGGACACCGTGGGGCGGAACGCGGTCCGGTTCGGCGCCAGCGCCGGTGCCGCTGCCGACGACGCCGCCGATGCGGTGGGCAAGGCGCGCTGGTCGGCCGGCTGCCCGCCGTCAGGCCCTTGCGTCATCGCTGGGCCCGGTGCCGGTCTTCCAGAACCGCTCCATGGCGATGTAGGTGAACGAAGCCGACCAGCCGATCAGCAGCAGCCCGTTCAGCGCCTCCACCCCGGCCAGCAGCCGCACCGCACCCACCGGCGTGAAATCGCCAAAACCCAGCGAGGTGTAGGTTTCGGCCGAGAAGTACAGGCACGAGGCCAGCGAGAAGCCCAGGCCACCGTCGAGGGTGCCGGCGCCGTGCCAGTCGGCCAGGCCATACAGCACGAAGCCGTACATCGCGATCTCGACGGCGTGCGCCACGAAGGTGGCCAGGATGACGACGACCAGCTTCATCCGATCGGGGATGCCCAGGCGCGGCAAGCCCGCGTTCAGGGCGCGCAGCACTTCGTAGTGCAGCACTGTGGTCGAAACGACGAGCAGGCAGCAGGCGAGTATGACGAGGGGCATGGATCAGGTCGGTGGCGCGAGCACGGCATCCCACGCGGCGCGCGCGAGGGTGCACCTGCCCGCAGGAGGTTCAGGCCGAGGGCGGATTCTGCGGAAACTGGGCGATCGTCGACGGCAGCGACACCCAGGGCTGCGCCGACTGGCACCATATCGCCACCTGCGGCTTCACCCAGGAGGTGTCGTCCAGCGTGCCCGCCTTCAGCCAGTCGAGGCCAGGCGTGGCCTCCACCACCGACACGATGGGCGACCCGCAACGGGCGCAGAAATGCCGGTGCACCGGCAGGCCGCTGTCGCCCTGGTCCTCGAAGGTGGCCGGCGTGCCGGCGGTGAACTTCAGGCTGCCCCGGGGGATGCCGATGTTCACCGAGAACGCGCCGCCCGACTGGCGCTGGCAATGCGTGCAGTGGCAGATGGCGGTCATCACGGGCTCGGCCGCCAACTGGAAGCGGACCGCCCCGCACAGGCATCCGCCGAGGATCTGGGTCATGGCATGTCTCCGATCGTTGAGAAGGCACTGCGGTGCAAGCGCCTGCGGCGCCGGCGCCGCGAAGTATCCCGCGTTCAGCGATCGGTGTCGGGCGCGGCGACGCCGCCATCGGCCGCCGTGCCCTGCCGCACAGGGCCGTAGATCACGAAGTGCGCCCGCTCGGGCGTGCCGCCGCTCAGCAGCGCACGGGGTGCCGCTCGCCATGCGCGACGACCAACGCTGCAAACGCCTCGCCCGTCATCAGGCGGCGCTCGCCGAAATTCTCGTGGCTGCCTTCGGCGGTCCATTCACAGAAGCAGTAGCGGTCGGCAGCCACACTGCGTTCCAGCGTGAAGTACCGCGGCGGCCGAGACGCCGTCTCCTCGCCTGACCCCGGGGACGGCGGATTCAGCAGGGCCACGAAGTGCGCCTCCAGTGCAGCCACCGGAGGCGGCATCCGCACCATCCAAACCACGTCGCCGCCAAAGTCATGCCGTTCGGCCGCCATGTGCTCGACGAGTGGCTTGACATAGGCAGCCAGGCGCTCCAACTGCGCCTCGTCGTCGAACATGTCCTCGGGCCACCCATGCCATCCCTGGCACAGGTAGGCGCTGCGAGACATCAAGTGCGACCAGCCGCCCGCACCCGCGACACCGGGCTGAAGCGCCTCGAACAAGGGCGGCCTGCGAGATGGGTTCCGCATCACCAGGTCGGGCAGCACGTCGTGCTGGAGCACATAGAGGATCGGACGGAACAGCCGCGGCCCCTCCTCGGGATCATCTTCGGTCCAGCACTCGTACGGCGCGATCGGCTGCCGGCCGGGCGGGCCTGCCACCGGTCCGGTCGATCGACGACCTGCGCCGAACAGCCGACTCCAGAGGCGCTTCATGGCGTGCGGGTCAGTGGTCCGAATCAGCGAGTTCGAGGTAGTGGAAGCAGCCATGCTGCTTCACCGACGGCACGAAGGCACGCGGCCCTTGCGCCGCGGCGCGCTGCCCCATGGCAAGCATGTCGTCCGCGCTGCGCGTGATCATCCACCAGTCCATGATGGCCTCGCAATAGCCCAGGTTGGCCGCGTCGTGGGCCAGGTTGGCCACGATGCACTTGCCGCCGGGCCGGGTGATCGAGAGCATCTTGTGCAGCACCGTGTCGGCGATCTCGTCGGTGAGGTAGTCGAACAAGCCGAGCGAGTACACGAGGTCGGCGGGCAGCAGGTCGTCGAGCGCGTCCTTCACCACGTTGCGGCGCACCGGGGTGAACGGCACCGGGCCCGCGGAATCGGCTGCGGTCTGCAGCGACATCGGGTCGATGTCGAGCGCGACGAACGAACTCAGGCGCGAGGCGATGTCGGCCGGCAGGCCTTCCAGTTCGCGCGCGTGGCCGGCGGCCAGCGACATGGCCGAAAAGCTGCCCTGCTGCGCCATCACGGCCACCTCGTCCCGCAGCAGCGCGATGCGGTCGCGGGCCGAATGCGACGACTGGGCCGCGAAGGTCTCGGCGTAAATCAACCGGCCGAGCGGGCCTGCCGCCTCGACGTGCGACTGCACCGACGGGTGGCCATACGCGAAATCCAGCAGCGTGGCGTCACCAGCGTAGCCACGGGGCTTCACGAGGCCCCAGCGCGTGAACGGATCGAGGCTGAGAAAGAAGCGCCAGCCCTTGATGATGGGCGAGGTCTTCGTCAGGGCGCGCCACTCGACCCGCGTGGTGGCGGAGCGCTGCCGCTCGAGTGCGCGCATGAACGCAGGCAGTGAATCTGGCGATGGTGCGGCGAATGCGGTGAGATCGGTCATGGGCCCCCCTTGGCACGGCATTGGATGACGACCAAAGTGTAGGAACGACCCCGGGTGCCGTGAATACCAAAGGTTTAGGAGTCGGCGCTACCGCAGGTGCCACAGCGCGAGCGCCACGAGCATCGCGCCAGCCACGGGCATGATCAGCATGACCCATGGGTTGGCCACGACCTCGAGCACGGCATCCGGCGGGCGCGCCGGGTCATAGGGAACGACCACCTGTGCGCCCTTGGGGTACCTGCAACCGTAGCGCTCCCACAGTTGCTGGGGCGTGTTCGGGCAGGTGATGACTTGTGCGATCACGTCGCACTGGTGCGCCGTGCGGCCGACGGTGTAACGGTAGGTGACCCGCGGCGAAAAGCTGCGGCCCTTGTCGTCTTTCGACTCGGTGAACGAATAGTGGCCGCCCGCACGCACTAGACGCAGCCGATCTCGCGAAATCGGGATCGCATCACCAGCAGGCGCCGCTGCACCGCCTTCAGCTGGCCCGGCTCGCCCCGGCGTTCGGCCAGTTCGACCCCCGGCAACTCGCGGTCCAGGTGCTGACACTCCCGCTGGGCTGCGGGCGTCAGGCTCCTCCGCCGCCCTGCACGATCGAGCTGCGTCGCATCCATGCCGGTCAGCGGGCGCAGTGCATCGGCCATCATCTCGCGATGTTGCTCGTGTCGGACATCGCGCCCGATGAGTTCCTTGCCAGTCGTTTGGTTCAGCCCGCGCGTCGGCTGCACCTCGATCCTCTCGGCGGCCATGCACGGCGAGTCGGTGTACACGGTCCGCCCCGCGTCCTGGCACTTGTAGACGGTGCGAGACGGCGGCGGGAGTTTCTGGGCCAAGGCCGAACTGCCGACCAGGCCGACCACGAGCATCAGTGAGGCGCATCGGCGTCTGCCGTCGATGCGACGCGAAGGCCGCGGCGTCATCGACCCTCTGCCCCCTCGATCTCCACCCCCAGCGCCTCCAGAAACCGCGACACCATGTTGTAGCTGGCCACCGTCGCGGTCAGCTCGACCAGCTCGCGCGCGTTCAGCACCGAGCGCACCGCAGCGAACACGTCGTCGCCCACCTGCACCGTCAGCGTCATGGCCTCGGCATAGGCCAGCACGGCGCGTTCGCGGGCATCGAAGCACCCTGCCCCGCGCCAGCCGGCCAGCGCATCCACCTGGGCCTGCGGCACGCCTTCCTGCAGGGCCACCGGTACGTGTTGCGCAAACTCGTAGGGCGCGCGGTTGAGCACGGCCACCTGCAGGATGACCAGTTCGCGCAGGCGCCCGTCGAGCACGCAGCCGGTGCGGATGGCGCCCATGTAGGTGTTCCAGCCACGGGCCACCGGCGCGCTGTGCAGCAGTTGGCGGTCCAGGTTCAGCAGCGTGCCGCCGCGGCGCTGGCGCACCAGCGCCACCAGCTCGGCATCGATGCCGGGGGTGTGTTCGTCGACATGGGGCAGGCGGGCCATGGGCAGGTCTCGGTGGGTGCGCGTCAGGCAGGGTGCGCGTTCATGGGGGGTTATTCGACCTTGCCGATCTTGCGGACGGCGTCCACCATCGTGGCGATGTCCTGGTCCCAGTAGGCCTGGAACTCGGGCGCGTCCTGGTATTCGACCGGGCTGCCGGCGCGCTGGATGGTGGCCAGCACCTGCGGATCGGCGGCCGCGCGGCGCGCCGCGGCGCGCAGGCGCTGCACGATGTCGTCGGGCACGCCGGCCGGCACGAACAACGCCGACCACTGCGCAAACTGCGCTGCGATGCCCTGCGACTTCAGGCTGGGCACCTCGGGCAGCGACTGCAGCGGCTTGTCGCCCCAGTGCGCCAGTGCGCGCAGCTTGCCGGCCTTGATGTGCTGGGCCACGGTGGACGGGCCGCTGGCCACCGCGTCCACCTGCCCGGCCAGCAGCGCGACGACGGCCGGCCCGGCGCCGGTGTACGGGATGTGCGTCATGCGAAAGCCGGCCGCGGCCTTGAGCATTTCCATCGGCACGTGCATGGTGCCGTAGTTGCCCGAGCTGCCGTAGTTGTAGCGCCCAGGCTGGGTGCGCAGGTCGGCCACGAACTCGGCCAGCGTCTTCCATGGCGCGTCGGCACGCACCACCAGCACGGTGGGGTCGGCGGTGAAGCGGGCGATGGGCTTCAGCTGGTTCAGCGCATAGGCGGGCTTGCGGTCGAGCAGCCGGTCGGCCTCGGGCAGGATGGACACCGACGACAGGGCCAGCAGCACCGTGTAGCCGTCGGCCGGCGCGCGCGCGGCGGTGCCGATGCCCAGCGCGCCACCGGCGCCCACCTTGTTCTCGACGACCACGGTCTGCTTCAGCTCGCGGCCCAGCGCCTCGGCCACCGGCCGGGCCACGGTGTCGGCCACGCCGCCCGGCGGGAAGGGCACGATCATCGTGATCGGTTTGTCGGGCCAAGGGCTCTGCGCCAGCACTGGCATCGCGGCCAGGGTGGCCAGGCCGGCGGCAGCGGCGCCAAGCACCCGGCGGGTGAGGAGGACGGGCATCGTGGGGCTTTCTTGCAGGGGGGTGCGGTCAGACACAGCGGTTCTCGAGGGTGCCCAGGCCGTCGATGGCGATGCGCACCACGTCGCCGGGCCGCAGGAACTGCGGCGGGTCCAGGCCCATGCCCACGCCGGCCGGCGTGCCGGTGGCGATCAGGTCACCGGGGTGCAGCGTGATGCCGCGCGAGCAGGTCTCGATGAGCGTGGGGATGTCGAAGATCAGGTCTTCGGTGCGGGCGTCCTGCCGCGGCGTACCGTTCACCCAGCACTGCACGCGGGTGGCTGCGCCGTCCAGCGTATCGGCCGTCACCACCCAGGGGCCCATCGGGCAGAAGGTGTCGAAGCTCTTGCCCAGGTCCCACTGCTGGTGACGCATCTGCACGTCGCGGGCAGTGACGTCGTTGACGATGGTGTAGCCGAATACATGGCGCATCGCGTCGGCCGCGGCGATGTTGCGCCCGCCGATGCCGATGACCACGCACAGTTCGGCCTCGTAGTCGATCTGAGCCGAGATGGCGTCGCCGGGCAGGCGGATGTCGTCGGCCGGGCCCACCACGCACTCGGGCACCTTGGTGAAGACGATGGGCCAGGCCTTGACGTCGCTGGCGCTGGCCTTGAACACCGAGCCCGACAGCTCGCGCGCATGGGCGTGGTAGTTGCGGCCGACGCAGAAGACATTGCGCCGCGGACGCGGCAGCGGGGCCTCGAGCCGAACGCCTGAAAACGGCAGCGCCGGACCGGCGGCGGCCGGCAGCGGCTGGCCGGCGGCCAGCGCCTCCACCAGCGCCAGCACGCCGCGCTCGGCATCGGCCGGCGGCAGCGCCAGCGGCGTCACCGACAGCCCGTCGTCGGAGACGACGCCCACCTGCCGCCGGGCAGCGGCCAGGGGCAGGCATCGAAAGGTGGCCAGGCGCATCGGGGATCCTTGCTAAGGCGTGAACGTGGCAGCCTGCCATCATCGACGCGGGTGCGCAACCAATGAAATACCAATGGTCGGCCGGCCGCGCAGCCACTAACCTGCCGGCCACACCATGGACCGACCGCCCCGCCGTCCCACCTCCACGCCGGCTGACAAGCCAGCCGGCTCTCCAGCCAAGCGGCCCGCGGCAGCGCCCGCGGCCGGCTCGCCGGTGCGCCTGCGCGAGAGCCTGCTCGACAAGCTGCGCGACCGCAGCTGGCGCGCCGGCGACCGGCTGCCCACCGAGCGTGCGCTGTGCGACGAGTTCGGCCTCAGCCGCACCGCGGTGCGGCGCGTGCTCGGTGACCTGCGCGCCCGCGGGCTGATCACCCAGGTGGTGGGCAGCGGCACCTACGTCAGCACCACCGTGGCTCAGGCCTTGTCCGACATGGCGGTGGGGCAGGCGGCCGCCAGCACCAGCCCGGCCGAGCTGATGGGTGCCCGGGTGGTGCTCGAGCCGGCGCTCATCGAGATGGCCATCGGCAACGCCACTGCCGCCGACTTTGCGCGGATGGACCTGTGCTGCGACGAGGGCGAGGCCGCCCCCTCGCTCGAGCAGTTCGAGTTCTGGGACGGCCAGCTGCACGAGGCCATTGCCAACGCCGCGCACAACGCCTTCATCTCGGGTGTGTTCCGCCAGATGAACGCCGTGCGCGCGCAGGGCGAATGGGGCATGCTCAAGCGGCGCAGCGCCACGCCCGAGCGCCGGGCAGAGTACGAGCGCGAGCACCGTGCGCTGGTGACCGCGGTGAAGGCCCGCGACGTGGAGCGCGCCCGCGCCCATTGCATGACCCACCTGCTGCACGTGCGCTGGAACCTGCTGGGCTACTGACGCCACGGCGGCGCCGTGCCAATGCCGACCAATCCTCCGGAGACGCGCATGCGCCAGTCCCCTCCGCCATCCCGCCGCAGCCTGCTGGGCCGGGGCCTGGCCGGCGCCTTGCTCGCGGCCGCCGCGCTGGCCTGCGCCGCGCAGGACTACCCCAGCCGGCCGGTGAAGCTCATCGTGCCCTTCGCGCCGGGCGGCTCGGCCGACGTGTACGGCCGCTTCATCGCGCAGCGCCTGCAAGAGGCGCTGGGCCAGCCCTTCGTGGTGGACAACCGGCCCGGCGGCGGCTCGCTGATCGGCACCGATGCCGTGGCCAAGAGCGCGCCCGACGGCCACACGCTGCTGGTGATGAGCAACACGCACACCGTCAATGAATCGCTGATCCCGAACCGGCCTTTCCAGCTGCTGCGCGATTTCGTGCCGGTGGCGCCCATCAACCAGGCCGACCTGGTGCTGGTGGGCAAGCCGGGCCTGCCCGCTGGCAACCTGGCCGAACTGTTGACGCTGGCCAAGGGCCGGCCGGGCGGGTTGTCGTACGCGTCGTCGGGGCCGGGCACGCCGTACCACATGGCCGGCGAGCTGTTCAAGGCACTGGCCGGGCTGCACATCGTGCACATCCCCTACCGCGGCAGCTCGGGCGCGCGCACCGACCTGCTGGGCGGCCAGGTTGATCTGATGTTCGACGCCATACCGACCATGGCCGAGCACATCCGCGCCGGCAAGGTCAAGGCCCTGGGCACCTCCGGCGCGCAGCGCTCCAGCGTGCTGCCCGACGTGCCCACCGTCAGCGAAGGCGGCGTGCCCGGCTACGAGGCCACCCTCTGGCTGGGGCTGATGGCGCCGCGCGGCACGCCGCCGGCCATCGTGGCGCGGCTCAACGCCGAGGTGTCGCGCATCACCAGCCAGCCCGAGGTGCGCAAGGCCTGGGCCGCGCAGGGTGCCACGCCGTTGGTGATGAGCCCAGAAGCCTTCGCCCGCTACACCACCGACGACATCGCCAAGTGGGCGCGCATCGTCAAGGTCTCCGGGGCGAAAGCCGACCAATGACCGCGCCGCCGGCGCCGAACCACATCCCGAAGGGTGCCCCATGACCGCAACCCCGACCTTGAGCATCCTGTGCGCCGGTGCGGCCAAAGGGCTGGTCGAGGCGCTGCACGACGAGTTCCTGCGCGAGACCGGCGCCGCCATCACCGGCCGCTTCGGTGCCGTGGGCGCGATGCAGGAAGCGCTGCTCGCCGGCGAACCCTGCGACGTGATGATCGTCACCGCCGCGATGGTCGACGCCCTGTGCGCCGACGGCGTGCTGCGCGGCGACGCGCGGGCCGACCTGGGGCGCGTGCGCACCGGCGTGGCGGTGCGCGCCCATGAGCCGGTGCCCGATGTGTCCAGCCCCGACGCGCTGCGCGCCGCGCTGCTGGCGGCGCGCACGCTGTACTTCCCCGACCCGGTGCGCGCCACCGCCGGCATTCACTTCGACAAGGTGATGCGCCAGCTGGGCGTGCACGAGGCCTTGCAGTCGCGCTGCCGCACCTTCCCGAATGGCGCCACGGCGATGCGCGAACTGGCCAGCAGCAGCGGGCCGCAGCAGCTGGGCTGCACGCAGATCAGCGAGATCCTTTACACGCCCGGCGTGCAACTGGCCGGGCCGCTGCCCGACCCCTTCGAGCTGGCCACCTTGTACACCGCCGCGGTCAGCGGCCACGCCGCGCAGCCGGCGCTGGCCGAACGGTTCGTCGCCCGGCTGGCCGGCCCGGCCACCCGGGCATTGCGTGAGCGTGGCGGCTTCGAGCTGGCCTGAGCGGCCGCGGCAGGCCCGGTCGCCCGGCGCCCATGGGGTTGGCCAGGGCCCGATTGGGGCAGGATCTCTTCACTGAAGCCGTCGTCGGCAGCCGCGCAGGCAGGCTATGCTCCGCGCTGATGCACACGCCCGCGCCGCCGCAGGAGCCGTCCCCATGAACGCCGCACAGGCCACAGGCCTGCGGCCCCGCCTGGACATCGCGGTTCAGCCCGGCGCCGATCTGGCCCAGCGCCGGCCGCCGGCCCATCCGCGCGCCACCGGGCGGTGCAGGCAGAGTCCGGCGATACCCGACACCCTGGCCGAGGCCCCGCGACACCTCGGCCGCGTCACCCGCGAGGCCTGACATCAACGACATCCTTGCCGCCCTCGGCATCGTCCACTGGAAGCCCACGCTGGGCCTGCTGCTGATTCCGCCCACGCCGCTGCTGCTGCTGGCGCTGCTGGGCACCGTGCAACTCGGGCGCGGCCGCCGCATCGGCTGGCTGCCCCTGCTGGGCAGCCTGCTCGGCCTGTGGATGATGTCGACGCTGGCCGTGGGCAATGCCGCGATCGACGGCCTGACCCGCCCGCCGCCGCCGCTGGACCTGCGTGCCCTTCAGGCCGCCGGCAAGGGCTCGGGCACGCCGAAGACCGCCATCCTGGTGCTGGGCGGCGGGCGCCGCGAGCGCTCGCCCGAATACGGCGCCGCCGATCTCACGCCCTTCGGCATCGAGCGCCTGCGCTACGGCCTGTGGGTGGCGCGGCAGACCGGCTGGCCGGTGGCCTTCAGCGGCGGTGTGGGCTTTGCCGCGAGGCCGGGCCCCACCGAGGCCGCCATCGCGCGGCGCGTGGCCGAGCGCGACTTCGGCATGAACCTGCGCTGGACCGAAGACCGCTCGCGCGACACCCACGAGAACGCCCGCTTCAGCCTGGACCTGATGCGCGAGCAGGGCATCGAGCGCGTGGTGCTGGTCACGCACGCCTTCCACATGAGCCGGGCGCTGCAGGGCTTCGAGCGCGCGCAGTTGCGCACCGCCGGGCCCGCGGTGCAGATCGTGCCGGCACCGGTGGGCGTGCGCGGCGGCGATGCGACCCTGGGCTTGCGCGACTGGCTGCCCAGCGCCGAAGGCTTCACCCGCAGTTGGCTGGCGATGCACGAGTGGGTGGGGCGGCTCGGCGGCGCGTGACGGCGCCCCATGGCGGCGCCGGCCCGCCGGACGCCGCCACTCAGGCGCGCTGCGCCAGCGCCCAGTGCAGGTGCTCGGCCAGCAGCGCGTCGGCGCCCGGCAGCGCGGCCTGCAGTGCCACGGCGATGGCCTCATCGCCCGTGTCGCGCCAGGCGTTGCCCAGCGCCACGGCCAGGTTGCGCCGCCAGCGTGCGTGGCCGATGCGGCGGATGGCGCTGCCTTCGGTCAGGCGCAGGAAGTCGGCCTCGCCCCAGGCCCACAGCGCCAGCAGCGTGGCGGCCGACAACGCCTCGCGGGCGTCGAAGTCGGGCAGGCTGCTGCACTGGGCGAACTTGTTCCACGGGCACACCAGTTGGCAATCGTCGCAGCCGTAGATGCGGTTGCCCAGGGCCGCGCGAAACTCGTGCGGGATCGGCCCGTCGTGCTCGATGGTCAGGTAGGACAGGCAGCGACGTGCGTCCAGGCGATATGGCGCCAAGATGGCCCCGGTGGGGCAGGCGTCCAGGCAGGCGCGGCACTGGCCGCAATGGTCGCTCTCCGGCGGGGTCAGCGGCAGCGGCAGGTCGACGTAGATGTCGCCCAGGAAGCACATCGACCCCCCTTCGCGCGACAGCAGCAGGGTGTGCTTGCCGCGCCAGCCCAGGCCGCTGCGCTGCGCCAGTTCCACCTCCAGCACCGGCGCCGAATCGGTGAACACGCGGTGGCCGAAGGCGCCCACCTCGCGCTGCAGGCGGTCCACCAGCTGCTGCAGCCGCTGCCGCAGCACCTTGTGATAATCGCGGCCATGGGCGTACAACGACACCACCGCCTTCGACGGCTGGCCCAGGCGGTCGAAGGCGATGGCCTGCCAGCCTTCGGGCGTGTCGCGCGGCAGGTAGTCCATGCGCGCGGTGACCACGCGCACCGTGCCCGGCACCAGTTCGGCCGGGCGCGCGCGCTTCAGCCCGTGCGCGGCCATGTAGCCCATGCTGCCGTGGAATCCGGCGGCCAGCCAGGCCTCGAGCCCCGGCTCGGCAGTCGACAGGTCCACGTCGGCCACCCCGATCTGGGAGAATCCGAGCGCCTTGGCCCAGCCTTGCAGGCGCGTCAGCCAGACTGCCGCCGTCGCACCCTGCAGCCCCGTGTCGTGACCTTCGCGCATCCCCCGATTCTAGAAACCCGCCCCCTGCACTGGCCCGACGAAGCGGCCTGCGCCGATTTCGCCCGCCAGTTGGCGGCGCAAGAGGGCCTGGCCGACGCCTTCATCGAGCTGCGCGGGCCGCTGGGCGCGGGCAAGACCACCTTCGCCCGGCACCTGCTGCGCGCGCTGGGCGTGGAGGGCCGCATCAAGAGCCCCACCTTCGCGGTGATGGAACCCTACGAGCTGCCGGGCGGCGGGCAGGCCGCTCACTTCGATTTCTACCGCTTCACCGACCCGCGCGAATGGCTCGATGCCGGCTTTCGCGACGTGTTCGCCGCACCGGGCCTGAAGCTGGCCGAGTGGCCCGAGCAGGCCGGCGGCCAGTTGCCCGTGCCCGACCTGCGCGTGGCGATCGAGCCCCACGACGACGGCAGCCGCACGGTGACCTTGCAGGCCTGCACGCCGCGCGGCGTGGGGCTGCTGGGATGACCGGCGGCCACGCCCCCGGCCGGCGCCGGCTGCTGCAGCGCGCAGGCAGCACGGTGCTGCTGCTGGGTCTGGGCGAGCTGGCCTGGGGCGCCACCATCGTGGCGGTGCGGGTGTGGCCGGCCACCGACTACAGCCGCGTCACGATCGAATCCGACCAGGTGCTGGCGGCCCACCACTTCACCACCGACGGGCCGGACCGGCTGGTGGTCGACATCGACGGCCTGGAGCTGAGCCCGGCCCTGCGCGAGCTGGTCGGCAAGGTGCGCCCCGAAGACCCCTACATCGCCCGCGTGCGCGTGGGCCAGTACAAGCCGCGCGTGGTGCGCCTGGTGCTGGACCTGAAGCAACCCGTGCTGCCGCAGCAGTTCGCGCTGCCGCCGGTGGCCGCCTACCGCCACCGGCTGGTGTTCGACCTCTACCCTCGGCGCGAACGCGACCCGCTGATCGACCTGATCCGCGAACGCGACCGCGCCGACGGCCAGGCCGCCCGCGGCATGCAGGACGCGCTGGGCGACTTCATCGGCCGCATCGAGCAGCCGGCGCTGCCGGACACCCCCGCGGTGGCGGCGGCGCCGCTGCCGGCACCTGGACCGGCGGCGCCACTGGCTGCGCCAGGTGCCTCATTGCCTGCGCCGGTGCCCGCACCGATGCCGGTGCCGCCACCGATCGTCGCCATGGCCCCGCCGCACGCACCACCGCCGGCACCGCCACCAGCACCACTGCCCGAGCCCGCGGCGGCGGCGCCGCGCCTGGCCACGCACCTCGATGGCGCCCGCCTGT
>NZ_MWLO01000091.1 GCF_002198735.1 Ideonella sp. A 288
TGGGAAGTCGGCGCGCAGCGCCGACCGCCGGAGGTCGCGTGCTGCGGCCTGCCCGTCCGCGGCTTTGCCGCCTCAGCGCCGAAACGTCACAACACGGTCCAGCCCCAACTTCACGCAGAACGTCCGCTACGAGCCACAACCCGACCGCTCTTCAGCGCACCTCGAAGCCCTTCACCATCGCGGTGAACCCGGCGCGGTGCTGGGCGATGGTGGCCTGGTCGCCGTGCAACTGCACGGTGAGGTTGCCGTCGGGGGTTTCGATCACCGCGGCCAGCATCGTCTGGTTCGGCTTGGCGGCGCCGATCGGGCCCATGCCGACGCCGCGTGCGTAGCTGCCGTTCAGCTCGACCACCGTGACAGGAATGCCCTTCACGTTGAGCGACTCGGTCTTCGGCTGCACCGGCCGGCCGTCGACCGGCAGGAACTGCGACACCCAGCGGTCGATGTTCGCGGCCACCGGGCCGCCCTGGCCCTTGCCGAAATAGAAGACGACCGCCTCGCCGTCGCTGCCGCCACCCTCGCCGGGCACCCGGTACTGGGCGGCGCGGAAGCTGCTGGACGGCTGCAGCGACTGCCAGCTGCGCGGCACCGGCGCCGCATAGCGCAGGAACGCGAAGCGCCCCGGCTCCTGCAGCCCGGGCACGGCGGCGCCGCTGCCCGCCACGGGCTGGGCGTGCGCCGGCGCGCCCAGTGTCAGGACCACGGCGCATGCGGCCGCTGCCAGGGAAAGTCTCGTCATCGAAGGCTCTGCGAAAGGAGAAGGATTCCCGCACGGTACCGCAGCACGCCGCCACACCGTGTCACGCGGGCCCGATGCCATGGCGGCGCAAGCGGGTGGCGATGGCCGAATGCGAGGTGCCCAGCCGCTCGGCCAGCTTGCGGCTCGACGGGTACTGCGGGTACAGCCGCTGCAGCAGCGCCTTCTCGAAGGCGTTCACCGCGTCGTCCAGCGTGCCCACCTCGTCGGCGGGCCCCGGCATCGTGGCGGCGCTGGCGCCGGCCAGTTCGAGGTCGCCCACGTCGATCACCGCGGCCTCGCTCATCGTCACGGCGCGGAACACCACGTTCTGCAACTGCCGCACGTTGCCCACCCAGGGGTTGGCCAGCAGCGCGGCGGCGGCGGCCTGGCTCAGGCGGGCCTTGGGCCGGCCGGTCTGCGCGCAGGCGCGGGCCAGGAACACCTCGGCCAGCGGCACGATGTCTTCCTTGCGCTCGCGCAGCGGTGGCACCTGCAGCTGCAGCACGTCCAGCCGGAAGAGCAGGTCTTGCCGGAAGCTGCCGGCGGCCACCATGTCTTCCAGCGCGCGGTGGGTGGCGCTGATGATGCGCACGTCGGCCTTCAGCTCGCGGTCGCCGCCCACGCGGCGGAAGCTGCCATCGTTCAGGAAGCGCAGCAGCTTGGCCTGCAGGTACGGCGACAGCTCGCCCACCTCGTCGAGGAACAGCGTGCCGCCATCGGTCAGCTCCAGCAGGCCGGGGCGGCCGCCGCGCAGCGCGCCGGTGAAGGCGCCCGGCGCGTAGCCGAACAGCTCGCTCTCGGCCAGGCTCTCGGGCAGCGCCGCGCAGTTCAGCGCGAAGAAGGGCTGCTGCGCGCGCCGGCTGCCCGCATGGCAGGCGTGGGCCACCAGTTCCTTGCCGGTGCCGGTCTCGCCGCGCACCAGCAGCGGGGCGTCCACCTGTGCCATGCGCGCGGCGCGCTGCTTCAACTGCCGGATCGCGGGCGACTGGCCGAGGATGGCCTCGAAGCCGCCGGCGCTGTAGTTCTGCAGCGCGCTCAGCCGCTCGCCGATGCGGTGCGGCGCGTGCAGCGTGAGCACCGCGCCGGCCACCGTGCCGCTGTCCTCGTGCAGCGCCACCGTCTCGAGCAGGAAGGAATCGCCGCCGATCTGCACCTCGCTCACCGGCAGTCGGTAGCCCTGCGCGATCAGCGCGTCCACCAGCTTCGGGTCGCCGGCCAGGTCTTGCAGCGAGGTGCCCACCAGCCGCGATTCGGGCATGCCGCTGGCGCTGACGGCCGCGGCGTTGGCCACCACCACCAGGCCGCGTGCATCGACAGCCAGCACCGGGTCGGCCTGCGAGGCCAGCAGCGCGTCCAGGTACAGCCGCCGGCGCGCGCCCGGCAGCATCGCTACCGACTCGACCGACCGCACGCCGGCCACCCGCAGCAGTTCGGTGCGCAGCCCTTCCAGGCCGGCGTCGTCGAGCGCCGGCGCCTCCAGGTACACATGCGGCGGCTCCACCTCCACCGCCGACACGTCGAGCGCACGCCGGGCCAGCGAGGCCAGGATCTCCTGCGCGATGCCGACCCGGTCGGCGATGAAGACATCGATGCGCACGCCATGCCCTGTCGCGAAATCGTTCCATCGTATCGATTTGCAGACGGCGCGCGCAAGTCCTTGTCGGGACTGGCGTTTCTCGATGCCCCTGGCGTGTGAGGGCGCCGCCTGTATCGAAGCGCAGACAGCGCGCCCGCCTCGCCGCGCGTGCAAGCCCTTGATTCACAAGGGCTGGGCAGCCTGGCACGGCCATTGCGTTGCCTGTCGGTCCCGCCCGCTCCCGACGCCCCGCCGCCGGGCGTGGCGGGGCACCCCTTTCAGGAGAGTCAACATGCGCGTGCTCGTGCTCGGCAGTGGTGTGATCGGTACCTCGGTGGCGTACTACCTGGCGCGCGCGGGCCACGAGGTGGAGGTGGTGGACCGCCAGCCCGGCCCCGGCCTCGAGACCAGCTACGCCAATGCCGGCGAGGTGTCGCCGGGCTACTCGGCGCCCTGGGCCGGCCCCGGCGTGCCGATCAAGGCCATCCAGTGGCTGCTGATGCACCACAGCCCGCTGGTCATCAAGCCCATGCTCGACCCCGCGATGTGGCGCTGGGGCCTGTCGATGCTGCGCAACTGCACCGAGGCGCGCTACCGCCTCAACAAGGGGCGCATGGTGCGCCTGGCCGAGTACAGCCGCGACTGCCTGAAGACGCTGCGCAGCGAGACCGGCATCGGCTACGACGAGCGCAGCCAGGGCACGCTGCAGCTCTTCCGCACCCAGAAGCAGCTCGACGGCACCGCCAAGGACATCGCCATCCTGAAGGAGTACGGCGTGCCCTACCAGGTGCTCGACCGCGCCGGTTACCTGCAGTACGAGCCCGCGCTGGCCGAGGTGCAGCACAAGTTCGTCGGTGCGCTGCGCCTGCCCGGCGACGAGACCGGCGACTGCTACAAGTTCACCAACGAACTGGCCGACATGGCCCGCGCGCTGGGCGTGAAGTTCCACTTCGGCGTCGACATCCAGGCGGTCGAGCAAACCGGCGGTGCCATCACCGGCGTGCGCACCGCCACCGGCCTGCTGCAGGCCGACCGCTACGTGCTGGCGCTGGGCAGCTATTCCACCCGCATGCTGGCGCCGCTGGGCCTGCGCATCCCGGTGTACCCGGTGAAGGGTTTCTCGATCACGGTGCCCATCACCGACGCTCGCCATGCGCCCGAATCCACCATCATGGACGAGACGCACAAGGTGGCCGTCACCCGGCTGGGCGACCGCATCCGCGTCGGCGGCACCGCGCAGCTGTCGGGTTTCGACCTCGAACTCAACGACAACCGCCGCCGCACGCTGGAGTTCGTCGTCGGCGACCTGTTCCCCAAGGGCGGCGACGTGGCCAAGGCCGAGTTCTGGACCGGCCTGCGCCCGATGACGCCCGACGGCACGCCCATCGTCGGCGGCACGCCGATCGACAAGCTGTTCCTGGCCACCGGCCACGGCACGCTGGGCTGGACCATGGCCGCCGGCACCGGCCGCGTGATGGCCGACCTGATCAGCGGCCGCCAGCCCGAGATCAGCCTGGACGGGCTGACCGTCGCGCGCTACTCGTAGCGTTCTACCACCCAAACAACGCGCCCCAACGGCGCACGGGCGGCCTGCCCGGGGCACTCGCTTTGCCCGAACGGTTTCCCTTCCCGCGTTCTTCCCACACTTCCAAGGAGACAACCATGGACACACTCACCGCGATCGTCACGGCGATCAACGACTTCGTCTGGGGCCCGCCGATGCTGGTGCTCATCCTCGGCACCGGCCTGTTCCTGCAGGTGCGCCTGAAGTTCATGCCGCTGTGGCGCATCGGCACGGGCTTCCGCATGGTCTGGAAGGGCCGCACGCCCGAGGCCGGCGCCAAGGGCGAGATCAGCCCCTACGCGGCGCTGATGACGGCGCTGGCCGCCACCGTGGGCACCGGCAACATCGCCGGCGTGGCCACGGCCATCGCCATCGGCGGGCCGGGTGCCTTGTTCTGGATGTGGATGACCGCGCTGGTGGGCATGGCCACCAAGTACGCCGAGGTGCTGCTGGCGGTGCACTTCCGCGAGACCGACGACCACGGTGAACAGATGGGCGGGCCGATGTTCGCCATCAAGAACGGCCTCGGCCGCCGCTGGGCCTGGCTGGGCGCGGCCTTCGCGCTGTTCGGCGGGCTGGCCGGCTTCGGCATCGGCAACATGGTGCAGTCCAACAGCATCGCCGAGGTGATGCAGGCCAGCTTCGGCATCTCGCCCTGGGTGTCGGGCGTGGTGATGATGGTGATGACCGGCTTCGTGCTGCTGGGCGGCGTCAAGCGCATCGGCGCCGTCGCCGAGAAGCTGGTGCCGGCGATGTGCATCGGCTACGTGGGCGCGGCGCTGGTGGTGCTGGGCCTGTACGCCGACCAGATCCCGACCGCGTTCGGACTGATCTTCCACCACGCCTTCAGCCCGCTGGCGGCCACCGGCGGCTTTGCCGGCGCCACGATCATGCTGGCCATGCGCTACGGCGTGGCCCGCGGCATATTCAGCAACGAGGCGGGCCTGGGCACCGCCGGCATCGCGCAGGCCGCCGGCCAGACCAAGCACGCCGCCGAGTCGGGCCTGATCGGCATGATGGGCACCTTCATCGACACCATCGTCGTCTGCACGATGACCGGCCTGGTGCTCATCGTCACCGGCGTGTGGAGCAGCGGCCTGAAGGGCGCGGCGCTCAGCTCCAGCGCCTTCGCCACCGCCTTCCCGGGTGTGGGCCAGTACTTCCTGGCCGTCGCGCTGGCGGTGTTCGCCTTCACCACCATCCTGGGCTGGGCCTACTACGGCGAGAAGTGCTGGGAATACCTGATCGGCAGCTCGAAGATGGAAGTGCCCTACCGCGCGCTGTGGACGCTGTTCGTGCTGGTCGGCGCGGTCACGCACCTCGACTTCGTCTGGCTGGTGTCCGACACGCTGAACGCCTTCATGGCCTTCCCCAACCTGGTGTCGCTGCTGCTGCTGTCGCCGGTGGTGGTCCAGGTGACGAAGGACTACTTCGACCGCCGGGCGGCCGCCCCGGCCACGCCGGTCGACACGCACCGCCTGGCCGGCCGGCTGTGATGGGCGCGCGCTCTGCCCACGGCGCGGGCGCCGTGCTGACGATCGACCTGGCGGCCATCGCCGCCAACTGGCGGCTGCTGAAGGCGCGCGTCGGCCGCGCCGACTGCGCCGCGGTGCTCAAGGCCGACGCCTACGGGCTGGGCGCGTCGCGCGTCGGCCCGGCGCTGGCTGCGGCCGGCTGCCGACACTTCTTCGTGGCGCACATCGACGAGGCCCTCGCGCTGCGGCCGCACCTGCCGGCGCAGGCCACCGTGGCCGTGCTGCACGGCGTGCCGCCCGGCGCCGAGGCCGACGCCGCGGCGGCGGGCCTGGTGCCGGTGCTCAACAGCCGGCCGCAAGTCGACGCCTGGCGCGCCCAGGCGGCGCGGCGGGGCCGGCGACTGCCGGCCATCCTGCAGGTGGACACCGGCATGTCGCGGCTGGGCCTGTCGCCGGTGGAGGTGGAGGCGCTGGCGGCCGACCCCCAGGCCCTCGACGGCATCGACCTGGTGCTGGTGATGAGCCACCTGGCCTGCGCCGACGAGCCGGCCCACCCGGCCAACGCGGCGCAGCGCGAGCGCTTCGCCGCGGCGCGGCGGCGGCTGCCGGCGGCACCCGCGAGCCTGGCCAACTCGTCGGGCATCTTCCTGGGCGCCGACTGGCACTTCGACCTGGCCCGCCCCGGCGCGGCGCTGTACGGCGTGGCGCCGGTGCCCGGGGCGGCCAACCCGATGCGGCCGGTGGTGCGCCTGCAGGCCAAGGTGATCCAGACCCGCGCCATCGACGCCGGCACGCCGGTGGGCTACGGCTTCGGCTGGTGCGCCCCGGCCGCCACGCGCATCGCCACCGTGTCGGTGGGCTATGCCGACGGCTGGCTGCGCAGCCTCAGCGATCGCGGCACCGCCTGGTTCGACGGCGTCGAGCTGCCGCTGGTGGGCCGGGTGTCGATGGACACGGCCACCTTCGACGTGGGTGCCCTGCCGGACGGAGCACTGCCACCGGGCACATTGGTGGACCTGATCGACGCGCGGCACGGCGTGGACGCGGTGGCCGCGCAGGCCGGCACCATCGGCTACGAGGTGCTCACAAGCCTGGGCAGCCGCTACGCGCGGCACTACCTGGGTGGGGACGAACTGGGTGGCATCCAGACCGCCCCAGCGCGCGATGGCGTCCCCGCCGCCATGGCCTGAGGCCCCGCGCCGCGCCGCGCGGCGCTCGGCCCCGGCGCCCGCGAATCGGGTCGCATGGGGCCCTCTTGAAAGCCGCGGAACCCGCCTCTAGATTCGGTGGTGCCAGGGCGCTGCGCCGCTGTTGGCGCGGTGCCTGCCACCCCAGGAGGTCCAGACCATGTATCGCAGCCTGTTCCCCCGCGATCTGTTCGCGGAAGTGGATCGCCTGCAGCGTGAGCTGCAGCAATCCTTCGACACCGTCTCGCCCAGCATCCGCGGCTTTGCCCGTGGCTACCCGGCGCTCAACGTCGGCCACACGCCGACCTCGGTGGAGGTGTACGCCTTCGTGCCGGGCATCGACCCGGCGCGCGTGGAGGTGCACCTGGACCGCGGCGTGCTCACCCTCGAAGGGCAGCGCGAGCCGGCCACCGGCCCCGACGACGGCAAGACCACGGCGCACCTGGCCGAGCGCTTCGACGGCCATTTCCGCCGCGTCGTCAGCCTGCCCGACGACATCGACCCCGAAGCCGTCCGGGCCGACTACCGCGACGGCGTGCTGCACGTCAGCGTGCAGCGCCGCCAATCGGCGCAGCCGCGCCGCATCGAAGTGCAATGAACCCGAGGAGATGACGCCATGACCAGCCAAGCCGTCACCCAGACCGGTCGACCCGACGCGCGCGACGACGCTCGCCCCGAACCGGCCCTGCTGCCCCCGGTGGACGTGATCGAAGATGCCACCGGCATCACCCTGTACGCCGACCTGCCCGGCGTGCCGCGCGACCGACTGAACGTGCGCGTGGAGAGCGACACCCTGCTCATCGACGCCGACATGGTGCTGAGCGCGCCGCCCGACATGCAGCCCAGCCACGCCGAGGTGCAGCGCACGCACTACCGCCGCGCCTTCACGCTGAGCCGCGAGCTCGACCCCGACCAGGTGCGGGCCGAACTGGCCCAGGGCGTGTTGCGCGTGCGCATCCCCAAAGCCCGCCACGCCCAGCCGCGGCGCATCGAGGTGCAGGCCGGCTGAGGCCCGCGCCGCCGCACGACAACCGCGAGGAGAGCGACCATGAAACTCGACGACATCCGCCAGGGCGTCGGCGCGCTGTGGGATTCGGTGGCCGAGGGCTGGGACCGCCTGCGCCAGACCACCGCCGGGGCGCTGACGCGCTACCGGCCCGCCAACCAGGCCGGCCTGCCCCGGCCCGACGAGGTGGACGATGCCAGCTACGTGCCCAGCGCCAGCTGGGCCATGCTGGGCGGCGACGTGTTCGAGGACGACAAGCGCATCGTCGTGCGCCTGGAGGCCCCGGGCATGGCCAAGGGCGACTTCGACATCCAGGTGCTGGGCGACGCGCTGGTGGTGCGCGGCGAGAAGCGCTTCGAGCGCGAGAGCACCGCCGGCCGCTGGCGCGTGCTGCAGTGCGCCTACGGCAGCTTCCTGCGCACCGTGCCGCTGCCCGCGCCGGTGAAGGAGGACGAGTCGCGCGCCACCTACCGCCAGGGCGTGCTGAAGGTGGAGCTGGTGAAGCAGAAGCCGGGCAAGCCCAGCGTCACGCAGATCACCGTGCATTGAGCGGGGCGGGCGGGCCGGTGGCCGGCCCGCCCGCCGCACGGCCCTCGCCGGCCTCGCGGCGATCGAGAGGGTGCGCGCGGGAGGTGCGCCGCCCATGTCGGACGCTTCCGCTGCCACGACGCCGACGCCGCCAGCGCTCTGGCCGCAGGCGGCCCGGTGGTCCCGGAGCGACCCATCCCCAGGCAGGTCGTTGCCACGGCTTCGCGCCGACCTTACATTCCCCACTCAAGCGCCGCCGCGGCATGTCAGTCCGCAGGGGTCCAACTGCCACGGGAAGCGTCGCGCGCACTGGGTCTGAGCGCCGGCGCGCCAGATGAACGTCATTGGTTCGGCCTCAGGAATCTCCACATGCCGGTCAGTCGTCGAAGTCTCCTTCGGAACTGCGCGTCCTTCCCGGTCTACGCATTGGTCGCCGAGCTCGCGCGTGCCGCACCAAGGACGCAGGCCGTGCCCGCACGCCGTTGGTTGTCGTTGCAGAGCGAACTTGCACGCGCACTTGCCGGCGGAAAGATCAGCCCAGCCGACTGGCACCAGCAGGTCAACGAGCTGTCGAAGGACGTCGATCTCGAGTCTCTCGCCCACGAATTGAGGCGCGCCAGGATCAAGGACGCGGGAGCGCCGTTCGGGCACGACCCCCAGAAGCGGTTCGTGACGATCCTGGGAGAAGACGACGCACCGGTCAGGCTCGGCTATGGCCTCGCACTGTTCGACTTTGGGCCGGAGAGCGTGATCACGCCCCATGCGCACCGGTACATGGCCAGTGCGCACATGGTCATCGACGGCCGCGTGAGGGTTCGAACCTTCGACCGGGTCAAGGACGAAGAGAACTTTCTCATCCTTCGACCGACGCAAGATACCCTGGCCGAACCCGGCCATTCCGCCGCCATGACCTCATCGACTGACAACGTCCACTGGTTTGCGCCCAGATCCAGCCGCGCAATGACCATTGACGTGATCATCGACGGGCTCGACCGGGGCAAAGATCGCTACCTGATCGAGCCCGTCGATCCGCTGCGCGGAAGCCAGCTCTCGGACGGCACCATCCGAGCCCCCCTCATCTCGTTCGAACGGTCGATGGAGCTCTACCGTGCCAGCAGCTGAGGCCTGACCGCAGGGGCATCCCCTATCGCCGGGTGAAACCTCTTCCCGCCGGATCGCCGCGCCTTTCGATGCGGAGTTCACCAACGCAGCGTGACGCCATGCGGTTCGCTGGGATGACGCACCCACACGCTGCAATCAGTGCTGCGCCGCCCTTGGCCCGGGCGACGGCGTCGCCGGCAAGGCACTTGGCCCGCACGGCACTCAGGCTTAGCATCGGCCTCGCGCGCCAGGCACGATCCCGGCGCACGCACCGACGGTGCCAACGTGGGTCAAGACACACCACGGCCCACGGCCGCCCGCCACGCTGGGAGACCCCATGTCCAAGCTTCGCGTAGAGAGTTTCACCATCTCGCTGGATGGCTTCGGCGCCGGCCCGGGTCAAGACCTGGCCAATCCACTCGGCGTGGGCGGAACCGCGCTGCATGGCTGGGCGCTCTCGACGCGCACGTTTCAGAAGCACCTGTTCGGGGCCGATGGCGGACAAGACGGCATCGACGACGATTTCGCGGCACGGGGGTTCCGGAACATGGGGGCCTGGATCCTGGGAAGGAACATGTTCGGTCCCATCCGCGGGCCTTGGCCAGACGAAAGCTGGCGAGGTTGGTGGGGCGACAACCCGGTGTATCACGTCCCGGTCTACGTGCTGACGCACCATGCGCGCGCACCGCTGGTGACGGAGGGCGGAACGACGTTCCATTTCGTCACGGAAGGCCCGGTCGTCGCGCTCGAGCGCGCGCGCGAAGCGGCCAAGGGCAGGGACGTGCGGCTGGGTGGCGGCGTGAACGTCATCCAGCAGTACCTTCGGCAGCGCCTGATCGACGAGATGCACATCGCCATCGCGCCGGTGCTGCTTGGCGCGGGTGAGCGACTGTTCGACGGGGTCGATCTCCGTGCCTTGGGGTATGCCTGCACGACGCACGTGGCGACGGCGCAGGCGACCCACATCGTGCTGTCGCGGCAATGACCGCAGAACCACCCGACGTTGCCATGGCAGGCGGCAAGGCTCGGACCGACCGGGCTCACACGGGTGCCCCTCAGCGGGGCGTTCCGGGCCAGCGGTGCCCTGCGCGCAGCGCCTCTAGCGGCCTGTGTCGATTCTCTCCACCCCACCCAAGACGACCATGACCACCGCCCTTCTCATCATCGATGTCCAGCGCGCCCTCTGCGAGGGGCCCCACGAAGCCTTCGGGGCGCAGGCCCTGGTCGAGCGCATCGATCGGCTCGCCCGCCAGGCCCGCCAGGCCGGGGCGCCGGTGGTCATCGTGCAGCACGAATCCAGCGGGCCCTTGCTGGCCTACGGGTCCGAAGGCTGGCAGCTGGCGCGGGGCCTGCACACCGAGCCCACCGACGTGCTGCTGCGCAAGACCACGCCCGACTCGTTCCACAAGACGGCGCTCGAGGCGCTGCTGCGCGAGCGGCAGGTCACCCGCCTCGTCGTCTGCGGCATGCAGTCGGACTTCTGTGTCGACACCACCACCCGCCGGGCGCTGGCCCTGGGGTTTGCGGTGGTGCTGGTGTCGGACGGCCACTCCACGCTCGACAACGAGCACCTCTCGGCGGCCCAGATCATTGCGCACCACAACACGACGCTGTCCAACATCGAGAGCTTCGGTCCGGTGGTGACGCTGGTCGCGTCCCAGGACGTGGAGTTCGCGCGCTAGCGCCGGTGGCTCGGTTCGGCCTCGGTGTTGCGGCCAGGGCCGTCTTCGCAACCCATCGCCCGATCCACGGCATGTGCATGGCTCGTCTGGTCACCACCGCCACGCGGCGAGCTGCCGTGCCCTGCGCGCGGCCTGCCGACGCGGGTGGCCTGGGCCTCGCGATCGCCGTCGCTGTCGAGGGTGGCCTCGAGCCGTGAACGTCACCCTGCGCCCGGCCACCGCCGCCGATGCGCCGCGCATCGCGGACCTGCTGATCGACGTGCGCGCCGCCTTCATGTCCTATGCGCCGTCGGCCCACGCCGACGACGACGTGCGCGCGTGGGTGGCGAGCCACCTGGTGCCGTCGGGCGGGGTCACCGTGGCCATGGTGGACGGTGCAACCGGCCGCACGGTGCAGGGCATCATGGCCACCGAATGGTCGGGCGGGCTCGGCTGGATCCACCAGATGGCCGTCGATCCGGCGCGGGTGGGCCAGGGCCTCGGCACCGTGCTGCTGGCCCACGCCCTGCGCACGCTGGGCCGGCCCATCCGCCTGTACACCTTCCAGGCCAACGCCGGGGCGCGGCGGTTCTACGAGCGCCACGGCTTCGCGGCCATCGCGTTCACCGAGGGCCACGACAACGAGGAACACTGTCCCGACGTGCTGTACGAACTCGCGGGGCCGGTCGCTCCGGCAGGGCGCCCGGCCTGACGCGCGCGCGCAGGCTTGGCCCGTGGCGCTTCGTTGGTTATCCTGCGCACGGGGTGCCGCCGCTGGCGACGCACCCCCCACGAGGAGCCCCCATGAGCAGCACAGACGACGACTGGGCCAGCTTCAACCGACGCCGGCAGCCCCGGCCACCGCGAGAGTTGCTGAGGCGCACCCTGGGGTGCATCGAGTACGCGGGCGCCGAGCCGGGCGTGGCCGTGGACCTGGGCTGCGGCTCGGGCGCCGACGCGCTGGAGATGCTGCAGGCCGGCTGGACGGTGCATGCCGTCGACGCCGATCCGGTCGGCCTGGCGCTGCTGGCCGAATCCGCCGGGCCCGAACTGGCCGCGCGACTGCAGGTGCACCAGGCGCGCTTCGAGGACTTCGAGTTCCCCGCCTGCGACCTGGTGTGGGCCGGCTACAGCCTGCCGTTCTGCCCGGCCACGGCCCTGCCCGCGGTGTGGCAGTCGATCGTCGGCGCGCTGCGGCCCAACGGCCGGTTCGCGGGGGATTTCTTCGGTGACCGGCACGGCTTCTCGGGCAGCGACGACGTCCATGTGCTCACCGAGGCCGCGCTGCGATCGATGCTGGCCGGGCTGTCGATCGAGGCCTTCGACACCGAGGACGGCTGGCGCCCCAGCGGCGGCGTGATCACGCGCTGGCACGCCTTCGGGGTGTCGGCCATCCGCAACCCCAAGCCCCCGCACCCGCTGGCCCACGACGGGGCCTGACGGGGCCAGACGGGTCCACCTCCTGCCCCAGCCATGACCGCGCTGCGCTGGATCGCGATCGCTCTGCTGGCGCTGTCGGCGCTGGCCGTCGGCCTCTACCTCCGCGACATGGGCCGCGCGTACGACCGCATCGTCGGCGCGAGCCGGCTGGTGCCGTTGCCGCAAGGCCCCCTCGAGTTCGCCGAGGGTGGATCGGGCCCGCCCGTGCTGGTGGTGCACGGCAGCGGCGGTGGCTTCGACCAGGGCGCGCTGGTGGCGCAGGCCGTGCTCGGCGACGGCTTCCGCTGGGTGGCGCCATCGCGCTTCGGCTACCTGCGCTCGGCCGTGCCCGCCGGCGCCACCTTCGACGACCAGGCCCACGCCTACGCGCGCCTGCTGGACCACCTGGGCCTCCAGCAGGTGGCGGTGGTGGCGATGTCGCACGGCGGACCGTCGGCGCTGCTGTTCGCGGCCCTGTACCCGCAGCGCGTGTCGTCGCTGACGCTGCTGTCGTGCGGCGTGGCCTCGTCGTCCGACCCGGCGCAGGCCCAGGCCAACGAGAAGGGCAATGCGCTGACCATGGTCTTCAAGCACGATGCGCTCTACTGGGCCGTCAGCACCCTGCTGCGGCGGCAGTTGATGTCGCTGATGGGCGCGGACGAGGCGGTGGTGGCCGGCCTGTCGCCCGGGCAGCGCCGCCTTGTGGACCGGATCATCGACGAGATGAACCCGGCGTCGCCGCGGTCGGCGGGGGTGGCCTTCGACAACCGGGCGGCGATGCCGAACGAGCGCATCGCGGCGATCCGCGCGCCCACGCTGATCGTGCACGCCCGGGACGACACCCTGCAGCTCTACCGCAACGCCGAGTTCGCCGCCGCCACCATCCCCGGGGCCCGGCTGCACGCCTTCGAACGCGGCGGGCACCTTCTGATCGCGCTGCAGCAGCAGGCCATCGGCGACGAGGTGCAGCGCTTCATCCTGGCCGGCCACCAGCGGTCACCGTGAGGCGGCTGCCCCGGATCCTCGCCCGGCCGACCCGTGGTGCGCGTCCCGACCGGTCCGGGTGCCGGGCACTTGGCGCAGCGTCGCCCGCCTGCTAGGCTGGCGCCATGACGACCTACCAAGGCTCCTGCCACTGCGGTGGCGTGCGGTTCGAGATCGACACCGACGAGCCGCTGGGCCCGTACTTCCGGTGCAATTGCTCGCTCTGCGCCCGCAAAAGTGCGGTGATGGGGGCCGCGCCGCGCTCGGCCTTCAGGCTCACCGCGGGCGACGATCTCGTCGCCACCTACACCTGGAACACCCACGAGGCACAACACTGCTTCTGCAAGGTCTGCGGCATCTACACCCACCACGTGATGCGCGGCGAAACCCAGACCCTGGGCCTGAACATGGCCTGCATCGAGGGCGTCGACGTGCACGCGCTGGGCGAGGTGCCGGTCGGCAATGGCCAGGCCTGGACGCTGGTGCAGGACGACGGCCGTCGCTGACGCAACGCGACGAACCGCTTCTGCTCCGGGCCGGAACGCGCTACGCTCCGGCTTCGTGCACACATCGGAGGTTCAGATGAAGCGAGTCACTGGCATCGGGGGCATCTTCTTCAATGCGCGCGATGCGGTCGCGCTGCGTGCGTGGTATCAAAAGCACCTCGGCATCGACGTGCAGGAATGGGGCGGCACCGCCTTCACCTGGGTCGACGCCGCGGGCCAGCCGATGAAGGGCACCACCATCTGGACCATCGGCGCGGCCGACAGCAATTACTTCGCGCCGAGCACCTCGCCCTTCATGGTGAACTACCGCGTCGACGACCTGGCCGCCTTGCTGCAGGCGCTGCGCGACGAGGGCTGCCAGGTGCTCGACAAGACCGACGACTCCGAGTACGGCAAGTTCGGCTGGGTGATGGACCCCGAGGGCAACAAGGTCGAGCTGTGGCAGCCCCCCGCGGGCCAATGAGCGGCCCCTGCGCGGCGCGGGTTCGGCCGCTTGCGCGCAGCGTGCCGCGGCGTCACCCCAGCGCTGACGGGTCTTCCGCCATGTCCACCGGCTTGTCCGACACCGCAGCCGCGCTCGCGGCCGCGCTCATCCGCAACTTCAACGACGTGCCGCTGACCCGCATGCAGCGCGACCCCCATTACGACGCGCTGGGGGCGCGCCTGGCCCGGGGCACGGCGGCGCGCAAGCTGGGCGCGTCCATCGACACGCTGGCGCCGGGCAAGGTGGGCTGCCCCTACCACCTGCACCACGCGCAGGAAGAGATGTTCATCGTGCTCGAAGGCAGCGGCACCTTGCGCGTGGCCGGCGAGCGGTTGCCGCTGAAGGCCGGCGACGTGGTCTTCATTCCCGCGGGCCCGGAGTATCCGCACCAGATCATCAACACGTCGGACGCGCCGCTGAAGTACCTGTCCATCAGCACGATGGAGGCGCCCGAGATCTGCGAGTACCCCGATTCCGGCAAGTACCTGGCCGAAGGCAGCCTCGACCGGACGGCGCCGTTCGAGGTGATCGCGCGCCAGGCGCCGAGCCTCGACTATTGGGACGGTGAGCCCTGACGCTGCGTTGCTCGCGCTGCCCTTGCCGCCGTCCCTTGCGCGCCGCACCATGCCCATCCAACTCGAATCGCCCGACCAGCCCGAGGTCGTCGCGCTCATCGCCGAGCTCGACGCCTACCAGGACACGCTCTACCCGCCGGAGAGCCGCCACGCGCTCGATCTGCACTCGCTGACGCAGCCCAACGTGGTGTTTGCGGTGGTGCGTGACGCGCAGGGCCGGGCCGTGGGCTGCGGCGCCGTCGTGCTGGGCCCCGACCATGGCGAGCTCAAGCGCATGTATGTGCACCCCGCGGCGCGGGGCCAGGGTCTCGCCGCGCGGCTGTTGGGCCTGCTGGAAGCGCAGGCGCTGGCCCGAGGCTGCACGCAACTGCGGCTCGAGACCGGGCCCTACCAGCCCGAGGCGCTGGCGCTGTACGCCCGCAGCGGCTACCGGCGGCGCGGGCCCTTCGGCGGCTACCGCGACGATCCGCTGAGCGTGTTCATGGAGAAATCAATCCCGGCCTAGTGCGCGGCGCCGCGGCGTCGTGTGCCTGGCGCATCGAGACGCGCAGGAGGCGACACCCGCAGCGGGGCAGCCTTGCCGGTCAGTGGCACAAGTTGTGCGCGGGAGTCACACCGCCATCCCGGGACTCGACCGACAGGCAGCCCAGCATGCTGGCAAACAGGTTCTGGTGGCTGGCCAGTTGGCCGCTTTGCGCTCGTTGGCGCAGCCGCTCGAAGGCCTCGCGGTGGACCGGATCCGACAGCAACAGTGGCGATCCCCAGAACGGCAGCGGTACGCGGCGTTGTTCGGGCGGGGCGATCGCCCGTGGCGTGCCGTGAAAGTGCGTACCGTCGCCGATCGACTCACCATGGTCGGAGGTGAACACGACCAGCGCCTTTCGACCCTTCAAGCGATCGAACAGTTCGGCCAGCACGTGATCGCCGTAGAGCACGGAGTTGTCGTAGGCATTGACGAGTTCGGCACGCCCGCAGTGGTCGTCGGCATCCAGGCACTCGGGCTGCCAGCGCGCGAACTCGCGCGGGTAGCGTTGGCTGTAGAGATAGTGCGAGCCCTTCTTGTGCAGGACGATCAGGTGCCGTCCATCGGGATGTCGGTCGAGCGATGAGTCGACCTCCGGCAGCAACAGGCCATCGAACACCTGGCGCTGGCTGGAGCTGGCGTCTGCGACGATCACCTCTCGCATCTTGTAGAAGTCCGGCTCCACCCTCTGGTAGAAGCCGACCTCGCTCTGCATCGCGAAGAGTTCGATCGAGAACCCCAGTTCGCGGAACACGCTGAAGACCTTGTGTTCATCGATCCGATCGGGCTCGAACCCCGCGCCAGTCACGACGCCTTCGGGGCGCGCGAACATGCAGGCCAGGGACAGGCGCGTGGAGGTGTCGCAGGACTCCGCGCGGAACGCCACCAGGCCGGCCTCGCCTCGCAGTCGGGGCGTCGTGTCCCGGTTGTAGCCCAGCAGTCCGAGGTGGTCGTGCCGCGTGGTCTCGCCGATGACCAGCACCACCGTCACATGGTCCAGCGGCGAACGTTCAAGGTAGGTGAAACGCTCTGCCGGGTCGCTCAGCTGGTTGGCGCGCATCGCCGCGGTGGCGCGGTTGGCGCCGGTCATGGCCATGCCCGACAGCCAGTTGGTCGGCACATACCGATGAGCGACCAGACCCGATGCACTCACGGGTGGCTTCCCGCCCGCGCTCTGTTCGGCGGTGTGGCGAACGACGGCATGGCTCGCAAGTGCCAGCGATAGGGCCGACACCGACATCGCCAGGCGGATGCTCCAGACGCGGCGTGTCGACACGGACGTCGGCCGGACCACGCGCCTGAAGCACAGGCGCCACCAGGCGACTGCGGGCAGAACACCGAGCAGCAGCACCCAGAGCAACAGATCGCGGCCGACCATTTCGGCCGAAAGCGCCTGGTCGCTGGCCATCACGGCCTGCACGATGCCGTAGCCGATGACCACGTCATAGCGGACCATGTAGTAGCTGGCCGCCGCAGACAACAGGATCATGGCAACGCCACCGATGAGGAGCACGGCGCGGCCGAGGGCGGCCAGCAGGAGGGCCAGCAGGAGGCAGACACCCAGGACCAGCCCCGCTTCGGCGGCGACCATCAGGGCAGAGGAGCCCGGCGTGCCGCCGGCATCCCGCACCGCCCCCAGGCGCTCCCAGAACTCGGGCGCGTTCAGACACAAGGCCTGGTAGGCCGCCAGCAGCAGCGTCGCCACGAAGGGCGGCGCATCGCGACGGGCCAGCCCAGGTCGATCGAAAGGAGTCATCGGCATTGCACGCCCAGCGTCAGTTCTTGGCGGGGCTGGATGTCAGGGGACGGAGCGAGGCTTCACTCCCGACATGGCCTGGTAGCCACCGGGTTGGGGGCGGGCCCATGGAAGCCGCGATTGCCCGTGCCGGGCGATGCAAGGACGTCCTGCCCACGGCACCCGCGCCGATCCGCCACCCGCCGCGGTCACCACGGCCCGCACGGCCGCGCAACCGTCCGCCCAACCGTCCGCCCACTCGCTTGTGCAGGACGCCCAGGTCGAAGGCCAGCAGCGCGACGACGGTGCCGACGAAGGTGAGCCAGACCCAAGGCGGGCGTGCCCATGAAGTCGACTGTGAGGAAGGGAAGCAGGAAGCCCATGTTCTGTTTTCGGATTCAGAGGATCGCCGCGATGGCCGTACCCACGCCCATCAGGGCGCTGAACACACCGAGCAGCGCGACATCGCGCTTCTCATTGCCCAAGCGCCAGGCGTGGAAGGTGACCCCGACCAGACAGAGGGTCAGGATGGCGAAGAGAAGCGTGCTGGTGTCCATGGTGATTTCGTTGCCGAGGCGATCCGGAATTCGCTTTGGAGGTGACTGAGACGCTGGCGCAATCAGACTGCCGCCAGCGAAGAGCCGGCGCGGGGACCGGATCCGTTGCCGCCGCGGCGGCGCCACAGCGCGATGAGCAGGTGCAGCCCGGCACCCAGCAGCACGAGCAGCACGCTGCCGATGCCCCAGATCACCCATGTCGCTGCGGTCAGGCCACCCGCCAGTGCGGGTGCAGCCTGCAGCAGGCCATCGACGAACGGCCCCAAGCCCGCCAAGGCCTGGCTTGCCCACTGCGCGACTTCGGGCGGCACCCAGGGGGCCAGCCAACCCGGCACAGTGATGGTGCCAGCGCCTGATGCAGCCCCTGTGAGCGCGCCCGCGTTCGAGACCGTCCAGACGGTAACGGCATGCAACGCCCAGGCCGCCAGCGACCACAGCGCCAGCAGAGCAACGACAAAGAACCAGCTGAGGGCGTAGAACATGATCGGGCTTTCTCGGGCGTTCGGGTGAGTTGGAGTGTGGGGATGAATCCGCATCGAACAAACCAGATCGAAACGTACTTAGACTTCGGGTTTCCCGCACCGGAGGACACATGCTGAATTACCGCCATCTGCACTACTTCTGGGTCGTCACCAAGGAAGGCGGCTTCGCCCGTGCCGCCGAACGGCTGGACATGGCGGTGCAGACCATCAGCGCGCAGGTGCGCGAGCTGGAGAAGGCGCTGGGCCACCAGCTCCTCAAGCCCTCGGGCCGTGGCGTGGCCCTCACCGAGGCCGGCCATGCCGCCTTCGCGCGCGCCGAGGAGATCTTTCAGCTGGGCCAGGGCATCCCTGACGAGGTGCGCGAAGCGGCCAGCGGCAAGGTGGCCCGCCTGGCAGTCGGGTTTTCCGATGGCATCTCCAAGCTCGCCGCCCATGCGTTGCTGGAGCCCGTGTTGGGCACCCCCAACCTTCGGCTGGTCTGCCACGAAGGAGAGTTCGAGCAGCTGCTCAGCGAGCTGGCGCTGCATCACCTGGACCTGGTGCTGGCCGGTCAGGCCGCACCGCGCAACCCGAACCTGCGCCTCACCAGCGAGCGCCTCGTCGAGTCACCGGTCGAGTGGTATGGCCCGGCCCGGCTGGTCGGCAAGACCGAGCGCGACCGCTTCCCGCAAAGCCTGAACGACCTGCCGGTGCTGCTGCCCACGGGGCATTCCGCGCTGCGACCGACGCTGGACCACTGGTTCGAGACTCAAGGCCTGCGGCCCCGCATCGTCGGCGAGTTCGAGGACAGTGCGCTTCTGGCGGTGTTTGCGGCTCGCGGGCTTGGCGTGTTCCCGGTCAGCCGGCTCGGAGCAGACGACGTCGGCCTGATGCGCGGCCTTCGGCTGTTGGGCAGCAGCGATGGCGTGAAGGAAGAGATCCACGCCATCCGGTCGAGGCGCGGCCAGCACCACCCGCTGGTGACGCAGGTGGTGGCTGCGGCACGGCCTTGAAGGCATCTCGATCGAATCCGATCAGTGTGCGTGGCGGCGGGCCATCGTCGTGGCGCTCGGCTCCTCGCCACCGGCCAGCTTCCAATGGCGCCGAGCGGTCGCCACCACCACGGTTTCGCCGTCGGCCAGGTGGCCATCGGCCCGCGCCGCGGTCAGGGACAGACGCAGCACCTTCCATTGCAGCGCCGGATCGGAGATCCCGGCCGTCAACGACGCCAGGGCGCTGTCATCGACACTGCCCATGAGCGAACCGGTCTCGTATCCACCCGCCAGGAGCTCTTCGCACAAGGGGTGGACGATGTGCGGCAAGGGCTGGGTTTCGGACTCATTCGCCTCGGGCGGGATGCCGGCCATCCGACCTGCGTGCACGGCGCTCGGCCGGGATCGGGATGGGCACGAGCACCGGCGCTGGCTGCGGCACCCACTGCCTGAGATCCTCCTTCAGCACGTGCAGGCTCTGCTTGATCCGGGCAATGACGAGGGATGCAAAGCGCAAAGAAGGCTTCATGGCGGGTGAGCTCGGAAGTGATGACAGGCTGGAGTATGCACCCGGTCCTGCTTCGGAAGAAGCGACACTTCCGATAATCCAACTCAGGAAAATACGAACTTGCCTGAAGATGGCGCGCCCGTTGCAGAACTGCGCTCACGTCCGATCCGGCCGGACCTCACTGACCTTGGCGAGCCGGAAAGCGCGGTCGTCGGCCTGGTAGTCCCACTGCTCGATCCGACAGCATCCCGGCGCCGCATCTGCACCCCAGCGCAAGAGGTTCACCGAGTTGGGCGCGCCATCACGCACTCTGGACGACACGGCCGTGCCCGCCTGCACGACCCACAGCAGGCGCGCCAGGCCGTGCAGCGGCATGACGTAGGGCAGGTGGATGTGACCGCCGATGACGAGGTCGGCGCCGGCTTCAGCCCAACGCTGCAGAGCGGCCGCATGCCCGCGCAGTCGGTTGGGCTCGTCCTCGGCACGCGTGACAGCCATGGGCTGGTGCACCACGACCACCCGCAGTTGCGCAGGGTCGGCCTGCGCCACAAGCCGGGCCACGCGGTCGATCTGCAGTGCGGACACTTCACCATCCTTGTGTCGCCAGGGTCGCGTGGTGTTGACGCACACCACCAGGAATTCCGCAGAGCGGTGCACCGGCTCGAGATCCATGCCGAACGCGGCGCTGTACCGCCCATACGGCCGGCGCAGGCGCGCCCACAGATCGAAGAGCGGGATGTCGTGGTTGCCCGGGACGGCCAGCACCGGCGCCCCCAGACGGTCCACGAACGAGCGTGCCGCGCGGAACTGGGCCGGACGCGCGCGCTGCGTGATGTCGCCCGACAGCACGACCACGTCAGGACGCTGCTGGTGGGCCAGCGCGCCCAGGGCTTCGACGACCGCGCCCTGCTCGGTGCCGAAGTGCGTGTCGGAAATCTGCAGCAGGGCGCTCATCAGGCAAGCTCCGCGCTGCGCGCTGCGGTATGGCGCTTGGGGCGGCCCGGCGCGCTCATGGCGCTGCCCCTTCAACGCGGACGGCAGCGTCGCGCTGTGGCTTCAGCAAGTAAAGCGGTTTGGCGAGCACGTGGAAGTCGAGCGGCGCGCGCATCATCGTCACTTCGCCATCGAAGGCCACCTTCACCCCGCGGCGGCCCAGCGGCAGCGTCGGCCGCACCACCAGGTGCTCGAACTCGAAGCGCTCCACGCCTGCGGCTTCACCCAGCCTGCCCATGGCGCCATGCAGCATCAGGCCGATCATCGACAGCGTCCCGATAGGGCGCAGCACCAGCGCGGCCATGCTGCCGTCGCCTGGTGTGCCGGCCAGGGTGTCATCGGGCTCCGCGCCGAACTGCTGTAGTTGCAGGCGGTTGTTGCCCACGAAGAGCGTCAAGGTTTGTATGTCGCGCACCGTGCCACCCATCTCGATGTGCAGTCGCAAACGGCGCTGCGCACGCAGCAGGGTTGCACAGGCGGCCACGAACGCCACCCAGCGGCTTCGGCCGAAGCGGGCCTTGTAGGCTTCCCGGTCTTCCAGCAGGTCGGGATAGAGCCCGAGGCTGGCGTTGACAAGGAACACCCGTTCGTTGACGCCGGCCACTTGGACCGGCGCCGGCGCCCAACGCAGCAACTGGCGGACGGCATCGGCCGGGTCTGGGGGGATGCCGTGCGTGCGGGCAAAGTAGTTGAACGTGCCCTGCGGCACCACACCCATGGCGCAGCCTGCGGCGTGTGCGGCCTGTGCCACGGTGTTGAGCGTACCGTCGCCACCGACGGCGACCACGGCCGTGCGGGTGGCGATCGCCCTTGTCGCAGCCTGGTGCGACACGCTGGTCAAGTCGGCGGGGCTGCAGAACAGCAAGTCACCTGGTCGCCCACCAGCCCGCAGCGCGGCTTCGATGACTTCGCGCTTCGCCCGCGCGTCGTTGCTGCCCGCTGCCGCATTGATGACGAACTGCAGCGGTGACCCGAGGTCGACTTCTGGGAGAGCGGCCATGGCCCGAGGCGCGATCAGGTCTTTTCCCGCGTCAGACGTTCTGCAAACGAAATGCCGATGGCAGAGAGCACGAAGGTGAAGTGGATGACAGCCACCATCGTCACGATCTGGATGTTCTCCAAGCTCAGATCGCCGCTCAGGTACGTCTTCAAGGCATGCACGCCTGAGATCGAGATGATGGCGAATGCAAGCTTCAACTTGAGGTTGTAGGTGTTGACGTGGTCCAGCCAGTCGGGCTTCTTCATGTCCTTTTTGTCGAAGTGCCCCGTGGTCACGAACAGCGACACGCCGGCGAGCGCCACCACCCAGACCAGCTGCGCCACCATCGTCATGTCCACCAGCTCGAGCACCTTGATGATCAGGTCGATCTTTGCAAGGTCGCCGAACAGCAAGGTGCTCATCAGCTTGTAGGTCTCCAGCAGGAACTTGCCCAGGATGCCGAAGATGATCGCCACCAGACCCACGTAGAAGAACAGCATGGTGAATCTCATGCCGTAGAGCAGCGACCCGACTTTTGAAAGTAGTTTTTCCATGCTTGATTACCGTGAAACAGAGCGGACAGTGACAACGAACAGCGATCCGGCCGCAGCCCCGTGCGCCGCGCGGGCCCGTTCGTCCAGGCGGCTGAGACAGACCGGGGCGGACGATCTCAATCGCGGCGCAGCAGATCACCGAAGACGGTGTGCTCGCCCTCCTTGCGATCGGCGCCAGGCGCGTCGTACAGCACGAGCCAGCGCGCCTTGCCGCCCGACAGCGCCGGCGGCAGGTCGCAGATGGCCTCGGCGCGGTTGGTCCCGCGTCCGTGCGGCAGGTGCACCGACTCGGTCAGCGCCGACTCGAAGCGCACCGGCTCGCGGTTGGTGGCCAGCAGGGGCCGGGCAGCAGGCCACTTGAAGACGCGGATGTCGCCGTTCAGCACCATCGTCGGGCCGGCCAGGATGTAGAGGTCGTCGCCGGAGAAGTGCAGGTCGCGCACGCCCAGGCCGTCGAGTTGCAGGAAATGCTTGCGGATCAGCGTGCCGTTGTCGTCCAGGGGCGCCAGGCGCAGTTGGTCACCGCGGGTTTCGACCGCGATCTCGAGCAGCGCCGACCAACCGCGCAGCACCGGGCCGCGCAGGCCGAGCAGCAGCCGGCGCCCGTCCACGGCCAGGCCTTCGATGTCGAAGCCGTTGTCCTTGCCCGGGATGGCCATGTACGGCCCAAAGTGGGGGTCATCGGCCAGCGCACGGGTGAGCAGGTTGGTTTGCGCATCGCCCTTCAGCCGCAGCGCCCGTCGGCCGTCCTGCGCCTGCCGTACCAGGCAGGGCTCGCCCTGGGCGTCGGGCTCGATGGGCAGGCAGGCCAGCAGACGCCTGTTGCCGTCCAGCGCCACCTTGGCCAGCCGCTTGGCGTTGTCGGCGTGGTCCCGGTCCGGCTTGGCGTTCTTGCGCTTCAGGCCATGCGAGCCCACCACCCAGAGGAAGCCGTCGGCCACGGCCATGCCTTCCAGGTCGGCCTCTTCCCCGGCTGTGCCGGGCAGGTCCAGCAGATCGGCGAGCGGGAAGTCGCGCACCTCGCCGAAGCGCAAGGCCTCGCGCCCCACGGGGTCGAGCAGTCGAAGGCGGTCCAGGCCGCAGGCTTCGTCGCCCGCCACCCAGAGCCAGTTGCCGGTGAAGGCTGCCCCCGACAGATTGGATTGAACCAGGGAGTCAGCAGCGAACTCCAGGCGGACGGCGTTCGCGGTTCGTGCGTTGGGCATCGGGTGGTTCTCCAGAGGGTGACGTGCCAGGAAGGCTTGCGCGCTGCAACGCGTGCCGGCCGGAGCCGCCAGACTGCGAATTCTGCGGCCGAACTCTCATCCCATGCTCAGGTTTATCCGATGTTCGCGTTCTTGAAAGGCTGCTTTTCCAGAACCACCCGGCGCCCCACATTGCATCTGTGCCTCAATCGATGGAGATCCGTGATGCAAGTGCTCTTCAAGTCCCGCCATCCGCAAGCCACCGACTTGCGCGACCTGACCGAGCGCCGATTGCGCTTCGTGCTGCGACGCCTGGGCTGGCGGGTGCCACGCGCCGAGGTGCAGATGTCGGACGTGAACGGACCGCGCGGCGGCATCGACAAGCGCTGCCAGGTGGAACTCCGGACCGATGGCGCCGGGTCGGTGGTCGTCGCCTCCGTGGCCAGCGACTGGCGCACTGCGCTGGACAACGCGTTGGCACGCGCCGCGCGCTTCCTCATGCGCCTGTGGCGCCGCGGCACTGACTCGCGCCGCATGCGCCAACGCTTCATCAGTCACGAACGCTGAACTCGAACGACCCCAGGACTCCACACCCTGAACATCAGGACGTCCATCCCCTCGACCGCTCGCCCGGAAGCCGCGCATTCGGCGCCGATCGCCGCAGGCGGCGCGCGAACAGCCCGCAGCCCGCAGCCCGCAGCCCGCATCGTCGCATAGACGTTGGTCGCCGATGGCGACATCGGCGACGCTGAGATCAAGTGGCTCGACCGCCTGGTCGTGCATGAGCAGCTGGGGCTGACGCGACATGAGTTGCACGCACTGCTGGACGCCTTCTGCGAGGACCTGCTGTCGAGCATTGGGGCTTGCACCACGAGATGTTTCGGCCGTCGTCCCGGAACTGACCGGCTCGCGATGCAGCCGAGATCCCCCTGCGGCGACAGGCCCGACGACGTCGAGCGCACCACACCAGCACCGAACCACCCAAGGTCGGCAATGCCCCTGGCCAGCGGCGCTGGCGACGTGATGCCAAAGGGCGGACTCGAAGTCCTTCACACGGCTGGCAGCGACAACCGCCAGACGCCGTCCGGTGCGGCTGCACCTGGACACCGCGGTCGGCCACGTCCTGTCGGGCCCTGCCGGCCCGCGCAACCGTCCGCCCACTCGCCGGTATAAGCCTGGGACCCCCCTCCCCGTCGAAGGACGCCCGCGCTTGGACCCCCACGGCACCGCCACCGATCCCCTGGCCCCGCACATCGTGCGGGCCGCCGCCGGCGATCGCGAGGCCTTTGCGGTGCTGGTGCGGCACTTCCAGCGGCCGATCTTCTCGTTCCTGGGCCGCATGGGGCTGCGCCAGTCCGAGGCCGAAGAGCTGGCGCAGGAGGCCTTCGTGCGCGCCTGGCAGCACCTGGGCCGCTACCGCTTCGAGCAGGGCGCGTTCTCGACCTGGCTGTACACCATCGTGCGGCGGCTGGCGCTGAACGAGCTCGACCGGGCCGAGCGCCGCTGGCAGGCCCCGGCGGGCGATCCCGCGCCCGACCCGGCCTGCGACCAGCCCGGGCCCGCGCAGGCCCTGCACCTGCTGCAGCGGCAGGCGGCCCTGCAGGCCGCGCTGCGGCGCCTGCCTGCCGACGACCGCAGCGTGCTGGCGCTGGCCTATGTGCACGAGCTGAGCCTGGCCGACGTGGCCCGGCTCGAAGGCTGCAGCGAATCCGCCGTCAAGGCACGCCTGCACCGGGCCCGGGCGCGCCTGCGCGACGCCCTGTCCGCCACCGACACCCCCGCCACCGGAGCCAGCCGATGACCCCGCACCCCACGCCATCCGCCATCGACCTCGACGCCGACATCGACCGCGCGCTCGATGGCCCGCTGCTGCAGGTGCCCGACGACTTCAGCGCCCGCGTGCTCGCCGCCTTGCCCGCGCGCCCCGTGGGGGCCGAGCCTCCCGGCGCCACGGGCCGCCCGCCCGCCCGGCTCTGGCGCCTGGTGCAGGCGCTGGTGCTGGCCGCCTGCGGGGCGCTGGGCGCCGTCGAGGTGCTGCTCTTCGTCGGCGGGCTGTGGACGGCCACCGCGGTGGCCGTCGGCTGACCGCTCGGCCCCTTTTTCATCACATCGACGATCGGACCCACGCCATGACCGCCTCGACCACTTTCGCGCTGCCCCCGGGCCTGCCCGCGCAGCCGCTGCTCGCCACGTTGAAATCGCTGGCCCTGCCCGGCCTGGGCCAGTGGCACAACGGCCAGATCAACAAGGCGGTTTGGTGCTTCCTGGCCTTCGCCTTCGTCAGCGTGCCGGCGGTGGCGCTGGTGGCGCTGGTGCTGCCGCCGTCGTGGACGGCACCGGCGCTGGCGCTGGGCGTGCTGGCCGCGCTGGCGCTGTGGCTGGGCTCGGCGGTGGACGCCTGGCGCGTGGCGCGGCGGGTGCAGCGCCGGCAGGGCGATGCGCCGATGGCCGCGCGGCACGTGCCCGATGTGCTGCCGGTGTGGCGCATGGGCGGCGTCACCTTGCTGATCCTGGTGCTGGGCGACTTCATCGCGCTGCCGCTGCTGATCGGCGTGGTGCGCGCCCACCAGGTGCAGGCCTTCCGCATCCCGTCGGGCAGCATGGCGCCCACGCTGTGGCCTGGCGACTTCGTCTTTGCCGACATGCGCTATGCCTGCATCGGCTGCCGCCAGCCGGTGCGGCGCGGCGACGTGGTGATCTTCGCCTACCCCAACGACCGCACCACGCTGTACGTCAAGCGGGTGGTGGCCCTGCCCGGCGACCGTGTGCAGGCTGAGGGCGCGGCGCTGCGCGTGAATGGCGCGCCGGTGCCCCCGGTGGACGGGCCGGCGCCACCGGGCGCCTCCCCCACGGTCGTGCTGCCCGCGACCCTGCCGCCCGCGCCCGAACACGCCGCCGCGCGCGACTTCGTCGTGCCGCCCGGGCAGGTTTTCGCGCTGAGCGACGAGCGCACGCGCAGCGTCGACTCGCGCCACTTCGGCACCGTGCCGCTGCAGGACGTGGTGGGCCGCGTGCGGCAGGTGTGGTTCTCGTGGGGCGAGGGCGGCGTGCGCTGGTCGCGGCTGGGCAGGGTGGTGCAGTGACGGGCCCTCGCCGACACCCGGCGTGGCCGGGATGGATCGCCGGCGTGGAGTTGCCGGCGCCCTGGCCTTGCCGCAGGCCCTGCGACGTCGGCGCACCCCGACGCCCGGTGGACGGCCGGCCGGTTCCGCACGACACTGCACGCCGCGCCGGTCGGTCACGATCTGCCGCCACTGAATGGCCAGGCCTTGTCGATCGGGCCGCATCGAACCCGTCATGGGGGTGTGAGCAAGCCGCTCTCGTCCATGGAGATCCCCTGTGAAGTACACCCTGTTCCTGTACAACGACGAAGCCCAGAGGGCCAACGCGCCGGCACCCGCCCTGCAGCAGGTGAAGGCGGCCTTCGAGGCCTACACGCAATCGCTGAAGGAGGCGGGCGTCTTCGTCGCCACCGACTGGCTGCGCCCCAGCGACACGGCCACCGTGCTCAGCGTGCGCGACGGCACCCGGCGCATCCAGGACGGCCCCTACGCCGCCAGCAAGGAGCAACTGGGCGGCTACTACGTGATCGAGGTGCCCTCGCTCGACGAGGCCCTGCAATGGGCCGAGCGCTGCCCGTCCGCCCAACGCGGCTTGATCGAGGTGCGGCCGTCGGCCATGGGCTGATGCCCAGCCTGGGCGGCACCGACGCGGCCAGCCACGCGGCACGGGCCGCCCGCGATTCGCGCGGGCGGCTCCTGGCGCTGTTGGCGTCGCGCTCGGGCGACGTGGCCGGGGCCGAGGATGCCCTGGCCGATGCCTTTGCCGCGGCGCTGGCGATGTGGCCCACCCGCGGCGTGCCCGACAACCCGCAGGCCTGGCTGCTGACGGTGGCCCGCCACCGCCAGCTGGACGTGCTGCGCAGCGCGGCCGCGCGCACCAGCGTGCCCCTGGACGAAGAGCAGATCGAAGCCATGTTCCTGGCCGACCCCGACCCCGACGAGATCCCGGACCAGCGGTTGAAGCTGCTGTTCGTCTGCGCTCACCCGGCCATCGATCCCGGCGTGCGGGCGCCGTTGATGATGCAGACGGTGCTGGGCCTCGACGCGCAGGTGATCGCCCGTGCCTTCCTGGTGCCGGCTGCCGCCATGGCCCAGCGCCTGGTGCGGGCCAAGCGCAAGATCAAGGAGGCCGCGATCGCGTTCGCGTTGCCCGGCCGCTCCGACATGCCTGCGCGGCTCGACGCGGTGCTGGAAGCCATCTACGGTGCCTACGCCATCGGCTGGGATCTGGCGGGCGAGGCCTGCCTCGCCGTGGGTAACGACACCGATGAGGCCGATGAGGGGGCCGCCGACGCCGACCTGGCGGACGAGGCCCGCTACCTCGCCGACCTGCTGGTGCAACTGCTGCCCGACGACCCGGAGGTGCTGGGCCTGGCCGCCGGCCTGGCGCTGTCGGCGGCGCGGCGGCCGGCCCGCGTGGGACCGGAGGGCGATTACGTGGCCTTGAGCGACCAGGACACCGCCCGCTGGGACCCGCGGCTGATCCGGTGGGGCGAGCGGCTGCTCGGGCGCGCCCACGCGCAGGGCGCCGTGGGCCGGTTCCAGCTCGAGGCGGCGATCCAGTCGGTGCACATCGCCCGGGCGCACAGCGGCCACACCGACTGGGCCGCGTTGGCATTGCTGTACGAAGGCCTGGTGCGGCTGGCACCCGGCCTGGGCGCGCGGGTGGCCAGGGCGACGGCGCTGGGCCATGCGCACGGCCCGGCGGCGGGCCTGGCCGCGCTGGATGCGATCGACCCCGGCCTGTGCGAGGCCTTCCAGCCGGCCTGGGCCGCGCGAGCCCACCTGCTCACGCTGGCGGGACGCCGCGCCGAGGCATTGGAGGCGCTGGGGCGCGCCATCGCCTTGGCCGGCGGCCCGCGGGTGCGCGCCGAGCTCGAGCGGCGTCGGCAGGCACTGTGCTCGTCGATGGACGATCGAGCGGGGCCTGGGCCGCCGAACGACCGAGACGCCTGAGGGCTTGCCGGTGACGCTCGCCGAACTCTGTGGGGCCCAGGGGGATCAATGGGCCAAGGGCCCAATGGACCCATGGCCCAAGGGCCCCAGGGGACGTCAGGCGCCGGCCAGGGCGCGCGGCTGCTGATGGGGCCACTGGACGCGTTCTTTGCGCACCAGCGGCGCAACGACGACGAGCCCGCTGGTGCGACGCCGTCGTCGTGGACGTGCGAGCCTGGGCTGGTGGGATTGGTGCGGGCCGTCGCCGAACTGGACCGGTCGGCACGGTCCGTGAATGCCCTGCAGGCGGAGCGCATCCTCCTCGTCGCTGACCCACGTCCGTTCAGTGGGCCCGAGGCGCACGCCCTAGTCGGCCTCGGCGGCCGGGCCGCCTGGCCGGCCGCGCGAGGCATCGCGGGCAGCGCCCACGGCCGCCAGGGTCTCCAGGTGCCGGGCCAGCAGGTAGGCCTCGGCGGCGCGCACGGTGGGCAGGCGCGGGCGCTGCACACCGCCGGACTGCGTGACGCCGCCGCCTAGGCAGCTGCCGTCGTCGAACAGGTCGAACCCGGTCTTGTCGAGGGTCATCGGCGGATGGGCGCCGTTGGGGCACGGTGTGTAGCACGGAAAGCACGCAGGCCTTGCAATGAAGCGCTGCGGCCCGAGGTGGACCGCGACCTCGGCCATCAGGGGGCGCGGCGGCGTAGGTGCCGACCTGGCGGCCGCCCCGTTCCGCCGACGAAAGGCGGCCCATTGCGCGCGCACTTGCGTCGCGTGGGGGCACTCACCTTCGGTGCAGGTCAGGCGCAGCCACACGGCGTGCTCCACACGGACGTCGTCGCACCAGAACTGCTCGCGCCGCCGGCCCTGGACGTCGATGCGGGCGGCCGCGGCGATGTGGTGCTCGCCCCCGGGCGTGGTGACCACCGACCGACCTTTCCATCGCGTGCCGAAGGGCGCGCCCTGCGGCACGCGGCGGCGGACTTCATCGAGCAACTGGGTGACGTTCATGGTGCGGTCTTCATGGGCAGGGCGGCTGACGATGCCGGCCGGTGGCGCGGCCGTCAATGGAGTGTCCGAGTCGACGTGACGGGTCATCGCTTGCGCCCCCGGGCCGCGGGTGGTACGCGGTGTGCACGGCAGGCGACGCAGGCGGGCGAGCCGTTCCATTGCGTGGACGCCCGCCTGCCGTGCCAGCGGCGGCGCACCCAAGGCCACCGGGCGCTGCCGCAGTGCGTGCACACCGGCGTTGGAACCCTGCCGAGCAACGCCGAAGGTGAGCGCCAGGTGGCCGAGACGACTCCGGGGCGGACAAGACGGCCGTCCAGCTCACAGGCGCGCCTGGCGCGGTGGCGAAGCGCTGCGTCACCGACCGACAGGGGCATGGGTCGGGTGGCCGTGGAAGACCTTGGTGCGACCCTCGCGCTCGCCGCCCAGGGCGGCGACGTCCGACCCACCGCGTCCGGGCAGGCCGAGCCGCCAGCGCTATCACGGCATCGCAACCGGCCGGCGCCGGTGGTACCGCCTCGGCACGGAACCGGTCGCCGCAAGGCGCGCGGAGGCCCCGCCGCGGGCAGCGCATCCGGGGCCTGGTGCCACCGCGCCCTGCGGCATCCCAGTGTCGGCGGCTTCTACATTCCAGCCTTGGTTGACGCGTTCTCGTGTTGATTCACAACGGATTTTTGGGGTGGTCTGATCTTTACTAACCGCCGATGCAGTCTGAATCCACCCACAGTCAATTGGAGCTACCCATGAGTCTTTCGTTCTTGAAGTGCAGCCTCGTATCGGGCGTCATCGGTGCGGCGCTGTTCGCCGGACAAGTCTCGGCGGCCCCCGTCTACCTGCGGTCCAATACCGGCCAACCCTGGGGCGTCAACACCAACGAGACCGCCATGAATGCGGCATTCGGGGCGGGCGTCTGGAGCGATCTGCGCTACGAGACCGCCAACGTCGCCACGCTGTTCAGTGCGGCCAACCGCTTCATCTTCATGGAAGGCGGTGACACGAATGCCGATGAACTCGAGGCCTTTCTGGGCGCCAACGGCGCGTTGATCGCGGCCTGGGTGAACGGCGGCGGCAGCCTGTTCGTCAACGCCGCCCCGAACGAGGGCGACGGCATGAACTACGGGTTTGGCGTGACGCTGTCGTATCCGGACTTCGACGGCTGCGACACCGCGACGGCCGTCAATGCCGCGCACCCCATCTTCTCGGGCGTTGCCACGGCCTACACGGGATCGTCCTTCTGCCACGCCAACGTCTTCGGTGCCGGCTTGACCTCGCTGATCAACGATGGCAGCGGCGAATCCACGTTGGCCGAGATGGCCGTTGGCGCCGGCCACGTCATGTTCGGCGGGATGACCACCACCAACTTCCAGGATCCTGAGGCCGACGCCTTCAATCTGCGGGTGAACATCCTCGAGTACGGCGCCGCCCAGGCCGGGCAAGTGGTGCCCGAGCCGAACACGGCGCTGCTGGTTGCCGCGGCGGCACTGGCGTTTGCAGGCCGTCGGCGCCAGAAGACAGCGGCGCGCGCCTCGGCCTGAGGTCGTCCCTGGCCTAGGGTCTGCGTCGGCGGCCACGGGCCCGCAGGCCCGTGGACATCGGGTCGCCCAGGTCCGCGCAGGCGGGCCGGGTGCCGCCGCCGGCCACCGGAGGGTGAGTCAACGCGCGAACGGCGCTTCGGTGGCGCTCGGCCATGCCGCCGGCAAGTTGGGCAGCCCGCCTGCGCAGACACCTGCACCGCATCGTCGGCACGCAGGGTCCGTGCGGGTCCGGCGGGTCCGGCGGCGCCGGCGGCGCGCGCCGAACGCCGTGGCTGCCAAGGGCGCCGTCAGGCGCTCGGCATCACTTCCTGCACGCTGCGGCGCTGGTTCATGCGCCCCATCCAGGCGCCGACGGCGGGCGTGGCCGCCATCAGGGCCTGGCCGTCCGCCGTGGCCTGCAGGTAGGTCAGCACAGGCAGCAGGTGCAGGTCGGCCAGACTCACCGTGGAGCCGCCGAAGAAGTCGGTGCCGCCCAGCAGGCGGTTCACTTCGGTCAGGAACAGCGCCGCCTGCGGCTTGGCCGCTGCGACCTGGGCCTCGTCGGTCTGTCCGCCCAGCATCGGCACCAGCACGCGCGGGATGAAGATGTTGGTGATCGACGCCGCGTAGCCATAGCTGTCGACGACGCTCATCAACTGGTTCACCCGCACCCGCTCGGCCGGCGTCGACGGCATCAGCGCCGGCCCGGGAAACGCCTCGTCGACGTAGCGCATGATCGCGCTGGCCTCGTAGAAGCATCGGCCCTCATGCTCGAAGGCGGGCATCTTTCCCCAGGGGTTGCGGGCCATGTGGGCCGCTTCCTTGTGCTGGCCCTTGACCAGGTCCACCGCCACCAGCGAGTGCTGGACGCCCTTCTCTGCCAGGGCCAGCCGGACGGACCGGACATAGGTGCTGATCGGATCTCCGTAGACGACGGGTTCGCTCATGTGTCGATTCCTCTTGCTCAGGTTGTGCCGGGTACCGGATGGACGGCGGCGCTCGACCGCCGAACCCGGGCGATTGTGCGCGCCGGCGGTGCTGCCTGAGCCATCACCCCACCGCGGTCGCGTGCGCTGGCCCGGGCTCCGCCAACTGGCGCAGCCGCCGATGCGCGGCGCCGTCCCAGTCGACCGGCAACTGGTTCCGCGCCTGCAGGTAATGGTGGGTGAACACGTCCAGGTAGGCCGTCAGCACCTGCTCGGCGTGGGGCTCGCCGGCCAGGCCCAGGCACAGCGCGGCCACCTCGCTGGTGCAGAAGTGGTCGTCGCGCCGTGACCGCCTGAGCTTGTAGTTCGACAGCTGAGCGGCCTGCAGGCTGAGCACCGGCAGAGTGTCGAGGTACGGGCTCTTGCGGAACATCTTGCGCGCCTCGGCCCAGGTGGCGTCCAGCAGGATGAACAGCGGGCGCGGGCCGTCGCCGCCAGGGCAGGGGTCGGCCGGCGCCAGGCCGTGCACCACGCGCTCGGGCGGCACGTACTCGCCCGGGAACACCACCAGCGGCTGCCACTGCGGGTCGCGCAGCAGGGCCAGCAGCGCGGGGTCGGTCTCGGTGCGGGCCCAGCCGAACGCGAAGGTGTCGGCCACCACGTCGGCCACCAGCCAGCCGGTGTTGCTGGGCTTGAGCGGCTCGACGTCGCCCATCAGCAGGCACACGCCCGCGCGCGTGGGCACCGACGGCCGCAGCGCGCACAGGCAGTGGCTGACGGCCAGCCGGCAGCTGGCGCAGCGCTCGCGCCGGAAGCCGCCGCGGGCCAGGAAGGGCTTGGTGCTGCGCGCCACGCGGGCGGCGCGCAGCAGGGAGACGGCGTGGGGCATGCAATGGCTTCGATGGGGGCGGCGGGCCCGGCGTGCGGGCGGTGGCGGGCCACCGGGCCCTGCACGGGCGGTCGAGCGACACCGAGGGGCCGATGATGGCAGACGCCCCCGGGCGGCGCGGCCCGACGGTGCCCGGGCCGGCGACGGCCCGTCGGCCTGCGCCCGACGCCCGCTCGCGCCGTGCGATGGCGTACAGACCCCGCCGGGTGCGGCGCCCACAGTCGTGCAGCCGGCGAGCCGCCGCCCAGGCCGGCCCCCGCCCCACCCACCGATCGGCACGCGATGACCCGAAGCCCCGCGACGGCCACCGCCGCCATCCCCCTGGCCGCTCCCGCGGCCGAATCCCGGGTGGCGATCTACGGCGCCATCGCGGCCAACGTGGCCATCGCCGTCACCAAATTCGCCGTGGCCGGCGTCACCGGCAGTTCGGCCATGCTGTCCGAGGGCATCCACTCGGCGGTCGACACCTTCAACGGCGTGCTGCTGCTGGTGGGCATCCGCCTGAGCCAGCGGCCGGCCACGCCCGAGCACCCGTTCGGACACGGCAAGGAGCTGTACTTCTGGAGCCTGATCGTCGCGGTGCTGATCTTCGGCCTGGGTGGTGGCGTGTCGTTCTACGAGGGCGTGCAGCACATTCGCCACCCGCAGCCGATGACCGACCCGAGCTGGAACTACGCCGTGCTCGGCGCGGCCACGCTGTTCGAGAGCATCAGCTTCGCCATCGCGCTGCGCCAGTTCCGCCGGCAGGCGGCCGGTGCGCCGTTCTGGCAGGCGGTGCACCGCAGCAAGGACCCCACCACCTACACCGTGCTCGCCGAAGACGCGGCGGCGCTGGCGGGCCTGGCCATCGCGGCCACGGGCATCGCGCTGGCCCATGCGCTGGACATGCCGGTGCTGGACGGCGTGGCCTCGCTGCTCATCGGCGTGCTGCTCGCCGGCGTGGCCTCGCTGCTGACCTGGGAATCGCGCGGCCTGCTCATCGGCGAGGGCATCCGCCCCGAGACGGCGCAGGCCCTGCGCGCCATCGCACTGGCCCAGCCGGGCGTGCGCGACGTGGGGCGGGTGCTGTCGATGTACGTGGGGCCCGACGACGCGCTGGTGACGATGGACCTCGACTTCGACGCGGGCACCGGGACGGCCGAAGCGGCGCTGGCCTTTGCCCAGATCGTGCAGCGCGTGCGGGCACGCTACCCGATGATCCGGCGGCTCTTCGTCGAGGCCGGTGCCGGCTCGGCGCTGCAGCGCTGGACGCGGCCGGATGCGATCCGTCTGGACGGCGAGGGCGTGGCTGCGACGGGCCCTTGACGCAGCCGCGCGATCACAGCGGCGCCAGCCCCTCGCCGCGCAGGCCCACCAGCAGCGCGCGGCCGCCAGGCTCGACGCGGAACTCGCCGTACTTCGCCGCGGCCCAGCGCGCGGCCTCGCCCTCGCGGAAGAACCACGCGTCGGTGACGACGATCCAGCGGCCGTCCTTCGGCGTCAGCTGCAGTCGCAGTTCGTCCGCGGCCAGCGGCCGGCCGTCGTCGACGCGCAGCAGCGTGGCCACGCCGCGGCCGTCGCGCCGGGCCACCACCACCGGCCGGGCGCCGGTGAGCAGCCCGTCGGCCGTGGCCTGCACGGCGTCGGGCACGCGGAAGTTCAGCCGCATGAAGTCGCCCTGCATCAGCGAGCGCGGGTCGGCGGGCGCCAGTTCGACGAACACCGGTTGCCCGTCCGCGATCAGGTTCTCTTTCTGCCACGCGCCGACGTTGGCCACGGCCAGCGCCAGCAGTGCACTGGCGGCGATGGCCAAGCGCGGTCCGAGACCGTCGCCGCGGGGTGCCGCTGCCGAGGCCGGCGGCGGTGGGCCGGCGCGGCGATCGGCGCGGCCGGCCCACCAGGCCAGCGCGCCCAGCACGGCTCCGGCGGCGACCAGCACCACGGCCTTGGTCGACAGCGGCCAGGCCAGGGTGTAGTAGAACGCGCCGACGGTCCACACCGCGGCCAGCGCCGCCGCCGCGGCCCGCCGCCATCGTGCGCTGGTGGCACAGGCCGCCAGCACCAGCAGCACCGCCCCCAGCGCGGGCATGAACCACGCCAGCACCAGCAGTGCCGCGGCCACGCCGATCAGCCACGGGCGGCGCACCGCCGGCCACCGGTGGGCGGTCCAGGCCGCGGCGGCCAGGGCCAGCAGCAGCGACACGCCCTGCGCCAGGCCCAGGCCGACCGTGGCCGACGTGCGCATCGCCGACGACCGCAGCACCTCGCCGGGCAGCCCGCCGCCCAGGCTGCCGCCGACCAGGAAGGCCATGCCCGACCACCAGGCCAGGCCTGCCAGCGTGGCCAGCACCCAACCGGTGGACACCGATTCCAGCAGCGCCGCCAGGCGCGCACGGGCGCCATCGACGAGTGCCCGCTGCTGCACCGCGGTGGCCAGCAGCCACAGCGCCAGGGCCAGGTGCCAGGCCAGCCAGAGGCGCAGCGATTGCGGCGCGCCCCAGTGGCCGCGCAGGCAAGCCACCGCCAGCAGTGCGGCCGCCGCAGCGCCCAGCAGCGCGCGCAGCCAGGCCTGGGCCACCCCCGCCGCGACGGCCAGCGCCAGGGCCGCCAGCAGCGCCGCGGCGGCCGCGTCCGGCAGGTCGCGGAACAGGCCGAAGCCCAGTCCCCCTCCGCCCACCAGCAGCGCCGGCACGGCCAGTTGCTCGGCGAAGGCCGACACCCCGGACGAGCGCAGCACCACCAGCGCGCCGGCCAGCACCAGCCCGCCGGCGAGGTAAGGGCCGGCGCTGCGGCCGATCAGGTCGCCGAACAGCAGGCCCACCACCCCCAGCAGCGGCACCGCCGCCAGCCAGGCGCCCAGCGCGGTGAGCAGCACCACCGGCCACGGGCGGGCGTCCGGCGCGGGCGGCGTGGCCGTCGGCGGGAGCAGTCCGTTGTCGATGGCCGCGCGCAGCACGGCGTCGAGGCGTGGCGCGGTCATGTCCTGCCCTCCATGGCACGCTGGGCGCGCGCCCGCCGCAGCACGAAGGCCACGGTGGCCGCCAGCAGCGCTGCGGCGGCCAGGCCCAGCAGCAGCAGTGTGCCGATCGGGTCGCGGCCGTCGTGCCGGTCGAACAGTGCGCGCGTCAGGCCGGCCACCAGCAGGCCGTCGATCGCCAGGGCCGCCGCGCTGAGGCCGTACAGGTCGAAGCCGCGCGCACTGGCCTGCCAGGCCGCGGCCGCGGCCAGCACCGCCAACCCCAGCGGGTAATGGGTGCCGACGTGCTCGTGGAACAACCCGCCCAGCGCGGTGAGCGTGACCACCCCCACCGCCAGCGTCAGCGCGGTGCGCTGCGACCACACGCCGGCCCCGGTGACGGGCCGCCACCGGGCATCCAGTGCCCCCACCACGGCCCAGGCGCCGCCCCAGCCCGCCAGGTGCACCCAAAGGTCGTCGGGCTCCACCCGCCAGCGGTGGCCGGTGTGCGCCTGCACCCACAGCGACAGCGCCGTCAGCACCACCAGCGCCCAGGGCGCCCACAGCACGTCGCTGCGCACGCCCAGGCACAGCGGCAGCGCCAGCGCGGCCCACAGCGCGAACAGCTGCCACGCGTCGGCGCCGGTCTGGTAGGTCTGGCCGAAGTGCGCGAACAGGCCGCCGATGGCCAGCAGCGCCAGCAGCCCCAGCGGCGCGCGCGCGGCCGGCCGCCACAGCGCGCCTGCGCACATCGCCAGCACCACGCCCTCGATCAGCGCGAAGCGGCCGAAGCGGCCCAGCGTGTCCCAGTGGGCCGCCACCCAGAACACCAGCCCCAGCCCGACGAGCGCCGCCCCCAGCACCGCCACGCCGCGCTGCAGCCGCGGCGCCAACGCGGCCGGCGCGTCGTGCAGGCCGGCCAGGTGCTCCAGGCGGCGGGTGGCTTCGGCATCGAGGCGGTGCGCTGCCGCGAGCCGGTAAAGCGCCAGGCGCATGTCCATGGGGGGCCTGTGGGTGGTGGCGATGGTGGGCATCGTAGGCGCGCGGTCGACCAGGCGGCGGGCCATCGGGGGTGGATTGCCCCGCGAGACCGGTGGGCGCGTCCGGCGATACGCCCTGCCGCCGCGAACGCGCGGCCTGGCCGTCCCGAAGACGGCGTCGAGGTGGACGCTCCACCATCGCGCCATCAGCGCCCGGCGCAGGAGATTTCTCGACGCCCGGGACACCGCTTCGGCCATGGTCGCGCGAACGGCGCGGCAAGGGGCGAAGAGGCGACGGGCGGAGCCCGCACCGCCGTGCTGGGCCTGAGGAGCATTGCATACTCGCGGCCATGCCGACGCTCCCACCCGTTCCGCCCGCCGCGCCCGCCAGCGCTGCGCTGCAGGCCAGCGCCGCGTTCCACAGCATCGCCGTGGTCGGCGCCGGCGCCGTCGGCAGCTTCTTCGGCGCGATGCTGGCGCGCGCCGGCCATGCGGTCACGCTGATCGCCCGCCCGGCGCATGTGCAGGCCATCGAGGCCCATGGCCTGGCGCTGCACCGCGGCGGCACGGTCGAGTTCGTGCGCGTGGCCGCCACCACCGAGCTGGCGGCCGTGCGCGGCGCCGACCTGGTGCTGTTCTGCGTGAAGTCCACCGACACCGACGCGGTGGCCCGCGAGATGGCGCCGCTGCTGTCCGACGGCGCCGTGGTGCTGAGCCTGCAGAACGGCGTCGACAACCCGCAGGCCATCGCGCGGCACGTGCGGCAGATGGTGGTGCCAGTGGTCGTCTACGTGGCCACCGCGATGCCCTCGCCGGGCGTGGTGCAGCACTTCGGCCGCGGTGATCTGGTGATCGGCCCGATCGACGCCCAGGCCGCGGACGACCCGGCGCAGCAGCAGTGCCTGCAGGCCGTGGCCGCCCTGTTCGCCGCGTCCGGCGTGCCGGTGCAGGTGTCGCCCGACGTGATGGGCGAGCTGTGGCGCAAGCTGATGGTGAACTGCGCCTACAACGCGATCTCGGGCCTGGCCCAGGCGCCCTACGGCCGCATGGCCGAGCTGCCCGCGATCCGCGAACTGCAGCAGGCGGTGGTGCGCGAGGTGGTGGCCGTGGCGCAGGCCGAGGGCCAGCGCCTGCCGCTCGACGCCGCGCTGGCGGCGATGTCGCACATCGCCGTGGCGATGCCGGCGCAGCTGTCGTCCACCGCGCAGGACATGGCGCGCCACAAGCCCAGCGAGATCGACCACCTCAACGGCTACGTGGCCCGGCGCGGCGCCGAGCTCGGCGTGCCGACCCCGGTGAACCAGGCGCTGTGGGCGCTGGTCAAGTTGGTGGAAGCCAGCCGCGCGGCCGGCTGAGCCGCGGCGCCGCTGTTCCGCCCCGACGCACGATGCCCGACGCCCGCCCCGCCGTGCCGCCCGAATTCGCGCAGGCGCTGCACGAGCTGGGCCTGGCCGGCCGCAGCGTGCTCACCGGCGAGCCCTTGACCGGTGGCGTGTCGTCCGACATCTGGCGCCTCGACACCTCGCAGGGGCCGGTGTGCGCCAAGCGGGCGCTGGCCCGGCTGCGCGTGGCCGCCGACTGGCGGGCGCCGATCGAGCGCAACCGCTACGAGGCACGCTGGATGCAGGTGGCCGACGCCGCGGTGCCGGGCTGCGCGCCGCGGGTGCTGGGCCAGCACCCGGCGCTGGGCGTGCTGGTGATGAGCTGGCTGCCGCCCGACGACCACCCGCTGTGGAAGGCGCAGCTGCGAGACGGCCAGGCCGATCTGGCCACGGCGCAGGCGGTGGGCCGCACGCTGGTGCGCATCCACGCCCATTCGGCGGCGCGGCCGGCGCTGGCCGCGCAGTTCGACACCGACCGCATCTTCTTCGACATCCGGCTCGAGCCCTACCTGCTGGCCACCGCGGCGCGGCACCCCGACCTGGCACCACAGCTGCGGGCGCTGGTGGCGCAGACGCAGTCGCATCCCCTGGCGCTGGTGCACGGCGACGTCAGCCCGAAGAACATCCTCGTCGGCCCGCAGGGGCCGGTGCTGCTGGACGCCGAATGCGCCTGGTGGGGCGACCCGGCCTTCGACCTGGCGTTCTGCCTGAACCACCTGCTGCTGAAGTGCCTGTGGCAGCCGCCGGCCACCGCGGCCTTCCTGGCCTGCTTCGCCGCGCTGGCCGAGGCCTACCTGCAGGGCGTCGACTGGGAACCGTGCGTGGCCCTGGAACAGCGCGCCGCCGCCCTGTTGCCGGGGCTGCTGCTGGCGCGGGTGGACGGCAAGTCGCCGGTCGAGTACCTGACGGCCGACGCGCCGCGCGAGGTGGTGCGCCGCACCGCGCGGGCCTTGCTGCAACAGCCGGTCGCGCAGCTCCATCGGGTGAGCGCGGCCTGGCAACGGGAGCATCCGACATGACCACCGCCTGCTCGATCCTCAGCGTCCACGGCCGGCGCGTCTGGGACAGCCGCGGCCGCCCCACCGTGGAGGCCGAGGTGACGCTGAACGACGGCTCGGTGGGCCGCGCCATCGTGCCGGCCGGCGCCAGCAAGGGCACGCGCGAGGCGCTCGAGCTGCGCGACCACGGCGAGGCCTTCGGCGGGCTCGACGTGCAGCGCGCGCTGGGCCATGTCAACCGCACGATCGGCCGCGCCGTGCGCGGCATGGCCGCCGACGACCAGGCCGCGATCGACGCCTGGCTCATCGCGCTGGACGGCACGCCGGGCAAGTCGCGGCTGGGGGCGAACGCCACGCTGGCGGTGTCGATGGCGGCGGCGCACGCGGTGGCGGCGTCGCGCGGCGTGCCGCTCTACCAGTCGCTCGGCGGCGCCGAAGCCGTGCTGCTGCCGATGCCGCAGATCCAGATCTTCGGCGGCGGCGCGCACGCCGGCCGCCGCGTCGACATCCAGGACTTCATGGTGGTGTGCCCCGGCGCCGGCAGCTTTGCGCAGGCGCTGGAGTGGACGGCCGAGGTCTACCGCCACGCCGGCCTGCTGATGCAGTCGCGCGGCGCGCTGGCCGGCGTGGCCGACGAGGGCGGCTGGTGGCCCTCGTTCGACAGCAACGAGCAGGCGCTGGAGGCGCTGGTGGCATCGATCGAGCGCGCCGGCTTCGTGCCCGGCGAGCAGGTGGCCATCGCGCTGGACATCGCGGCCAGCGACTTCGGCAGCAATGGCCGCTACACGCTGGGGCTGGAGCGCCGCGAGCTGGACAGCGACGGCCTGATCGAGCTGCTGCTGCGCTGGTGCGAGCGCTTCCCCATCGCCAGCATCGAAGACCCGCTGGCCGAGGACGACCCGGCCGCCTTCGCACGCTTCACCCGCGCGGTGGGCCACCGCCTGCAGGTGGTGGGCGACGACTTCCTGGTGTCGAGCGCCGAACTGGTGCAGCAGGCCGCCGCCGCGGGCGCGGCCAACACCGTGCTGCTCAAGCCCAACCAGCGCGGCACGCTCACCGAGACCCTGCAGTGCTGGGACGCCGCGCGCGCGCTGGGCTATGCCGGCATCGTCTCGGCGCGCTCGGGCGAGACCGAGGACACCACCATCGTGCACCTGGCCATCGCCTGGCAGGCCGGCCAGCTGAAGGTGGGCTCGTTCGCCCGCGGCGAGCGCATGGCCAAGTGGAACGAGGCGCTGCGCATCGAAGAGCGCCTGGGCACGCGCGCCCGCTTCGCCGGCGCCGGCGTGTTCGGCCGCTGCTGAGCGCCCCCAAAGGCCAGGCTGCGTCCAGCCGGCCCGCCGTGCCGTCGCAAGGCATCGGCCCGATTGACATCGCCGCGCCGTGACGCAAGATGGCGGCCAGGAGCGCCCCGATGCCACCAACCCCGCAGCCGCTTCACCTGCACGTGCCCGAGCCCACCGGCCGGCCGGGGCAGGCCACCGACTTCTCGTACCTGCACCTGTCGCCGGCCGGCGCGGTGCGGCGCCCAGAGCTGGACGCCACGCCGGCCAGCACCGCCGACCTGGCCTTCACGCTGGTGCGCGTGCTCGACGACGTCGGCACGGCGGTGGGCCCGTGGGCGCCGCCGCACGACGCCGCGCTGCTGCGCCGCGGCCTGCGGGCGATGATGAAGACACGCGCCTTCGATGCCAAGATGCTGCTGGCGCAGCGGCAGAAGAAGATCTCGTTCTACATGCAGTGCCTGGGCGAGGAGGCCATCGCCACGGCGCATGCGCTGGCGCTGTCGCCCGGCGACATGTGCTTTCCCACCTACCGGCAGCAGGGCCTGCTGCTGGCGCGCGACGACGTGCCGATGGCCGAGCTGATGTGCCAGCTGATGAGCAATGCGCGCGACCCGATGCTGGGCCGGCAGCTGCCGGTGATGTACTCGTACAAGCGCGCCGGCTTCTTCTCGATCAGCGGCAACCTGGCCACGCAGTTCATCCAGGCCGTCGGCTGGGCCATGGCCTCGGCCATCAAGGGCGACAGCAAGATCGCGTCGGCCTGGATCGGCGATGGGGCCACCGCCGAATCCGACTTCCACACCGCGCTCACCTTCGCCCACGTGTACCGCGCGCCGGTGATCCTGAACGTCGTCAACAACCAGTGGGCGATCTCCACCTTCCAGGCCATCGCGGGCGGTGAGTCCACCACCTTCGCCGCGCGCGGCGTGGGCAGCGGCATCGCGGCGTTGCGCGTCGACGGCAACGACTTCCTGGCCGTGCTGTCGGCCTCGCGCTGGGCCGCCGAGCGTGCGCGCCGCAACCTGGGGCCGACGCTGATCGAATGGCTCACCTACCGCGCCGGCGCGCATTCCACGTCCGACGATCCGTCGCGGTACCGCCCGGCCGACGATGCCCAGCACTTTCCGTTGGGCGACCCGATCGCCCGGCTGCGCCAGCATCTGACGCGCCAGGGCGACTGGTCCGACGACGAGCACGGGCAGGTGCAGCAGGCGCTGGACGCCGAGGTGGCCGCCGCGCTGAAGGAGGCCGAGCGGCACGGCGGTGCGCTGGTCGACGGCCACGTGCCGCCGATCGAGACGATGTTCGAGGGCGTCTACAAGGACATGCCGGCGCATCTGCGCGAGCAGTTGCGCCAGGCGCGCCAGGAAATCTGACATGGCCCGCATGACCATGATCCAGGCCCTGCGTTCGGCGATGGACGTGATGCTCGAGCGCGACCCGAACGTCGTCGTCTATGGCCAGGACGTCGGCTACTTCGGCGGCGTGTTCCGCTGCACCGAGGGGCTGCAGGCCAAGCATGGCCGCTCGCGCGTGTTCGATGCGCCGATCTCCGAGGGCGGCATCGTCGGCACCGCGGTGGGCATGGCCGCCTACGGGTTGCGGCCGGTGGTGGAGGTGCAGTTCGCGGATTACTTCTACCCGGCTTCGGACCAGATCGTGTCGGAGGCGGCGCGGCTGCGCTACCGCTCGGCCGGCGACTTCACCGCGCCGCTGACCATCCGCATGCCCTGCGGCGGCGGCATCTACGGCGGGCAGACGCACAGCCAGAGCCCCGAGGCGCTGTTCACCCACGTGTGCGGCCTGCGCACTGTGATGCCCAGCAACCCCTACGACGCCAAGGGCCTGCTGATCGCGTCGATCGAGAACGACGACCCGGTGATCTTCCTCGAGCCCAAGCGCCTGTACAACGGCCCCTTCGACGGTCACCACGACCGGCCGGTGGTGCCGTGGTCGCAGCACGCGCTGGGCGAGGTGCCCGAGGGCCACTACACCGTGCCGCTGGACACCGCGGCGGTGTTTCGCCCCGGCCGTCAGGTCACCGTGCTGACCTACGGCACCATGGTCTTCGTGTCGGAGGCCGCGGCGCAGGAGGCCGGCATCGACGCCGAGATCATCGACCTGCGCAGCCTGTGGCCGCTCGACCTGCCGGCCATCGTGGCGTCGGTGAAGAAGACCGGCCGCTGCGTCGTCGTGCACGAGGCCACGCGCACCAGCGGCTTCGGCGCCGAACTGGCCGCGCTGGTGCAGGAGCATTGCTTCTACCACCTCGAAGCGCCGATCGAGCGCGTCACCGGCTGGGACACGCCCTACCCGCATGCGCTGGAGTGGAACTACTTTCCCGGCCCGGCGCGGGTGGCCGCGGCGCTGCGCCGCGCGATGGAGACTTGAAATGAAGCCCCCACGCTCTCTTCGTTCGCTGGCCCCCGAGGGGGCGGTCACAAGCCAATGTGGCTCTGCCACTTTGCTTGACCCCCGCGGGGGGCGGGCTGGGCGCAGCCCGGCCCTGGGGGCGGTCAGTTCCTTCGGAACGGCCGGGCGGTACTGAGATGGCCACCGACCGCGTGATCAAGGTGCCCGATGTCGGCGAGGGCGTGGCCGAGGTCGAACTCGTCGCCTGGCACGTGCAGCCCGGCGACAGCGTGGCCGAGGACCAGATCCTGGCCGATGTGATGACCGACAAGGCCAGCGTCGAGATCCCGTCGCCGGTGGCCGGCCGGGTGCTGGCACTGGGCGGCGTGGTGGGGCAGACGCTGGCGGTGGGTGCCGAGCTGATCCGCCTCGAGGTGGCGGCGGCAGGGACGACCGCGGCGCCCGCCAGCACCCCGGCGCCGGCCGCGGCACCGGCGCCAGCGTTGGCCGCGGCCAGCCCAACGCCGACGCCGACGCCCGCCCCACCGGCCGCAACGGCCACCGCACCGCCGGTTGCAGCGTCTCCGACCCCGCCGGCCCCGCGCGGTGCCGCGCCGCAGCNGGTTCGGCAGGGGACGCCGCGCCGGGCACGGCCTGCGCCTTCGGTACGGCCGCCGTGTCCGCCGCTGCCGTGCCGACCGATCGCCCCATCGCCTCGCCCGCACTGCGCCGCCGTGCCTGGGAGCTGGGCATCGACCTCGCGGCGGTGCCCGCCACCGGCCCCGCCGGCCGCACCGTGCACGCCGATCTGGACGCGTATCTTGCGATCCATGGGCCGGGCGTGCCGGGCATCGCCGCGGCGTCGGCGTCGGCGCCCCCGGCGGCCGTACCGAAGGCGCAGGCCGTGCCCGGCGCGGCGTCCCCTGCCGAACCCGCCGCAGCGCCGGTCGCCCTGCGCGATGACGTGCAGGCCATCCCCGTCATCGGCCTGCGCCGGCGCATCGCGCTGCGCATGCAGGAAGCCAAGCGCCGCATCCCGCATTTCAGCTACGTCGAAGAGGTCGACGTCACCGAGCTCGAGGCGCTGCGCCGCGCCTTGAACGCGAAGTGGGGCGCCGAGCGCGGGCGCCTGACCTTGCTGCCGCTGCTGATGCGCGCGGTGGTGCTGGCGGTGCGCGAGCACCCGCAGATCAACGCCACCTTCGACGACGAGGCCGGCATCGTCACCCGCCATGGCGCGGTGCACCTCGGCGTGGCCACCGACACGCCGCACGGCCTGATGGTGCCGGTGGTGCGGCATGTCGAGGCGCTCACGCCCTGGGCGATGGCGGCCGAACTGTCCCGCCTGGCCGAGGCCGCGCGCACCGGCCGCGCCACCCGCGCCGAGCTGAGCGGCTCCACCCTCACGATCAGCAGCCTGGGGGCGCTGGGCGGCATCGTCTCGACGCCGGTGATCAACCGCCCCGAGGTGGCCATCGTCGGCGTCAACCGCATCGTCGAGCGGCCGGTGGCGCGCGGCGGCGCGGTGGTGCTGCGCCAGACGATGAACCTGTCGTCCTCGTTCGACCACCGCGTGGTCGACGGCATCGACGCCGCCCGCTTCATCCAGGGCGTGCGGGCCGTGCTGGAGACGCCGGCCCTGCTGTTCGCCGAATAGCCCGGCCCGGCGCCGGCCGGCCATTCATCCGTCGAATCACGACGCGGCGGTGCCGGCGCGCCGACGACGGCGCCACCAGCCGCCACCTCATCCGGTCAGGTCACCGTGGCAGAGGACAACCTGCCGGGCCGCAAGTGCACCGAGATCGGGCCGATCGAGGTGTCAGTGAAGAAGCTGACGATCTTCCACCAGGATCCGACGAAGGAGCAGGCCAACCTGGCCTTGATCGAGAAGGCCCGCGCGCTGGGCGCCGACGCCGTGATCCGGGTCACCTGCGAGATCGGCATTGGCTTCACCACCTGGGGCTACATCGACGCGAAGGGCACGGCGGTCTAGTTCATGCCGTGACGGTGGGCAGTGCACCGTCGGGCATGCCCAGGCGACTGCTTGGGTTGTCGACGGTTTGCTCGCGCATCGAGCCGGGCCCGTCGTGCTGCTGACCACGGCACGTCGAGCCGGCCTGCGCCAGGCCTGTCGCACGCATCGGCGCGCTCGACGCTGGTGGCGCTGAGCCCCTCGATCTTGTTGGTTGCCTCGGCCCTGCGCTTGGCCAGGCGGCGCACTGCGTTGGCCACCACCGCGAAGCCGCGGCCTTGCCCGACCGGGCGCGCTGGCTGACCGGTGACCACGGCGCTCATAGAGAAGGCACGCAAGCGCGAATCTCGATGCCGTTGTAGCCGTACTGCACCTGGGCATCGTGCAGCCCGCCCTCGGCGACCCACCGGCGCACCGTTTCAATCGACTGCGGCTGATCGTAGGCCGACGAAAGCATGTCGAAGGAATCCAGGATGGCCCAATCCCTCAGTTGATCGTCGTCGAGTTCGAATCGACCCCGGTAGTCGCAGATCAGCAGACCGAGGGCGATCCGGCGACCCAACGGACATCTGCTGATCACCTTGGTGGCCGGCCACATCAGCGTGATATAGCGAGACACCCATCGATGCAGGCGCTCGGCACTCATCCTCCGAGTCAGTGGACGCACCCAGTACTTCGTGTTGACCAAGTGCTTGTACCAGGGCTGACGTGCGTAGACGTCGGCCACGACGTGACCGCCCGGCCGTGGCATGGCCAGCAGCGCGCGAAAGGCCGCCTCGACGTTGGGCGTGTGCTGCAACACGCCGAAGCAGAACACGCGGTCGAAGCAGTGCCTGCGAAACGGCAATCGGTTGAGGTCGCATTGCGCGAAGACGATGTTGTTGTTCGCCCCATTCAAGGCCTGATTGACGTCGACTGCAGCACTGATGTCGATCGATACCAGCAGCGCTCCGGTGCGGGCCACGAGTTCGGTGAAGCGACCCGACCCACAGCCGACCTCCAGCACGGTGGCCCCCCTCAGATCTCGTGGCCATCCGGTTTCTTTGAAGAACCGCTCTTCACTGATGGTGCCTCCGGTGTGGCTGTCGTATTGGGTGCGGGCATGAGCCTGCCACTGCCAGCCGAAGGAATTGCCGTAGTTGTCGCGGGAGACAAAGCGTGGCACGCGGCGCACGATCTCGTAGGACTGATGGCAGGCGCCGCAGGTCAACCAGCCAGACTCGATGTGCTCGCCGGACATGGCTGCGCCATCGGCCAGTGCCAGTTCGCCGGCGCAGCAAGGGCAGACGAACAGGTCGAGGTGTTTGCTCAGCACGGCGATGCAGTTGTCGATGCGAAGTGACCGTGAATGCTCGCCCGGATGGCGGGATTGGCATTGACACCGATCAATAGGTGCAGCCCGCGCTCGGGGCGTGGACGCGCGACGGCTCCGGATATCCGCTACCGATCGAACATCGCCTTCAACACCGCCAGGCACACGTTCTGCGCGTTGGGAATGTCGTGGTGATCCCACAAGGCGGGCGATGTGTTCACCTCGTTGATCACCGCGCCACCAGCGACGCGGTCCCGGGTGATGTCCTTGCAGATCATGTCCACACCGCACAGGTTGATGCCGACGGCTGAGGCCGCATCGATGGCCAGTTGAACGAGGTCTTCGTGCGCGATGGCCGTGACGTCGGTGTCGCTGTCCGGTGTGGCTGGGCAGTGGTAGGCGCCAAAGGCAGGGACGCGCTGCCCGGCGCCAGGTATGGAGCGCCTGTGCAAACCTTGATAGGACAGGTTGTGCGGGACGACGGTGAGCAGATCCTTGACGGGTCGGGCGCCGCGCGGTGCCTGATCGATGAGCTCCCTTCGAGCACGGTTCTCGCGCGAGACCAGTTGGCTGACCGTCGAGGTCCCGTCGCCCAGCAAGGACGCTCCGCGGTGCACGACAGACAGCACTTGGCCCTTGCACACGAGGAAACGGAAGCTGTCGCCTTCGACGAACTCTTCGACATGGATCATGTCCGACCACAGACCCGCCTTCACAATGGCCCACATCCGGCCCCAGGCATCGTTGACGGCCAGCCGAAGCGTGATGCCTCGGCCCGACGAGGTCCCGCGGGCAGGTTTGACGACCAGCCAGCGTGGAGCGTTTGGCAACGGCATTGATTGCAGGGTGGCCTCGTCGACGATGAATGCCGTGAAGCTGGGCACAGGCATACCGCGCTCACGCAACAACCCCGAGCACAATGATTTGTCGCCTGCGATGCGTGCAGTGCCCATGGAATCGAGATCGACCCACAAGCCCCAGATGCGTCGCGTGAGTTGCTTGTCTTCGAACTGCAGCACGTCGCCGACAAGCCGGCACGCAATGCCGAGTTCGCGCGACGCGACCTCGAAGTAGTGGTACGTCATGATCCGGTTCAGATCGCGCGATGGCGAGGCCGGCGTCAGCAGGCGCACCAGCTTCAGGCACCGTACCAGTTGTCTAAGCTGCCATCCTGTCCAGGACATTCGATTGCCCAGTTGCCGTGTAGCGTCGGTGTGCCACGGACGATGCAAGCCCGCGGCCACAACGCAGGCTCATGTTAGCGGACGCTTCAGCGGCATCCGCAACCTACATGTGTACACGCGGCGATGGCCCTGGCTCAGATCCTGTGCCGAGCGTCAATGTGGCAAGCGGTCCTCCACCGGCTCGAGAGGGGCTCTGCTGCTCGCAGACAGACCAATGTTCATCGGGCTGGCTTCGGCTGCAACGCCGTAAAGCAGCGATCATGGAACCGAGGCTGCATCGCGGCGCCGTGAATTCGGACGATGTGCCAGTCATCGTGTTGTGCAAAGAGGCGACGGGGCTGGCCACTGTGCGCGCACTGGCCGACGCGGGCATGGAGGTCCATGCCTTCCTGCTCGATCGCGGCGACCCACTGGCCTGGTCACGACACGGGCGCAAGATCGAGGCGTTCGGCCTGGACCGCGACGAGCCCGCCTTGTTGTCACGCCTGATCGATTGCGCCATCGCGCTGGGGCGTAGGCCAGTGGTCCTTCCGACCAGCGACGCCACGGCACTGATGCTGGCACTGCACGGCGCCAGCCTCGGCAGTGTGTGCCGCGTGTCATCGACATCGCATGACCAACTGCAGTCGATTGTCCGCAAGGAAAGGCTGTACGAGACGGCGCGCACGGCGGGATTGCCCGTGCTGCCGTTCCTGTTCAGCCCTGACCATGCAGCACTGGCCGAATGGACGGTCACCCGCCCCGGCCCCTACCTGCTCAAGCCCAGCTATGTCGGCGCGGCATCGGCCGCGATGGGTGCACGCAACCAGGTCGTGGCTGACCGGCAGTCGCTGGTTGGGCAGGCACAACGACACGGCCTGCGGGGGGTTTTGGTGCAGCCATTGCAGCGCGGCGGCGACGGCGAGATCTTCGACACCTACGGCTGCAGCGACCACCGAGGCTGCATCACTGCGCTGGCCTCGCACCGCCGCTGGCGTCAGTACCGGGTCGATCTCGGATCCACCTGCTTTGGCGAGATCCCGGCGCAGTTGCCCGCCCGGCAAGAGTCGACGCTGCGCACGCTCACCGAGCGGCTCTTGCGCTGCATGCCCTACCACGGCATCTTCGGCATCGAGTGGCTGCGCGATGCCTCATCGGGCGACTTTTATTTGCTGGACTTCAATGCCCGCCCTTTCCTGTGCATCGGACACCTGTGCGACTGCGGCTTGAACCTACCATGGCTCGCTTGCCGCGATCTGATCGGTGCCGTGCCGGCAACACCTCCGCATGGGTTCACCTTGCAGCATCGGTTCTGGCTCGATCTGCGCCGTGACCTGTACGCCCGCCAGTCGACACCGCGAGCGCAACGTGGCAGCTGCTGGACCTGGCTGGCCTCGCAGATGCGTGCGTCGAGCTATGCCTACTGGCGATGGACGGATCCGGGGCCCTGGATGCGCGCCACCATGCAGTTGGTGTCCAGATAGGCCAAGGTGCGCGTGCACAGCGCAGCCACAGGCGGCGCGGCACCGTGAAGGCCACTCAGGGAGGGCCATCGGTGTCGGCGTGTTGCAACGCGGTGGGCCGGGGAGCGGTCCCGGGGAATGCCCTGCAGAGGCCCCGCCGTGCCTGCCCCTACGATACGGCCCTCGGACGACGAAGGAGACCGGGTTCATGCACACAAGACGACAGCTGCTCGAGCGCAGCGCGGGGCTGGCGGCCCTGATGGGCGGCTTCGGGCTGTTGCCTGCAACGGCGCAGGCCGCGTGGAGCGCGCCGGCCTTCGAGGCCAAGACCATGGCCGAGGCGATCAAGGCGCTGGGCGCCAGCGCGCCGGCGGCGAGCAAGGACGTCACGCTCACCGGCCCGGACATCGCCGAGAACGGCGCGGTGGTGCCGGTGGCCTGCGCCTGCGCGCTGCCCGGGGTGAAGCGGCTGATGCTCTTCGTCGAGAAGAACCCGAGCGCGCTGGCCGCGCTGTTCGACGTCAGCGACGCGGTCGAGCCCGCGTTCTCCACCCGCGTGAAGATGGGCCAGTCCTCCAACGTCATGGCCGTGGCCGTGATGGGCGACGGCAAGGTGCTGTACGCGCAGAAGGAGATCAAGGTCACGCTCGGGGGATGCGGTGGGTGAGCCCGGACACGGGACAGCACCAGCGTGCTGGCCTGTGCCTGGCGAACCGGCCGAGCTCTGCGAGGCCGTGGGCGGATGCCCCGGACACGCGCATCGTCAATCGAAGGAATAGGAGTCAACCATGGCAGACCCGATGCGCATCCGCGCGCAGGTGGCAGGCGACAAGGCGACCGTGCGCGTGCTGATGAGCCACGAGATGGAGACCGGCCAGCGCAAGGACGCGGCCGGCAAGGTGATCCCGGCGTGGTTCATCCAGGAAGTCAGCGCCACGCACAACGGCCAGCCGGTGATGAGCGCGCAGTGGGGCCCGGCGGTGGCCAAGAACCCGTTCCTGCAGTTCACCGTCAAGGGCGCCAAGGCGGGCGACAAGATCGCCGTGAGCTGGGTCGACAACCGGGGCGACAAGCGCACCGACGAGGCCGTGGTCGCCTGAGCCCGCCGATGAGCCGCCCGCCCATGAACCACCCCCTGGCCGCGCCACTGGTCGCACAAGCGCTGGCCCTCGCCCTCGGCGCGCTGCCGCTGGCCGCGCTCGCGCAGAAGAGCGCCGCCGACGGCATCGCCGAGTACCGCAAGATGCTCGAGGACGGCAACCCCGCCGACCTCTTCGAGGCCAAGGGCGAGGCGCTGTGGGCGCAGAAGCGCGGCCCCAAGGCCGCCACGCTGCAGGCCTGCGACCTGGGCCTGGGCCCTGGCGTCGTCAAGGGCGCCTGGGTGCAGCTGCCGCGCTACTTTGCCGACACCGGCCGGGTGCAGGACGTCGAATCGCGTCTGGTCAGCTGCATGGCCACGCTGCAGGGCTTCGACGCGGCCGAACTGGCCAAGACCCCCTTCGGCCGCGGCGAGATGGCCAACATCACCGCGCTGGCCACCTGGATCGCGGCGGAGTCGCGCGGCCAGCGCTTCGCGCTGCCGCAGGCCCACCCGCAGGAGCAGAGGTTCTACGAACTGGGCAAGCGCGCGTTCTACTTCCGCGGCGGGCCGATGGACTTCTCCTGCGCGTCGTGCCACGGCGAGGCCGGCAAGCGCATCCGGCTGCAGGACCTGCCCGAGCTGACGAAGAACCCCGGCGACGGCATCGGCTTCGCCGCCTGGCCGGCCTACCGCGTCTCCAACGGCCAGATGTGGAGCATGCAGCTGCGCCTGAACGACTGCTACCGCCAGCAGCGCTTCCCCTACCCGGGCTTCGCCTCCGACGTGACCATCGCGCTGGGCGTGTACATGGGCGTCAACGCCAAGGGGGCCGAATCCATCGCCCCGGCCATCAAGCGCTGAGCCAGGAGCCCGCATGCGCCATACCCACCTCCTTCTCAGCACCGCGCTGGCCGCGGCCGCCACGGCCGCACTCCTCGGCTGCGCCACCGGCCCCGGCCCGGCCGAGCTCGACGCGCAGGCCGCGGCGATGATGCGCGCGGACTTCCGCAGCGAAGGCATCGCCAAGGCCGAGCGGCTGAAACAAGACCTCGGCCAGCAGGCCTGCTCCAGCGACCAGCCGCCATCGCAGGCGCTGGCCGAGCGCATCCAGGCCGAATCGCTGGCCAGCGTGAAGTGGCCCGCCGGCGGGCAGTACCTGGGCGACTGGCGCGAAGGCGAGAAGCTGGCGCAGAACGGTCGCGGCATGACCTGGACCGACGCGTCGGACAAGCCATCGGCCAACGGCGCGCAGTGCTACAACTGCCACCAGATCGACCAGAAGGAGATCTCCTACGGCACGATCGGGCCCAGCCTGTGGAACTACGGCAAGCTGCGCGGCGTGAAGGACGTGGCCGATCCGGCCAGCGCGGCGGTGGTGCAGTACACCTGGGCCAAGCTGTGGAACTCCAAGGCCTACGCGGCCTGCTCGAACATGCCGCGCTTCGGCCACATGGGCCTGCTCGACGAGCAGCAACTGCGCCATGTGATGGCGCTGATCCTCGACCCGCGTTCGCCGGTCAACCAGTAGCGGCAGCGATGTCCGACACTCCCGCCCCATGACCCTGAGCAAACGCGATTTCCTCCAGGTGCTGGGCGCGGCCTCGGCCGCCGGCATGGCACTGGGCGCGCATGCCGACGCCGATGCGGCCACGGCGCAGGCCGGCCTCTACGAGTTGCCGCCGTTCGGCAACGTGTCGTTGCTGCACATGACCGACTGCCATGCGCAGTTGAAGCCCGTGTACTTCCGCGAGCCCAGCGTCAACCTGGGCGTGGCTGGCATGAGCGGGCAGCCACCTCACCTGGTCGGCGAACACCTGCTAAAGCGCGCCGGCGTGCGGCCGGGCACCGCGCTGGCCCATGGCTTCACCTACCTCGACTTCGAGAAGGCGTCGCGCCGCTACGGCAGGGTCGGCGGTTTCGCCCACCTGGCCACGCTGGTCAAACTGCTCAAGGCCAGCCGGCCCGGCGCCCTGCTGCTCGACGGCGGCGACACCTGGCAGGGCTCGGCCACCGCCCTGTGGACCAACGCCCAGGACATGGTCGACGCGTGCCTGGCGCTGGGCGTGGACGTCATGACCGGGCACTGGGAGTTCACCTACGGCATGCAGCGCGTCAAGGAGATCGTCGAGAAGGACTTCAAGGGCCGCATCGACTTCGTCGCGCAGAACGTCACCACCACCGACTTTGGCGACCCGGTGTTCGCACCCTACGTGCTGCGTCCGATCAATGGCGTGCCGGTGGCCATCATCGGCCAGGCCTTCCCCTACACACCCATCGCCAACCCGCGCTACCTGGTGGCCGATTGGACCTTCGGCATCCAGGACGAACACCTGCAGGCGATGGTCGACGAGGTGCGCGGCAAGGGCGCACAGGTGGTGGTGGTGCTGTCGCACAACGGCATGGACGTCGACCTGAAGATGGCCGGCCGCGTGCGCGGCATCGACGCCATCTTCGGCGGTCACACGCACGACGGCGTGCCCTTGGCCGTGCCGGTGGCCAACCCCGGCGGCACCACGCTGGTGACCAACGCCGGCAGCAACGGCAAGTTCCTCGGCGTGATGGACTTCGAGGTCAAGGGTGGCAAGGTGGCGGACTTCCGCTACCGCTTGATGCCGGTCTTTGCGAACCAACTGACGCCCGACCCGGCGATGGCCGCACTCATCGACAAGCTGCGCGCACCCTACGAGGCCCGGCTGGCCGAGAAGCTGGCCGTCACCGACGGCCTGCTCTATCGCCGCGGCAACTTCAACGGCAGCTGGGACCAGTTGCTGTGCGACGCACTGATGGACGTGCAGGGCGCCGACATCGCCTTCTCGCCCGGCTTTCGCTGGGGCACCAGCCTGTTGCCCGGCGACACCATCACCCGCGAGCTGATGATGGACCAGCTGGCCATCACCTACCCCTATGCCACCCTCACGCCGATGACGGGCGAAACCATCAAGGCCGTGCTCGAGGACGTGGCGGACAACCTGTTCAACCCCGACCCGTACTACCAGCAGGGCGGCGACATGGTGCGCGTCGGTGGGCTCACCTACACGATGACGCCGGGCGAGGCCATGGGCCGTCGCATCGGCGACCTGCGCCTGGCCGGCAAGGCCATCGAGGCCGGAAAAACCTACAAGGTGGCCGGCTGGGCGCCGGTGGCCGAAGAGGCCCGCACGGCGCCCGGCAACCGCCCGGTGTGGGAACTGGTCGAGACCTGGTTGAAGGCCCAGGGCGGGCGGGTCAAACCACGCCGCATCAACACGCCCCGGCTGCTGGGCGTGGCGGGCAACCCGGGCCTGGCGGGCTGAGGGGCCTGGACGGGCCACCAGAAGCCGACGACCCAGTGGAGGGTGCGTCGCCCGGTCGGCGCTGCCCTCAGCCTTGCTGTGGCAGGCGCAGCAGGTGAGGCCTTGGCCGACTGCAGCGGGTGCGCCGGCGCGGCCCTCCCACGCGGACCGTGGCGTCAGCCCTTGTCCGACCGTGCGTGCAGCGTGAACCGGGCCAGTTCCTGCGCTGCCAGCATCTCTGACGACACCGAGCGCTCGAGCGACGAGCGGCTCAGCCCCGACACCGCGTAGTGCAGGTTCTCGTAGACCTCGGCGGTGGCGGGGTGGGCGGCCAGCACGGCGTTGAGCACCGCGTCCGGTAGGGGCTGCGACAAGGCCTCCTTCAACTTGGCGACCACGGCCTGGTACTGGTCCGGGTTCACCACACCCTCGCTGCGCTCGATGCGTTCGAGCAGGTGGGCGAGCGTGGTGACGGTTTGCAGGCGCCCGCGGATCGTTTCGATGTCAGAAGCAGTCATGCAGATGTCCTCGTGTGGCCCTCAACCGGGCAGCCTGACAGTTGAGGGCACGCAGGAGGAAGTCAAGCGATCATCGGGTGGCCTTGCGCTCATTCGACCTTCGCGCCCGAGCGCAGGGCCACGGCCCGCCACTTGTCGATCTCGGCCGCCAGGTAGCTGGTGGTCTGCGCCGGCGAGGTCCAGGTGGCCGCGAAGCCCTGGGCGCCGAAGCGCTCCTGCACGGCCGGTTGCGACAGGGCCTTCTTCAGTTCGTCGCTCAGGCGGCTGATCACCTCGGGCGGTGTGCCCGCCGGCGCCAGCAGGCCGTTCCAGGCGTAGGCCTGGTAGCCGGGCAGGCCCGACTCGGCCAGCGTGGGCAGGTCGGGCGCGGCGGGCGAACGGGCCTCGCCGGTGATGGCCAGGGCCTTGAGGGCGCCCGACTTCACGTGCGGCATCGCCGACAGCATGGTGTCGAACATCATCGGCACCTGCCCGGCGATGACGTCGTTGAGCGCCGGCGCGCTGCCCTTGTAGGGCACGTGGTTGAGCTTGACGCCGGCCATGCTGGCGAACAGCTCAGCCGACAGGTGCGTCGACTGCCCGTTGCCCGACGACGCATAAGGCACGCCGCCCGGCGAGGCCTTGGCCTTGGCGATGACGTCCTTCACGCTGGCCGCGCCGAAGCCCGGGTGCACCACCAGCACCAACGGCCCCTGCGTGAGCAGCGACACCGGCACGAAGTCGCGCTGGACGTCGTAGTTCAGGGCCTTGAACACCGTCATGTTGATGGCGTGCGCGGTGGTGGCCACCAGCAGCGTGTAGCCGTCAGCGGGCGCGCGGGCCACGGCCTCGGCGCCCAGGTTGCCGCCGGCGCCGGCCTTGTTCTCGACGACGAAGGTCTGTCCGGTCTGTGCCGCCAGCCGCTCGGCGATGACGCGGGCCACGATGTCGGTGGGGCCGCCCGGCGGGTAGGGCACGACGAGCTTGACCGGCTTGTTCGGCCAGCCCTGCGCGAGCACCGGCCCGGCGGCCAGCAGGGCGATGGAGGCCATCACCAGGCCGAGGCTGAATCTGCGATGCATCGATCGTCTCCTTGCGGTCATTCGAGTTTCACGCCGCCGTTGGCGCCGACGCGCACCCAGCGGTCGCGGTCCTGCGCGATGAAGCGCGTGAAGTCGTCGGGGCTCATGCCACCGGGCTCGGCGCCCAGCGCGAGGAACTGTTTCTCCACCTCGGGCAGGCGCAGGATGGCGGCGATCTCGCGCTGCAGCAGCGTGGTGATGGCCGCTGGCGTGCCGCCCGGCGCCACGATGCCGAACCAGGCCGACATCTCGTAGCCTGGTACGCCGGCCTCGGCGATGGTGGGGATCTCGGGCGTGGCCGGCCAGCGCCTGGCGGTGGTGACCCCCAGCGCACGCACCTTGCCGGCCTGGATGTGCGCCATCGCCGACGGCAGGTTGTCGAAGGCCACCTGGATCTGGCCGCCGATCAGGTCGAGCAGCATCGGGCCGCCGCCCTTGTAGGGCACGTGCACCATGTCGATCCTGGCCATCAGCTTGAGCAGCTCGCCGCTCATGTGCGGCGAGCCGCCCTGGCTGGTGGAGCCGAAGTTCAGGTTGCCCGGCTTGGCGCGGGCCAGCGCCAGCAGATCGGCCAGCGTGCGCACCGGCAGATCGTTGTTGGCCAGCAGCACGTTGGGCGTGCCGGCCACCAGGGTGACCGGGGCGAAGTCGCGCACCGGGTCGTAGGGCGGTGGCTGCTTCAGCGCCGGGATGATGCCGTGCGTGGCGATGGTGGCGAACAGCAGCGTGCTGCCGTCGGGCGGGGCCTTGGCCACCTGCTGCGAGCCGATCGCACCACCCGCGCCGGCGCGGTTCTCGACGATCACCGGTTGGCCCAGGCGCTCGGACAGGCGCGGCGCCACGGCGCGCGCCAGCAGGTCGGTGGTGCCGCCGGGCGGGTAGGGCACCACCAGCTTGATCGGCTTGTCGATGCGCGCCTGGGCGCTGGCCAGGCCGGGCGCCAGCGAGGCGGCGGCCAGCGTCAGCAGCGTGTGGCGGCGGGTGAGGGGGGGCATGGGGTGGTCTCCGGGGCGGGTCATCGCGGCAGCAGGCGGGCCGCCTGCAGGCGTTCGAGCCAGTGGTGCACGGCGTCTTCGGTGTCGACGCAGCCGGCGAAGCCGTGCTGACGCAGCTTGATCGGGCTCAGCACCGAATCGGGCGGGTGGGCCAGCCCCTGTGCGAAGGCGCGGTCGGTGAACTGCCAGGAACTGCCGACCAGCGCCTCCAGGCTGCTCACGCGCAGGCCATGGCGGTCGGCCAGGCGGGCCCAGGTGGCTTCCAGCGGGGGCATCCCGGTGCTCAGGCACTGTGGTTCATCCGGCCCGGTGGCCATGCCGAAGCGGGCCGCGATGCCGCCCCAGAAGTCCTGCCACACCAGCGCGTCGCCGTTGACGACGTTGTAGGTCTCGTTGGCCGCGATCTCGTGCGTGCCGGCGAACTCGGCCGCCTGCGCGATCAGCCGGCTGCAACTGCCGCCGTTGATGTAGCGCCCGCCGCCGGGCCAGGCCAGCGGCAGGCCCTGCTCGCGGCGCAGCGCGGCGTAGGCGCCGAGCGCGGCCATGATGTTCATCGGGCTGCCCGTCGCGTGCCCCAGCACGATCTGCGGCCGCAGCACGGTGAACACCCAGCCGGCCCGGGGTTGCCGGTCGCGCAGGATGTCTTCCTGCAGCCAGTAGAAGTTGGCATGCGGATGGCGCGGCCAGCGCTCCTTGCATGGCACCGGCGCCGGCTCGACATGGCCGCCGTAGGCCTTGGTGCCCTGCATCAGCGTGACGTGGCGCAGGCCCTTGGCTTCGGCCTCCAGCGCGTCGATCAGGTGGCGCAGCATGGCCTCGTTGGTGGCCATCTGCAGCGGGTCGCGCCAGCCGGCCACCAGCTCGGGCAGCTCGAACAACGCCGCGAACATCAGGTGCGTGACGTGGCCGAGCGACCGCGCCGCGCTGCGGCAGGCCGCCGGGTCGGTGAGGTCGACCGACACATGCACCACGCCGTCGGGCAGCGGCACGGGCCGGCGCGACAGCGCGATCACCTCCCAGTCGGGCAGGGCCGCGAAGTGCTCGACGGCGGCCGTGCCGACCACGCCGCTGGCGCCGGCGATCAGGATCGTGTGCTTCCTGCGGGTCATCGCTCAGGCGTCCTGCAGCAGGTGCTGGCCGCGCAGTTGCCCGCGCAGCGCGTCGGGCACCTCGATCTCGAAGCCCAGCACCGCGGCCGACAGCGCCTTGCCGTAGTTGTCCAGGCACAGGCTGCGCGACACGCCGCCGCCCAGGGCGCCCTGGCAGACGAAGTTCAGCGCCTGGAGGTTGTCGGCCTCGTAGCGCGTCACCGCGCCCTTGATGGCGCCGCGGTAGAAGGCCTTGAAGCGCTCGGCGGTGAGCTGTTCCTTCAGCAGCGGGTACAGCTCGGGCGTGTAGGCGAAGACCGCAATGTTGGAGGTGTCGCCCTTGTCGCCCGAGCGGGCGTGGGCCACGTGTTGAAGCATCACTTTCATGGCTCAGCTCTCGTAGTGGACGATGGACCAGGGCACCTGCTCGCGCGGCACCAGCGACGACCACACGCCGATCACCTCGCGCGTGCGGTCCTGGTGCGGCACGCGCTTGCCGGTGTGGCCGATGCCGGAGACGGCCATGCCGTCGACCTCGCGGCCCACCTTGGCGGCCTCTTCACGGGTGCGGGTGCGGGCGGCCACGCGCACGGCGATCTCGTAGGGCTCGGGCGCATTGGCCGGTGTGGCGTCGCCGTGGATGGCGTTCAGGCCCAGGAAATCGACGCGATACTCCTCGGCCTGCAGGCCGACGATGCGGAAGCGCTCCTGCAGGATCGTCTTGGCCAGTTGCGCGCGGCGCAGCGCGCCGGGGCCGGCGTAGAAGAACATGTCCTCGCCGATGAAGCCCTCGGTGCAGCCGATCGACACCTTCAGCGTCGGCGTGCGCGGCTTGCCGCCGATGCCGGTGACGCGCACGCGGTCGGGGCCCACCTGTTCCAGCTGTGCGGTGGTGAAGTCCACCACCACGTCGGGGGTGATGTAGTTGGCCGGGTCGTGCACCTCGTACAGCATCTGCTCCTTCACCGTCTGCAGCGTGATGGCGCCGCCGGTGCCGGCCACCTTGCCGAGCGTGGCGTTGCCGTCGGCATCCACTTCGGCGATCGGGAAGCCGAAGTTCCAGGGCTCGGGCACGTCCTTGAAGCCGGGGTCGCTGAAGTAGCCACCGGTGACCTGCGCGCCACATTCCAGCAGATGGCCCAGGCCGTTGCCGCGGCCGATGCGCACGTGGTCGAGCGGATCCCAGCCGAACTCGAAGGCCATCGGCGCCATGAAGATCGACGGGTCGGCGACGCGGCCGGTGATGACGATCTGCGCGCCTTCCTTCAGCGCCTGCACGATGGGCTCGGCGCCGAGGTAGGCCTCGGCCGAGATCAGCGTGGGCGCCAGCGTGGCGGTGGGTTGGCCGTTCTCGAGAATCCGGTCGGTCATGCCGAGCACGCGGTCGGTGATCAGGCTGCCGTTGACGGCCGCCACCTTCACGCCGCGGTGGCCGAACTCGCGCAGCCAGTGCAGCACGCGCTTCGCGGCGGCCTCGGGGTTGATCCAGCCCTGGTTGCTGATGATCTTGGTGCCGCGCGCCATGCATCCCGGCAGCACCGCGCGCATGCGGTCGTCGAGGTAGGTGTCGTAGCCCTCGAAGCTGGGGTCGCGGCGGGCGCGCACCTGTGCGGCCGAGACGGTGGCCTCTGCCATGGTCTCGAAGCACAGGTAGTCGAGGTCGCCGCGCTCGGCGCTCCATTGCGCGGGTTCGACGCGGTCGCCCCACCAGGCGGCGCCGGCGCCGATGCGGAGGGTTCGGGTCATGGCATGTCTTTCACGATGACGGCATCGACGGCGGCGCAGCACTGGCCACGGGCGCCGACGATCACCGGGTTGATGTCGAGTTGCTGGATGCCGGCCGTGGCGTCGGCCATCAGGCCGCCGACGGCCACTGCGGCGTCGCAGAACGCGGCCAGGTCCAGCGGCGGTTCGCCACGCACGCCGTCCAGCAGCGGCGCGATGCGCAGGCGCCGCAGCGCCAGTTCCACGCGCGCGGCGTCGAAAGGGGGCAGCAGCACCTGCGTGTCGGGCAGGGCCTCGACGTACAGGCCGCCGTCGCCCACCAGCACCACCGGGCCGAACACGGGGTCGAGCCGCGCGCCGATCATCAGTTCGCGCCGGCCGCGCACCCGCTCGGCCACCAGCAGGCCGCCGAGCGCCACGCCGGCCGCCGTGGCTGCGGCGACGATGCGCTCGCAGGCCGCGACCACGGCGTCGGCGCTGTCGGGGCCCACCACCACCAGGCCCAGCTCGCTCTTGTGCGTCACCGCCGCGCTGACGCCCTTCACCACCACCTCGCCACGGCCCAGCTCGGCCCAGGCGGCGCGGGCCTCGTCGGCGTTGCGGCACAGGCGGTGGCGGGCCACCGGCACGCCGGCCGCGGCCAGCAGCGCCAGGCTGGCCGCCTCGTCCAGCAGCGTGCCCTGCGCCGGGGCTCGGGGTCGCGGCGGCAGGGGCGGGCGGCGCGCCTGCGTGGCGGCCATCAGGTCGGCATGCGACAGGAACTGGCCCAGCGCTCGCACCGCCTCGGCCTCGGTCGGGTAGACCGGCAGGCCATGCTGCTTGAAGGCCGCGGCCACGCTGGCCTGCGGTGCCGCCACCACCACCGGCTTGCCCGTGCTCTCGGCGAACTTGGCGGTGTCGGCCGCGAAGCTGGGCACGTCGTAGCCGGCGCCGGCCACGGCCACGCCGACGAGGAAGGCATCGGCGGCGGGGTCGCGTCCGATGGGTGGCAGGATGTCGCTGAACAGGCGGCTGTTGGTCAGCAGCGCGGCGGTGATGTCCACCGGGTTGGTGGTGGTGGCAAAGCCCGGCAGGATGCGGCGCAGCTCGGCCTGCGTGTCGTCGGCCAGCGGCTGCAGGGGCATCTGCGCCACGGTGGCCGCGTCGGCCGTCAGCACGCACACCGCGCCCGAGTTGCTGATGGCCACCAGCCGCCGGCCGCGCGGCTTCCAGCCCTGCAGGTAGAGCTCGGCCGCATCGACCAGCTCGACCATGTTCTGCACCCGCCAGATGCCGTGTTCAGCCAGGAAGGCGTCCACCACGCGGTCTTCGCTGGCCAGCGCGCCGGTGTGCGACAGCGCGGCCTCCTGGCCGGCCGGCGTGCGGCCCGATTTCAAGGCCACGATGGGCAGACCGCGCTCGCGCGCCACCGCCGCGGCCTCGGCCAGGTGCCAGGGGTCGGGGATGCCTTCCAGGTACAGCATCAGCAGCTTCAGGCCGGGGTCTTCGGCCACCACGGTGGCCAGTTCGCACACCGTCACGTCGCAGTCGTTGCCGGTGGCGTGGGCGTGGCGCACGCCGATGCCGCGGCCGCGCAGCAGGCCGTAGGGGATGACGCTCATCGCGCCGCTCTGGCTGATGATGCCCACCGGGCCGTCCTGGGCCGCCACCTCGGTGAACATGGTGGAAAAGCTCAGCACCGCGCCGCTGCCGAAGTTGGCCAGGCCCTGCGAATTGGGGCCGACGATGCGCATGCCGTGGGCTCGGGCGCTGGCCACCATGGCCCGCTCGCGGGCCTTGCCCGCGGCGTCCACCTCGCCGAAACCCGAGCTCATCAGCACCGTGAGGGCCGTGCCGGCGGCGGCCAACTGGGCCACGGCCTCGACGGCGGCGTCGCCGGGCACGGCCACGATGGCGGCCTCGGGCACCTCGGGCAGCGCAGCCAGGTCGGCCCAGGTGCGCAGGCCTTGCACCTCGGCACGTGCCGGGTTGATCGGGTACAGCTTGCCCTTCCAACCGAAGCGCTGCAGGTAGGCGATGGGCCGGCCGCCGATCTTGTGCGGGTTGTCGGACGCGCCGATCACGGCAATGGAGCGCGGCGCCAGGGCGGTGCGCAGGGCCTGTCGCGGGTCGCGCGAGGCAGCGGTCATGGGGCGGGGTCCTTGCTGAAGTAGGGCATCGGCCGGCCGGCGATGGCGCGCACGGCGCCCTGCACGCGGTCGCCGACGGCCAGCGCGGGGTCGGCATGGGCCATCAGGCGCAGGCCCTCGTCCAGGTCGACCAGCACCAATCGGTAAGGCGCCAGCGCGCGGAACTCGTCGTTCGGCGCGCGGTGCACCAGCGTGCTGGCGGCCACGGTGCCGCGGCCGCTGGCCGCGCGCAGCGAGGGGTCGCGGGCGCCGCAGTGCGGGCAGAAGCTGCGCATGAACAGCCACTGCCGGCCGCAGGGGGCGCAGTGCTGGAAGACGATCCGCCCACCGCCGCGCGTCCAGCAGTCGGTGGCCTTCAACGGGTCTGTCATGCCGCCTCCAGCACCAGGCTGGCGTGCGACGACAGCACGCCGCCGTCGCCGTGCATCAGCGCGACGCCGGCGCGCGGCACCTGGCGCACGCCGGCGCGGCCGGTCAACTGCCGATGCGCTTCGGCCAGGTGCGCCATGGCGCCGGCCACGCCGCAGTGGCCGTAGCTGAGCAGGCCGCCGTGCAGGTTCAGCGGCATCGCGCCGTCGCGCGAGAAGTGGCCATCGCGGGCCAGCGCGCCGGCATGGCCACGGGGCGCCAGGCCGATCTCCTCCAGCAGCAGCGTCAGCGTGACGGTGAAGCTGTCGTAGATGGCCGCGTACTCCACGTCGGCCAGCGTGCGCCCGGCCTGCGCCAGCGCGCGGCCGGTGCAGGCGCCGGCACCGAAGTCGTCGAGCGTGGCCATGGCCGACAGGTGCTGTGCGTTGTGGTGCTGCGCGCTGCCGCTGATGCGCAGCGGGTGCGGCCCCTGCCGCGTGGCGGTGACCACCACCGCGCAGCCGCCGTCAGAGACCGGGCAGCAATCGAGCACCTTCAATGGCGAGGCGATCGGCCGCGAGGCCAGCACCTCGTCGACCGTGATCGGGGTGCGGAACTGCGCGCCCTCGTGGGCACCGGCATGGCGGCGCATCAGCACGGCCAGTTCGGCGAAATCGGCCTCGGTGTGGCCGTGGGCGTGCATGCAATGCGAGGCCAGCAGGCCGTAGTACGCGGGGATGGTGGCGCCCAGCGGCACCTCGTAGTCGGGGTGGCCCACCTGTGCCAGCGTCTGGATCGCCGAATCGCGGCTCTGCCCGGTCATGCGGTTCTCGCCGCCCACCACCAGGATGCGCCGCGCCGCGCCGCTGGCCACCAGCTGGCAGGCCAGCATCACCAGCGCGCAGCCGGTGGCGCCGCCCAACTGCATCGTGTGGGCGTAGCGCGGCTGCAGGCCGAAGTGCTCGGCGAACAGCGTGCCCAGCATCAGGTGCGGGTGGGTGGTGGAATAGCCGCACAGCAGGCCGTCGATGTCGCCGCGCACCAGGCCGGCATCGGCCAGCGCCAGTTCGGCCGCGTCGCTCATCAGGTCGAGCGTGCTGCGGCCCTCGTGGCGGCCATAGCGGGTGAGGCCGCTGCCGACGAGCCAGCCTGTTCCCGTCATGCCGCGTCCTTCTGCGCATATTCTCGCGACAGGTCCTCGCCCGCCTTGCGCAGCAGTGGCACCAGCTGGGCCAGGCGCGGCGTGATGCGGCTGGTCAGCGCGGCCAGGCTGATGGCGGCCATCGGGCGGCCGTCGCTGCCGAACACCGGCACGCCGATGCCGCCCATCTGGTCGACCACCACGTCCAGCAGCAGCGCATAGCCGCGCTGGCGGGCCAGTTGCACCTCGGTCTTCAGCAGGTCGACGGTGATGCGCGGGTAGCGCTTGGCGATGCGCGGCGCGATCAGCGGCAGCACCGCGTCGACCTCGTCGTCGGGCAGCCAGGCCAGCAGTGCCAGGCTGCCGGCGCCCACGCCCAGCGGGCGCCGCATGCCCAGGTCGAGGTAGTTGGCGCGGATCGGGTAGCTGCCGAACTCGCGGTCCACGCACACCGATTCGATGCCGCTGCGGGTGGACAGCAGCATCGTGTCGCCGGTGGCGGCGGCCAGGCGCAGTAGGGTGGGCCGCGCGCGGTCGCGGATGTGGTCGCGGCCCTGCATCGCGATGCCCAGGGCCAGCGCCTCGTCGCCCAGCGTGTAGCGCTTGGTGGCCTCGTCGCGCACCACGAAGCCTTCACCGATCAGCGATTCCAGCAGCCGCAGCGCGGTGGCCTTGTTGACGCCCGAGCCCTCGGCGATGTCGGCCAGGCGCTGCGGCACCGGCGTCGACAGCGCGCGCAGCAGCCGGCAGACCTTCTGCGCAGCATTGGTGTCGGAGGCCTGGCGCACCCGAGCCTCAGACGGTGGCCACCGGCGTGGTCGGCGAGCCCACCGCACCGGGCAGGCGCAGCGGCGGGGCGGTGAGCAGGAAGCGGTGGCGGCCGTGCGCGCGCAGCCACTGGGCCAGCGGGGTGAGGTGCCAGATCTCGCCCAGGTGGATGCCCAGCTTGAACAGGCAGTGCTCGTGCAGCGGCAGCGTGGCGCAACAGCCCGGCTGGCTGGTGGCCGGGTGGGCCTCGACGGCGTAGTTGTCGGCGATGAGCACCGACAGGCCGCTGTCGGTGATCCACTGCAGCAGCCTGGCGTCGCGGCCGTCGAGCACGGCGCCGGTGGTCTCGAGCCGGTGCGGGTCGGGCTGACCCTTCATGTCGACCAGCGCCTGCGCGAAGCCGGTGTGCAGGCAGACCATGTCGCCCGACTCCACCGTCACGCCGTCGGCGGCCATGATGGCCGCCAGGCGCTCGTAGCCGACGACCTCGCGCGCGTCGCCGCAGTGCGCATGCAGGTCGATCATCACCGCGCGGCCCTGCACGCAGCGCTCGGCCATGCGCTCGATGCCCAGGGCCTTGGCGCGCGAGGTGGCACGCCAGGGCACGCCGGCACCGGGCACGCCGGCGTCGGCGGCGTCCTTCGGGCCGAGGATGTCGTACTCGGCGCGGTAGCCGTTGTAGTAGCGCGCCTCGGGCAGTCCGTCGCCGTCGGCGTCGAACAACTGGCCGACGTGCGCGAAGCTGTCCCACTGGGTGGAGTACTGCAGGTGCATCAGCACCAGGTCGTCGCTGATGACGTCGGTGTGCTGCGCGTTGTCGCCCACCAGGCGGTAGTTCAGGTTGGGCTTGCCGTTGCGCAGCGTGGGCCGCAGCACGGGCGGGTGGCGGCGCGGGTTCAGCAGGTTGCCTCCGGGCAGGTCGAGCGGCAGGCTCAGGCAGAAGGTCAGGCCTTCCTTCACCTCGGCGATGCCCTGGCGCACCTTCTCGGGCGTCACCAGGTTGAGCCGGCCGTTCTGGTCGTCGGGGCCGAAGTCGCCCCAGTTCGAGCCCGGCGGGCGGTGGGTCCAGCGCGGTGATTCGCTCATGGTGCGGTCTCCTCCGTGGGTTGCGCGTGCCCCCCCAGGAACACGCGGTGCAGCAGGTCGCCCTGGCCCAGTTCGTCGGCAAAGGCCTCGGCGGCCACGCGGCCGGTCTCGAACAGGTAGCCGTAGTGGGCGTGGCGCAGCGCCTTCTCGACCAGTTGCTCGACCAGCAGGATGGCCAGGCCGTCGCGGCACAGCCGCGAGGCCACGTCGAGGATGCGGTCGATGACGATCGGCGCCAGGCCGCCCGAGGGTTCGTCCAGGATCAGCAGTCGCGGCTCGCCGATCACGCCCTGGGCCACGGCCAGGATCTGCTGCTGTCCGCCCGACAGGCGCGACGCCATCTGCTGCCGGCGGTCGGCCAGTTCGGGGAACATCGCGTAGATCGGCTCGAGCTTGCTGCGGTCGCCGCGCGGTGTGCGGGCGTAGGTGCCGATCAGCAGGTTGTCCTCGACCGACAAGGTCTGGAACACGCGGTGGCCTTCGAGCACCTGCACGATGCCGGCCTGCACGGTCTGGCGCGGCGTGGCGTGGCTCAGGTCCTGGCCGCCGAACAGCACGCGGCCGGCGCGCTTGGGCACCAGGCCCGAGACGGCGTGCATCACCGTGCTCTTGCCGGCGCCGTTGCGGCCGAGCACGACGACGAACTCGCCGGCGCGCACCTGCATCGACAGGCCGTGCACGACCTCGGCCTTGCCGTAGGCGACGTGCAGGTCCTGCACGTCGAGCAGCACGTGTTCCGGGCGTTGATGGGATGCGACCACGGCTCAGGCCCCCAGGTAGACGCGGATCACTTCCGCGTCGTGCCGCACCTCGGCCGGGCTGCCGTGGCGGATCATCCTGCCGACGTTGAGCGCGGTCACGCGGTCGCAGATGCGGAAGACGAAATCGGTATGGTGCTCGACCAGCAGCACGCCGATGCCGGCATTGCGCACGGTGCGGATCACCGACCCCAGGGCCTCGATCTCGGTTTCGGTGAGGCCGCCGGCGGGTTCGTCCAGCAGGATGAAGCGCGGCTCCAGTGCCAGCCCTCGCGCGATCTCGAGGAAGCGCTGCTGCGCATGGTCCAGCGTGTTGGCGCGGCGATGGATCACCGCGCCCAGGCCCACGCCGTGCAGCAGCTCGGCGGCGCGCTCGCGCAGGCGCCGGTCTTCGGCGCCGACCGACGGCAGGCCCAGCGCGGTGGCCAGGAAGCCGGCCTCGGCATGCGTCCAGGCGCCGAGCACGGCGTTGTCCAGCACCGACAGCATCGGCAGCAGGCGTGGCTTCTGGAAGGTGCGCGCGATGCCGATGGCGGCCCGCTGCTGCACCGCGGCGCCGGCCAGTTCCACGGCGCCACAGCGCACGCTGCCGCTGCTGGGTTCGTAGTAGCCCGACAGCATGTTCAGCAGCGTGGTCTTGCCGCTGCCGTTGGGGCCGATCAGGCCGTGCACCTCGCCGGGCAGCAGGCTCAGCGACACGTTGTCCAGCGCGGTAAGACCACCGAACTGCTTGCCGATGGCGATGGCGTCCAGCGGCGGGTTGGATGCCTGCGGCGCCGAGGTGCTCACGGGCGGATCGCTCAGTGTGGCAGTGGTCACTGGTGCACCCTTGGGCCTTCGGCCCGTCCCGCCAGGCGGGAATGAGCCCCTTCGGGCGGCCGGGCGGGGCTCATGTGCGCACCCCATCGCGGCGCGTGTGGCGCTGAGACAGCGCACGCGACAGCCGAGGCAGATCGGGCTCGATCGTGGTCTGCGGCAGCTTCTTCGGGCGCAGGCGCTCCCCCACCAGTTCGACCACGCGGCCGATGCCTTCGGGCACCACCAGCACCACCACCAGCAGCAGCAGGCCGTAGAAGAAGTTGCCCAGTTTGGCCAGCGGGGCCACCAGCTCGGGCAGGGCGGTGAGCACCACGGTGCCGATGAACGGGCCGATGATGCCGCCGCGCCCGCCGATGATGATGCAGACGAAGAAGAACAGGCTCAGCTCGAAGACGAAGGTGTCGGGCGTGATGTAGCTCTGCAGCGACGCGAACAGCGCGCCGGAGATGCCAGCCGTGACGCCACTGAACACGAACACCACCAGCTTGGCGCGGAACACCGGCACGCCCACCGCCTGGGCGGTGACCGGGTTGTCGCGGATGGCGATCAGCCCGCGGCCCCACATGCGCCGGGCGATGTTCCAGCTCATCAGGGTGACGATCGCGGCCACCACGGCCACCAGCGCGTAGTAGCCGGCCGGCGTGTCGAAGGGCGCCGGGAACATCGGCCCGGCCAAGCCGATGCCGCCGCCGGTCAGGCCCACCTGCGCCAGCACCACCTCGTTGACGATCAGCGCGAAGGCCATCGTGGCCATCGCGAAGTAGAAGCCCGGCAGCCGCAGCGACGGCAGTCCCAGCGCCAGCCCGCAGGCGCCGCACAGCGCGCCGGCGGCGGCCACCGCCAGGCCGGGGTGCCAGCCGGCCTTGCCGGCCAGGATGGCGAAGGCATAGGCGCCGATCGACAGCAGGCCGACATGGCCGATCGACAGCTGGCCGCTGTAGCCCACCACCAGGTTCAGCCCGGCGATCAGGATCCAGTAGACCGCGATCAGCGCGGCCAGGTGCAGCTGGTAGGTGTCGCCGGTGAGCAGCGGCAGCACCGCGGCCGCGGCGCACGCAGCGGCGATGGCGAGGGTCCGAGGATTCATGGGCAGGCGCATCCGATCACCTCAGGTCCAAGCAGACGCCGCGGATCCGGCTTTGCCGGGCCGCTGGCGGCGCCCCCTCGAGGGGGAGGCGCCGAAGGCGCTTCGGGGGTGGGCCATGTCACACCGGACGCACGTTGCGCGAGCCGAGCAGGCCTTCGGGCTTGATCAGCAGCACCACCATCAGCAGGCCGACGGCGATGGTGTTCTGGTACTCGCCACCGATCCAGTAGCTGGCGAAGGCGTTGAGCAACCCCAGCGCCGCGCCGCCCAGCAGCGCGCCGATGTTGCTGCCCAGCCCACCCACCGCCAGCGCGATGAAGCCGTTGAGCGTGAGCGACAGCCCCACCGCGAAGTAGGCGAAGGTCAGCTGCCCCGCTGCGAAGCCGGCCAGCCCGCCGAGCGCGCCCGACAGCACATAGGACAGTTCGCGGATGCGATCGGTCGACACGCCGCGGGCGCGCGCCGCGAAGGCGTCTTCCGACATCGCCAGGAACAGCTTGCCGTACATGGTGCGGCGGTAGAACAGGTCCAGGCCGACGGCCATCACCACCGCCAGCACGATGGGCAGCCAGAACTTCTGGTCGCCGATGCCCGCGCCGAAGGCCTGCGGCAGCAGCCTCGGGAAGGGCTTGGGCTCGGTGCCCCACCACAACGCCACCCCCTGCTGCACCATGGTGGCCAGGGCCAGCGTGGACAGCAGCCACAGATGCTCATCGCTGCGCGCCAGCACGCGGCGGATGGCCAGCAGGTCGGTCAGCCAGCCGAACGCCGCACCGACGACCATTGCGCCCAGCAACCCCACATACCAGGGCCACTGCAGCTGGGAGATGAAGAAGGCGCCGAACACGCCCCCCAGCATCGCCAGGTGGCCGGTGGTCACCGACAGCACCTTCGACGTGGAGTACATGACGTTGTAGACCAGCGCCACGGCGGCGAAGACCATGCCGATGGCCAGTCCGGAGACGATGACGAAACCCATGGGCAAGCCCCGGTGGATGCGCGCAGCAGGTGCGCGCGGTGCGGTGCGGAGGAGGAGCGCTGGCGGGCGGTCGCGCGGCTCAGCGCGGGGCGAGGTTGAAGCTGCCGTCCTTGAAGGTGTTGGCCGCGTTCATCGCCATGTTGCTGTCGGGGAAGCCGTTCCGCTCGGTCGCGCTCCAGCCGTATGTCGCGTAGATGCCGCGGTACTCCCTCGTGCCCTCCAGCGCCTTCTGCATTGCCGCGGGGTCGGTGGAGCCGGCGGTCTTGATGGCATGCTCGACGATCTTCACGGTGTCGTAGCCCATGGCCACCCACCAGAACAGCACGTCGACCTCGCCGTTGCCCAGCCGCGGGCGCATCTTGTCCAGCAGCGCCTGGGTGGCCGCGGGCAGCTTGCCGTCGGCGCCGTAGGTGGTGCTGCGGTAGCCGGCGGCGAAGGTGTTCTGCCAGTACTCGGGCTTGTTCAGCAGCTTGCGGATCTGCGCGGCCATCAGCGCCGGGTGGCCCACCACGGGCACGTTCCAGCCAATGTCGCCACGGGCGTTGAGCAGCCGGCCCAGCAGGCCGGTGGCGGCCGACCAGGGCATCACGATGTCGGCGCCGGCGGCCTTGGCCTTCATCATCTCGTCGGTCAGGTCGGTCTTGTTGGGGTCGACCAACGCGGTGTAGATGGGCTTGATGCCGGCCTTCTCGAGCATTTCCTGCGCGGTCTTGGCGCTGGCGGTGCCGTAGCCCGAGGTGTCGGCAATGATCGCCACCTTGGACTTCTTCAGCGTGTTCACCGCGTAGTCGTTGGCGGTGCCGATCCACTGCTTGTTGGTGTTGATCACGCGGAAGGCGCGCGGGTACTTCACCGGGTCGATCAGCTCGTCGATGGCGCCGATGATCAGGTTGGGGATGCCGGCGCGCGCCAGGATGGGCGTGCTCGCCAGGCCCTCGCCGGAATTGACCGGGCCGATGACCACGTGCACCTTGTCGCTGAAGGCCAGCTGCTGCGCGAAGTTGACGGCCTTGGTGGGGTCGCCCGCGGTGTCGCGCGTCAGCAGTTCGATCGGCCGGCCATTGATGCCGCCGGCCTTGTTGATCTCTTCCACCGCCAGCTGCACACCCTGGTTCTCGGCGATGGCCGCCGACGACAGCGGGCCGGTCAGCGACGACAGCCAGCCCACCTTGATCGGCTGCGCCTGGGCGGCCAGGGGCGCCAGCAGGCACATCGCCGCCTGCACGGCCAGCAGGCCATGTTTCATCGAACGAAACTTCATGCTTGTCTCCTCACCAGCCTCGTGCCGAGTGAGCCGCCGTGCTGGCGTGCCCTTGACTCCGGTCAGCTGTTTCATCCTAAGAGCTGGGTGCACGGATGAGGCATCAGATGAACCCTATCAATGTTTCATGAGACGAACCTTGGTCTGCGTGACGTGCCCTGGCCATGCCGCCTCGACGGCACGTCGGTGTCGCCCGAGGTCTTGTGGGGTCGTTCCGAGGGCCCGAGATGAGTCCTGGCCCCGCAAGAGGCCTAGACTGGCGGCCACCATGTCCGACACCTCTGAACTCCCCACCGTTCACGGCGTCACCCGCCGCCACGCCCTGGCCTGGGCGGCGGGGGCTGCGCTGACGCCGCTGCTGCCGGCGTGCGCGTTGAACGCGGCGGCCCCGCCGTCCCCCACAGACTTCGGCCCCTGGGCCGAAGGCTTCGCGGCCGACTGGGTGCGCCTGTCGGCCGAGCGCGCCACCTACACCCAGTACTTCAGCGGGGCCGAGCAGGCGGCGTTCGACCGCCAGTTGACGCCGCGCACACCCGAACACCGCCAACGCCAGCGTGACGCGGCCCGCGCCGGGCTGACGCGGCTGACGGCGTTTGGATCCGACCGGTTGACACCCGACCAGCGCACCGACGCCGACACGATGCGCTGGAGCCTGCAGAACATGCTGGCGTCCGATCCTTTCGAGGACCACCAGTTCGCATTCAATCAGTTGCGCGGACTGCACATCAGCCTGGTGTCGCTGTTCAACGAGGTTCAGCCCTTGCGCAGGCCGGGCGACCTGGAAGCCTATGTCGAGCGGCTGTCACAGGTGGCGGCGCGCATCGACGAGGCCATCGCACGCTCCCGCGACGCCGCGGCCAGGGGCTTGCTGCCGCCGCGCTTCATCATCGAGCGGGCGCGCACGCAGGTGCAGGATTTCCTGGTGCCCGCGCCGGCGCAGAACCTGTTCGTCACCGCGCTGGAGCGGCGCAGCCGGAGCATCGACGCGCTGGGCGGCGCCGAGCGCACGCGGGCCCTGGCCGACGCGACCCGGCTGGTCGAATCGGGCATCCGCCCGGCCTGGCAGCGCATCCTGGCGCTGCTGGACGAACTGCATGCCGGCAGCACCCAGGATGCCGGCCTCTGGCGCCTGCCGAGGGGTGCCGAGGCCTATGTGCAAGCCCTGGCGACCTACACCACCACCACGATGGGCCCCGAAGAGATCCATGCCATCGGCCTGCGCGAGGTGGCGCGCATCGAAGGCGAGATGGACCAGGTGTTGAAGTCGCTGGGCCGCGCGACCGGCAGCGTCGAGCATCGCATGACCGCGCTGCGCGCCGAGATGCAGCCGCCAGCCGAGCCCGACCCTCGGCCGGCGCTGATCGAACGCTTCCGCGAGATGGTGCGCGACAGCCAGCGGCGCAGCCGGGCGCTGTTCAACCTGCAGCCGCGGGCGCCGGTGGACGTTCGCCGCGAGCCGGCGTTGACCGAGCAGACGGCGGCCGCCCACTACAGCATGCCGGCGCCGGACGGCAGCCGGCCCGGGGTGTTCTGGGCGCCGCTGCCGGGGCCGATCTTCAACGTGCCGGCCATGCGCAGCCTGGCCGTGCACGAGGCCGTGCCGGGCCACCACTTCCAGCTCGCCATCCAGCAGGAACGAGCTGACCTGCCGCGCTGGCGCCAGCGCCGCATCTTCGGCGGCGGCAGCGCGCACAGCGAAGGCTGGGCCTTGTATGCCGAGCGACTGGCCATCGACCACGGCTGGTACGAGGGCGAGCCGCAGCAGCTGCTGGGCGCGCTGGACAGCCAGCTCTTCCGGGCGCGCCGCCTGGTCGTCGACACCGGGCTGCACGCCAAGCGCTGGACTCGCCAGCAGGCCATCGACTACGGCATCAGCGCCCGCGAGGTGGAGCGCTATGTCGTCAACCCCGGCCAGGCCTGCGCCTACATGGTGGGCATGCTGCGGCTGCTCGATCTGCGCGATCAGGCCCGCGGGGCGATGGGCGACCGCTTCAGCGCCAAAGACTTCCACGACGTGGTGCTGAAGACCGGCTCGGTGCCGCTGGACGTGCTCGGCGACGTGGTCAGGCGCTGGTCGATGGTGGGCTGAGCTCGCCCCGGCGGCGGGCGCGGCCGGGCCGTGTCCGCAACGCCGTCAATGGAGCATGGCCTCCAGGCCCATCGTCAGCTCGGCGAGCGGCGGCATGTGCGGGGGCAGGGCGTCGTGTTCGACGCCCACGGTGGCCAGGTCGGGCAGCCACTGCAAATCCAGCCCCAGCACATGGGCCACCGGCTGCGGGCAACTGTCGGCGGCCTCGGCCGCGTCCAGGGACAGGCTGTCGATGCGGGCGCGCCAGGCGGCGATGTGGATCAGCGCGGCCATCGGCGATGGGGGGTCGGTGTGCAGCGGATCCACGGCGCCGCGCAGCGGATCGACCATCTCGGCAGGGAATTTCCAGCGCGCGGCCAGCCCGGCGCTGACCGCGCCGTGGTGGTAGCCCAGGGTGGCCGACTCCAGAGCCGCGCGCCCGGCGGCCAGCGGGTGGCATTGCGCGTCGATCGGCACCATCGCCTCGGGTTGCGCGACGTGCATCACCAGTTGGCCCAGCGCATGGACCAGGCCCACGGTGAACGCCAGGTCGGCGTTCAAGCCACCGGCGGGCGCCAGCCAGCGGGCCGTGCAGGCGGTGTGCAGGCTGTGGCGCCAGAACTGCGGCAGGTCGATGCCGCGCATCGGTTTGAAGGCGCCGGCCACGCCGCAGGCCACCACCAGGTTGCGCACCATCACGAAGCCGAGCATGCGCAACGCGTCGTCCACCGTGGCGATCTGCCGCGACACGTGGAAGTAGGCCGAGTTGGCCAGGCGCAGCGTCTTGGCGCCCAGCACGGGGTCGGACGCCAGCTTGGCGGCGATGTCGCCGACCGAGGCATCTTCGCGGCCGAAGGACAGGATCAGCTCCTGCACCACCTTGGGCACGATCGGCAACGCGGCGGGCTTGGAGAAGAGGGCTTCTAGGGACACGGCTGCACTTCCTGGTTGACTTGCGTCGGTGATTGGCTTTCGGCAGTTGGCGGGCGGGTTGAAGTGCTGAAATGGTGCTGGATCTTGCTGCAACGCAACAAGCATGATTCAAGCGGCGGGCCCAGGTGCCGAAGACCCACAGGTCACAGCACCCGGACATCCCATGGACCCCACCCCGACACCCAGGCCCGGTGCAGCGCGCACCGCCACCGTGGCATCGCCATGGCCTGGCATGGACTACCTTGTCGACGCCGTCGAGCGCAGCGTGCTGTTCGCCGACACGCTGCGGCGCCGCGGCAACACCTATGCCGAGCACCTGAAGGCTGGCGAGCCGCCGCTGTTGAAGTTTCCGCATGAACTGGTGCTGGACGGCCGCGACCTGCCGCGGCCGTGCAACTACGCGCTGCTGCACGTGCTGCCGCCCGCCGAGGTGCCGACCGATCCGCGGGCCCGCCCGCTGGTCGTCGTCGACCCGCGCGCCGGCCACGGCCCCGGCATCGGCGGCTTCAAGCACGACTCGGAAGTCGGGGTGGCCTTGCGCGCCGGCCACCCGGTGTACTTCGTCACCTTCCGCCCGCAGCCCGAGGAGGGGCAGACGCTCTGGGACGTGATGAAGGCCGAGGCCCGCTTCCTGGAAGAGGTGATCGCCAGGCACCCGGACAGCCCGACCAGGCCGATGGTCATCGGCAACTGCCAGGCCGGCTGGGCCATTTCGATGCTGGCGGCGGTGCGGCCGGAACTGTTCGGCCAGATCATGCTGGTGGGCGCGCCGCTGTCGTACTGGGCCGGCGGCTCCAAGCTCAACCCGATGCGCTACAGCGGCGCCACGCTGGGCGGCGCCTGGCTGGCCGGGATGACGGCCGACCTGGCCGGCGGCCGCTTCGACGGCGCGCACCTGGTCGAGAACTTCGAGAAGCTCAATCCTGCCAACACGCTGTGGGGCCGCTACTACAAGCTGTGGTCGCAGGTGGACTCCGAGGCCGAGCGCTTCCTGGAGTTCGAACGCTGGTGGGGCGGCTACTTCCGCATGACCGGCGACGAGATGGAGACGATCGTCGAGAACCTGTTCGTCGGCAACAAGCTGTCGGCGGGCAACCTGGTGGCCGGCGACAGCCCGGTGGACCTGCGCGCCATCACCGCGCCGGTGGTGGTGTTCGCCTCGTGGGGCGACAACATCACGCCGCCGCCGCAGGCGCTGAACTGGATCATCGACACCTGGGGCACCGAGCGCGCCATCGCGGCTGCAGGCCGCGTGATCGTCTACGTGCTGCACGAGAACGTGGGCCACCTGGGCATCTTCGTGGGCGCCGACATCGCCCGCAAGGAACACGACCAGATCGTCACCTCGCTCGACGTGCTCGACCACCTGCCGCCCGGGCTGTACGAGATGAAGGTGGTGCTGAAGGACGGCGGCGAGCCGCAGCGCTGGGACGACCTCGAGCCCGGCAGCTACACCGTGGCCTACGAGCACCGCACGATGGACGAACTGCGGGCGGTGAATCCCGAGGGTCGCGACGAGGAGCAGTTGTTCTCCACCGTGGCCCAGTTCTCGGAGCTCACCACGGCGAACTACAAGACCTGGGTCCGTCCGGCCATCCAGGCGCTGCCGCTGCGTGACCTGGGCAATGGTGCCGTCGCGCTGCACCCGCTGCGCCTGCAGCGGCAGGCCTTCGACGACCACCACCCGGCGGCCGCCGCCGTGGAGGCGTGGGCGCGCCACGTGCGCGAGCACCGCCACGGGCTGCCCGCCGACCACCCGGCCACACAGGTCGAGCGGGCCATTTCCACCTGCGTGGAGGGCGGCCTGAACCTGTTCCGCGACATGCGCGACAACGCCGTCGTGCAATGGACCCGCCTGGCCTTCGGTCCGCTGGGCCTGGGCGCCTGGCTGCCCCCGGCCCCACCTGCCGAAGTGCGCGCCGTCGAACGGGCCCACGCCGAGATCGAGAGCCTGCGCCAAGAGGTGCTGTCGCGCATCGGCCAGGGCGGCTTCGCGCAGGCGGTTTGCCGCATCGTGCTGGCGGGCATGGTCTCGGTCGGCTCGTTCGAGCGGCGCAGCGTGCGGCTGGCACAACTGCTGGCCGACATGCAGGTGGCCGAGGGCCTGCGCGCCGGCCACGCCGGCCCGGCGATCGACTGGACGAAGCTGCTGCACGACGAGGCCCGCATC
>NZ_MWLO01000092.1 GCF_002198735.1 Ideonella sp. A 288
CCCTGTCCCCAACCCTCGCGAGGACGCCATGGATGCAGACAACCCTTCGCCCCACCAGCCCCCACCGGCCCAAGGCGGCACCGTCGAACCCGCCAATCGAGCCGGCGTCGCCAAGGAGCGCTTCCAGACGCCGGCTGAGGTGCCCGGCGAGCGCTATGAACTGCGCGATCCGTTTGCGGACGTCACCTACCGCGCGAATACGCTGGCCGAGATGGTGGCCAAGGCCGAGCAGCTGGGCAGCAACCGGTTCGTGGCGCTGGACCAGGAAGGCCGTAGGACCACGGTGCAGAAGGTCGATGGGACTTGGCAGCGCGGGCCGCAGCGCGCAGCAGCGCCCGAACGTCCCCTGGATCCCGTGCCGCTCCGCGACGACGTGCCCGAGGTGGTCCGTGCGGCTTCGGTGGTGACTTCGTCGAAGTCCCAGGCGCGGGACGAGGCCGACCCAGGCAAGGCCGACGCGAAAGCCATCGCCAGGATCGACACCAAGGCTGAGCGCGCCGCCCAGGTGGCCCGGCTCGAAGCCGCACTGGTGGACCGCTACCTAATCAAGCGGGCGCCGGTGACGGTGGGTGACCTGACCATCGGCCGCACCGAGTACCGCTTCCGCGGCGACACCTCGCGGGTGGCCTTCACCGAATCGACTTTCCGGCTGGCCACCGACACCAACAGCCCGTCGGTGGCCCGGTCGATGGTCGACGTGGCCGAGGCGCGAAACTGGCGCGGGGTGCGGGTGTCGGGCAACGAGGACTTCCGGCGCATGGTCTGGCTCGAAGCCTCGGTGCGCGGCGTGAAGGCGCTCGGCTACGAGCCGAACCCGGCCGACCTGGAACTGCTGAAGAAGGAACGCGAGGCACGGCTCGTCAATCGGATCGAGCAGGCGCGGGGCGTTGGCCCCGGCGCGGCCGAGGGTCCGGCGGAGAAGATGTCCGGCCGCGGCGGTGGCGGACCCAAGGCGGTGCTGGCCGCGATCGAGGCGGTGTTGATCGCCAAGCGCGTACCTGAGCCGCGGCGCGAGGCCATCCTGGCCGCGGCGACCGAGAAGCTCGCGCAGCGCATCCGCGATGGTCAGGCGCCGAAAGTCAAGGTCTGGGACGTGGCGGCGCCGGCGCAGAGGACGGTCGAGCGCCCTGGCGGGGTGTCCACGCCCGAGGTGCAGCGCTCGCGCGATCGTACGGCGCCGGTCCGCTGAGGCACGGACGTGAACGCTGCATTGCATGAGCCCGAGCTGACTGCGCCGGCCGGCGTCTACGAGGTTGGCGGGCGGCGCTTCGAGGTGGGTGCGCGGGGACTGGCGGATGCCATCGCCGCAGCACACGCCGCACACTGGCGCCCGCGCTGCATGTGCCTGGTCGAAGGCGTGGAGATGTACGTGGCGCGCCTGGCGGGTCCGACCGGGGGCTTCATCGTCAAACGCATGCCCGGCACCGGCAGCCGGCACGCGCCCGACTGCCCTTCCTACGAGCCCCCGGCCGAGTTCTCGGGCCTGGGGCAGGTGCTGGGCAGCGCAATCAGCGAAGACCCGGCCACAGGCGAGACGACGTTGAAACTGGATTTCCCGTTATCAAAGATTGCCGGCCGGTCGACTGCGCCCTCCACCGGCGGCGAGAGTGACAGCGTGGCGTCCGACGGCACCCGGCTCTCGCTGCGCGGCCTGCTGCACTATCTGTGGGACCAGGCCGAGCTGACCCGTTGGCAGCCAGGGTTCGCGGGCAAGCGGTCCTGGGGCACGGTGCGCAGGCACCTGCTGCAGGCCGCAGAGCACAAGATCGCCGGCAGGAGTGCGCTACAGGCCAGGCTCTACATCCCCGAGGTCTTCTCGGTCGAGCAGCGGGACGCGATCAACATGCGCCGGCTGGCCCAGTGGGCCCAAGCGGTCGCGCGACCGGGCCATCCGCAGCACCTGATGCTGATGATCGCCGAGGTCAAGGAGATCGTGCCGGCACGGTACGGCTTCAAGGCCGTCATCAAGCATGTGCCGGATCAGGCCTTCGCCATCGACGAGCAGCTCTACCGGCGACTCGGTCGGCGCTTCGAGTCAGCGCTGGCGCTTTGGGGTACAGCCGATGACATCCACATGGTGACAATCGCGACCTTCAGCGTTGCGGCAGCAGGCATCCCGACGATCATGGAGCTGTCGCTGATGCCGGTCACACGGCACTGGCTGCCGATCGAAGACGGTTACGAGAAGCAGCTCATCGAGCGGCTTGTCGCTGATGGGCGGTCCTTCGTGAAGGGGCTTCGCTACAACCTGGGTGCGGAGAGCGCGCTGGCCTGTGTGACGCTGAACGACTTCGAAGGTTCGGCACCGTTGCTCCTCATCGTTCACGCGGGCATCGAGGACAGCGGGCGGTATCTTCAGGTGTGCGACCCTTCGGTGCCGGCGTGGCATTGGAGTCCATCACGCGAGGCGATGCCAGCGCTGCCGCCTCGGCAGCAGCATCCCAAACCAGCGACAGACTCCGCAGTCGAGTGCCGATGAGCTGCCACTCGTCACGGCCGCACTAGCGTGGTATAAATCCTCGGAAGCTTCTTTGATTCGCCCGAGGATTCATACCATTCCCGCCTCTGACAACTCCACGCAGCGCACCCAGGCGCTGGCGCTGCTCAAGCGGCGGGGGATGACGCGGCTCGCGGAGTTCAGTGAGGCGGGCATCACCGCCACCACGGTCGGCCGCATGGAGCGCGCCGGCGAGGTCGTGCGTCTCGCCCGAGGGCTATACCAGCTTCCCAATGCCGCGCTCGACACCCAGCAGTCCCTGGCCGAAGCGTCTCGGCTGGTACCCAGGGGCATCATCTGCCTGGCTTCGGCGCTCGCGCTGCACGGCCTCACCGACCAGATGCCGCCGAAGGTCTGGATCGCCATCGGGCGCAAAGACTGGCGGCCCCGACTCACCTATCCACCGATCCGCATTGCCCGGTTCTCCGACGAGCTTCTGCACCGCAGCGTCGAGCGCAAGAAGATTGCCGGTACAGCCGTGCCTGTGTTCGGCGTGGCCAAGACCGTGGCCGACCTGTTCCGCTACCGCCACACGGTAGGTGATGCCCTCGCTATCGAGGGCCTGCGCCAAGCGCTGCGCCAGCGCAAGGCCACGCCAGCGGAGATCGCGCGCGAGGCCAACGCAGCAGGCGTCTGGGCCACGATGGAGCCCTACGTGATGGCGCTGACCAGCGATGCCTGATCACCCACGCAACATCGGCGCCTCGGTGCGCCAGCGGCTGCTCAACCTGGCGCATGCGCGCGGCCAGCCGATGGAACTGCTGCTGACCCGCTACGCGCTGGAGCGCCTGCTGCATCGGCTGAGCGTTTCCCCGCACCGTGACCGGTTCGTCCTGAAGGGCGCGATGCTGCTGGCCACCTGGTTCGATGAACCGCACCGGGCGACTCGGGACGTGGACCTGCTTGGCTTCGGGGACGCGGCGGAAGGTGCACTGCTTCGGACATTCCGCGAAATCATGGCGGTCGAGATTGACGACGGGGTCAGCTTCGACCTGAAGGGTCTGAAGATCGAGGCCATCCGCGAAGAGCTCGAGTACGGTGGGTCGCGGCTCCGCACCACGGCGGCACTTGCTGGTGCGCGGATTCCAATCACCGTGGACATCGGCTTCGGCGATGCCGTCGAGCCGGGTGTCGAGGACATCGATCTGCCGGTACTGCTCGACATGCCATCTCCACACTTGCGCGCCTACCCACCGGAGACCGTCATCGCCGAGAAATTTCATGCGATGGTGGTCCTGGGTCGAGCCAACAGCCGCATGAAGGACTATTTCGACGTGTGGATGCTGACGGACGCATTCGAGATTGACCCAGAGCGCTTGCGCCGTGCCGTCGTGGCAACCTTCGCCCGGCGCAACACCCCGATCCCAGCGGAAGTTCCAGACGGACTCAGCGACAGCTTTGCAGCAGATCCCGGCAAGCAGCGACAGTGGGACGCTTTTGCCAGGAACCTCTCGGGCGCCGCACCCCGACTCGCCGTCATCGTGAGGGACCTCCGGGAAAGACTGCTGCCAACGGGGTCGTCCGGCCGGTCCTGATCCACTCGCGCCCAAGTTCGGATCGACTGGTCACCGTACCTTGAGTCACGTCGATCGCGCTACTTGCGTTGGCTTCTGAGCTTCTGAGGCGCTGCGGCAGCATGTGATCCAGCTCGGAGTCAGTGAAGAAGAGTTCCTGGTCCGCCTTGAGCGCCTTCTGGGCAGCCTCGTACGCCATGCCAGCAGTGCGGGGAGCCCCCTTGTAAATGTCCTCCAACAGCTGGTTCAGCCGATCACGCTCACTGGGGACTTCGTCGACGGCACGTCCGTCGTGCGAGATCCTGAAAAAGGGCGCCGAGGGTGACATCTACAACTTCCACCGCCGGGCTCAGCCCCGCGGCTTGACGGCTGCCGCTCGAACGACCGCTTCTCCCCGCGCGATCATGCGGTCGATGAAGTCAGGCTCTGGTGATGTCTTGGCACGCCACTCGGCCGAGTTGATGCGTTCCAAGTGACCGGTGATCGTTGCCGCAATCCGGCGCGCGTCGGTCTCCGACCACCAACTCGATAGGGCTTTTGGTAGCGCATCGGCAGCAGAAATCTCAGTGGCACAGTCGAACAGCAGCCTTGCCATCAAGCGCAGGTGCCGGTCAAAGCTGGCAAACAGGAACCGTGGCTGCCCGTCGGGCCCTGCCTCGTTCACCTTGCGAACAAACTCGCTCAGGTGCGTCAGATCCCAGGCCGCATTGCGAGCACCTGCAATCGCTGCCTCGCGGTCAGATGAGTTCTTGTCCTTGAAGACCCGGCGCTTCGGTGGCGAGTTGGGCGCGAAATAGACGCTGGCCAGCATGGCCGCAGGCCCACCGAACATGAAGTCGTCCCGCATCCAGTCCAGCAGGCGCAGCACGCGGTCTATCGGCCTCAGATCCTGCAACTCGAGTTCCATCACTTTCAACGCGATGATGTAGTTACGATTCCATCGCCTGAGCGGCTTCGCCAGATCGTGCCTCGGAACATCATGGGGCGGGCCTGGCGCGCGCAGTTGCTCCGCACGTCCCAAGGCGATGTCCATCACGTCGTGAACCCTGGCGTTATCGGCGGACCGAAACCAACCCAGCTCGTCCCAGGCGGTCTGGTTGCCAGCCGTGTGCGCAAGCTCGTGGAATGCCACGGATGGCTCAATCTCGATGTCGAGGCACTGCGCAAACGCGAGCAGGCTAGCAGCCATTCGAACCTGCTGGTCCGCCTCCACACGACGTCCTCGCGCCAGCTGCGCCATCCGGGACACCACGTTCCGATCTGGAATCAGAATGGACTTCGACCGCTCGATGTGCTGGTCGTAGAAGTACCCATCCGGGTGAAAAAGACCTATGGGCGGCGGCACATAGCCTGGCACACACACGTCGGCGGTGGCCAGACGCTCACTTAGCACATACAGGTCCGCCAAGGGGTACTCAGGCGGAAACTTCAGCAGCATGCTGAAGTCCTCGTCCGCGTCTTGCATCCCCTCGCCTCCCTCTCAAGCGCACGCGGCTACTGCCGCAGCAGATCTTCAGCCATGCCGTCCAACCGCGCCTTCACGGCGCGCCAGCCCGGCATGTGCCGGTCGAGCAGCCGGTAGAACCTGGCGCTGTGATCATGGCAGGCTGGGTGGCAAAGCTCATGAAGCACAGCGTAGTCGATGCAATCCCGCGGCGCCTGTACCAGGGCCGGGTGCAAGGTGATGCGCCCACGCGGCGAGCAGCTGGTCGACGGCGGAATGCCACCGAAGCGAATCATTGAACCCGAATGTCGACCTTCGGCGCGTTCTTCAGGGGCAACGCGCCGGAATCCGGGACGAACGCGGCCGGCACGAATCGCATCCGGCTCAGCGTGAGTGAGCCGATCCGCAGTTTCAGTCTGGGAGATCGGTGGCCATGCGGGGCAGACGATCCCCCACTTCCGGGGCACTTTGTGCCGGGATTTCCGGGAGACATGCCGGACCTGCGCACCTAGGCTTTGAGCTCATCCACGGCAGGTGCTGTCTCTACTCCAGGAGCTACATCGTGAACAACGTACTCACTGTGTCGCCAGGCCAGGCATTCGTCGAAACCACCGGCCAGGAAGGACGTTCATCCGTCGTCCAGACGAGCATTTGGATCACCGAGCACGACTTGCTGTACAGGTTGCTCAAGTCACCGGTCAATACCGTCCCGCGGTTCCGCTATCCGGACCTGCTCGGCGCATGCATCGCGCTGGCGCTTCGCGACGCCGACAGCCAGAGACCCGTTATCGAGTTCCTGATCACCCAGTTGACCCTGCGAGATCCGAGCATGGCGCGTCGAAGCTGCGAAATCTGGCCCACAGAATTCGAACTGCTCCTGAGTGCACACCGGGCGCCATGGAATCGATTCCCGAACCCGATGTTCATGCTCGACGACATCGCAACGGCATGCGTGGCGCTCGCCATGGCCCGTCCCGATGGCCATGCACTGGTGGTCAGCCAGGCACGGATCAACCTGCGCGAACGCACGATGTCCCACCCGACAGCAGAGGGTTGACACTGCGAACCCGAGCCGGGCGATCGGCGGCATCCGTTGGCAACTGCGGTGCGCTACCGGTGCTGAGTCTCCCGATGGCAGCGGTGGCCCAAATCCACCGCTGCAACCGCTGGTTCGAGCAGATCTTGCTCACCGTCCGATGTCCATGTTGACCATCTTGGCCGGCGGCGCGACCTCAGGTGTACGGGTCGGTGCCGGCAATACTCGCCTGGTCCCAATCTCGTTGACGAAGCCCGCGATGGATTTCGCCAGATGGCGGTCGGCCGGATCGCCGGACTCGGCCAAGACACGCCCCACATTGGTCCATGCCTCCAAGACGTCTGCCCTTGCAACGCGCGCCTGCCGTCCCGCCTTTCCGGTTGAGCGGGGCGTGCGCAGGCGCCCATCCTCACGTGCCTTGATGCGCCACAATGGCTCGTAGTTCCGGGAGTGCCCGCGGGTCGTCTGCCGAGTCGCTTCCGCATCAACACCATACCCTCGCAGTTTCTCGGCAAAAGTCTCCCGCCACCGATGCAGGTCGGCCTTCCGCGGATTCAGGCGCTTGCCATGCGTCGACTCGGCCCGCACGCTGATGTGCACGTGCGGATTGGATTGGTGGTCGTGCAGCACCATCACGTACTTGTGGTTGGCCAGCTCTGCACGCGCAAACTCGCGCGCCGCGCGTTGCACGATCAACGGGTCGGTGCCCCGCGGCATCGACAGCATGATGTTATAGGCCCCCCGCCGTTGACCGGGCTCGGCGTCATCGGGGATCAGTGAACCACCGAAGCGCCATTCATCTGCCAGGTCGCGCAGGGTGTCCTTGCCCCGCATCGTCTCGCCGCGCTGGTCCTCGATCTCGAGCCGGCCGTTCTTGCTGATGTAGCGGAAGTGCGCGGCGATGGCCTTCATGCCGCGGCCTCCACCCGTCACCTTGACCATGACCTGGGGCGCGCGCCGGACGACCGTCGCCTCGATGCGCTTGCGGATGGCGGCAGCGCGAAGACGTGCCGAGTCTCCGCTCAGCCTGGGCTGTGGCTTCACCTTGACCACCCGGTTGCCGGGGTAGAACAATCGATCGCCCCAGGTGATCAAGATGCCGTCGATGTTGGGTGGTTGGGCCATAGGGAACTCCTTTCGTCAATCTGCTGATCGAGCTGTGGGCCGAGCGCTACGGCCCTGTGGCTGCAGGTCGGCCAAGACGCGGGCGGCCGACTCGAGATGCCGGCGCACGTCGCCGGCCAGCGTGTCCAACATCTCCCAATATGGCCTCGCCGGTTCCACGTTGGCCTGACGAAGCAGCGCCGTCAGGCGGTGGATGTTGCGACTGAGGGTCGCCAGTTCCGCGTTGGAAGCCATCAGGGTTGCGATGTGCTCGGCACGGCCACCACCGGCCGACAACACGGGCACGTTGGCGATCAGCCCGGCCAGGTAGGCGCCGCGCGACAGGCCCGCAGCGCGCGCCCCAGCGGTGAGCTTCCAGCCCTCTTCGGATGTCATGCGTATCGACAGCTTGATGCTGGTGGCGCGTGATGGGACCACGGTTGGCGCATCCATACGGCTGGCTTCGCCCTCGACTGCAAGTCCGAGATCGTGAGCCACTGCAGCTCGAACCAGCACCGACACGCTCACCCGCTCGGCCTGCGCCCGCGCCACCAACGCGGCCTTCAAGCCGCGCATATCGACCGTGACGAAGTCATGGGCAGTGGGGTTCATGAGCCGACGAATGGAGGGGCGCGAAGCGCTTGTGAAAACGGCGGCAGGCCGCCTATCTCTGCACTCACCTACGCATCCAGTATTGGCTTGGATCGAGCCTCTCGAGCCGCAAGATTTCGGCCCAGATCTCGCGCGTGCCCCGGCCTTGCAAGCCTCGAAGATCGCTTTCATCGCAGGGAACACTGACTCACCTGCACAGCAAGTGAATAAGTTGAGCAGCGCGTGAACAACGCGTGAACAACGCCTGAACAGCAGGTGCACGAACTGAACAGCAAGTGATCACGACTGCACAGCAACTGAGCAGAAGCGACACCATGAAACTTGTCCCAAGCAGTCCTCCTGGTCGCGGCTCGCGCCGAGCACGGGGCTATGCGGCAGAGATGTGCGAACTCCGCGCCCAGGGCTACACCTTCGAGGCCATTCGGCAGGCCCTGGCCGCAGTCGGCGTCCACGTCAGCAATGTCACCGTGCAGCGCGAGGTGGCCAGGGTTGCCAGGTCGGGTGGCGCAGCCGTCGATATGGCATCGGCAGGACGGCCCGGTCGTGGCGCCGACATTGCCGCACCAGCACCGCCTCCCGAC
>NZ_MWLO01000093.1 GCF_002198735.1 Ideonella sp. A 288
ACCCACCCGGAGCCACCCATGCCCGCCTACGTGATCTTCGACGTCGAGATCCGCGACATGTCCCGCTACCAGGACTTCATGAAGGGCGTGAAGCCGGCCCTCGATGCGGCAGGGGCGCGCTACCTCGCCCGCGGCGGTGCGCACAAGGTCTACGAGGGCGACTGGCAGCCGCGGCGCATCGTGGTGCTGGAGTTTCCGTCGGTCGCCGCGTGGGAGGCGTTCTACACCGGGCCGGTGTACCAGAGCCTGAAGGCCATCCGGGACGAATGCAGTTCCGCGCGGCTGGTGTCGGTGGAAGGGCTCGACGCCTGAGCCACAGCGCCGCCGATGGCCGACCTGCCGATGCCTTGGCGACTGAAGTGCCTGCTCGCCAACACCTGGGCCCTGCGGTTCTACGCCAAGAACGGCTGGCGCGAACTCGAGCGCGGCGAAGGGCCGGACGGCGCGTTCGCACTGCTCGTGAAGCATGGTGCCGATGCCGCGCGGTGCGCTGGGGGGTAGGGGTCCCATGTTCGTCCTGCCCCTGGTGGTGTTTCCGCTGGTTCTGGCGGTGGCCGCGCATCGCCTCTTCACGGTGCCGCGCAGGGTTTTGGCGGGCACCCTGCAACTGGCGCATGGCAGACGCAGCCTGATGACGGTCCTCACGGTCATCGCCTACTTCGGCTTGCTCGCCTACACGGTCGGTCTGGTGCTGCTGCTGGCCCGAACCGTCGTCGAATCGCCCTCCTCGCTGTCGGCATGGTGGTCCGTCGCCCCCGTGTTCGCCGGCTATCCAGTCGCCTGGGTTGCGGCGGAGTGGGTCTTCTATCATGGCTTTCGCAGGCCGCCGAAGCAGGCCAGGGAGTCGACTTGACACACACAACGTTCAAACGTGCTTGCGTCATTGCTGCAATGGCCGGTCAGGGCTCGCTGGCCAACGCCGCTGATCCAATCATCGTCAGTGGCGAGTTCCCGGCGGCCCAGGTGGTCGCACCGATCTTTGGCGAGCTCTTTGCCCATTCGATCCCTGCCGGATTCAGGGCACAGCATGAACAGACAAACGGTCATGCCTATCTGCGGACCATGGTGCTGGCCACTGACACGGACACCGCATGGACCCAACGCATCGTGGTCAGCGGCACCCAGGACGCCGCCAAAGTCAGCGGCCTCTCGCCGAAGATCTTCGCCATGCAGATAGCCAAGAGCTTTCAACAGTCGTGCCCTTCAAGCTTTGCCGGTGGCGTCGTTCTCGAGGGCAAGATCAAGACCGGCCACAACATCTACGTCATGATCGTAGGGTGCGGCACGCACACCTTGACGACCACCAAGGCCGCCACCAGCGAGACAGCACTGGTGGCCGTTGTTCAAGGCGACCGAAATTACTACTCCGTCCAGTGGTCGGAGCGCAGTCCCCCGGTCGCAACTGCGCCCGTTGCCGACACGGCCCGGTGGGGCAGCAGGTTGAGTGCGATAGCTCCCATCCTGGTGTGCGAGCGCAAGCCCGAGGACGTGGCGCCATTCTCGAGTTGCACTCAATCGTCGAAGTAGCCGGACTGACGTTGCGGGACGTCAGCACGCTCAATGACGGTGCAGGGCCCTGACGATGCAGCGCGACTTTGCCCGGGCGCGTCCCAGCCGTCTGCCTTGCCGCGGTTGGCCCGCCAAGCCCAAGGCACCCTGGCCAATCACCCCGCTGCCGTGGTCAGATCGGTGCCCGCGCACAGCCCAGCCGTCGCCCCGCACAGAAGCACCCGCCCATGTCCACCGCCACCGTCCCCATCACGCTGCGCCCGATGACCGAGCACGACCTGCCGATGCTCCACGGGTGGCTCAACCGGCCCCATGTCGCCGAATGGTGGGGCGGCGACGATGCGCGCCCGACCCTGGCCCAGGTGCGGCAGCACCACCTGCCGCGGGTGCTGGCTGAGGACTCGGTGACACCCTACATCGCCCTGCTGGTCGATGACCCCATCGGCTATGCCCAGTCCTACGTGGCGATGGGCAGCGGCGGCGGCTGGTGGGAAGCCGAGACCGACCCGGGGGTGCGCGGCATCGACCAGTTCCTGGCCCATCCGGCGCAACTGGGCCAGGGGCTCGGCACGCGGCTCGTCCGCGCGCTGGTCGACCGCTTGTTCGCAGACCCGCAGGTCACAGCCATCCAGACCGATCCGGCCCCCACCAACCTGCGCGCGATCCGCTGCTATCAGAAGGCCGGCTTCGTCCGGTCGGGCCTCATCCAGACGCCGGATGGCCCGGCCGTCTACATGCTTCAGCGGCGCCCGCCCCAGCCACCCGCTCACCCTGCCGTGCCCGGCCGCGCTGAGGCCACGCCGCCCGGCATGGGCCACAGCGGGGTCTCGATCCGCCCGATCCAGCCCGGGCAATGGCGCACCTACCGCGAGGTGCGACTCCGGGCGCTGCAGGACACGCCCGACGCCTTCGGCAGCACCTTCGCCGCCGAGGCCGCCCGGCCCGACGACCTGTGGGCCTTGCGTGTGGCCGAGGCGTGGGCCTCTGGCCACGACAAGGCCCTCTTCGCATGGGACGGCGACACGGTGTGCGGGCTGGCCTGGTGCAAGCGGTCGGCCACCGAGCCGGGCATGGCCGACCTGTTCCAGATGTGGGTCGCGCCCCAGTCGCGTGGGCGGGGCGTCGGGGCGGCCCTGCTGCGTGAGGTGGTGGCACATGCCCGGGGCGCAGGGGCCACCACCCTGCGCCTCGGGGTCACGGTGGCCGAGTCCCCGGCGATGCGCTTGTACCGCGCCTTCGGCTTCCGCCCCGTGGGCCAGCCCGAGCCGCTTCGCGAGGGCTCGGGCCTCATCGCACAGACCATGCACCTCGATCTCTATGCCGACTGACCGCGCGTGGCACACCACGCACCACGGCCATCGCCACGCGCCCGGCAAGGGTCGCGCCGCTCGCGCCTGCCGGTCGATCACCGGCCGCCGGCCGTCGTGCGCCGGTGGGGCCGAGTCCGAGTCCACGCCATGACACCCATCGCCACGCCCCCACCGCAGTTCCGCGAGATCGCCACGGCCGACATCCCCAGCCTGTTCGATGTGCGCACGCGCACCCGAGAAAACGGCTACACGCTCGATCAACTTCAGCGCCTGGGCATCACGCCGGCCAGCGTCGAGCACAGGCTCGCCACGTCCTTCAAAGGCTGGCTCGGCACCGTGGGCGATGAGGTCGTGGCCTTCTGCATGGCCGACGCGGCCACCGGGGAACTCTGGGTCATCGCGGTGCTGCCGGACTTCGAGGGCCTTGGCATCGGAGGGCGCCTGATGGCGCTGGCCGAGCAATGGCTCTGGCAGTCGGGTTGCCGCCGGGCCTGGCTCACCACCGATCTGGATCCGGCCAGGCGTGCCTACGGCTTCTACCGCCGTCGCGGCTGGACCGACTGGAAGACCGAAGACGGCCAGCGGTGGATGGAACTCTTCCCTGCAACCGTCAGCGCCGCGGGGTGCCGGCGGCCTTGATGGGCCACGCCTCGGCAGTGGCCCCCACGGGTGAACGGCGCTACGATCTGCGCATGCCGCCGCGGCCCCGCCGCCCGCCACACCGTCGACCCACCCGTCACCGAAGACCGCCATGTCGCTGAAGGCAAGCTGGTATCAGGACAGGCTTCGCAAGCGCCTGAAGAAGGGCTTTGCCGGCTACCCGCTGGCCACCGTCGCCTACTACGGCCCCGACAACCGCCTGGCCACCAAGGTGGCCGTCGGCATCATGGCCACGGAGGGCGGCGAGGTGGACGTGCTCGAACGCTGGACCACCGAATCGGGCGACGTGCGCCTCGACCCCGACGTGCTCAAGCAGGTGCTCGACTTCATCTCCCTCCACAACGTCAAGTCGGTGGCCGCCACCGACGGCATCTTTGGCTGCCCGCACGAGGAAGGCACCGACTACCCGGAAGGCGAGACCTGCCCCGCGTGCCCCTACTGGGCCCATCGCGACCGGTTCACCGGGAAGCTCATCGGCTAGCAAGCCGGCGCGCGGCGTGGCGGCCCCCGCGGCAGAATCCGGCCGCATGACGTCGAACCTCCTGCCCGAGCAGTTGGAGACCCCCCGGCTGCTGATCCGCGTCGCCAAGCCGGGCGACGGTGCGGTGTTCAACGCCGCGGTCCTGGAATCGATCGGCGAACTAGCGCCCTGGCTGGGCTGGGTGACGCCCGCGCCGTCGGTGGAAGACTCCGAGCTGAATTGCCGGCGGGCCCACGCGCGCTACCTGCTGAACGAGGACCTGATGGTGTTCTTCTTCCTGAAGCAGTCTGGCGCGCTGGTCGGTGGCAGCGGGCTGCACGGCGCAGACTGGAAGAACCGCAAGTTCGAGGTCGGCTACTGGGCCCGCACGGCCCTGGGCGGCCAGGGGCTGATGACCGAAGGCGTCCGCGCGCTGGCCGACCATGCGCTGCAGCAACTGGGGGCGCACCGCGTGTTCCTCACCGTCGACGACCGGAACGTGCGCAGCTGGCGGCTGGCCGAGCGCGCCGGCTTTGCGCTGGAGGGCGTGCTGGTCAACGAGCGCTTCAACCTGCAGGGGCAGCTGCGCAAAACCCGCGTCTACGCGCGGACTTCGGCCTAGCGGCATTCCCGTTATCCTGCCGGCTGGCGCCGACCCCCACGCGCTGGCGCATCACCAGGAGCCCTGCCCATGGCCACGCCGTCGAACTTCAAGGTGCAGCAAGGCTGCGTCATCTTCGCCAAGAACAAGCGGCGCGTGTCGGCCTTCTACCAGCAGACCCTCGGGTTGGCCGTGGTCGAGTCCGAGACCTCGCACGATCTCTTGCGGGCGGACGGCTGCGAGATGGTGATCCACGCCATTCCGCGCAAGATCGCGGCCGACATCCGCATCGCCAAGCCGGTGGAGCCGCGGGAAGACAGCCCGTTCAAGCCGACCTTCGTCGTGCCCGACCTTGCCGCGGTGCGGGCCGCCGCCACCAAGACCGGCGGGTACCTGAAGCCCGCCGACGGTGCCTGGCACTTCCGCGGCTGCACCGTGCTGGACGGCTGGGACCCCGAAGGCAACATCGTGCAGTTCAAGCAGCCCGACTGATCGCCCGGGCCGGGTCGCCACCCGCGCGCTAGCATCGGCCGCACCCAAGCTCACCCCGAGGCCAGCCCATGCCCGTCATCTACGAGAAGCGCACCTACTCGGTCACCGTGGGCCAGATGGCCGAGGTGACGCGCCTGTATTCCACGCTGGGCTGGCCGGCGCTGGAGGCCGGCGGCTTCAGCAAGAACTGCCTCGGCTACTTCGTCAGCGACACCGGCGACCTGCATCAGCTGGTGCACCTGTGGCGCTTCGACAGCGACGACGACCGGCGCGCGTTCTGGAAGCGCCTGTTCGCCGACGACGACTTCATGGCCTTCGCCAAACAGCTGCGGCCGCTGATGCGCAATCAGAACGTGCAGCTGTTGCTGGCGGCGCCCTGGGGTACGCACCCCTGAATACGCCACCAGGGGCTCTGCGACAAGTGCTCACGTGGCGGCGGGCAGGCTGGGGTACAAGGCCGCTATCGACCACTTCGCCCGATCCCACCATGCGCCTGCCCGTCCGCACCGCCGCCCTCCTGATGGCGATCCTGTCGCCCGCCTTCGCCGCCGAGATCACGGTGCCGCTCCATATCGCTGAAACGACAGGTGCAGGCGCACCCATCGGCAGCATCCGCATCGTCGAGACGGCGCACGGCCTGGCCTTCTACCCGGCGCTGAAGGGCCTGTCGCCCGGCCTGCACGGCTTCCATGTGCACGAGAAGCCCAGCTGCGCGCCGGCCGAACAGAACGGCGCCCCGGTGCCCGCGCTGGGCGCCGGAGGCCACCTCGACCCCGCCGGCACCAGGAAGCACGGCGAGCCCTGGGGCGACGGCCACCTGGGCGACCTGCCGCCGATCTTCGTCGCCACCGACGGCACGGCCATGCAGCCGGTGCTGGGGCCGCGGCTGAAACTGTCCGACGTCGCCCGGCGCTCGCTGATGCTGCACGCCGGCGGCGACAACCATGCCGACCATCCCGCCCCGCTGGGCGGCGGAGGTCCGCGCGTGGCCTGCGGCGTGATCGGCGGCTGAGCGGCCCCGGGCGCACTTGCCGCTGCCGCCGGCACAGTGAAGAATGGCGCCGTGATCCAGCCCATCCCCATCGCCCTGCTCCTGGCCTGCGCCATGGGGTTGGGGTGGCGCGCCTCCGGCAGGCGCGGGTTCGCGGTGCTGGCGCTGTGCTGGGCCGCCTACGCCGGCTACGAGACCCTGATGTTCCGGCGGGTGCTCTGCTCTGGCGAGTGCAACATCCGCGTCGACCTGCTGCTGATCTACCCGGCGCTGCTGGGCAGCACGTTGTGGCTCGGCCTGTCGACGGCGCTGCGCGCGCGTCGGCGCCGGCGGGCCGCCGGGCACGGCGCCTAGCCCATGGCCACCGCGCCGGCAGGCACACGGCCCACCCCCGGCGGGCCGGTGAACTGGACCCTGTTCGGTGCCCTCGTGCTGGCATTCGGCCTGTCGCTGCGGCACGCCCCCGAGCGCGGGTGAGTCACCCATCCACCGATCCCGACCCGACCCGACCCGACTGAGAGGCCCCATGATCCGACTCCACGGCTTTTCCCAATCCGGCAACACCTTCAAGGTGGCGTTCATGCTGAAGGCCCTGGGCGTGCCCTGGGAAGCCTGCTTCGTCGATTTCATGACGGGGCAGACGCGAACACCCGACTGGCGCGGCAGCACCAACGCGATGGGCGAAGTGCCGGTGCTCGACGACGGCGAGCGTCGGCTCACGCAGTCGGGCGTCATCCTCACCCACCTGGCCGACACGCATGGCCGCTTCGGCGGCGACACGCCCGACGAGCGGCTGGAGGTGCTGCGCTGGCTGTTCTTCGACAATCACAAGTTCACCAGCTACTTTGCGAGCTATCGCTTCAGCAAGGCCTTCGGCCCGACGGCACCCGACCCCGCGGTGATGGCCTGGCTGCGCGGCCGGATGGACAACGCCTTCGGCATCGTCGACCGGCATCTGCAGGGCCGCGACTTCCTGGTCGGCGCCGGGCCCACCATCGCCGACCTGTCGCTCAGCGGCTACCTGTTCTACCCGGTGGACGAAAGCGGCTACGAGATCGCCGGGCGCTTTCCGGCCATCGCCGCGTGGGTGGAGCGGCTGAAGGGCATCGACGGCTGGCGCGACCCGTACGAACTGCTGCCGGGCGAGCGCATCGCGCCGAAGTGGTAGGGCTCGCTCGGCGCTCACCGGCCCGCGGCCGTCAGCCCGGGCCGAACAGCTCGGGCAGCGCGCGCAGCCGGTGGCCGGCGGCGCGCAGGCCGTCGCGCACCGCGGCGGCGGTGGCCACCGCGTGGGCCGAGTCGCCGTGCACGCAGATGCTGTGGAAGCTGCAGGGCAGCAGCCGGCCGCTGACGGTGACGATGCCGCCGCGCTCCATCATGCGCAGCACGTGCGCCAGGCAGTCGGCGCTGTCGTGCAGCACCGCGCCGGGCTGGCTGCGCGGCACCAGCGTGCCCTGCTCGGTGTAGGCGCGGTCGGCGAACACCTCATCGGCCACCCGCAGGCCGGCGGCGCGGCCGGCGGCGGCCAGTTCGGACAGCGCGGGCGCCAGCAGGATCAGCCGCGGATCGAGCGCCTTCACCGCGGCGGCGATGGTGGCGGCCATGGCGGCGTCCTCGCAGGCCATGTTGTTCATCGCGCCGTGCGGCTTGACGTGGGTGACGCGCTGGCCCTGCGACTGCGCGATGCCCATCAGCGCGCCCACCTGGTAGGTGACCATCGCGGCCAGTTCGGCGGGCGCCACCTGCATGGCCCGCCGGCCGAAGCCCTGCAGATCGGGGAAGGACGGGTGCGCGCCCAGGCTGACGCCCGATTCGCCAGCGCGGCGCACGGTGTCGGCCATCACCAGCGGATCGCCGGCGTGGAAGCCGCAGGCCACGTTGGCCGAGCCGACCACCGACAGCAGCGCGCGGTCGTCGCCCATGCGCCAGGCGCCGTAGCTTTCGCCGAGGTCGCTGTTGAGGTTGATGTCCATGACGTGGGTTCCTGAGGTCACGCGGGGTCGTGCGCGTCGATCATGCCGCTGACCAGGTTGGCCGCGTAGATCGCGTCGAGGTCGATGCCGTCGTCCATGGCCATCGGCACGATGCCGGCCAGCAGCCGGCCCAGCGCGGCCTCGTGCTCACGGGCCAGGGCCTCGGCCTGCGCCACCGTCACTGGCGCGAAGCGCAGGCGGCTGCCCACCGGGGCGACGGCCAGGCGCGGCAGGTCGGCCGACGCCACGGTGGCGATCTTGGGGTAGCCGCCGGCCGTCTGCCCGTCGGCCAGCAGCACGATGGGCTGGCCGTTGCCGGGCACCTGGATCGAGCCGGGCACGGTGGCGTCGGAGACGATCTCGCTGCCCCGGGCGTTGTGCGCCAGCGCCGGGCCCTGCAGGCGCACGCCCATGCGGTCGGCATCGGCCGACACCTGGTACTCGGCGGCGAAGAAGGCCTCGAGCACGGCGGCGTCGAAGTGGTCGGCCTGGGGCCCCGGCACCACGCGGATCGGGCCGTGACTGGCGGTTGGCGGCATCGGCAGGCGGCGCTCGGCCCCGGCGGCCCCGGCCTGCGACGGCACGGCCAGCTTGTCGCCCGCGGCCAGCGCCCGCCCGCCCTGCCCGCCCAGCTGCGCGCGGGTGTAGGTGGACGCGCTGCCCAGCACCAGCGGCGGGGCCAGCCCGCGCACGGCCAGCACGCCGACCCGAGCGCCGCGCGGCGCGCCGACGCGCAGCGTGTCGCCGGGCCGCAGCGTGACGCTGCGCCACGAATCCAGCTGCGTGCGCTCGCCGTTGGCGCGCAGCAGCGTCAGGCCGAAGTCGCCGGCGCAACCCAGTTGCACCGGGCCGTCGACGGCCTTCAGCGTGGGCCCGGCGACGAAGAACTCGATGGCCGCCGTGCCGCCGGGCTGTCCGACCAGCGCGTTGGCGATGCGCAGCAGCGCCGGCGCCAGCGTGCCCGAGCGCGGCACGCCGACACGGCGCCAGCCGATGCGGCCCAGGTCCTGCAGTGTGGCCATCGCGCCGGGGGAGATGATCTCCAGCGAGGCACTCATGCCGCGCTCTCCAGCCACGTGGCAGGCGGCAGATCGCCGGCGCGGATCGCGGCGTCCAGCTCGGCCAGGCGGGCTGCCGACACGGCCTCGAAGCGCACCGTGTCGCCCGGCGCCAGCAGCGACGGGCTGGCCGCCGCGGCGTCGAACAGCGGCACCGGGCAGCGGCCGATCAGGCGCCAGCCGCCGGGGCTTTGCCAGGGGTAGATCGCGGTGAGCCGGCCGGTGATGGCCACGGCGCCGGCCGGCACGCGCACGCGCGGCTCGGCGCGGCGCGGGACGCTCAGTTCGGGTGGCAGGTCGCCCATGAACGGGAAGCCGGGCATGAAGCCGATCATGTGCACGCCGACCTCGGCCGCGGCGTGGCGGCGCACCACCTCGTCGGCGCCCAGGCCGGTGGCGGCGGCCACGTCGGCCAGGTCGGCGCCGGCGTCACCGGCGGCGTCGCCGTAGCACACCGGCAGGCGCCAGCGCCGGCCGCTGGCCACGGGCGGCTGGTCGGCCTTGGGCAGCAGGGCCTGCAACGCGGGGTCGAGCGCCGCGCGGCTCGTCAGCAGCGGGTCGTACAGCACCGTGAGCGAGCGGAAGGTGGGCATGGTCTCGATCACGCCGGGCAACTGGCCGCGGTCGATCGCAGCCTGCAGCGCCTGCTCGAGGGCGCGCACCCGCGCCACCAGGGGCGCCTCGATGCGGTCGCCGAACTCGATGGTCACCGCGCCGTCGCCGGCGTCCAGCAGGCGGGCGGTCACGGGTGCACCCTGCGGCCTGCGGCCGGTCCCGCCAGGCGGGGATGAGCCCCTTCGGGCGGCCGGGCGGGGCTCATGTGGCGTCCTTCGACGTACGGCGGCGGACGGGTGCGGGTGCCGGTGCCGGACCGTTCGCGGGTGCCGCAGCAGCGCCCAGCGAGGTGAACACCGACGCCGCCGCCGCGCGCGCCGCCTGGTCGTAGCGGCCCGACAGGGTGCGCAGCAGCGCGGCGGTGTCGCCCAGGCGGGCGTTCTCGCCCTCGGTGCCGGCAAAGCCCGGCATCAGGCAGGTCTCGCGCACCTGGCGGTAGCGCTCGCAGGCCTGGCGTCCGCGCTCGGTGGTGTGGAAGAACACCTCCTTGCCGCGCTTGGCGCCTTCGATCAGGCCCATGCCGACGAGCTTCTTCAGCGCATAGGACACCACGTGCGTGTCTTCCACGTTGAGCACGAAGCAGATGTCGGCCAGCTTCTTCTCCTGGTCCTGGCTGTTGACGTGGTGCAGCACCAGCACGTCCAGCGGCGCGGTGTCGGCAAAGCCCGCGGCGGCCATGCAGCGCACCATCCAGCGCGAGTAGGCATTGAAGACGATGGCCAGGCCGAACTCCACCTCGGACAGCTCGGGCGACCGCGGCGACACCAGGTGCTGCGAGGTGACGATGCGGTGGCCGGGCGCGACCGCGGCCGGCGGACGGGCGGCGCCGGCGGGGCCTTCGGGAAGCGTCGGGGGGGTGCGTGTCATCGCCGATCCTTTGCTGGGTGGTCGACTGTAAAGTGGAACAACGTAGATAAATTGTAGATGTTTTGTTGACGTTACGTCGATATAACCATACATTGCACTCACTCGACCGCGGCGGGCGAGCCCTCGACACCGCGCCGCACCCCTCCACTTCCCGGGAACGCACCATGACCCAAGCCCTCGCCTCCTTCCTCACCACGGCCCTGCTGCTGGCCGGCGCGCTGTCCGTCCCAGCGGCCCAGGCGGCCGACTACCCCAGCAAGCCGATCCGCATCGTCGTGCCCTACTCGGCCGGCGGCTCCACCGACGCGCTGGCGCGCATGGTGGGCGAGCGCATGGGCCAGCGCCTGGGCCAGGTGGCCGTGGTGGAGAACAAGCCCGGCGCCAGCGAGCAGATCGCCATCGCCAACGTCACCAAGGCGGCGCCGGATGGCTACACCCTGCTGCTGTCCACGCTGAGCGGCCTGGCCGTGAACCCGGGCCTCTATGGCCCGCGCCTGCCCTACGACCCGCTGAAGGACCTGGCGCCCATCCTGCTGGCCGCCACGGTGCCCAGCGTGGTGGTGGTGCACCCGTCGCTGCCGGTGAAGACGATGGCCGAGCTGGGCACGCACCTGAAGCACAACAAGGGCACCATCAGCTACGCCTCGGCCGGCAACGGCACGCCCAGCCACCTGGGCATGGAGTACTACAAGAAGATGAACGGCTTCGACCCGGTGCACGTGCCCTACAAGGGCGGCGCACCGGCGCTGCAAGAGCTGATGGGCGGCCAGGTGCAGGTGATGATGGCGCTGGTGCCCGAGGCGATGCCGATGGTCAAGAGCGGCCGCCTGCGCGCGCTGGCGATGACCTCGCCGAAGCGCCTGCCCGCGCACCCCGACGTGCCCACGGTGGCCGAGGCCGGCGGGCGCGATTTCGACATGACCTTCTGGTACGCCTTCATGGCACCGGCCGGCACGCCGGCAGACATCGTGGCCAAGCTCAACCGCACCCTCGACGCCATCCTGCAGGACAAGGACGTGCGGGCCAAGCTGGCCGAGATGAGCCTGGACGTGGCCGGCGGCCCGCCGTCGCGGGTGACCGAGCTGATCAAGGCGGATTCGGCGAAGTGGAAGAAGGTGATCGACGAGGCGGGCATCCGCATCGACTGATGCGCCGCCCGGCGGCGCGGCCCGCGGTTCCGCGACAATGCGGGCTTCTATGGCGAGCCCTCCGGAACCCCCCATGCGACTGGCCCTTGTCTTGTTGTCGGCCCTGGCCTCGATCACCCCTGCGCAGGCCCAGGAGCGCCGCCCCGTCGGCGACAGCGCCGAGCTCGCGGGCTGCTGGAAGAAGATCGTCTTCAGCGAGGCGGCGCGCAAGTTCATCCCCGCCGACGCCAAGCTCGCCGACCCGCCGCACCAGGTGCTGTGCTTCGACCCCGACGGCACCACCTTCCGGATGGTGGGCTCGGCCGAGCCGGTGAATTTCGAGATGCCCAAGGACTACGCGGCGCTGGCCCGGCAGCCCAAGGAGATGTCCTACGAGGTGCCGCAGACCGGGCTGCTGGTCATCGGCCAGGACAGCACCAAGACCATCCAGCAGTGGGCGGCCTCGTTCTTTCCTGCCGATGCCAGCTTCTTCGGCGTGACCGTGCCCAAGAACACGCTGGTGATGGGCCTGACCGACCCGGCGCAGCCGTCCAAGGTGGTGCACTGGCGCTACCTCACGAAGATCGCGCCCCGCGCGAAGTGACGCCCGATCGGGCACGACAGGCCACTGCATCACGCACGCCGCCGCGCCACACGCGCCGATCGACAGGCCGCCACAGCACCCACCCATGGCCGATCCGGACATCATCTACTCCGAAGCCGACGTCCTGGCCCTGCTGGACGGCCTGCTGGCGCCGCGCGGCAGCGACTGGTGGGACGGCTTCTACGCGACGCGCACCAAGCCCTGCCCCTTCTTTGTCGACACGCCCGACGAGAGCCTGGCGGCCTGGGTGGACGACGGCACGATCCGACCCGGCCGGGCGCTCGACCTGGGCTGCGGCAATGGCCGCAACGCCATCTTCCTGGCGCGCCGGGGCTTCTCGGTCGACGCGGTCGATCACTCCCGCACGGCCGTCGACTGGGCTACCGAGCGCGCGCGCGACGCCGGCGTGGCGGTGCAGTGGCAGTGCCGCTCGGTCTTCGACGGCATGGGCCCCGACGGCGCCTACGACCTGGTCTACGACAGCGGCTGCTTCCACCACCTGGCGCCGCACCGACGGCGCACCTACGTCGACCTCGTTGCCGCGGCGCTGAAACCCGGCGGCTGCTTCGGCCTCACCTGCTTCCGGCCCGAAGGTGGCAGCGGCTTCACCGACCACGAGGTGTACGAACGCCGCTCGCTGGGCGGCGGCCTGGGCTACACCGAAGAGCGCCTGCGCGCCATCTGGTCGCAGGGCCTGCAGGTGGCCCAGGTGCGGCAGATGCGCCGGCCCGAGCCCGGCAGCGGGCTGTTCGGCGAGGACTTCCTGTGGGCCCTGCTCGCGCACAAACCGCGCTAGTGTGGTGCGTCGCTCTGTTCTGTACTTGTCACCTGTCGTATGCAGAGATCATCTGCGAGCCCGGGTGTCTGCTGTCGCAGCTGCGAGCCGAGGGGCCTTTCGCGACCCAAAGCAGCCCCTTACAAATCACAGCTGCAACCAGTTTGTGTGGCATGAACAGGACCGACTTCAAAGTCTGCCGGGAGGGCGAACGGCTGGTGATGGCACTACCGGTCCTGCGAACGTCCCTGAACAGCGGCACCGTTCAAGATGATGTCGACCACTCCTTGGACGTAGGCCTCGCCAGGGTCAGCTTTCTCGACCCACACGCGGTGCATCAGTGCGCCGGCGAGCGTGAAGAGCACCGTGGAGGGCTCAACCGTTGGCCTCAGGTCTCCCCGTCTTAGTGCTGTATCCATGGCGATCCACGCTGTGCGTCGCGCGACATCTCCGTATGCCGATATCGCGATGGCTCGCAGTTCGGCATTGTCTCCCTCGCTCAGCAGGATCCGCATGACTGATCGGCCTGCGTTCGATCGCAGGAACTCGGCAAGCGTTTGGCCCAGTCCGATCAGGTCGGTGCGCAAGCTGCCACTGCCAGCCGCTTCTTCTGCGTGATCCATCGCCGTGCGGAGGGCGTCCTTGATCAGATCAGCCTTCGTCGGCCAGCGCCGGTAGACGCTGGTCTTGTTCGCGCCGGCAAGGGCAGCCACTTCCGGAATCGAGAAACGGTCGAAGCCCACCCGGGCCAGCTGTTCCAGCGCAGCTTCGAGAAGGGCATCCACAAACGCATCCCCGCGGGCCTGTTTGGCCCCGGTGCCTGCTTTCCTTGGATTTGCCATGCGCACACCTTAACCCTGCAGCCCCGACATTGCAACTGACAGTTGCAATGCCTCATCGCCCGATGTAGGATTCAAAGCAACTTGTGGTTGCTTTGTGGCTCCATGCCCTCCCACTCGCGATGATTGAAACCAGTTCGTTCTGGATCGGCCTGGTGCAAGCCTTTGTCGGGCAGGCGCTGACTTACTTCTTCATCGTCAGTGGGCTGTTTCTCGTCTTCTGGAAGTGGGGCGAACAGCGGCTGCTCAAGTACCGAATCCAGGTGCGCAAGCGGGTCGACGCCAAGCAGATCGGCTTCGAGGTTCGGCACAGCCTGGTCGTGCTTTTCATCGGGGCGATCACCGCCACCTTGATCTCGGTGCTCCATGCCAGCGGACGCACGAACCTCACCCCAGACGCAGACTCCCTGGGCTGGCCGCTGATCGTCGCCACAACAGTCGGGCTGCTCGCCTTCAGCGACGCATGGTTCTACTTCTGGCATCGCCTGTTCCATCACCCCAAGCTCTTCCGCTACGTTCACGCGGTACACCACAAGAGCGTTGACGTGAACCCGTTCTCGTCCTATTCGTTCCACTGGATCGAAGGCGCCATCCTGGGCGCATGGATCGTGCCGGCGGTCGTGTTCGTGCCGATGTACCTGCCGTCCCTGCCTTTCGTGCAGGTCGTCGGTATGGCCAACAACCTCATGTCGCACCTCGGGTACGAATTGCTGCCGCCAAAACTGTTGCGCATACCGTTGCTGCGGTGGATGAACACATCGACGTTTCACAACCTGCACCACACCGCACTGAACGGCAATTTCGGCTTGATGAGCCGCTTCTGGGATCGCTTGCTCGGAACCGAACTGAGCCACTACGAAGCCACCTTTACTTCGCGCGCCTCCACGCGACGATCGGCGGAGTGATGTTGGACGCCGTGCAAAGCCAAGGTCGCGTGCGGTCAATTGGCATCAAGGCTGAAGAATCCCACAGGACGTCGGCCATCGCTGCCATCGACCTGCCGGGCATGGGAGAAATCAGGGAAGAGGGCTCGTACCTCGCGCGTGGTTCAAGCACTTGGGAGGATCCCGGCGACAGCCGGTCGGACGTCAGGTAAGAACGACCCATCAAATGCCAGGACGTGTGGCCGCTTCTGGCCGGGACGGCCACTTCGCTGCCGAGCCAGAAGGCTGGACGTCGATGGCGCTGCTGTGCGACACCCCCTGACCCGCAAGGCGGCTTCCAGGCAACGCGACGTACTCACCGTCGCGGTCCGAAGCGGGCATTGTTGAAAGATACTGATCGGGCTGCTCCAGCGTGACTCTGCGGGGGCAAACGGTCTGCGCTGAGGGCGCCGTGGCGGCTGACCGAGCAGGTGATCTGCAGCGGCGCCGTTGCGGCGCCACCCCTGGGCATCTGTCCTCCTGCCCATGTCGATTTGGCTTGCTGTCGTTCGACCATGAGGTACGGGCGCCCTCATGCGGGCGCGCCGACCGGTCAACCCAACAGGAGTGAAGACATGTCATACATCGATGGTTTCGTGATCGCGGTCCCCACCGCCAACAGGCAGAAGTTCATTGAGCACGCGCGCCAACTCGACCCGATATTCATCGAGCTGGGCGCGATCCGTGTGATCGAGGGTTGGGGCGACGACGTCCCCGACGGCAAAGTCACCGACTTCCGCCGCGCAGTCCTGGCCACGGCCGAAGAGACGGTGGCCTTTTCGTGGATCGAATGGCCGGACAAGGCCACGCGCGACGTCGCCATGAAGAAGATCATGGAAGACCCGCGCATGGATCCGTCCACACCCGGCAACCCGCCCATGCCCTTCGACGGCAAACGCATGATTTTCGGCGGCTTCGAACAGGTGGTCGAAGTGAAAGCTTGAGCGTCCGGGGCGATGCCGCCCCTGGACGTGCACGCGTCGCGGCCGGCGTCTCGCGCAAGAGTCGCCCGCATTCAGGTGGCCCCGGGACGTCGGGGGGAGGGAACGGCAGCAAGCTGACGCTTGTGGGCGACGGCTGATGGCCGGCAGCGTGAGGCGGGTGAGCCGCGAAGCTGCCGTTGCCCTTGGCCGATAGGTTCAAGGAATTCGAGCGCACCACACCAGTGCAGTGTTCGATGCTGTGCAGCACTTGAGAAAACCGATGGATTTGTCGTCCTGGCCAGGCGCAAACCGCAGCGATGCCGAGTGGCATTGCGAGGATTTGCAGCAATGCCAGGGCGGCAAAGACGTGGTTTTTTGTGCTGCATGGCGTCGAACACTGCACTAGACTCGTCCGGCCGGACGCCCGGTGCCGCGCCAGCGCGATGCCCGCTGCGCGGGCCCGGCCGGCCCCGTCGCACACCCGCCACCCACGCCTGAGCCCGCCGATGCCCCACTTCGTCGTCCTGCTGCGTGGCGTGAACGTCGGCAAGGGCCACCGCGTGCCGATGGCCGGGTTCAGCGAGTTGCTCGAGGCGCTGGGCTTCACCGACGTGAGCACGCTGCTGAACAGCGGCAATGCCGTCGGCCGCAGCAGCGGCCGCTCGACGACGGCGCATGCCGACGCCATCGGGCAGGCGCTGCAGGCCCGGTTCGGCTTCACCGTGACGGTGGTGGTGAAGTCGGCGGTCGAGTTCCTGGCCGCCGTGGCCGAGAACCCCTTCGTGCTGACCGAGGCCGAGCATCCGAGCTGCCTGGTGGCGTTTGCGCAAGAGCCTGCCGCGGTGCGGGCCCTGCAGGCCCTGGCGCCGCTGGTGCGGGCGCCCGAGCGATTCGCCGTCGGAGCGCAGGCGGCCTACCTCCGCTGCCCTGAGGGAATCCTCGACAGTGCGGTGGCCAGCGCGCTGCTGGGCAAGGCCGGGCGCGCCGTCACCACCCGCAACTGGGCCACCGTGCTGAAGCTGCAGGCCCTGGTGCGGCCGTTGGCGGTGGGCAAGCGCCCGGCACCCGGGCCGTGACGAGAACGTCCGCCCTGGCCGCGCTGGCCGTGGCGGTGCTGGCATTGGCCGCCGGCCCGGCCGACGCGCGGCGCAGTGGCCCGGCGCGCCGGCAGGCCATCGACATGGTGGTGATCCACTCCACCGGCGGGCCCACCTGCGACGCCCGCACCGGCCGGCCGGTGTGGGTGCGGGCCGGCCAGCTCGACGACAACCTGCGGCAGATCGAGGCGCACCCGACCCTGGGCATCCACCACATGATCGACCGCGACGGCACGCGGCGCGCCAGCGTCCCGGAAGACCAGCTGGCGCACCACGTGTTCAAGCACAGCGGGCGCTCGATCGCCGTCGAACTGATCAACGACGGCGACGGCATCGACCCCTTCCCCGAGGCGCAGCTGGCCTCGCTGGTGGACCTGCTGCGCGGCATCGTGCAACGCCACGGTCTCCAGCGCGAGGGCATCCGTCGCCATTCCGACCTCGACCACGGCGTGTTGCCGTGCGACAGGGCGCAGCGGCGCAAGGTGGACCCGGGCGAGGCCTACCCGCACGAGGCGGTGCTGGACCGCGTGTTCACGGCGCCCGGTTTGACGCCGGCCGGGGCCGGCCCAAGAATCGCCGACTCCCCACCCGCACCCAAGGCCCCGAATTGACCACCCCCACCGCGCTCGAACGCGTGCGCTACTTCACCGGCCGCCTGCTCACCCAGCAGGACCTCGAGGACGAGCAGGCCTACCTCGTCGACCGGCTGCGCCGGCACCACCGGTTCCTGCACGGCTGGGGCGTGGTGTCGGGCCTGGCGGTGAGCCTGTCGCCCGCGGGCGAGGTGGTGGTGGCACCGGGCCTGGCCATCGACTGCGCCGGCAACGAGATCGTCGTCACCGAGGCCCTGCGCGCCACGCTGCCGTCGGCCACGGACTCGCCGTGGTGGGTGGCGATCCGGGCTGTCGAGCTCGCGGTGAGCCCGCTCCCCGGGCCGAACGGCACGGAGTTCGCCCGCTGGCGGGAAAGCGCCGAGCTGCTGCTGCTGCCCGCCAACCCCTCGGCCCTGCACAAGGGGCAGGGGCCCGGCACGCCCGGCTGCGGCCAGGCCCACCCGCTGGCGCTGGCGTCCGTGAAACACCACGGCGGCGCGTGGAAGCTCCGGCTGGCCAAGGGCCGCAGCTGACGCCGACGTGGCCTGCGAGCAGGCGCATGCGGCGGCGATCCATCCTAGCTCGCCGTGGGTGGCCCGCCCGGAGAAGCGGGCCACCTCCCCATTCGAGAGGATCGCCCCGCCCATACCATGGTGCTAAATTCGTCTGTGAACGGCATGCCTGCACCGTCGCGGCACGCCGATCGGCTGTCGATGCGTTGAGGCGCGCGGCCGGGCGCACGAGGCCGACACCTGCGGTCGACGCGATGTGGACGGTGGCCCTGGACCCGATGGATCGGCTCTCACGCAGCCTCTCCGATGTCGAACGAATCCAATCACGGCCTGCGCTTCAATGACCGGGCATGCAACGGGTGCGGCTGGCAACTGAGAGCCACCCGCGCGCAAACCTGGAAATTGAATGGCGTCGTTCCATTGGGGTCGACGGCGGTCTACGAATGCGCGATCTGCGGCAATCGGTTCCGGCTTCGCACACTGTGGCACCTGCTCGTCCTGGCATGCTGGGGATCGGCCATGGCCTGGTACCTGATCGGTTGGCCGGTCTCGGCCCTGGAAGCCCTGGTACTCGTGTCGTTTTGCATCTACTGTCTCTTCGCCATCGTCGAAGACCAATGGGGCAGGAGGAGGAATCCACGCTGGGACGGCCCGGACAGCATCGACCATGCGTATGCCGTGCCGCTGCCTGCCCCCGCCGAGCCGCCGCCAGCCCAGCCGACGCCCGCACCCCGTGAGGTCTCACCCCGGCAGGCGCGCGTCCATGCCGTGGGGATGATCGCGGTCGGCGTGGTGGTCGCGCTGATCATGGTGCAGGTGCTTCCAGCCTTGCCCACCGACGGCCGGGTGGCCGCGATGCTGCGGCTGCCCGTGCTGCTGGCCGCCGCCCTCATCCTTTTCGGCGTGTATGAACTGCTGTTCGGCCTGCCGCCATCGAAGTGCGTCGACCTCTGGCTGAGCTTCCCGGGCTGGGTGAAGGTGATCACCGGCACCGTTTCGACGGTGGCCTGGGTCGCGATGATCATCTACGTCGCCGCCCAGGGCCGGTGACGAGCGGGCGCATGTCACCTCGGCCCAGGGCAACGAACCTGGTGCGTGCCCGCGTTGGCCCTGGCAGTCGCACGGTATCGCAGGACATCAGCGCCACCACAGGCGCGCCAGCGGGGCCGCTGCCCGGGATGCCCGCATGGGATTGCCCACCGACGCAGGCGCTGGTTATCCTTGCGCGCGTGAACACCCCGACCGACCTCTCGGCCATCGCCTACCTCAGCAGCGCGGTGCGCCCCTTCAGCGACGACGAGCTGGACGCCCTGCTCGTCGATGCGCGCGCCTTTAACAATTCGGTGCGGGTGACCGGCGTGCTGCTGCACCACGACCGCTCGTTCTTCCAGTACCTGGAAGGCCCGGCCGATGGCGTGGCCCAGGTGTACGAGCGGGTGAAGGCCTCGCAGCGGCACCGCGGGCTGATCCAGCTCCTGTCCGGCCCGGTGGGCCAGCGGCACTTCACGTCATGGCACATGGGCTTCGCCGATGCGCCCGGCTCGGCGCTGCAGTCGCTGGCGCAGGCCGAATGGCTGGACACCCGGCCCGCACTCGAGCAGCGCGCCAGCGACGGCCCGCTGCCGCCCGGGCTGCGGCTGCTGACCAAGTTCTGGCAGACCTGGACGAAGGGGCCCGCTTGACCCGGTCGGCACCGCGCATCACGGACGCCGGCGTGGCCCGGGTGTTCGACGCGGCGCCTCCCGAGGCGCGGCGTCGGCTGATGGCGCTGCGGGCGATGATCTACGACACCGCCGCGGCCACCGAGGGCGTGGGGCCGCTGGACGAGACGCTGAAGTGGGGCGAGCCGGCCTACATGACGGCCGCCAGCCGCAGCGGCAGCACGGTGCGCCTGGGCTGGAAGGCCTCGAAGCCGACACGGGTGGCCGTGCACTTCCACTGCCAGACGACCCTGGTGGACACCTTCCGCACGCTGTTCCCGACCGAGTTCCGCTTCGAGGGCCGGCGCGCCATCGTGTTCGAGGCGGCCGATGAGATCCCTGCGGACGCGCTTGGCGTTTGCATCGCCGCCGCGCTGACCTACCACCGACGCGCCGGGCGGCGGCCCAAACCCCCGGCCCCCTAGCGCGATGGGTGCGCGACCCGGCGCCTTGTGCCACCATCGCGCCGGGCCGGCCCGCGCACCGGCGCTTCGGCGCGCGGCGACGGTCAACCTCCCCATCAAAAGGAGCGACATGGCCACGCTGAACCGAACCAAGGACGATCCCTGGCTGCTGAAGACGCCGCCGGGCACGTCGGACTACACGATGCACGTCGACCAGAAGGACGGCAAGGCGGTGCTGGTGTGCACCGTCGGCAAGACGGTGCTGCTGTACGACGCCCGCTGCATCGACGACCTGCACGCGATGCTGAAGGCCGCCGGCGACTGGGTCGAGCTCGGCGGCGCCGACGAGCAGAAGCCAGCCAAGGACGGCACGGTGGAGGCCTGGGGCCGCTCGACCGACAACCCGGTGGGCGGCTGGTACGGCCTGAAGAAGGGGCTGCGCGGCCGCTTCGGCGTCTACGTGCCGCCGCTGATGGAGGCGCTGGGCCTGTGCGAGCTGGAGCACGCGCCCAAGAACAACCGCATGCGCGCCCTGTAGCCCTGCGGGACCGGGCAGCGACAGGGCACCACACGCCAGGCACGCCCGAGGCGCGGCGTCGGCCGATGGCGCTGCGGGCGATCACTTGCGACACCGCTGCGGCCACCAAGAGCGTGTGGCCGCTCGACGAGACGCTGAAGTGGGCCAAGCCGGCCTGCGTGGCGGCCGAGTGCCGAAGGGGGGGCAACACGGTGCGCCCGGGCTGGAAGGCATGGCAGCCGACACGGGGACCATGCACTTTCATTGCCAGACGACGCTGGTCGACGCGTTCCGCGCCCTGTTGCCGACCCAATTGAGGTTCAAACGCCATCGGGCCATCGTCTTCGACGAGGTCGTGGATTCCACGGGTCGGAAGTGATCGCCTAACACAATAGACTCAGGTCCGCCGGGCCCGAAAGTCGGTGAGCCGGTCGACCTGTGGTTCGCGCCGTCGAACAGGTCTCGCAGACCCGACATGCCTCAAAAACAACCGTGGCGGCGCCACGTTGCATAACACTCTCGAGGGGCGCTCACGGAAAGGGCCGACCTCGGGGCGCTCACCAGGGAGAACTCTGTGCGAAGAATGATGATGGCTGCCACCTTGCCGATCACGCTGGCCCTCGCGTCGTGCGGCGGTGGCTCGAGTTGCGGCGCAGAAACACAGTCGTTCGGCATCACCTTCGCAAACTCCGCCTACTCGCTCAAGGTCGGTCAGGCGGCGACGGTGAACAGTTCCATCACGCCCGAAAGCTGCCGATCGTCGATGACGGTGAGGACGCTCAATGGCTCGCTTCCCAACGGCATGGAGTTCAAGGACGGCAACCTCGTCGGCACGCCGACCCTCGCAGGGAGATTCGTCTTCCAGGCCTACATTTCCGCAGTCGATGGCTACCAGTCGATCCTCACCTTCACTGCGCCACGGTCCGCGCAGATCACCATCACTGTCGCGCCGTAGACGGCCGGCACGACACGGCGCCCAACCAACGCCGCGCCGAACCGTGCCTCGGCCGAACGCCGGCCGCTGAAGACGCTACCGGGCATGTCGGACGACGCCAGGCACGTCGAACAGAAGGACCGCCGGACCGTGCGGTTCGGTGCCTTCGGCAAGGCGATGCACGAGCAGGCGCCCGAGCACAGCCGCGTGCGCGCGCTGTAGCCAGACGGCCCGGGCCGCACAGGACAGGCGCAAGACACCCTTGCGGCCCGCTGGCGGCGCGCGGGCGCGGCGCCAACGTCAGCCCTGCACCGCCAGCACCACGTGGCTGGCCTTGATCACCGCCCGCGCGGGCACGCCGGGCGCCAGGCCCAGCTCGGCCGCCGCTTCCTGGGTGATGACCGCGTGCACGGTGGCGCCGCCGGGCAGCTGGATCGCCACGTCGGCATTGATCGGGCCCGACCTCACCGCACTGACCACGCCGCGCAACTGGTTGCGCGACGAGAAGCGCGGCCCGCCGTCGCCCGCGGCGACGATGACCCACGGTGCCTTGACGATGGCCATGGCCTGGCCGCCCACGGCCAGCCCCAGGTCGCGCGCGCTGGCCTGGGTGATGACGGCCACCAGGGCGTCGCCGCCGGGCAGCTCGAGCGTGACCTCGGTGTTGACCGGGCCCGGTACCAGCGCCTGGATGCGCCCTTCGAACACGTTGCGTGCACTGACCTTCATGGTGATGGCTCCCGGGATGACTGGGTGGACTTGGCACACCGCTTGCGTTATATCTTTCAGAATACGACGCTTGTGGCGATGCCGACAAACCCGACACTGCGCCACCCGCCGATCACCCTGCAACCCCAACGCCCCACAGTTTGCCGATCCGACCGATCGCCATGGGCCCGAACCCGGGCCCGCGCGGTCGAGCGCTGTGTCAACACTGCTACAACCCATGAAGCCCCGCCAAGTGGCCTCGCGCCTGACCGGCCGACTCGAAGTCAGCACCGACCTGGGTGCCTTCCTGGGCGACACCCGCGTCAAGCTGCTCGAGGCCATCGACCGCCACGGCTCCATCTCGCAGGCCGCGAAGCACGTGCCACTGTCGTACAAGGCGGCCTGGGACGCGGTGGACGCGATGAACAACCTGGCCGACGAGCCGCTGGTGGCGCGCAGCACCGGCGGCCGCGCCGGCGGCGGCACGCTGCTGACCGACTACGGCCGCCGCGTGGTGGCGCTGTACCGTGCGGTCGAGGGCGAGTACCAGGCCGCGCTCGACCGCCTGGCCGGACAGTTCGCGCAGGCCCCGGTGGGCGACGTGCAGGCCTTCCAGCGGCTGCTGCGCCGCATGTCGGTGCGCACCAGTGCCCGCAACCAGTTCGTCGGCAAGGTGAGCGGGCTGCGCGAGGGGCCGGTCGACTTCGAGGTGCGCATCCGGCTCGACGAGCAGTTGGAACTGGCCGCGGTGGTCACGCGCGACTCGGCCGAGACGCTGGGCCTGGCCATCGGCAGCGAGGTGATCGCGCTGGTCAAGGCCTCGTCGCTGCTGCTGCTCACCGACGAGACACTGCGCATCAGCGCCCGCAACCGGCTGTGGGGCACGGTGCAGCGCATCGTCGACGGCCCGGTCAACGCCGAGGTGACGCTCGACCTGGGACAGGGCCGCACCGCCACCGCGGTGGTGACGCGCGAATCGGTCGACTCGCTGCAACTCGCCGTGGGCGTGCGCGCCTGCGCCGCCTTCAAGGTGTCGAGCGTCACCTCGGCGTTGACCGGGCCGTCGACGATGCGCTGCA
>NZ_MWLO01000094.1 GCF_002198735.1 Ideonella sp. A 288
CCTCGCCCCAGGCCGAGCCGCCGCCGCTGTACGCCACCCGGCCGCCCGCGCCGGCGCGGCTGCGTTACGCCGCCCGCCTGGGTGACCGCAATGGCGAGGCCACGCTCGACTGGCAGCACGACGGCTCGGGCTACCGCCTGGCGCTGGCGGTGCAGGGCGCCGACGGCCCACTGCTGGCGCAGACCAGCCACGGCGGCTTCGACGCCGCCGGACTGGCCCCCGAGCGCTTCGTCGACCAGCGACGGGGCCGTGGCGGGCGCGCCGCCAACTTCGAGCGCGAGACCGGCCGCATCCGTTTCTCGGGCCCGCGCCACGACCACCCGGCCTGGCCCGGCGCGCAGGATCGCCTGGCCTGGGTGGCCCAACTGGCCGCCATCGCTTCCGCGGCCGGTGGCCTGCCGGCCACCGTGTCGATCTTCGTCGTCGACGCGCGGGGCGCCGGCGACCTGTGGACCTTCATCGCCCAGGGCGCCGAGCGCGTCGACACGCCGGCCGGCCCGGTGACCGCCACCCGCGTGCTGCGCGAACCCCGGCACCTGCACGACTGGCGCGTGGAGGCCTGGCTGGACCCGCAGCGCGGCCACTGGCCGGTGCGGCTGCGCATGACGGTGCCACGCGGCAACGCGCTGCTGGACCTGGCGCTGACCGACGGGCCGTCGCCGCCCTGACCGGCGCCAGGGGCCGCTGTTCCCAGGGGGAGCGCTTGAAAGCCGGGCCGATGGCCCCAGTTGCAGGGCAGGAGAAACCCACATGCAGATGCTCTACAACTCGGACCATTTCGTCGTCGTGGCTTTCGAAGTGCCCGCGCCCGAAGGCCAGGCCACGCCGGCCCGCGGCGGGTACGAGATCGTCGACAAGTTCGCGCGCAAGGAGATCTACCTCCAGGGCGCGCTGGCGCAGCGCTTCCAGCAGGGCGTGCAGGCGCTGGTCGAGCAGGGGCCCAACCCCGAGGCCATCGACGAGTTCATCGGCGGTTTCACCGAACTGGCGCAGCAGCCCGTCGTGCTGCACTGACCCACCCCACCCCGGGCATGGGTTGCCCGGGGCGCCGCGCTGCGACAAGATCGGCCCCTGGCGCCTGCGGGCGCGCTGTTGAACAAGGGGCGTGATGCGCAAGTCGCTGGGTTCGGGCTCATGGATCGTGTCGCCGGGGTTGGCCGAGGCGCCGGTGCTCGACCGGCTGTGCTCGCACTTCGTGCTCACGCTCGCGCTGCGGCAGGGCGCGCAGTTCAACCTGCGCCGCGACTGGGGCAGCCTCTTCGCGCTGGTCGGCCGGCACCTGGTGTGGCCGGCGTCGGTGCTGGGCCGCGTGCGCGGCTACCTGGCCAGGCGTTGCGAGGGGCAGGCCGCCTGGCGCGGCCACGAGGCGCTGGCCGACCGCGATTTCATCGAGCGCCACGGCACCTGGCGCGGCCCCTACGACGAGACCAGCCTGTTCTTCTACATCGACGAGTACGTGAAAGACTCGCCGAAGGACCTGTTGGCCGTGCTGTCGTCCACCTGCGACTGGCTGGCGCGCGACCTGAAGCGCCAGTCGACCCTGGTGCAGAAGAACATCGACTCGCTCGCCAACCTGCTGCAGCTCAACCCCGCCGAGCGGGCGCTGCTGCTGTACGGCACCCTGGCGCGTTATCAGCGCGAACTGCGCGGCCTGCTGGTCGAGTTCAAGGTGAGCAATGCCCAGCAGGCCCATGCCGCGCTGGCGGCGGTGGCCGGGGTGGACGAGCGCGAGGTGGCCGACGCGCTGCGCGCCGGCAGCCGGCTCGAGCGCATCGGCATGGTCGAGAACCTGATCTCCGAACACAACATCACCGACCTGGCCGACCTGATGAAGGTCAGCGACCAGATGCCGCCGGTGCTGATGCGCGAGTACCGGGGCCCGGACGAGCTGATGGCGGTGTTCACCCGCCCGGCGTCGCGCTCGGCGCTCGATGCCACCGACTTCGCCTTCGTCGCCGACGACGTGCGGGTGCTCACCCGGCTGTTGCGCGCCGCGGTCGAGGGCCAGGCCGCCGGCGTCAACGTGCTGCTGTACGGCCCGCCGGGCACCGGCAAGACCGAGCTGGCCAAGGTCTGCGCGCAGGACGCCGGGCTGTCGCTGTTCGAAGTGGAGTACGCCGATCGCGACGGCAACTCGCTGTCCGGCCGCGACCGCTACCGCTCGCTGCAGATCAGCCAGGTGTTCCTCAAGGGCAATGCCGGCGTGGCGCTGCTGTTCGACGAGGTGGAGGATGTGTTCCCGCCCCTGTCGCCCGACGCGGCGCAATGGCTGTCGCGCCAGGACTCATCGGGCGAGAGCTCGGCCAGCGTCAGTGGCAAGGCCTGGGTCAACCAGATCCTCGAGACCAACCCGGTGCCGGTGGTGTGGATCACCAACCGCATCGAGCAGATCGACCCGGCCTTCCGCCGCCGCTTCCAGTACCACCTCGAGCTGAAGTCGCCGCCGCCCGGCGCGCGCCAGGCGCTGGTCGAGCGGGCGCTGGATGGCCAGAAAGTGAGCGACGGCTTCGCCGCCAAGCTGGCCGAGCGCAAGGGGCTGACGCCGGCGCAGATCCGCACCGCGCTGCGTTTCGCGCGGCTGGTGGGTGAGGCGCCGGACGAGGTCGAGGCCCTCATCGAGCGCCAGCTCGGCCATGCCGACAAGGCGCTGGGCCAGGCCGGCGCCTCGCACGCCGCGCGGCCGGTGGTCACGCAGTACCAGCTGGGCTTGTTGAACCTCGACAGCCGGTTCGAGATCGAGCGCATCGTCGAATCGCTGCAGCGCCGCGGCCATGGCACGCTGTGCCTGCACGGCGCCCCGGGCACCGGCAAGACGGCGCTGGCCGAGCACATCGCCCAGCGGCTGGGCAGGCCGCTGATGATCCGCCTGGCCAGCGACCTGATGAGCAAGTTCGTCGGCGACACCGAGCAGGCCATGGCCCGCATGTTCGCCGAGGCCGAGGCCGAGCAGGCGGTGCTGCTGCTGGACGAGGCCGACAGCTTCCTGCGCAGCCGCCAGCGCGCCGAGCGCAGCTACGAGGTCACCGAGGTGAACCAGATGCTGGCCGGCATGGAGCGCTTTGCCGGCATCTTCATCTGCACCACCAACCTGTTCGATGCGCTCGACGAGGCGGCGCTGCGCCGCTTCACCTTCAAGATCCGCTTCAAGCCGCTGCGGCCCGAGCAGCGAGAGCAGATGTTCGTTGCCGAGGCGCTGGGCGGCAGTGCCGAAGCGCTGACCGACGAACAGCGCCGCCGCCTGGCCGAGCTCGACGCGCTGACGCCGGGCGACTTTGCCGCGGTGCGCCGGCAGGTCGACGTGCTGGGCGCCGAGTTCGAGCCGGACGAGTTCCTGTCGCAGCTGGAGGGCGAGCACCGCGTCAAGCCCGAGGTGCGCGAGCGCCGGTCGATCGGCTTCGGCCCCGCCGGCTGAGCCGGCGCACCCGCCGCGGCGCGGGCCGGCCGCGGTGCCTTTCCCACGCCCACCTGAACAATGCCGCGTGCCGATTTGGCAGCTCGGCCGGCTTCGTGCGGCGCGGCGCTCAACCGACCCGGCCGGCGGCCGATACTTTTGGGGTATGGATGCCGCCAGTCTCTCTGCGAGCCCGGGCGCTGGTGCGTTTCCCCTGTGGGCCGCAGCGGCGCTGGGCGCCGCCCTGCTCGTCGCCTTCGCCCTGTGGTGGCGGCAGCGGGCCATCGGCCGGCGCCTGCAGGCCTCGGTGGAGTCGCTGACCACGCGCCTGGACGAGGCCGAGGACCACAGCCTGCCCGGCGTGCTGCCGCGCCCGCGCTTCGATGCCCTGCTCGACGAGGCCGTTGCGGCCTGCGACCGCGGCGAGCGGCGGCTGACCCTGGTCTTCGTCAACCTGGACAACCTGCAGTCCGTCAACGAGGCCTTCGGCCACGGCTGCGGCGACGTCGCGCTGCAGCGCGCCGCCGAGGCCATGACCACTTGCGTCGACGACACGGCCGTGGTCACCCGCACCGGCGGAGATGCCTTCGTGATGATGGTCGATGCCGACCTGGCCAAGGCCCGCACCCTGGCCGACGCGCTGATCGCCCGGCTGGGCGGCGCCCACGGCGAGAGCAGCGACCCCGACCTGGTCTGCTCCATCGGCCTGGCCAGCTACCCCCAGCACGGTTCGCGCGCGCGCATCATCGGCCACGCCAGCACGGCGATGCGCCAGGTGCGCCTGGCCGGCGGCGGCGACTACGCGGTGTTCGACCCGGCGATGTCGGTCGACATGAAGGACCAGGCCGAACTGCTGCGCGACCTGCGCCAGGCCGTCTCGCTGAAGCAGCTCGAGCTGGTCTACCAGCCCAAGATCGACGCCAGGAGCCTGCAGATCACCTCCGCCGAGGCGCTGCTGCGCTGGCACCACCCGCAGCGCGGGCTGATCAGCCCGGCCATCTTCATCCCGCTGGCCGAGCGATTCGGGCTGATCGGGCCGATCGGCAACTGGGTCATCGAGGACGCCTGCCGACAGGCCGGACTCTGGCGCCAGAGCGGCCTGCGCATGCGCGTGGCCATCAACATCTCGGCCTACCAGATGCGGCAGGACGACCTGGTCGACCGCCTCACCGCGGCGCTGGCCGCCAACGGCCTGAGCGCGAACCGCTTCACCTGCGAGATCACCGAATCGGTGGCGATGGAGGACACGCGGGTCACCCACCGCACCTTCGACCGCATGCGCAAGGCTGGCCTGCACGTCTCGATCGACGACTTCGGCGTCGGCCAGGCCAGCCTGTCCTACCTGCGTCGGCTGCCGGCGGCCGAGCTGAAGATCGACGCCTCCTTCGTGCAGGACCTGGCCACCAGCGCCGATGCCCGCGCCATCGTCGACGCGGTGGTCAAGGTGGCCCATGCGCTGCACCTGCGCGTGGTGGCCGAAGGCGTCGAGACCGAGCGCCAGCGCGACCTGCTGGTGCAACTGGACTGCGACGAGCTGCAGGGCTACCTGTTCGCGCGGCCGATGTCGGCCAAGGCGCTGTCGCTGTGGGCCGCCGAGGACGACCGGCCCGACCAGCCGACGGGCTTCCGCCCGTCGCTGTTCCGTGACACGCTGCCCGTGGACCTCTGACGGCGCATGGCCCTGCCGCCGGGCACATGCCGGGGCGGCTCCTACAATTTGGCCATGCCTGCCCAACCCATCGCCTACACCCGTGGCCAAGCCCTGCCCGCACTGCTGCGCGAGCGCATCGTCGTCATCGACGGTGCCATGGGCACGATGATCCAGCGCCACCGCCTCGGCGAGGCGGATTTCCGCGGCCCGCGCTTCGCCGCGCACCCGAAGGACCTGAAGGGCAATAACGACCTGCTGCCACTGACGCGTCCCGACGTCATCCGCCAGATCCACGAGCAGTACCTGCGCGCCGGTGCCGACATCATCGAGACCAACACCTTCGGCGCCACCTCGATCGCGCAGGAAGACTACGGCCTGGCCGACATCGCACGCGAGCTCAACGTCGCCGCTGCCCGCATCGCCCGCGAGGCCGCCGATGCGGTGGCCACGCCCGATCACCCGCGCTTCGTCGCCGGCGCGCTGGGCCCCACGCCGCGCACCGCCAGCATCAGCCCCGACGTCAACGACGCCGGCGCCCGCAACGTCAGCTTCGACCAGCTGCGCGCCGCGTACCTTGAACAGGCCGAGGGCCTGCTCGACGGCGGGGTCGACCTGTTCCTGGTCGAGACCATCTTCGACACGCTCAATGCCAAGGCCGCGATCTTCGCGCTCGACGAGTTGATGGAGCGCACCGGCGAGCGCCTGCCGGTGATCATCTCCGGCACGGTCACCGACGCCTCGGGCCGCATCCTGTCGGGGCAGACGGTGTCGGCCTTCTGGCACTCGGTGCGCCACGCCCGGCCGATCGCGGTGGGGCTGAACTGTGCCCTCGGCGCGGCGCTGATGCGGCCCTACATCGATGAGCTGGCCAAGGTGGCCGGCGACACCTTCATCAGCTGCTACCCCAACGCCGGCCTGCCCAACCCGATGAGCGACACCGGCTTCGACGAGACGCCCGAGGTCACCGGCGGCATGCTGGCCGAGTTCGCCGCCAGAGGCTTCGTCAACATCGTCGGCGGCTGCTGCGGCACCACGCCCGAGCACATCGCCGAGATCGCCCGGCGCACCCGCACGTACCGGCCGCGATCGCTGCGCGACCCGCTGTTCAGCGCCTTGCTGGCGGCGTGAGCGTGGCCGCCGGCGCCGCCGGCAGGTCGCTGTCGCGCAGGCGCACGATGGCGCCGGGCGCCGAGGCCATGCGCAGCTTCACCGCGTCGCCGGGTGCCGTGCCCGGCGTGGCCGACACCCGGTGCGGCGCCAGCCCCTGGGCCAGCATCTGCTCGCGCATCGCCCGCTCGCGGTCGGCACCGCCCGGCTCGGGCGCGCTCAGCGTCAGCCGCGCAGTGGGGTGGCGCGACAGGCTCAGCCCCAGCCGCTGCAGCACGGCCTGAAGCGCCGGCCGAGGTTGGCTCCCGCCCGCGTCGAAGGCATGGCGCACCGGCACGTCGACCCGCACCGCGCCGTCGACCTCGCCCACCACCAGCACCGGCGTGCCGGCGAACAGGTCCCACAGCCAGCGGTGCTCGGCCGCCAGCGGGCCGCGCACCGGGGCGAATGCCGGGGCCGGTGCGGACGCCGCCGCAGCCGGCGGCGGCGCGGACGCAGCGTGGGGCGCCGCGCGCGGCCGGGTGGGCGCCGACGCGGCCGCGCCCTCGGCCGGCGAGCGGCCGGTGGGCTTCGATGGTCGGGCCGGGGTCGGCTGTGGCGCGGGCGGTGTCGAACCACAGCCCGCCAGGACCAGCGCCAGAAGGATCATCCAGAGTTGCATGGCCCGCATTGCAATCCGGCCGGGCGTTGAAGCCGTCACGCAAGGTGTAAGCACGGTGAACGGACGTGACCGACCCCTGGGTTGGGGGTCGATAGAATCCGCGTTTTCCCGAGGAGCGTTGCGACGGCGGTGGTACCGCCGCCAGGCTCGGGAAGCCGTGCCCGGCCTGCGGAGCACGGTGTGGCAACGGCGCTCACCCTCGCACAACGCCCCGGGTGACACGCGCCATGACCGACCCCCAACGCCCGACCGCCGCCGTCGCCCAGACGACCGCCGTGCCCGCCGAGTCCCCCACCGCCCCGACGGCTGTGCCGCCCATGCGCCTGGCCGGCCTCGAGCCGGTGACCATCGGCGAAGGCCACCTGTTCGTCAACATCGGCGAGCGCACCAACGTCACCGGCTCCAAGGCTTTCGCCCGCATGGTGCTCGAGGGCCGCTTCGAAGATGCGCTGTCGGTGGCCCGCCAGCAGGTGGAAAACGGCGCGCAGGTCATCGACATCAACATGGACGAGGCCATGCTCGACAGCCAGGCGGCGATGGTGCGCTTCCTGAACCTGATCGCCGGCGAGCCCGAGATCGCCCGCGTGCCGATCATGATCGACTCGTCCAAGTGGAGCGTCATCGAAGCCGGGCTGAAGTGCCTGCAGGGCAAGGGCATCGTCAACTCGATCTCGCTGAAGGAGGGCGAGGCCGAGTTCAGGCGCCAGGCTGCGTTGGTCCGGCGTTATGGCGCCGCGGCCGTGGTGATGGCCTTCGACGAGCAGGGCCAGGCCGACACCTTTGCGCGCAAGACGCAGATCTGCGAGCGCGCCTACCGGCTGCTGGTCGACGAGGTCGGCTTCCCGCCCGAGGACATCGTCTTCGACCCCAACATCTTCGCCATCGCCACCGGCATCGACGAGCACGCCAACTACGCGGTGGACTTCATCGAGGCCACGCGCTGGATCAAGCAACACCTGCCCGGCGCCAAGGTGTCGGGCGGCGTGAGCAACGTGAGCTTCAGCTTCCGCGGCAACGACCCGGTGCGCGAGGCCATCCACACCGTGTTCCTGTACCACGCCATCCGCGCCGGGCTGGACATGGGCATCGTCAACGCCGGCATGGTGGGCGTGTACGACGACATCCCGGCCGAGTTGCGCGAGCGGGTGGAAGACGTGGTGCTGAACCGCCGCCCCGACGCCACCGAGCGGCTGCTCGAAGTGGCCGAGAACGTCAAGGGCGCGGCCAAGGACGACAGCGCCCGCCTGGCCTGGCGCGCGGGCGACGTGAACGAGCGGCTGTCGCACGCGCTGGTGCACGGCATCACCGACTTCATCGTCGCCGACACCGAAGAGTGCTGGCAGCAGATCCAGGCCCGGGGGGGCCGACCGCTGCACGTCATCGAAGGCCCGCTGATGAGCGGCATGAACACCGTGGGCGACCTGTTCGGCGCCGGCAAGATGTTCCTGCCGCAGGTGGTGAAGAGCGCGCGCGTGATGAAGAGCGCCGTGGCCCACCTGCTGCCTTACATCGAGGCCGAGAAGAAGGCCCTGGTCGACGCCGGCGGCGAGGCCAAGCCCAAGGGCAAGATCGTCATCGCCACGGTGAAGGGCGACGTGCACGACATCGGCAAGAACATCGTCACCGTCGTGCTCCAGTGCAACAACTTCGAGGTGGTGAACATGGGCGTGATGGTGCCCTGCCAGGACATCCTGGCCAAGGCACGCATCGAGGGCGCCGACATCGTCGGCCTGTCGGGCCTGATCACGCCCAGCCTCGAGGAGATGCAGCATGTGGCGGCCGAGATGCAGCGCGACGAGTGGTTCCGCTCGCGCCGGATCCCGCTGCTCATCGGCGGCGCCACCTGCAGCCGGGTGCACACCGCGGTGAAGATCGCGCCGCACTATGAGGGCCCGGTGGTCTACGTGCCCGATGCCTCGCGCAGCGTGGGCGTGTGCGCCGACCTGCTGTCCGACGAGCGCGCCACCGCCTTCGTCGCCGAACTGAACGCCGACTACGACCGCGTGCGCACGCTGCACGCCGGCAAGAAGGCCGCGCCGCTGGTGCCGCTGGCCGCCGCGCGGGCCAACAAGACGCCGATCGACTGGTCGGCCGGCGTGGCGCCGGCGCCCAAGTTCATCGGCCGCCGCGTCTTCCGCAACTACGACCTGGCCGAGCTGGCCGCCAGCATCGACTGGGGCCCGTTCTTCCAGACCTGGGACCTGGCCGGCCGCTACCCCGACATCCTGCGCGACGAGGTGGTGGGCGCCGAGGCCACCAAGGTGTTCGACGACGCGAAGCGCCTGCTGCAGCGGGTGATCGAGGGCCGCTGGCTGCAGGCCAATGGCGTCATCGCGCTGCTGCCGGCCAACACGGTGGACGACGACACCATCGAGATCTACGCCGACGAATCGCGCACCGAGGTGCTGATGCACTGGCGCCCGCTGCGCCTGCAGACCGAGCGGCCGGTGATCGACGGGGTGCGCCGCGCCAACCGCAGCCTGGCCGACTTCATCGCGCCGCGCGGCGTGGCGGCCGACCACATCGGCCTGTTCGCGGTGACCGCCGGCCTGGGCATCGACAAGCGGGTGCAGCAGTTCGAGGCCGCGCACGACGACTACTCGGCCATCATGCTCAAGGCCCTGGCCGACCGGCTGGCCGAGGCCTTTGCCGAGCGGCTGCACCAGCGCGTGCGCACCGACCTGTGGGGCTACGCCGCCGGCGAGTCGCTGACGCACGAGCAGCTGATCGCCGAGCAGTACCGCGGCATCCGCCCCGCGCCGGGCTACCCGGCCTGCCCCGACCACAGCGTCAAGCGGGCGATGTTCCGCGTGCTCGACGCCGGCGACATCGGCATGGGCCTGACCGAGAGCCTGGCCATGACGCCCGCGGCCAGCGTCAGCGGCTTCTACCTGGCGCACCCCGAGGCGCGCTACTTCAACGTGGGCCACATCGGCGACGACCAGCTGATCGACTGGGCGGCGCGCGAAGGCCTCGACGCCCCGATGGCCCGGCGGCTGCTGGCGCCCGTGCTGGGCTGAGCCAGAGACGCGACCCGTCGCCGCGGCCCGCCATGGGCCCGCGCTGGCAGCCCCCCCGGCGCGCGCCGACAATCGCGCGATGCACCCCCCGTCGCGCGCCGTCGCCCTGCTGTTGAACCTGGCCCATGCAGTCGACCACCTGTTCTTGTTGATCTTCGCCACCGCCGTGGTGGCCATCGCGGCGGACTTCGGCTTCTCGCGCTGGGAAGACCTGATGCCTTACGGCGCCGGCGCCTTCCTGATGTTCGGCCTGGGCTCGCTGCCCGCCGGCCGCCTGGGCGACCTGTGGGGTCGTCGGCAGATGATGCTGGTGTTCTTCGTCGGCATGGGCCTGTCGGCCCTGTTGGCCGCCGCCACGCAGAGCGCCTGGCAACTGGCCGCGGCGCTGACGTTGCTGGGCTGCTTCTCGGCCATCTACCACCCGGTGGGCATCCCGATGCTGGTGCAGGGGGCCAGCCGGCCGGGGGCCACCATCGGCGTCAACGGCCTCAGCGGCAACCTGGGCATCGCCACGGCGGCGCTGGTCACCGGCGTGCTGGTGAAGGCCTTCGGCTGGCGCATGGCCTTTGCGATTCCCGGCATCGCCTGCCTGGCGATGGGCTGGCTGTTCGCGCGCGTGGTGCCGCACGAGGCCGAGCCACCGTCGAAGCGCGTGCGCAAGGCCGCGGTGGTGCTGGCGCCGGCGCAGCTGGCGCGGGTGCTGGTGGTGATGACGGTGGCCTCGGCCTGCGGCGGCCTGCTGTTCAACCTGACCACCAACGGCAACGGCCGCCTGCTCGACGAGCGCCTGCGCGGCGTCATCGAAGACCCGGCCACGCTGGGCCTGCTGCTGGCCGCCGTGTACGCGGTGGCCTCGCTGGCGCAGGTGGTGGTGGGGCGCCTGATCGACCGCTTTCCGCTCAAGCCGCTGCAACTGGGCATCGTGCTGGCGCAGGTGCCGCTGCTGCTGCTGGCCTCGCAGGCCCAGGGCTGGGCGCTGTATGCGGCGCTGATGGCGTCGATGGTGCTGATCTTCGGCGGCATCCCGTTCACGGACGCCACCATCGTGCGTTATGTCGACGACCGCATGCGCTCGCGCGTGGCCGGCGTGCGGCTGGCGCTGTCGGCCGGTGTCAGCTCGCTGGCGGTGTGGGGGTTGGGCCCGGCGGTCAAGTCGGCCGGCTTCGACACGCTGCTGATGGCCATGGCCGGCATCGCGCTGTTCACCGCCGCGGTGGTGCTGTGGCTGCCCGGCGAGCCGGGGGCGGTGGCGCAGCCCGCGGCCGACCCGGCGCGGCCGTAGCGGCCGGCACCCGGGCGCCCCGGCCAGCGCCGCGGGTGCCGGGGCCGACCGCCTGGGCTCACCTCACGGCGATGGTGTTGCCGGCCCGGGCGTTGTTGGCCTCGTTGGTCTCGGCCACCACATTGCCCACGTCGGCGATGGCGCCGAGGGTGTAGGTGCGGGCCACCAGCCCAGCGGGGATGACGGCGGTGGCCGTGAAGGCCTGCGAGGCGCCGGCCGCCAGCGCACCGATCGGCACGTTCACCAGGGTGGTGTCGGCGGTGGTGATGCTGGCGTCGGTCGACAGGACGAGCCGCAGCGTGGAGGCGCCCGCGGCGGCAGTGCCCAGGTTCTTCACCGTGCCCTTGAGCGTGATGGCTTGGCCGCGCGTGCCGCGCAGCGGGCCCGAGACCGCGGACACCGTCAGGTCGACCGGCGCCGCCGTCACGGCGATCGCGCGCGCCGGGCCGACGTTGTTGTCCTCGTTGGACTCGGCCACCACATTGCCCGCGTCGGCCACCGCGAACAGGCGGTAGGTGGCCGCCGGCATGCTGGCCGGGATCGTCAGGCCGATGCTCACCGGCTGCTGCGTGCCGGCGGCAATCGCCGGCACTGCCACGCTGCCGATCAGCGTGTCGGTGGTGCTGAACACGGCGTCGGTGGACAGGTAGACCGACAGCGACGAGGCCGCTGCCGCGGCCGCACCCAGGTTGGCCACGGTGGCCACCACCGTGAACGGCTGGCCGCGTGGCACGCTGGCCGGGCCGGTGAAGGTGGGCACGGCCAGGTCCGGGAAGGCGACGCGCTCGGTGCCGGCGGCGGAGGTGTAGTCGATGAAGGTCACCCCCGCGGTGGGCGTCCAGGTGCCCGCGAAGACGCCGTCGCCGGCCGCCTGGTCGGGCGCGATGCCGTCGTCGCGCAGCGCGACCGTGACGCCGTTGGACGTGGCCACCGTGACCGGGCCCACGCTGGCGCCGCAGTTGATGCTCAAGGCCGACAGCGTGACCGGCGTGCCGGCCGCGAAGTTGCTGGGCACCTTGACGGCCGACAGCAGCGGCCGGTTGCTGCAGTTGACCGCGTTGGCGGCGTCGAGGCGACGGCCGGAGATCGTCTTGCCGGTCAGGCTGGTGACCGGGCTGGCGCCCGACAGGATCAGGTTCTTGATGGCCCGCCAATCGCGCGTGGGGTCTTGCGCCTTGAGCAGCGCGGCCACGCCGGTGACATAGGCCGCCGACGACGAGGTGCCCGTGGCGCTGATGTACTGCGCGCCTGGGAACGTGCTGAGCACGTCCACGCCGGGGGCGCCGAGGTGCACCGAGCGGCGGCCATAGCTGCTGAAGGCCGGCAGGGCATCGTTGCGGTCGGTGGCCGCCACGGCGATGACATTGGGCAGGTCGTAGCTGGCGGGGTAGAAGGCGTTGGTGTCGTTGTTCAGCGCCAGGTTGCCGGCCGAGGCGATGAACAGGATGTCCTGCTGAGCGGAGATGGCGTCGCGCAGGCCTTGCGAGAAGCCCCCTGGCCCCCCCCAGCTCATGTTGGCGGCGACCACGTTGACGCCGGCGTTCTTCAGGGCGCGGGTGTACTCGAGGCAGGCGATGGCGCCGGCGACCGAGCTTTCGCCCAGCGCGTTCAGCGTCTTGCATGCGGCCAGGCGCACGGTCCAGTTCACACCCACGACCCCGAGGTTGTTGTTGCCGACGGCGCCGATGACGCCGGCGACGTGGGTGCCGTGGCCGTTGTCGTCCATCGGGTCGCCATCGCCATTGCTCACGTCGATGCCATGCACGTCGTCGACGAAGCCATTGCCGTCGTCGTCGATGCCTGCCACACCGTTGGCTTCGGCGGCGTTGACCCAGGCGTTGGCGGCCAGGTCGGGGTGCGTGTGGTCGAAGCCGCTGTCGATCATCATGACGACCACGCCGGCGCTGCCGGTGGTGGTGTTCCAGGCCAGCGGAGCCTTGATGTCGGCACCCGGCGTGCCGAAGGCCTGGCCGGTGTTGTTCAGGCCCCAGAGCTGCGGAAACCCGGGATCGAGCGGCGTGGCCTGCGCGCGCAGCACGAAGTTGGGCTCGGCGAACTCGACGTCCGGGTTCGCCCGGTATCGCTGCAAGGCCGCGTCCATGCTCTCGCCCGCGGCCAGCGCCACGTGGTCGATGCCGACGTTCCTGAACTCGCGCAGTCGGCGGTGGCCGTCGCGCGCATGCCGTGACGCGCGCTCGGCCGCCGGCACCCTGGACTTGAACTTGACCAGCAACTCGCCCTGGACGAACTCGCGCGCCTGCACCGGGCGGGCCTCGGCGGCAGACAGCGTGCCCAACGGCAGCAGCGCCAGCGTGGCGGCCGCTGCGACGAGGCTGAGGTGGTGGATCGTTTTCATGGCGGTTGTCCTTCGTAGTGGGTTGGGTGCGGTCGCGCCCATGGCGGATGGCTCCGCACTGCGGGTCGGCGAGGGGGTCGACGGGAAGCCACCATTCGATCTGTCCCGACCACGAGGACCCTCTCACGAGGGACTGCCCTGTGTGGCCGCTGTCGAATCCGGCACGGCGGCGTGGTGCTGTCCACGCACTGCGTTGGTGCTAGCGGCCGAAGTGTAGGAACGGGATCCCGCGAACACGATGCGACGCGTTGTCGCAGGCGGGCGCCGCGTTCAGCTTGGGTTCAGCGCGTCGATCGGACGCTGTGATCACGCGCCATGCACGCGGCCACCACGGCGTCCTGTCGCGGGTCGCGCGAAGACGCTCGGCGCGGCCACGTGCCTCGATTCACCAGGGGGACGGGCGCCGCGAGGGCGCGTCCGCCGGGGGCCTCAGAACAGGCCCGTCACCCGCCCGTCGTCGGTCAGGTCGATCGATTCGGCGGCGGGCCGCGTGGGCAGGCCCGGCATCGTCATGATGTCGCCGCACACCATCACCACGAAGCCGGCGCCGGCGGCCAGGCGCACCTCGCGCACGTGCACCACGTGGCCGGTGGCGGCGCCGCGCGCGGCCGGGTCGGTGCTGAAGCTGTAGGGCGTCTTGGCGATGCACACCGGCAGGTGGCCGAAGCCTTCGCGCTGCAGCCGGTCGATCTGCGCGCGCACCGCGGGCGAGGCGCTCACGTCGGCCGCGCGGTACACCCGTGTGGCCACCTGGCGCAGTTTCTCCCACAGCGGGTCGGCGTCGTCGTAGGCAAAGCGCAGCGGCGCGGGCGCCTCGCACAGCCTCAACACTTCGTGCGCCAGGTCTTCCGCGCCCGCGCCGCCCTCGGCCCAGTGGCGCGCCGACACCAGCGGCACCTGCCGCTCGGTGGCCCAGTCGCGCAGCACGGCGAACTCGTCGGCACGGTCGTCCGCGCGGTGGTTCACCGCCACCACGCAGCGCAGGCCGAAGACGCGCTGCAGGTTGTCGACGTGCCGGTCCAGGTTGGCCAGGCCCTGGCGCAGCGCGGGCAGGTTCGGTTCGTTGAGGTGCTGCAGTTCCACGCCGCCATGGAACTTGAGTGCGCGCACGGTGGCCACCACCACCGCGGCGGCGGGTGCCAGGCCGGTGGCGCGGCACTTGATGTCGATGAACTTCTCGGCGCCCAGGTCGGCCCCGAAGCCGGCCTCGGTGACCACGCAGTCGGCCAGCTTCAGCGCCGTGCGCGTGGCCAGCACCGAGTTGCAGCCGTGCGCGATGTTGGCGAAGGGCCCACCGTGCAGGATGGCCGGGGTGCCTTCGAGCGTCTGCACGAGGTTGGGCGCCAGCGCATCCTTCAGCAGCACCGCCATCGCGCCGTGCACCTTCAGGTCGCTGGCGCGCACCAGGCGGTGGTCGCGCGTGCTGGCGACCACGATCTGGCCGAGCCGGGCCTTCAGGTCACGCAATGACGTGGCCAGGCACAGGATGGCCATCACCTCGGACGCCACGACGATGTCGAAGCCGTCCTGCCGCGGGTAGCCGTTGGCCGGCCCGCCCAGGCCCACTGTGATGTCGCGCAGCGCGCGGTCGTTCATGTCCATCACGCGCTTCCACGTGATGCGGCGCACGTCGATGCCCAGCGCGTTGCCGTGGTGCACGTGGTTGTCGATGGTCGCGGCCAGCAGGTTGTTGGCCAGCGCCACCGCGTTGAAGTCGCCGGTGAAGTGCAGGTTGATGTCTTCCATAGGCACCACCTGCGCATGGCCGCCGCCTGCCGCACCGCCCTTCATGCCGAACACCGGCCCCAGCGAGGGCTCGCGCAGCGCGATGATGGTCTTCTGGCCGATGCGGTTGAGCGCGTCGCCCAGGCCGACCACGGTGGTGGTCTTGCCCTCGCCGGCCGGCGTGGGGCTGATGGCGGTGACGAGGATCAGCTTGCCGTCGGGCCGACCGGCCAGCGAGTCGATGAAGGGCAGCGAGATCTTGGCCTTGTAGTGGCCGTAGGGCACCAGGTGCTCGTCGGCGATGCCCAGCCGCTCGCGCGCCAGGTCGGCGATGCGCCGCGGCCGCGCGCGCTGCGCGATCTCGATGTCGGTCTCGGTCAAGTCCGGTCTCCTGGGGTCTTGGGGTGGACGGGATGGTGGCACGGCGAGGTGGCGCCCGCGCCGGCGCACTGTTCAACGGTGTGGAGCCGTTGGCGGAGTGGCTGGGTGGATCTGGGTGACCTTCTCGTACTGGTACTTTCGCGGACCAATGGCCCGCCAGTCGGCTGGGCGAGGCACGGGGTCGATCAGGTACACGAAGAGCGTTCTGTCCTGGGCCACGAAATGAATGCGCTGGCGCTCCATCTCGCGCGGCAGGACGGCCTTCAGATCGACGGTCTCCTCGAACTGCTGGCCGGTGGCCTTGAGGCGCCACTTGACATAGAGCGTGTCGCCGAGCCGCATGGGGCCGTTGATGCCGGTGTACTGCGGTGGCAGCCCGTACTGCGCCGTGACCTCCCCGTGCGTGGCCAGGTAGTCGCCGGCGCCGTATCGAAAGGCGAGGATCTCGACACCCGGGCTGTCGTTCCTCGCGTCGAACTCGAACGCGTGGTCCACCATGCGTGGGCCCAGCGCGCACCCTGACATTGCCAGCGCGCCTGCAAGCCACAGAACCATCCAGGGTCTTCGGACGAGTGACTTCACGTTGTTGCTCTGTTCAGCGGTGTGGAGTGGTTGGCGGGGTGGCAGGGTGGATCTGACGGGTGACGTAAGACTGAACCCTGAACGGACCCACGATGGGCGCTGAATCAGGTCTCGGCTTGGTCAGATCCGTCAGGTACACGAAGAGGTGGTCTGCCTGCACCACGAAGTACACCCGTTGGCGCTCCATCTCGCGCGGCAGGACGGACTTCAGATCGACGGTCTCCTCGAAGGTCTGGCCGGTGGCCTTGAGGCGCCACTTGACGTAGAGCGTGTCGCCGAGCGGGATTGGGCCATTGATGTTGGTGGCCTGCATGCTCTTTCCGAACTGACGAATGGCGGTGTCGGCAGAGACGAAAGCGGCATTGGTGCTGCCATAGCGGTAGTGCAAGATTTCGACTTGCGGGCTGTCAGCGAGCGCATCGAACCCGAACGCGTGGTCCACCATGCGGGGGCCCAGCGCGCAGCCCGGCATCGCCAGCGCGGCTGCGATCCACAGGACCAGCCAGGGTCTCGGGGTGAATGAGGTCACGCCGCTGCTCCGCTGAACGCCCTGCCGCTCACTGCTGCGGCAAGGCCCGCCGGTACTGCATCGCCTCGGCCAGGTGCACCACGCCGATGGATTCGGCGCCGGCCAGGTCGGCGATGGTGCGGGCCACCTTCATCACCCGGTGCACTGAGCGGCCCGACCAGCCCAGCCGGCCGGCGGCCTGTTGCACGAAGCGCGAGGCGGCGTCGTCCAAGGCGCAGACGGTGTCCAGCGCAGCGCTGTCGAGCGCGCCGTTGGCGCAGCCCTGTCGGGCGATCTGGCGTGCGCGGGCCGTGGCCACGCGCGCCGCCACCACGGCCGTCGGCTCGCCTTCGGGCTGGGCCAGCAACTCGGCCGGGGCGACGGCGGCCACCTCCACCTGCAGGTCGACGCGGTCGATCAGCGGCCCCGACAGCTTGCCCTGGTAGCGCGCCACCTGGTCGGGCGTGCAGCGGCACTGCCGGCTGGCCACCTGGGCGCCGAGCCAGCCGCAGGGGCAGGGGTTCATCGCCGCCACCAGCTGGAAGTCGGCCGGGAAGGTGGCCTGCCGCGCTGCGCGCGAGATGGTGATGCGGCCGGTTTCCAGCGGCTCGCGCAGGGCTTCGAGCGCGGCGCGGGGAAACTCAGGCAACTCGTCCAGGAACAGCACGCCGCCGTGGGCCAGCGAGATCTCGCCCGGCCGCGGCGGCGAGCCGCCGCCCACCAGTGCCACTGCGCTGGCCGAGTGGTGCGGGCTGCGCACCGGCCGGCAGCGCCAGCGCGTGGTGTCGAAGCCGCCCGGCGACAGGCCGGCCAGCGCGGCGCTGGACAGCGCCTCGTCGTCGGTCATCGGCGGCAGCAGGCCGGGCAGGCGCTGCGCCAGCATCGACTTGCCGCTGCCGGGCGGGCCCACCATCAACAGGCTGTGGCCGCCGGCCGCGGCCACTTCCATGGCCCGCTTGGCCGCCGCTTGGCCTCGCACGTCGCGCAAGTCTGCGCTCACGTTGGTGGTGCAGGCGTCGTCGGGCCGGGCGGGCGACAAGGGCTCCATGGCCTCGCCGGGCAGCAGCGCGCGCACCACGTCCAGCAGGTGCGCGGCGGCCAGCACGGTGACGCCGCTGGCGCGCGCCGCCTCGCGCGCGCTGGCGCTGGGCAGCACCAGTGCGCGCGGAGCGGCCGCTTGCGACAGCGCCAGGGCCAGTGCCAGCGCGCCGCGCACCGGCCGCAGCTCGCCGGCCAGCGACAGCTCGCCCGCGAACTCGCAGGCGGCCAGCCGCGCCGCATCAAGTTGCCCGTCGGACGCCAGGATGCCCAGCGCGATCGGCAGGTCGAAGCGGCCCGACTCCTTGGGCAGGTCGGCCGGCGCCAGGTTGACGGTGATGCGCTTGTTGTGCGGGAAGGCGAAGCCCGAATTGGTCAGCGCGGCGCGCACGCGCTCGCGCGACTCGCGCACTTCGGTGTCGGCCAGGCCCACCAGGGTGAAGCTGGGCAGGCCGTTGGCCAGGTGCACCTCCACCTGCACTTCGGGTGCGTCCAGCCCATCCAGCGCGCGGCTGGCGACGACGGCCAATGACATGCGTTCCTCCCCTGCGGGGCATTCTGCGGCCCCGCGCGGGGCCGATTGTGCGCGAGCGCGTGGCCCCTGGCGGGCACGGCGAACCATCACCGCACGCGCATGGTGCACCCTACCAGTGCGCCCCGAATCGGTGCGCTATTGCGGTGCCGGCTGGCCCGATCACACCGACCTGGGGCGTTTGTGACAGCACACACATGGCATGGAAGCTGCAAAAAGGTTCCCCGACAACCACTTCCATTCATCCACACCCGGAGCCTCGCCCATGAAGAACTCGCTGATCGCCCTCTCGTTCGTCGCCGCCGCCGCGGCCCTGCCCACCGCGTCGTACGCCGACCTCGCCTTCAACGTTGGCGCCGTGTCCGACTACCGCTACCGCGGCATCTCGCAGACGCGCCTGAAGCCTGCGCTGCAGGGCGGCATCGACTTCACCAGCGGCGGCCTGTACATCGGCGCCTGGGCCTCGACGATCAAGTGGATCGACGACGCCCGCGGCGACGCCAAGATCGAGGTCGACCTCTATGCCGGCTACAAGGGCGAGATCGTCAAGGACGTCGGCTACGACGTCGGCATCCTGAACTACTGGTACCCCAGCGCCGTGACCAGCGGCTGGTCGGCCACGCCCTACACCAACCCCAACACCACCGAGCTCTACGGCGCCGTCACCTACGGCCCGGTCACCGCCAAGTACTCGCATGGCCTGACCTCGCTGTTCGGCAACCCCGACAGCAAGAACAGCTACTACCTCGACCTGTCGGCCACCTTCGACGTGGCCGGCTTCTCGGTGGTGCCGCACGTCGGCTACCAGAAGGTCAAGAACACGGCGAACGCGTCCTATACGGACTATTCCATCACCGTGTCGAAGGACTTCAACGGCATCGTCCCCAGCCTGGCCATCGTCGGCACCGACGCCGACAAGGGCTTCTACGTCCCGGGCGTCAACGCCAACAGCACCAAGTTCCTCGGCAAGGCTGCCCTGGTCCTCGGCGTCAAGTACAACTTCTGATCAGGAGATCGTCATGAAGATGGTCACCGCCATCGTCAAGCCTTTCAAGCTCGACGAAGTGCGTGAAGCCCTCAGCGCCATCGGCGTGCAGGGCATCACGGTCACCGAAGTGAAGGGTTTCGGCCGCCAGAAGGGCCACACCGAGCTGTACCGCGGTGCGGAGTACGTCGTCGACTTCCTGCCCAAGGTGAAGATCGAAGCGGCCGTCGACGACGCGATCGTCGACCGCGTCATCGAGGCCATCGAGTCCTCGGCCCGCACCGGCAAGATCGGCGACGGGAAGATCTTCGTCTCCACGCTCGAGCAGGTCGTGCGCATCCGCACCGGCGAGACCGGCAAGGACGCGCTGTAAAGCGCCGTCCACCATCGTTGGAAAGAACAATCCCATGAGAAAACTCATCGCTTCACTCGCCCTGGGCCTGGCGGTCCTCGGCTTTGCCGGCATCGCGTCGGCGCAGGACGCAGCGGCGTCGGCCCCGATGGCCGCCTCTGCGGCCTCCGCCGCAGAGGCGCCGGCCGCGGCCCCAGCGCCTGCCGCGGCGGCTTCGGCTGCTGCGGCGCCTGCCTCGGCCGCCCCGGCGCCCGTGGCCAACAAGGGCGACAACGCCTGGATGCTGGTGGCCACCCTGCTCGTCATCATGATGACGGTGCCCGGCCTGGCCCTGTTCTACGGCGGCCTGGTGCGCAGCAAGAACATGCTGTCGGTGCTGATGCAGGTGATGGTCACCTTCTCGCTGATCGTCGTGCTGTGGGCCCTGTACGGCTACAGCCTGGCCTTCACCGAAGGCAATGCCTACATCGGCGGCTTCGACCGGCTGTTCCTGAAGGGCATCTTCGATCCCGCCACCGGCACCTTCGCCATGGCCGCCACCTTCAGCAAGGGGGTCTACATCCCCGAGCTGCTGTTCGCCGCCTTCCAGGCCACCTTCGCCGGCATCACCTGCTGCCTGATCGTCGGTGCGTTCGCCGAGCGCATCAAGTTCTCGGCCGTGCTGCTGTTCTCGGTGCTGTGGTTCACCTTCAGCTACACGCCGATCGCTCACATGGTGTGGTACTGGATGGGCCCGGACGCCTACACCGGCAAGGAAGTCGTCGACGCGATGAACGCCAAGGCCGGCATGCTGTGGCAGTGGGGCGCGCTGGACTTCGCCGGCGGCACCGTGGTGCACATCAATGCCGCCGTGGCGGGCCTGGTGGGTGCCTTCATGATCGGCAAGCGCGTGGGTTACGGCAAGGAAGCCATGGCCCCGCACAGCCTGCCGCTGACGATGGTCGGTGCCTCGATGCTGTGGGTGGGCTGGTTCGGCTTCAACGCCGGCTCGGCGCTCGAAGCGGGCAACTCGGCCGTGCTGGCCTTCATGAACACCTTCACCGCCACCGCCGCTGCGGTGCTGGCCTGGTGTCTGGGTGAAGCGCTGATGCGCGGCAAGGCCTCGATGCTGGGTGCGGCGTCGGGTGCGGTGGCGGGCCTGGTGGCCATTACCCCGGCGGCCGGCAACGTCGGCCTCATGGGGGCGATCGTCATCGGCTTCGTCGCCGGCTTCGCCTGCCTGTGGGGTGTCAACGGCCTGAAGCGCATGCTCGGCGCCGACGACTCGCTGGACGTGTTCGGCGTGCACGGTGTCGGCGGCATCGTCGGCGCGTTGCTGACGGGCGTGTTCAACACGCAGGACCTCGGCGGCCCGGGCCTGGTGACCGATTGGGTCACCGCCACCGTCGGCTCCAACCCCATCGGCACGCAGGTCTGGATCCAGTTGAAGGCCGTGCTGCTGACCGTCGTCTGGTCGGGCGTGGTGGCCGCGGTGTCGTTCAAGATCGTCGACCTCGTCGTCGGTCTGCGCGTGACCGAAGAGGAAGAGCGCGAAGGCCTCGACATCTCGTCGCACGGCGAGACGGCCTACAGCAAGTGATCCCTGTGTTCTGAGCGGTTCATTTCGAGCGAGCTTGGGGCGGCCTTCGGGCCGCCCCTTTTTTTTGGCCGCCAGATCGAGAGGACACAGCCGCCATGCATCGGCAAGGCAGCAGGTGTCCGCTCAAAGCCGCTGGCAGAACTCCATCAAATGGTTGCGGAACCACTGGTGGCCGGCGTCCGATTCCACCGCCTCGTGCCAGATCAGGTACACCGGGAACTGCGGCAGGTGCAGCGGCACCGCGTGTGAGCGCAGGCGGAAGTTGTCGGCGTACAGCTGCGCCATGCGGCGCGGCAGCGTGCAGATCATGTCGGTGTGCTGCACCATCACCGGCATCGCGATGAAGTGCGGCACCATCACCGCGATGCGGCGCTGCAGGCCGCGCTTGGCCAGGGCCAGGTCGATCATCGGCCGGGCGTTCGACGGCCCGCCCAGCACCACGTGGCGCAGCGCCAGGTACAACTCCAGCGTCATGCGCTCGCCCAGCAGCGGGTGGTCGCGCCGCGACAGGCTCATCAGCGTCTCGGTCAACACGCACTTGTTGCGGTAGCCGGCGTCCGCAAGCGCGAAGTAGTCCAGCGCCAGATCCACCGTGCCCTCGCGCAGTTCGGCCTTCAACTGCGCGGCCGAGGCGGCACGGATGCGGATGCGCACCTGCGGCGCGGCCTCGGCCAGCCAGCGGATGAAGCCCGGCAGGATCACCGCCTCGCCGTAGTCCTCGACGCCGATCACGAACTCGCGGTCGGTGTGCGCGTAGTCGAAGGTGTCGTCGCTGCGCAGGCCGCGCTCCAGCGTGGTCAGCGCCTGGCGGATCGGCTCGGCCAGCCGCTTGGCCTTGGGCGTGGGCAGCATGCCCTGGGCGTTGCGCTCGAACAGCGGGTCCTGCAGCCGGTCGCGCAGCCGGGCCAGCGCGTTGCTCACCGTCGGCTGCGACAGGTGCAGCTTGGCGGCTGCCTTGGAAATGCTGCGCTCGCCGTAGATGGCGTCGAAGACCAGCAGCAGGTTCAGGTCCAGCGAACGCAGGTTCACGGGGGGTGCCGATATTCGGAATATGAATTCTGCATATTTGACATCAGAAGTTGATGCATGTTGGCGCCGCTTCGATACTGCGCCGGCACCGCCCCCCCACCGGAGATCCACATGCGATCCATTTCCAGATTCGCCGCCGTCGCGTTGCTGGCCGTGGGGGCGGCGGCCTTTGCCCAGGGCTATCCCAACAAGCCGATCAAGGTGGTCGTGCCCTATGCCCCTGGCGGCAACATGGAGCACTGGCGGCCCACGCTGGCCAAGGTGAGCCAGATCCTGGGCCAGCCGCTGCTGATGGAGAACCGGCCCGGCGCCGGCGGCAACATCGGCAGCGACACGGTGGCCAAGTCGCCGGGCGACGGCTACACCCTGCTGATCGGCACCATCGGCACCCACGCCATCAACCCCAGCGCCTACGCGCGCATGCCCTACGACGCGATCAAGGACTTCACCCCGATCGTGTCGCTGGCCACGATGACCAACGTGGCCATCGTGCACCCGGCGATGCCGGTGAAGACCATCCAGGAGTTCATCGCCCACGCCAAGGCCAGCCCCGGCAAGCTCAACTTCGGCTCGCCGGGCAATGGCTCGTCGGCGCACCTGACCGGCGAGCTGTTCAACCAGGTGGCCGGCGTCAGCATGCAGCACGTGCCCTACAAGGGCAGCGCGCCGGCCATGCTCGACCTGATGGCTGGACGCCTGGACATCATGTTCGACAACATCCCGCTGCCGCTGCAGCACATCAAGGCCGGCAAGCTGCGCGGCCTGGCGGTGACGGCGGCGCAGCGCTCGGCGGTGCTGCCCGAGTTGCCGACGCTGGGCGAAGCGGGCGTGCAGGGCTTCGATGTCAGCTCCTGGTACGGCATCTACGCCCCGGCCGGGCTGCCGAAGGAGCTGGTGGCCCGCGTCAACGCGGCCTTCAACGAGGCCCTGCGCGTGCCCGAGATCCGCGAGCAGCTCACCGCCCAGGGCTGGACGGTCACCGGCGGCACGCCCGAGCAGTTCGGCGCCTTCACCCAGGCCGAGCTCGACCGCTGGGCCAAGGTGGTGAAGGCCGCCAACGTCCGCGTCGAATGACCAGCCCGGCCCACTGATCGGGCCCGGGCCGGGCCCGCCCCGTGACCGACCCCCAAGGAAAGCACCTGATGCGATCAGAAGTTGCCATCGTCGGCTGCGGCCGCACCCCCTACAGCCGGGCCAAGGCCGGCGAGCCCGTGCGCACCGTCGACGACTACATCGCCTGGGCCGCCGACCTGGCGCTGCAGCAGGCCGGCATGTCGAAGACCGATTTCGACGGCCAGGGCCTGGGCGTGGCCCATGCCGAGGTGGCGCACACCGTCAACTGGTCGGCCGCGGTGGCCGAGAACCTGGGCATCAGCCCGCAGGTGCTGATCCGCGCCGACCAGGGCGGCGCCTCGGCCTCGGCGATGCTGATCCGCGCCGCGGCGATGATCCACGCCGGCATCGTCGACCGCGTGCTGGTGGTGGGCGCCGACACGCCGCTGAACATGCCGTCGATCGCGCCCGGCCTGCCGCTGTCGCCCGAGCGCACGCGCGGCGTGTACTGGGACTTCCAGGGCCCGTTCGGCGTGATGGGCGCCAGCGCCCAGTTCGCGCTGGTGCTGCAGCGCTACCAGCACGAACACAAGCTCACCTCCGAGCAGATGGGCAAGGTCGCCGTCAATGCGCGTTATCACGCCTCGATGCACGAGGGCGCCATCTACCGCAAGCCGTTCACGCTGCAGGAGTACCTCGACTCGCGCCTGCTCACCGACCCGATCCGCCTGCTCGACTGCGTGCCCATCGTCAACGGCGGCCTGGCCTACATCGTCACCTCGGCCAAGACCGCGCGCACGCTGACCGACAAGCCGGTGTACCTGCGCGGCTTCGGCGAGGTCAACAACTACTACCGCGGCCCGCGCGCGCTGCCCGACATCACCTACACCGGCTTCACGCAGGCCGCGCCCCAGGCCATGGCCATGGCCGGCGTGAAGCACAGGGACATCCAGTTCCTGCAGCCCTACGACGACTATCCCTTCATCGCCATCATGACGATCGAGGACCACGGCTTCTGCCAGAAGGGCGAGGGCGGCCGCTTCGTCGACGAGCACGACCTGCACTTCGACGGTGACTTTCCGATGTCCACCGACGGCGGCCAGCTCTCGGGCGGCCAGCCCGGCGGGGCCATCGGCGGCTTCATGCCGCTGGTCGAATCGGTGTCGCAGCTGCGCGGCGAGGCCGGCGCGCGCCAGGTGCGCGATGCCGGGCTGGGCATCTCCTGCGGCTTCGGCGGCATCCCCTACGGCCGCCCGGGCCGCAGCTGCATTTCACTGGTCCTCGGAAGGGAGCCCTGAGCATGGCCGACACCACACCGAACGAGCCGTCGAACACGCCATCGAACAAGCCGCTGCCCGTCATCACCGACCTGACGCGCCCCTTCTGGACGGCCGCCAAGGAAGGGCTGCTGGTGCTGCAGAAATGCCAGCGCTGCGGCACCTTCAACTTCCACCCCAAGGCCTGGTGCATCGACTGCGGCAGCCGCGAGCTGGTGTGGACCCCGGCCCAGCCCTTCGGCACGGTGTACTCCTTCACCATCTCGCGCTCGGTGGCGATGAACTACCCGGGCTGGCAGGCCGAGCTGCCGGTGCTGATGTGCCTGATCGACCTCGACGACGGCGCCCGCATGTACGCGCAGGTGACGCACTGCGCGCCCGAGGCGCTGCACATCGGCATGCGCGTGCAGGTGCATTTCGAATCGATCAGCGACGAGGCCGGCATCCCCAAGTTCCGGCCGTTGCTGGCCGCCTGAGCACGGGCGATGGAGCCGACGCCCGACGATCTCGAACTGCGCAGGGCCGGCATGCACGACGTGCCCTTCGACTGGCAGGATGCGCTGCGCCTGGACGACCTGTTGACGCCCGAAGAGGTGATGATCCGCGACAGCGCGCGCAAGTACGCGCAAGAGCGGCTGATGCCGCGCATCCTGCAGGCGCACCGCCACGAGACCTTCGACGTGGAGGTGATGCGCGAGATGGGCGAGCTGGGCTTCCTGGGCGCCACGATCCAGGGCTTCGGCTGCGCCGGCATCAGCTATGTCGGCTACGGCCTGATCGCCCGCGAGTTCGAGCGCGTCGACACCGCCTTCCGCTCGGCGCTGGGCGTGCAGAGCACGCTGTCGATGATGCCGATCTACCTGTTCGGCAGCCAGGAGCAGCGCGAGCGCTACCTGCCGGCCATGGCCCGCGGCCGCACGCTCGGCTGCTTCGGCCTGACCGAGCCCGACCACGGCTCCGACCCCGGCTCGATGGCCAGCCGCGCGCGCGCGGTCGACGGCGGCTGGCGCCTCAGTGGCACCAAGACCTGGATCACCCACGCCCCCATCGCCGACCTGATGGTGGTGTGGGCCAAGGACGAGGGCGGCCGCGTCAACGGCTTCGTGCTCGAGCGCGGCATGCCGGGCCTGTCCACCGCCAAGATCGAGGGCAAGTTCTCGGTGCGGGCCTCGCCCACCGGCGAGATCCACATGGACGACGTGTTCGTGCCCGAGTCGCAGCGCCTGCCCGGTGCCAAGGGCCTGGCCGCTCCGTTTGCGTGCTTGAACAACGCGCGCTTCGGCATCTGCTGGGGCGCGATGGGCGCGGCCGAGTTCTGCTGGCATGCCGCGCGGCAGTATGTGCTCGACCGCAAGCAGTTCGGCCGGCCGCTGGCCGCCAACCAGCTGGTGCAGAAGAAGCTGGCCGACATGCAGACCGAGGTCACCCTCGGCACGCTGGCCTGCCTGCACCTGAGCCGCCTGCGCGATCAGGGCCGGGCCAGCCCCGAGATGGTGTCGCTGCTCAAGCGCAACTGCGCCGGCAAGGCGCTGGACATCGCCCGGACGGCCCGCGACATGCACGGCGGCAACGGCATCTCCGACACCTACCACGTCATTCGCCACCTGATGAACCTCGAGACGGTGAACACGCTCGAAGGCACGCACGACATCCACGCGCTGGTGCTGGGCCGTGCGCAGACCGGCATTTCCGCCTTCAACTAGAGGCTGCCGATGGCCCATGCCCCCACCGCCCGCGCCGAAGCCATCGAGCGGCTGATCCACCCGCGCTCGATCGCCATCGTCGGCGCGTCGGCCGACCTATCGAAGATCAACGGCCGGCCGCTGAAGCACCTGCTCGACAAGGGCTACGCCGGCCGCATCCTGCCGGTGAACCCGAAGTACCCGCAGATCGCCGGGCTGGCCTGCGTGCCCGACATCGCCAGCCTGCCCGAGGCGGCCGACCTGGCCATCGTGGCGGTGCCGGCCAGCGAGGTGCTGGCCAGCCTCGACGCGCTGGGCCGGCGCGGTGTGCGCGCAGCCGTGGTCTTCAGCTCGGGCTTCGGCGAGACCGGCGCCGACGGCCTGGCGCTGGAGCAGGCGCTGGCCGCCTGCGCCGCGCGCCACGGCATGGTGCTGTGCGGCCCCAACTGCCTGGGCTTCGTCAACGCCTTCGACAAGGTCTACGCCACCTTCAGCCAGTACGCCGATGGCCCCACCGGGCCCGGGCCGATCGCCTTCGTCACCCAGTCGGGCGCCTTCGGCACCGCCATCGCCGCGCTGGCGCGGCAGCGCGGGCTGGGCCTGGGCTACTTCATCAACACCGGCAACCAGGCCGACCTGGATTTCAGCGAACTGATGGGCAGCGTGGTCGGCGATCCGCGCATCCGCGTCGCCGCCGGCTACCTCGAAGGGCTGGAGGACGGCCCGGCGCTGATCCGCCTGGCGCGGCGCTGCCACCAGCTGGGCAAGCCGCTGGTGCTGACCAAGGTGGGCCGCATGGCGTCGGGCCAGCGCGCGGCGGCTTCGCACACCGGTGCGCTGGCGGTGGCCGATGCGGTGTTCGACGCAGTGATCCGCCAGCACGGCGTGCTGCGCGCACGCAACGAAGAGCAGATGCTCGACATGCTGCAGGCCCTGTCGCAGGAGCGCCGCCCCGCGGGCTTTGGCCTGGGCATCGCCACGCAGTCGGGCGGTGCCGGCGTGATGATGGCCGACCGCGCCGAGGAGGTGGGCCTGGACGTGCCCGAGCTGGCGCCCGCCACCCAGGCCCGCCTGGCCGGGGTGATGCCCGCCTTCGGCTCGGCCGGCAATCCGGTCGACGTGACCGGTCAGTTCGTGGCGCGGCCCGAACTGCTGCGCGAATCGGTGGTGGCGCTGCTGGACGACCCGGGCATCCACCTGGGCATCGTCTGGCTGCAGCTGATGACCGCGCACGTGGACACGCTGGTGCGCATCTTCTGCGAGATCCGCGACCGCACCACCAAGCCCTTCTTCGTCTGCTGGGTGGCCGCACCGGCGGCGGCCCTGGCCCAGCTGCAGGCCGAGGGCATCGTCGTCTTCAGCGCCGGCGAGCGGGCGGTGGAGGCAGCGGCGGCGCTGGCGCGCCATGCCGCCTTCGCGCGGGCCCAGGCCCGGCGCGGGCCTCTGGTGCCGCGGCAGCTGGCGCTGCCGGCGCTGCGGGGCCGCGTGCACGACGGCGTGCAGCCCAGCGTGCCGGCCACCGAGTGGCTGCGCGCCGCGGGCGTGCCGGTGGCCTCGGTGGCGCTGGCCCGCGACGCCGACCAGGCGGTGGCGCTGTGGCGCGCCGCCGGGGCGCCGGTGGCGTTGAAGATCGAATCGGCCGACATCACCCACAAGACCGAGGTCGGCGGCGTGATCCTGAACCTCGACGACGAAGCGGCCGTGCGCGCTGCCTACGACCTGCTGTGGCAGCGGGCCCGCCAGGCCCGACCCCAGGCGGTGCTGGACGGCGTGCTGGTGCAGGCCATGGCCTCGGGCGACGTCGAACTCGTGGTCGGCGCGCAGCGCGACCCGGTGTTCGGCATGGTCGTGATGGTCGGCCTGGGCGGCGTGCTGGTCGAGGTGCTGAAGGACGTGGCCTTCCGCCATGCGCCCTTCGACGTCGACGAGGCCCACGCCATGCTGCGCGAGCTGCGCCTGGGCGCGCTGCTCGACGGCGTGCGCGGCCGGCCCGGCGTGGACCGGGGCGCCCTCGCCCGCCTGCTGTCCGACCTGTCGCATTGGGTGGCCGCGATGCAGCCCTGGCTGGCCGAGCTCGACCTCAACCCGGTGCTGGTCGGCGCCAACGGGCCGCTGGCCGTTGACTGCGTGATGGTGTTCCGGCACCAGCCCGCGGGTCTGCCCGCGCCGGACCGACCCCGCCCGACCTGATTTCTCGCCCCGCGCCACCCCAAAACGACCACCCCAGGAGACACAGACCCATGGCACACCCTTCGCGCACCATCCTGTCGCGACTGCTCGCCGCGTCGGCGCTTGCGGCCGCCGTCCTGGCCGGGCCCGCGGCACTGGCCCAGGGGGCCTATCCCAACCGCGCCATCACCGTCGTGGCGCCCTACAGCGCCGGTGGCGATGCCGACCTGGCCGCGCGCAACTTCGCCGCCGCCGCGCAGCGCGTGCTGGGCCAGACGGTGCTGGTGGTCAACAAGACCGGCGCCAGCGGGGTGATCGGTTCGGCGCAGGTGGTGGCCGCGCCGCCCGACGGCTACACCCTGCTGCTGGCGCGCACCGGCTCGCAGGCCATCCTGCCGGCGATCCAGCCCACGTCCACCAAGTACAAGTGGGACGACTACACCTTCATCGGCATGCTCGAGCTCAACCCGTACGGCTGCGCGGTGAACGCCAAGTCGACGTACCGCACGCTCGACGACCTGGTCAAGGCCATCCGCAGCAAGGGCAAGTCGATGAACTTCGGCACCGCCGGGCAGCTGACCACCAACGACATGGGCCCGCGCGAGCTGTTCCGCCTGCTCAAGCTGACCCCTGACCAGGCGCCGACGATGATCCCGTACAAGGGCACGGGCGATGCGGTGCAGTCGCTGCTGGCCGGCGAGACCGACTTCTCCTGCGGCAGCATGGGCCCCTTCCTGGCCCACATCAAGGCGGGCACGCTGCGCACGGTGATGGTCACCACGGCCGAGCGCCTGGCCTCGCTGCCCGACGTGCCCACCGCGCGCGAGCTGGGCTATGCCGAGATGGAGCGCATCGTCGGCTGGAGCGCGGTGTTCGGCCCGGCCAAGCTGCCGGCCGACGTGCGCGACAAGCTGACCGCCACGCTTAAGGCCCTGGCCACCGATCCGGCCTGGCTGGCCGGCACCGCCCAGACCGGCTCGGTGCCCTACGTCAAGTCGCCCGACGAGACCCGCGATTTCGTGCAGGGCCAGTACCAGCTGTACCGCACCCTGGGCGAGCAACTGGGCATCATCGACGGCAAGCCGTAAGGGGCGCCCAGGCGCGAGGTTCCCGACGGCACCGGCGGCCACGGCGGTCGCCGGCGTGCCGGGTTGCGCACCCGGCGCAACCTTGCGCACTTGCAAGCGGGCGCGGCAGCCCCATCTGCCAGAATCGTCCACCGCCCGCCGCCGCTCCCTGCCGCCATGGTTCCCCACCTCATCACCGCGCTCACCGGCCCCATCAACGAGTTGGAGGCGCGCATCCTCGACTCGATGCCCGCCATCGAGCGCTGGTTCCGGCTCGAGTGGATGGAGCACACGCCGCCGTTCTACTGCTCGGTGGACGTGCGCAATGCCGGCTTCAAGCTGGCCCCGGTGGACACAGACCTGTTCCCCGGCGGCTTCAACAACCTCACGCCCGAGATGCTGCCGCTGGCGGTGCAGGCGGCGATGGCGGCCATCGAGAAGATCTGCCCCGAGGCCAAGAACCTGCTGCTGATCCCCGAAAAGCACAGCCGCGACAGCTTCTACCTGATGAACGTGCAGCGGCTGATGCGCATCTTCACGCAGGCCGGGCTGAACGTGCGCCTGGGCTCGCTGGACAGCGAGATCACGGCGCCCACCCCCGTGGCCCTGCCCGACGGCACCGAGCTCGTGCTCGAGCCGCTGAAGCGCACGCGCGGCCGGCTGGGCCTGAAGGACTTCGACCCCTGCACCATCCTGCTCAACAACGACCTGTCGGAAGGCGTGCCCAAGTCGCTGCAGCACCTGCACGAGCAGTACCTGCTGCCGCCGCTGCACGCCGGCTGGGGCGTGCGCCGCAAGTCGAACCACTTCAAAAGCTATGAAGAGGTGGCCAAGAAGTTCGCCAAGCTGCTGGGCATGGACCCCTGGCTCATCCACCCGATGTTCGCCGCCGGCGGCACCCTCGACCCGGCCACCGGCGCGGGCCTCGAGGCGCTGCGCGACCATGTCGATGCGCTGCTCACCAAGGTGCGCCGCAAGTACAAGGAATACGGCATCGGCGAAAAGCCCTTCGTCGTCGTCAAGGCCGACAACGGCACCGACGGCCGCGGCCTGATGACGGTGCGCGATGCCCGCGAGGTGGCCGACCTGGCCGCCCGCCTGCGCGAGCAGGGCGAGGGCGTCACCGAGCTCATCGTGCAGGAAGGCGTGCCGACCAACGAGCGCGTCAATGCCGCCGTGGCCGAGCCGGTGGTCTACATGATCGACCGCTACGTGGTGGGCGGCTTCTACCGCGTGCACGCCGAGCGCGGCGCCGATGAGACCCTCAATGCCCCGGGCGCCAGCTACGTGCCGCTGGCCTTCGCCGAGAGCCACCAGCTGCCGCGCCGCGGCGAGAAGCCCGGCGCCAGTGCGCCGAACCGCTTCTACATGTACGGCGTGATCGGCCGGCTGGCCATGCTGGCCGCCAGCTACGAGCTGGAAGCCTCCGACCCCGACGCCGAGGTCTACGACTGAGCTTGCCCCAGGGCTGTCAAGCCCCGGTGTGGTGGGCGCGCCAACGCCGGTGCTTGACGCACTGCACAACCCGAGGCGCACAATCCCTGCTTTGGCCAGAGGCACCGGCTCGTCCCGGCGCCCCGATGTCTTGAGCTCGGCTTCCGCCTCGAAGAACCCCGCCGCCCTCGCGGCGTTGACGCTCGGCGCCCTGGGTGTCGTCTATGGCGACATCGGCACCAGCCCGCTGTATGCGCTGAAGGAAGTCTTCCACGGCGGCCACGTCGTGCCCTCGGCCGACAACATCCTGGGTGTGCTGTCGCTGATCTTCTGGACGATGACCATCATCGTCTCGGTCAAGTACGTGCTGCTCATCCTGCGCGCCGACAACAACGGCGAGGGCGGCCTGATCGCGATGCTGGCGCTGGCCACCATGGCGGTGAAGGACCGGCCGGCGCTGCGCAGCACGCTGATGACGGTGGGCCTGTTCGGCACGGCGGTGTTCTATGGCGACGGTGTCATCACGCCCGCGATTTCCGTGCTGTCGGCGGTCGAGGGGCTGGAGGTGGCCGCGCCGCAGCTGCACGCCTGGGTGATCCCGCTGACGCTGGTGGTGCTGACCGGCCTGTTTTCGGTGCAGCGCTTCGGCACCGGCGGCATCGGCAAGGCCTTCGGGCCGATCACGCTGGTGTGGTTCGCCACGCTGGTGGCGCTGGGGCTGCCGCACGTGCTGGCCAACCCGGCGGTGCTGGTGGCGCTGAACCCGGCCTATGCCATCGGCTTCTTCATCCACAACCCGCTGGTGGCCTTCATCGGCCTGGGGGCGGTGGTGCTGTGCGTCACCGGGGGCGAGGCGCTGTATGCCGACATGGGCCACTTCGGCAAGCGGCCGATCCGCATCGCCTGGTACGGCGTGGTGATGCCGGCGCTGGTGGTCAACTACTTCGGCCAGGGCGCGATGCTGCTGGCGCACCCCGAGAACATCGACAACCCGTTCTTCATGATGGCGCCGGCCTGGGCCCGGCTGCCGCTGGTGTTCCTGGCCACGGCGGCCACGGTGATCGCCTCGCAGGCGCTGATCTCGGCGGCGTTCTCCGTCACCAAGCAGGCCATCCAGCTGGGCATCCTGCCGCGCATGGCCATCAAGCACACCTCGGTGCGCGACACCGGCCAGATCTACGTGCCGCTGGTCAACTGGGGCCTGTTCGTGTTCATCGTGCTGGCGGTGGCGCTGTTCAAGACCTCGTCCAGCCTGGCCTCGGCCTACGGCATCGCGGTGACGCTGGACATGACCATCACCACCGTGATGACCTTCTTCGTCATCCGCTACGGATGGAAGTACCCGCTGTGGATCTGCCTGGGCGCCACCGGCTTCTTCTTCGTCATCGACGTCACCTTCTTCCTGTCGAACATGCTCAAGCTGGTGGCCGGTGGCTGGTTTCCGCTGGTGCTGGGTGTCGGCATGTTCCTGTTGATGATCACCTGGGTGCAGGGCCGCAAGCTGATGCACGACCGCCTGCATGCCGAGGCCATCGACCTGCGCGGCTTCCTCGAGGCGGTGTTCTACAGCCCGCCCACCCGGGTGCCCGGCACGGCGGTGTTCCTGTCGGCCGACACCGGGCTGACGCCCAATGCGCTGATGCACAACCTCAAGCACAACAAGGTGCTGCACGAGTACAACCTGTTCGTGGCGGTGCGCCACCACGAGGTGCCGTGGATCGGCTTCGACAAGCGCGTCGAGATGGAGGCGCTGGGCCACGACTGCTGGCAGGTGCAACTGCACTTCGGCTTCAAGAACGACCCCGACGTGCCCGAGGCGCTGCGGCTGCTCGAGGGCCGCGGCATCCCGCTGCCCGAGATGGACACCAGCTACTTCCTCAGCCGCGACATCGTCATCCCCACCTTCGGCGAGGGCATGCCGCTGTGGCGCGAGAAGCTGTTCGCCAGCATGCACCGCAACGCAGCGGCGGCGGCCGATTTCCTGTACCTGCCGTCCAACCGCATCGTCGAACTGGGCGCCAAGGTCGAGATCTGACCCCGGCGCCGGTGTCGGGCGCGCCGCCGGTCAGCTCTGCTGGCCGCCGGTCTGCATCGTGCGCGGCGCGTCGGCCGCGCTGTCCCTGCGCACGTGCAGCCCGTTGCCGTCCACCGTGACGCGCGTGCCCGAGGCGATGGGCTCGCTGCGGTTGACCGTGCGCATCGAGCCGTCGTCCATGCGCACCTTGACGCGGTAGCTGGTGGTGCTGCGCTGGCGCTTCTCGATCTCGTGGCCGGCCAGGCCGCCGCCCACCGCGCCGATCACCGTCATCGCCTTGCGGCCGTTGCCGCCGCCGATCTGGTGGCCCAGCACGCCGCCGAGCACGCCGCCGGCCACGGCACCGACGCCCGAGCCTTCGCCCTTCTGCACCACCGCGGCCACCGATTCGACGACGCCGCATTCTGCGCAGGCCACCGGGCCCATCGCCGCCGGCTGGGTGTCCAGCGGCGTGGCGGGGCTGCGTGCCGTGCCGGCCGGGCGCGCGGCGGGGTTTGTGGTGGGGTTTGTGGTGTTGTAGCCGGCGCGGTGCGCGGACGACTGCACCGGCCCCGGCTTGTCCGAGCGCGGCGGGCCGGTCGGCGCCGCCGTGGCGGTCGACGGGGGCATGGCCGCCAGCGACTGCGGCGCCGCCGCGGCCTGGGCGACGGACGGGCCGGCGGGCTCGGGCGCCAAGGTCGGCTTCATCATCAGTGCGCCGGCCAGGGCGCCGACGGCCACCAGCGCCGCGGCCCCGCCGCCGAGGACGGCGGCGCGGGGCAGGGTGATGGTGGCGCCAGGGGCGGGGGCGGTGGGAGAGGTCATGGGATTCATCGTCTGGAAAGGTCACCCGTGGCGCCGCAGGCTGCGGCACGTCGCGGGGTGGGTGCCTTTCTAACGCGCCACCGGCGGCCCCGTCGACGACGGCGTGCATCCAAGTGCGTCCATTGGTGTCGGGCGGCGGGGCCCTGCCGGGGCCACGCCGGTCTGTCAGCCGGGTGCAGGCAGTGCGAATTCGAGGCCTGTGGTGGCCAGCCCGAGCAGGTCGGGGCTGTTGACGTTCAGCGGCAACTGGCAGGCCAGCAGCCCAAGCGAGGCCTGCGTGAAGCTGCCCGCGTCGAGCAGGCCGGTGTAGTCGGCCAGTTCCTTGGCGGACGGTGCGGTGCCCACCACGTTGCGGTAGACGAACTTGACGAAGTCGAGGTTGGAGTGCGAACCGGCGAGGCTGGCGAACGCGGGCGTGCCCACCGCCAGCGCCACGGCATCAGCGTAGCTGCTGCCCGCATCCAGCAGATCCAGTCCGATGGCGACGAAGGCCTCGTTGGCCAGCGACGAGGGGCCGAACAGCGCCCGCAGGATCTGCGCGACCTGACCCGCCCGGCCGCCGCCGACGTCCAGCGCCACACCGATGTCGCCAAACTCGATCCGCTCGACCCGGTCCAGCGTGTCGACGCCATCGAGCAGCAGTCGGTCCGTAACCCGCCAGGTGATGAAAAGGTCGCGCGTGACGCTCAGGTCATAGTCGGACCGCGGGCCGCCATAGCGCGCCACATCCAGGTCTGGGCCACCCAGCAACCGGTCGTCACCGGCACCGCCGACGAACGTGTCGTCCCCGTAGGCGCCATCGATCTGGTCCGCGCCACTGCCGCCGTAGATCCGGTTGTCCTGGTAGTTGCCCGTCAATTCGTCGTCGTACGCCGAAGCCGTGATGTGCTCGATCTCTTTGATCGCGTCGGTGCCCGAGGCCCCGTAGGCCCAGCCGAAGTCGAGCTGCCTGAACTCAGGCTTGACCGAAGGGCCCAGAACCACGACGACCGGCCCGGGAGAATCGGCGTAGTCGACCCAGTCGTCGCCACCGGTGCCGTTCAGGTCGTCGTTGCCCAGGCCACCGTGCAGCCAGTCGTCGCCGGTGTTCCCGATCATGTCGTCGTCCCCAGGGCTGCCGTTGAACAGGTCGTCGCCGGGCGTGCCGAAATAGTTGAACCCTGATGGGGGCGTCGACAGCCGGCTCAGGCTGACGGCATAGCTGCCGCCGCCGGAAATCGCCAGGAAATACTCGTTTGTCGTGGCACGGCCCTTGTAGCTGAACGAGAGCGTCCCGTCGGCGCCGCCCCACGCGGCGGTCCAGTTGATCCCGGCATCGAAGATCCCGGTGCTGTTGGTGACGTCCACGCGCGCATACCGGTCCGACAGCAACCAGGGAACGCCCGGGTCCGGCTGGTTCGCGACATCCTGGGACACGGTGATCTGGTAGTCGCCCGGGCCCGGCAGCCGCAGTTGGTACATGTCCTTGTGGTCGGAGAGATTGCCGTCGATGCCCTGGAAGCTTCCGTACGCCACCTCGCCGACGTTCACCTGGAAGGCGTCGGTGCGGTTGGTTGAACTGCTGTCGCGTCCCGCGGTTCGTTCATCGAACGCCGCTGCGCGACCGGCAAGTCGGGCCATGGTGCATCCCCCTAGAAAGCCGTGTCTCGCTGCACGGCCTGCGTGGATGTTAGCGCGGGCCGATGCTCGCTCAGGCCGCGAACGGCGGCCATGCCGATGCCGGTTGCCCGGCCAAGTGTGGCGCCGCGCCGGTATCCTCGCCGGCTGACCAGAACACGGGGAACGGTGGATGCGTGGAGCGATGAGCAGGGCCTGGGCCGACCTGTCGGTGTCGGCCGTGGTGGCCGGTTTCGTCGCTGTGCTGGTGGGCTACACCAGCTCGGTGGCCATCGTCTTCCAGGCTGCGCAGGCGCTGGGCGCCACGCCGGCGCAGACAGCCTCGTGGATGTGGGCACTGGGCCTGGCCATGGGCGTCACCTGCATTGGCCTGTCGCTGCGCTGGCGCCTGCCGGTGCTCACCGCCTGGAGCACGCCCGGCGCGGCGCTGCTGGCGGCCACGCAGGGCGTGTCGCTGGCCGAGGCCACCGGCGCCTTCGTCGTGTGCGCCGTGCTGATCACGCTGGCCGGCGCCACCCGCGCCTTCGAGCGGCTGATGGACCGCGTGCCGGTGGCCGTGGCCGCGGCGCTGCTGGCCGGCGTGCTCACGCGCTTCGGACTCGATGCCGTGGGCTCGGTGCGCACCGCGCCGGGCCTGGTGCTGGCGATGGCCGCGGCCTTCCTGGCCGGCCGGCGCTGGTGGCCGCGTTATGCGGTGCCGGGCGTGCTGGCCGCCGGCGTTGCAGTGGCCGCGCTGCAGGGCCGGCTGGCGCTGCAGTCGGTGACCTGGGACTGGGCGGTGCCGGTGTGGACGACGCCGGCCTTCAGCCTGACCTCGATCGTCGGCGTGGCGCTGCCGCTGTTCATCGTCACCATGGCCTCGCAGAACCTGCCGGGCGTGGCCGCACAGCGCGCCGCCGGCTACCGCACGCCGGTGTCGCCGGTGATCACCACCACCGGCGTCGTGTCGCTGCTGCTCGCTCCGTTTGGGGCTTATGCCATCAACCTGGCGGCCATTACGGCGGCCATCTGCATGGGCCGCGAAGCACACGAAGACCCGTCGCGCCGCTACATGGCCGCGGTGATGGCCGGCGTGTTCTACACCGCGCTGGGCCTGGCCGGCGGCGCGGTGGTGGGGCTGCTGGCGGCCTTCCCGCGCGAGCTGGTGGCGGCGGTGGCCGGGCTGGCGCTGCTGGGCACCATCGCCGGCGGCCTGGCCGCCGCGCTGGCCGACGAGCGCCACCGCGACGCCGCGGGCCTGACCTTCCTCGTCACGCTGTCGGGCCTCAGCGTGGCCGGCATCGGCTCGGCCTTCTGGGGCGTGGTGGCCGGCGCCGTGGCGATGGCTGTGCAACACTGGCGCCCCGCCCGCCGCTGAAGGCCCAGCCAGGCCGCCCACTGCCATGAAACGACCCCAAGCTCACTGCGTTCGCTGCCCCCAAGGGGCGTCAGTCCCTTCGGACGGCCGGGCGATACTGACATGACGCTGCTCTTCGTTGCCGACCCGCTGGAGTCGTTCAAGACCCACAAGGACACCACCTTCGCGATGATGCGCGAGGCGGCCTCGCGCGGCCATCACGTGTGGGCCTGCGAACCGGCCGACCTGGTGTGGGTGCGCGGCGCGCGCGTGGTGGCCAGGCGTGCCCGCGCGATCACGCTCACCGGGCAAGCCGAGCGCTGGTTCGAGGTGGCCGCCGAGGGCGAACTGGCACTGGCCGACACCCGCGCGGTGATCATGCGCAAGGACCCGCCTTTCGACAGCGAGTACTTCTACGCCACGCACCTGCTGGGCCAGGCCGAGCGCGAGGGTGCGCGCGTCTTCAACAAGCCGGCGGCGCTGCGCGACCACCCCGAGAAGCTGGCGATCCTGGAGTTCCCGCAGTTCATCGGGCCCACGCTCGTCACCCGCAGTGCCGAGGCCGTGCGGGCCTTCCACGCCGAGCACCAGGACATCATCCTGAAGCCGCTTGACGGCATGGGCGGCATGGGCATCTTCCGCGTCGGCCCCGACGGCCTGAACCTGGGCTCGATCGTCGAGACGCTGAACCAGGATGGCGCGCAGTCGCTCATGGTGCAGAAGTACCTGCCCGAGATCGTCCACGGCGACAAGCGCGTGCTGGTCATCGACGGCGAGCCGGTGCCGTTCTGCCTGGCGCGCATCCCGCAGGGCAGCGAGATCCGCGGCAACCTGGCCGCCGGCGGCAAGGGCGTGGCCCAGCCGCTGAGCCCGCGCGACCGCGAGATCGCCACCGCGCTGGGGCCTATCCTGGCCGCGCGCGGCCTGCTGCTGGTGGGGCTGGACGTGATCGGCGACAGCCTCACCGAGATCAACGTCACCAGCCCGACCTGCTTCCAGGAGATCACGCAGCAGACCGGCTTCGACGTGGCGAAGAGGTTCATCGATGCGCTGGAGGCCCGGCTGAAGTGAGCCTGAACGCCCTGCTCAGCGACGGCGCCCGCTTCGCGCCCGAATACCACGGCGGCCTCAGCAACCACCTGCCGATGGCCCTGGTGGCGCTGCAGCGGCTGGGCGCCGACGAGGCGCGGCTCGAGGCCTTTGCCGTTGGGTATGCCGAGCGGCTGGCCCCGGCCCCCGCGGTGCAGGCCTGGTCCGCGGGCGACGCCTGGCGCGGCCGCTTCGGCGAGCCCGAGGCCTGGCCGGCCTACCGGTCGCTGATGGCCGAGTGGATCGCCCAGGAAGGCGCCGGCGCGGTGCTGGCGCAGGCCCTGCCGGCGCTGATGCCGGGCTGCGGTGCCGGGGCCTTCCACGGCCCCATCCGCGTGGCCTATGCGGTGGCCTCGGGCCACGAGCCCGAACTGGCCGACGCGCTGGCCTACTGGGCCTGCCGGCACCTGCCGCTGGGGCCGCTGCCGCAGGCCCCCGGCCGCGTCGCCGACCCCGAGGCGCTGTTGCGCCGCCTGCAAGCTGGCCGCTCGCGCCAGCCGCTGATCGCCCAGCGCATGCGCGACGCCGCGGCCAGCCCCGCGCTGCACGCCGAGATCGCCCGCCTGGCCATCGACGCCGGCACGCTCGAGCGCCTGGCCCGCCTGTCGGCCAAGGCCTACACCGCCAGCGGCAACTTCACCGCGCTGCACCTGCTCACCGCCTGCCATGCCATGCGCGTGCTGCAGGGCTTGCTCGACGACCCGCTGGAGGCGCTGCGCTGGTTCTGGCAGGCCTGGGCCACCGCCGTGGTGGCGGCGGGCCTGACGCAGAAGCCGCCGCGGCCGGTGCTGGACTGGGACCGCATCGTGCCGCGGGCGCTGGCGTCCGACGACGAGCACGTGGTCAAGCTGATCGACAGCTGCCGCGAGGAAGAACGCGCCTACGGTGGCGACGACTGGCGCCGGGCGGCGTCGCGCGCGGTGGCCGTGGGCTGAGCGCCTCGGCCCTCCGGGCGCGGTGGCCGGGCAGGGCCCACCGCCCGGCGAGCGCGGTGCGGGCGGCGACAATGCCGCCATGGCCCTGCTCTCGCTCTCGAACGCCCACCTCGCCTACGGCCATGTGGCCCTGCTCGATTCCACCGGTTTTTCCATCGAGGTCGGCGAACGCCTGGGCCTGATCGGGCGCAACGGCGCCGGCAAATCCTCCATGCTGAAGGTCATCGCCGGGCTCGAGAAGCTCGACGACGGCCTGCTGCAGATGACGCAGGGGCTGCGCATCTGCTACGTGCCGCAGGAGCCGGTGTTCGAATCCGGCCACACCGTGTTCGAGGCGGTGAGCGAAGGCGTGGCCGAGGCGCGCGCGGTGCGCCAGGCCTACGAGGAGCATGCCGAGGGGGTGGACCTCGACGCGCTGCAGACGCGCATCGAGGCGCTGGACGCCTGGAACTGGGAGCAGCGCGTGGACACCACGCTGGCGCAGCTGCACCTGGACGGCAGCCGCGAGATCGGGCAGTTGTCGGGCGGCATGAAGAAGCGCGTGGCGCTGGCGCAGGCGCTGGTGGCGGTGCCCGATGTGCTGCTGCTCGACGAGCCCACCAACCACCTCGACCTCGATTCGATCGACTGGCTGCAGGAGCTGCTGTGCAGCTTCAAGGGCAGCGTCATGCTGATCACCCACGACCGTGCCTTCCTCGACGGCGTGACCACCCGCATCCTCGAACTAGACCGCGGCATCCTGCGCAGCTACCCCGGCAATTTCAGCGCCTACGAGCGCATGAAGGAGGAGCAACTGGCCGCCGACGCGCTGGCCAGCGCCCGCGCCGACAAACTGCTGGCGCAGGAGGAGGTGTGGATCCGCAAGGGCGTGGAGGCGCGCCGCACCCGCAGCGTGGCCCGCATCCAGCGGCTGGAGGTGCTGCGCGCGCAGCGCCAGGCACGGCGCGATTCGCTGGGGCAGGTGCGGCTGGAGGTCGATTCCGGCGCGCCCAGCGGCAAGATCGTGGCCGAGCTCACCGACGTGGGCATGCGGTTCGGCGACAAGGTCATCGTCGACGGCTTCACCGCCACCATCCTGCGCGGCGACAAGGTGGGGCTGGTCGGGCCCAACGGCGCGGGCAAGACCACGCTGCTCAAGCTGATCCTCGGCGAGCTGCAGCCCACCGCCGGCAAGATCCGCCAGGGCACCAAGCTCGAAGTGGCCTACTTCGACCAGATGCGCGCGGGGCTCGACCTCGATGCCACGCTGGCCGACACCATCAGCCCCGGCAGCGAGTGGATCGAGTTCAATGGCCAGCGCAAGCACGTCATGAGCTACCTGAACGATTTCCTGTTCTCGCCCGAGCGGGCCAACAGCCCCGTGCGCACGCTGTCCGGCGGCGAGCGCAACCGCGTGCTGCTGGCGCGGTTGTTCGCGCTGCCGGCCAATGTGTTGGTGCTCGACGAGCCCACCAACGACCTCGACATCGACACGCTCGAACTGCTGGAGGAACTGCTGCAGAACTACGCCGGCACAGTGTTCCTGGTCAGCCACGACCGGCGTTTCCTGGACAACGTGGTCACCAGCCTGATCGCCTGGGAGGGCGACCTGACGCCCGGCCTGTGGCGCGAGTACGAAGGCGGCATCGAGGACTGGCGCCAGCAGCGCGCGCGCATGCAGGCCGCCGCCGTGGCCGCGCAGCGCGAGGATCCAGAGCACCGGGC
>NZ_MWLO01000095.1 GCF_002198735.1 Ideonella sp. A 288
AGCTGTACAGCGCTGAGCACCGCGTGCATCTCAGCCTGTCCGGGCTGTGGAGTTACACCACGCGATGGGACACGATCGTCCGTCCGGCATGTCGCCGCCCCAGCGACGCCTGGCAGGGCTTGGTTCTGAACTTCAAACCCGACATTACTCTTGTGGCCAGCAGCCAGTCGCACTTCCTGTCAGCGCTGAAGCCTTGCAGCTCAGACCCGTTGTCCGGCCCGCCAAGCCCCTGGCGTGATGCCCGTCCAGCGTCGGAAGGCACGCGTGAACGAGGTTTGCTCGGCATAGCCAAGCCGGCTGGCCACCTCGACCAACTGCAAACCCGGCATGGCCAGCAGTCGGGCGGCCTCCTCACGGCGGAATTCCTCAACCACGTCGCTGAAGCTGCGGCCGATGTCTGCCAGCCGGCGCTGCAGCGTGCGTTCGGACACGCCCAGCAGTTCGGCCATGCGTGCGGCGTCGGCGCGGCCCTGTGCCAGCGCGTCGCGCAGGCGCACTCGAAGGGCGCGCTCCAGCGTCGAGTCGCCCGCTTGAGCCAGCTGCAACTGCGCCGCCATGCCCTTGAGCGTGGCGTGCAGGAAGGCGTCGGCACTGTGGGTTGGAAGGTGCCATATTGCGGCGTCGATCAGCATCTCGGCGCACGGGTGCTGGTACGTAGGCTCCAGGCCGAACAGGCGCGAGCGGACGTCGTCGTTGCCCGGCCGCGCCAACGGCAGCCCCAGCAACAGCGGTGCGAAGGTGCCGCCACTGACATAGCGCAGGCGGCTGAACAGCGCAGCCAGTGTGAATTCCAGCGCCTGATCCGGCAGCGGCCCCAGAGCGCGCACGCGCAAGGCACGCACACCGTCGTCCAGGAGGTCGATCTCCAGCGCCGTGTCGCTGGACACCATCGCGAAGTGCAGAACCGCTGAATCGCAGCAGCCGGCCACTGTGTCAGCACTGCCCACCAGGTAGTCCAGTGCGCCGAAGGCACCGAAGGGGATGGCATGGGCCAGCGCGCTGGGCAGGCCAGGCTGGCCATAGAGGCGCTCGGCCTCGTCCCACATGTCCAGGTAGGCCTGCACCGGCACCAGCGCGTCTGGCGCTTGCGGCAACGGCCCCAGGCGCGCATGCACGCGCCGGGTGTCCAGGCCCAGCGTGGCCAGGCCCTGCAACTGCAGCCGCAGGGTGAGCGCGGGCAACCAGGCCGGTGCTTCAGGCATGGCGCCAGATGTTCAGGGACTGGCGCGCGATGGCAAGCCGGCGGATGAACCGATTCATACATTGGCTCCATCGACAACGGACCTGGAGCTTAGAGCAATGAAACGACGCTCATTCATGCTGGTGCTGGCCGCAGGCGGCGCGGTGATCGCGTTGCCGGGCTGCGATGCGATGCCGTCCACGGCCACGGCGCCGTGGCTGGCACCCGGCGCCACCGAGACCGACCCTCGGTTGCGCGCGCTGTCCTGGGCACTGCTGGCGCCCAACCCGCACAACCTGCAGAGCTGGGTGGCCGATATCCGCGAGCCCGGCCTGATCCGCCTGTCGGTGGACCTGCAGCGCCTGCTGCCGGCCACCGACCCACCCCACCGGCAGGTGCTGATCGGCTGTGGTGCCTTCCTGGAACTGCTGTGCCAGGCCGCTGCCCAGCAGGGCCAGCGCGCCGAGGTGACGCTGCTGCCCGAAGGCGAGTACGCCGCCGGCGGCGTGGATGCCAGGCCCTTTGCCACCGTGAGGTTGAGCGCCGATGCCAGCGTGCAGCCCGACCCGCTCTTCGCCGCCGTGCCACTGCGCCGCACCAACCGCGCGCCCTACACCGCGAAGGTGCCCGACACCCAGGCGCTTTTGCATTTGGCCGCCGCGGCTGCCCGCCCAGGCATCACGCTGCGCAGCAGCACCGACGCCACCAAAGTGCAGCGCTTGCGTGAGCTGGCCATCGCCGGCTACCGCGTGGAGTTCGGCAATGCGGCCACGTGGACGGAGAGCGCCAACTTCATGCGCGTCGGCGCTGCGGCGGTGGCGGCCGAACCTTCGGGCGTTGCCGTCACCGGCACCATGGCCTGGTTCGGTCGACAACTGGGCATGCTGAGCCCCGAGGCGCTGCGCAGGACCGATGGCGTCGCTGCCAGGACGGCCATCGACAGCTCGACCGAAGCCGCCACGCACACGCATGCCTGGGCCTGGCTGAGCAGCGCCGACAACAGCCGGCGCACGCAGATCGAGGCCGGTCGCGCTTACATGCGAACCGACTTGGCCGCAGCGCAAGTGGGGCTGGCCATCCACCCGAACTCGCAGGTGCTGCAGGAGTTCGAGGCGATGTCCACGCTGTACGACCGGTTCCACGCCGAAGTGGGCGTGGCACAGCCGGCGCGCGTGCAGATGTTCGTGCGACTGGGCTATGCCGCGCGCCCTGAGCCGGCGCCACGACGCCCCCTGGGCCGGCTCGTGCGCGCCTGAGTCTGCAGAGTTTTGCGCCGTGCTTTGCACGCGGCTCCTTTCTGCTTCCATGTTCACGATCACCCCAATCTGGTGTCCTTCATGAAATCCGTCCAAACCATCATCGCCATCGCCACCATCGCCGCCCTGTCGGTCTGCAGTACCGTCATGACCACCGCACACAGCGGCTATCTCAGCGACTACAGCGCCCTGGCCGAGGCACCCGATGCAGCATCGGCCAGCCGGGCCGCGGCACGGGCCATCGATCCTGCGCAAGTGTCGATTTCCGAAGTCGTCTGGCGCGTCGATGCGCGCAGCGACATCGGCAACGACGAGCGCGACGCCCTGCTGGCGCAACTCCAGCGCGAGTTGCAGCAAGGCGTGCAGGCGCTGCCGGCTTCGCCGCAGGGCCGGCCAGCGCAGATCCGCGCCGCCATCACGCGGGTGGAGACCGTCTCGCCAGCCCTCAACACCGTGGGCACGTTGCTGCTGATCGGCCCCTTGGACCGCGGCGGCGCTGCCGTTGAAATCGAGGCTGTCGATCGCCTGACTGGCCGCCAACTGGCCGCGCTCCGCTTGGGCTATTTCGCACCGCTCAGCGACATTGAGGCCCGCTTCAGCAAGTTGGCACCGGCCGAAATCGCGCTGCGCAAAGCAGCGGTTGACTTCGCTGCGTTGCTGCAGCCGGCCAGCGTGGCTGCCAAATTGGCCTCCCGTTGAATAGTCGCTGGCGCGCCAGCATTCATACAGTCAGCGATACCGCTCCTGGCCGGGTCGGGCCAAAGCGGCCCTCAAGGTCGTCGCCGGAAAGCTGACCTTCGCCGGCATGGCGAGGCCGCATTTTCGAGCGCGTCGCGAAGGACCGCTGATGGCCGGGACTACCAGTTCGCGGTCAACGCCGACACCGGCCAATCGATCCGCCGCAGGCTGAGCGGCCAGTTTTCGAAGCACTCAGCTCACCATCCCAAGCCATCTGCGACATCCGCGGCCCTGAGCGCAACGCCCCGAAGCGGCCGGTCGCATCTGCACTGAAGTCTGACCTTGGCTCCGAAAAACGTACCCCTTTCTGAACCCCCGAAGGTGGCCCCGTAGCGGTAGGCACACACAGGTACGCGGCACACGAGGCGATTGAGGCGCAGCGCGCGGCTGGAGACCGTCCGAGGTCACCGCCGCTGCATGCACAGCCGCAGTCGAGACTTGGCGGCGGCACGGGTGGGCCGCTGGTCGGACATCAGTCCTTCAGCTTGAGCTTGCCGGCCTGCCACAGCAGGAAGGCTTGGATGTCGGCTTGCTGCGCGTCGGCCTGGCTGGCGGTGCTGCCGATGCCGTGGCCGGCCTGCAAGTCCAGCCGCAGCAGGACGGGCCGGCCACTGCCGCTGGCGGCCTGCAGCCGCGCCGCGGTCTTGGCGCTGTGCCACACATCGACCCGCGGGTCGTTCATGCCGTGCACCAGCAGCACGCCGGGGTAGGCGGTGCCATCCTTGATCTGGTGGTACGTGCTCATCTCCAACAAGGCCTTGAATTCGCCCGGGTCCTTGACCGTGCCCATCTCGGAGATGTTGGTGCTGCCGTTGGCGCTATCCTCGAAGCGCACGGCGTCGAGCACGCCCACGTCATAGACCGCCCCCGCAAACAGCTCGGGCGCGGTCGTGGTGGCGCGGCCGACGAAGATGCCGCCGGCGCTGGTGCCCATGGCCGTCATCGTCGTGGGCGAGCCGTAGCTCTGCGCGATGAGCCAGCGCGCCGCGGCCACACCATCGAGCCAGGTGTTGGGCTTGGTCTGCTTGAAGCCGGCGCGGTGCCAGGCTTCGCCGTGCACGCCGCTGCCGCGTACGTTGACAATGGCCACCACGCCGCCGCGTTCGATCCAGGCAATATAGCTGGGCCAGTAGCCGGCGGTCATCGAGATGCCGTACCCGCCATAGCCGACCAGGAGCACTGCGTGGCTGCCGTCCAGCGCCAGGCCCTCACGGTGCAGCACCGTCATCGGCACCTTCACACCGTCGTGACTGGCATACTCGACTTCGGTCACGCGCACCGGTGTCGTTTGCACCGCAGGCTCCACGCTGCGCAACGACACTGGCAGCGCCCGCTGGCCCTGCAAGCGCAGGTGGCGGGCGGGCTCGGTCCAACCCGAGAAGGCGAGAATCACATCGTCATGGTCAGCCGCTGGTGCGCCCGTGGGCCAGGCCGCGCCGGCAGCTGGCATGACCACGGCCTGGCCGGCTCGGTCGCCATCGACATGGCGGCGCGCTTGCACCAGGGTGCCCGTGCGGTGGCCCACAAGCAGGCCGCTGCGCGTGGGCATCATCCACTCGAGCATGCCGATGGCCGGCTCGGCCACCACCTCGGGCGCGTTCGTCAAGGTGCCGCGTGCCAAGTCCACCGCCACCACCTTGTTGCGCGGCGCGCCGGCGCGCGTCAGTACGAAGAGGCGGTTGCCCTTCAACGCCACGTCCTGCATCTTGTCGGCTGACTCTCCGATGGCGCGCCAAGCCATCCCGGGGCGGCCCAGTTGCGCCACCGGGCCGACGAAGAGCTTGCCCTCGGGTACCGTGGTGTCGGTGGTGCGCGCCACCACCCAGGGGCTGCCGGCCGCGGTGATCAACTCGCCGGAATCGATCCGGTCCAGCGCCAGTTCCGGCGTGTCGATGCGGCCGAACACCGGCACCAGTTTGCCCGGCGCCGCCAGCCGCAGCAGGAACACGCGGCTGTCCATATAGACCTCGGTCTCGGGCGCATTGGGCGCCTTGGCCTGCAGCTGATTGAACAGCAGGCCGCGACTGTCAGGCAGCCAGTGTGCGGGTGAGAGCACGCGCGGCACCGGCTCGCCCAGGGTCTTGCCGCTTTTCAGGTCCAGCACTGACAGCGACGCCTGCTCCGAGCCGCCGGCCGACATGCCGTAGGCCAGGTAGCGCCCGTTCCACGAGGGCGTGAAGTGGTTGATGGCGTGCGGCACCTTCGTGCGCCTGGTCTCCACGGCAGGGTCCACCAAGACCTGCTCCGTGCCGTTCAGGCCCTGGCGCATGACGAGCTTGAACTGGTTCTCGCCCACGTCGCGCTTGAGGTAGAACAGGCGGCCACCCGGCATCCGGATCAGGCCGCGTACGCTGTCCCCAGTGCTGCGCCTGATCTCGGTCAGGCGCGACTGGATGTCGCCGCGCTGGTCGATGCGGTCCAGCAAGGCGCGCGTGGCATCACCTTGCGCCAGCATCCAGGCCTGCGCACGCGGCGACTGCACGTCTTCCAGCCAGCGATAGGGGTCGTGCACGGTGGTGCCGTGATGCACCGTGGGCACGTCCTGCACTTCAGCCACCGGCGGGGCGGCCAGTGCCGCCACACTCGCCCCCAGCACCACCCCAGGCCACAGTCTCATCTCGGCTCCCTTCACTGGCCATACCCCCAAGCGACCGTCGCGCAGAGCCTGTGATGACCCCGTCGAGGCGCGGGCGCTAGCGCCGCACGAGCGCGGCGGGGCTGATTCTGCGCCTGCCGGAACCCAAGGGCTGCGGTGCGCCACGCGCAGCGGCGTGTATCAATCACACTGTGAGCCGCCTACCTGTGGTGCATACCTCCGTGGGGCGCCCCTCTGGTGACCGGTTGCTTCCGCCGCGACATCGACGAGACGGAATGCTAGGAACCTGCCTGTCGCCACCGTCGGCAAATAACCGACAACGTGAGTACAAGATCGCGCCAAGAAGCTGACGCAGAGGGCATCCGCGGACGCGCTTGACCACGAATGCGACGGACCAATTCGCTGGCCTCAGGGCGGCCAGGAACGACACGTGCGCGGTCCGAAGAATCAATCGTGGCGGCGTGAGAGGTCAATCGGTAGCCTTCAGGAGGCGCGCCCATTTGCCCGTTGTCGGTATGGCACTTCGCGCATCGACGTGCTAGCACTGGCTCGACGTGCGCCCAGGTGACATTGTCCGTCGTAACCGGCGCCGTCAATAGTGGAGGCGCGGACAGACTGGCAGCCCCTCGGGCGCACCACCGTTCACCTACTTCTCCAGCCTCGCGACCCATTCCTGGCTCAGGAAAGGCGGTCCGGTCATAGGCATGCGCGGCTGGCTGATCCCTTTGACTCGGCGGATCAGTTCACTGTTGCCGGCGTCGCCCGGCTTGATCGCCGCACCCCTGTTGCTCCCCCTCAGGATGGCACCAAGCTGTCGAGTCGCAACCCAGTTGCTGCCGAATCGCCCGAGTGACAGACCACACAACGTTGTGTCAGAAGCGGCGCGACGTCCGCGTGCGTCGGTGTGCCGCCCACCTGCGCCAAAGCAGCTGACGCCACCGGAAGACTGATGGCCACTTTGAACCCACTCTGCACAAGTGTCCTGTTCACTTCATCCCCCTATGACTGCCGCAAAGCAGCCCGAGTACCCCCTAACCATAGTGATGAAATTGATGATGACGAATGGCCGGAATGGTAATTAAATACCCTACCTGAGAACCGCGGTACCGCGGCCAGAGGGAGGTAGATCCGATGATTCAGCTTCGAGCTTTTCCGGCTTTGATCGGACTGGTGGCGTCCGGGATCGTTTCCCAGGCGGCTTGGGCTCAACCTAGGACCTGTGACGCCGACACGACAGTGGTCGCCGATGTCGTGGCCCTGGACATGCCCATGGTGTTCAACCGATTGGGCGCGCAGAACGTCAACTGGCAGATGTTTGCCTTGCGCCACGATCTGGTGGTGCGATCGGCCGGAAAGCAGCCCAGACCGCTCTCGACCGGCGATCTGCTCGACGCCCGCACCCTGCTGCGAAGTCAGCAGGTCACCCTGCGGCCTGATCTTCGCCCTCGTCCGTTGGTGCTTCGTGTTCCGGCGGGCCATTGCTTGCAGGTCAATTTCACCAATCTGCTGACGGGCATCGCCAACCCCTTCGAAGCCCACAAGAGCCCGCTGTTGCCGGCTGGCCATCCCATGGACCATCGCTCCGATGATCCAAACATGGACATCGACGATCAGGTTGCCAGCCGGCCCGTCGGCTTTCACCCGAACGGCCTCGAATTGGTCGGTTCGATTGCGTCCGACGCGTCTCATGTCGGTAGGAACGCCAGCAGCCTGGCGGCATCCGGACAAACCCGAAGGTATACGTTTTTCGCGCCGGCCGAAGGTACGTTCCTGGTCACGAACCCGGGCGCCGCCTTCGGCGGTGAAGGCACCGCCGGCACCAGCGGGACCGGCCTGTTTGGCGCCATTGCAGTACAGCCGGTGGGCGGACGCGCGTACCGCGCACAGGTGACCGAGGAAGAACTCCGACTGGCCACACGAATGCTGGGCGATCCTTCGCTGGTGGGGCAACCCGTAGTGCCTTGTGAACGCGATGCCCAGCGTGCTTGTACGAAGCTGGGCCAGCCGATCATTGACTATGAGGCGATCTACCCAGCTACTTCGCCATGGGCCGACGAAGGGAAAGCCGGGCTTCCAATCCTCGCCATGGAGCAGGTTCGGTCCGGCACCAGGACCCTTGTTCACGGTGACATCAATGCGATCGTGCTAGGGCCCAACAAGGACGGAAGCTTTCCGCGCAGCACGTACCCGATCGAGTCGACCGGGGTCACCAACCCCAGCCTGCCGAACAGGTTGGAGCCGTTTCGCGAGTTCGTCAGCGTGTTCCATGACGAGAATGCCGCTGCTCAGGCATTTCCGGGCATCTTTGATCACCCGGTCCTGAAGCACACATTGCATGGGGTGCGCGACGCCTTCATGATCAACTACGGCAGCGGCGGTGTGGGAGCCGAGGTCGTCGCCAACAGGCTCAAGGTTGGCCCGATGCATGACTGCGTCGACTGCGCCTTCGAAGAATTCTTCCTGTCGTCGTTCACCGTTGGCGATCCGGCACTTCTCGTGGACCGCCCGGCAAACCTCGGCCTCGAACAACTTGTTCCTGGCGCCCTCGAAGGTCCCGACTTGGTCGGCCTGAGCATGCATGGCGCGTTAGCCAGCGGCGTGCAGTCCCAACTCGAGCGCCTTGCTAAGGACCTCGCCGCAAGAATGCCTGGCCTGCCGCTCACAGGGCCGAAGGCCACCAAGGTCTTCTACCCCCACGACCCTGCGAATGTTCACCACAGCTACCTGGGGGACTTCGTCAAGTTCCGCAACCTGCACACGGGCAAGGAACAACACATCTTCCACCTCCACAACCACCAGTGGCTGTTCAACCCCAACGACGACAACTCGAATTACATCGACGCGCAGGCCATCGGGCCAGGATCCGGGTACACCTACGAGATCGCCTTCGGTGGATCTGGTAACCGCAACAAGAGTTCAGGCGACGCAGTCTTCCATTGCCACTACTACCCACACTTCGCGCAGGGCATGTGGTACCTGTGGCGCATTCATGACACCTTCGAGGCTGGAACGCCTCTCCAAGTCAGCGGGGACGCCAGCCAGCCTGGATTTCACAAGACACCCTACGCGCTGGCCGACGGCACTCCAGCGAAAGGCGGGCGAGCCCTCCCGGACGGCGAGATTGTGGCAGGCACGCCGATCCCGGCCATCGTGCCGCTGCCGGGCAAGGCACTCGCCTTGATGCCGGCGCAGGTCGAAGTGGTGGCCAATCCCAGGAAGCTGCCGGACGGACGGCCGATCGGGTCGCTGGCCCGAGTTCGTGACCGCGATCGCAACCCGGGCTTCCCCTTCTGGATTGCGGGCATCGAAGACACGGTCGGCTCGCGTCCACCGACCCCTCCACTGGACATGCTGGCCAGTGTGGGCGGTACCGACGGTGGTGTGCCGCGCCACGTGGTCGAAGGCTACGCAGCCGGGAGCAAGTCATTGGATACCTTCACACGCCTGGACGCCAGCAAGAAGGAAACTCTCGCGAAGCCGAAGTTCTTTCCTGAAGCGGGCACCGACGTTGAGCAGGTCGTCATGAAGTTTCATGCGCAGAAGTCGCATGTAAGCGTAGCGGTTATGCCCAGTGGCGCTGTGCAAGTCGGAGCCCCGTTCGTTACCAACGGGGGCAAGCCGGAAGCGGGGGCACCGTTCTTCGATCCTTGCGTGGACGATCAACGCCAACGACTGTCCGCAGGATTGACCGGGCGCTTCTTCGGGGCCGACGGTCTGAGCCTGACTGGGTCCAGCCCCTTCAATGCAGACACGCCGCGTATTTACAAGGGCGCCAACATTCAACTTGACGTCACCATCAACAAACTCGGCGACCACTACCCACAACAGCGGATCTTGACGCTGTGGGAAGACGTGGACCCGACACTCGCCACCGGATTTCGAAAGCTGCCGGGCGCGGCCGATGTCAAGGCCCCCAGACCCCCGGAACCATTGGTGCTGCGCATGAACACCTTCGATTGCGCACGATATCTGCACACCAATCTCGTGCCAAAAGAGTTCGAAATGGACGACTACCAGGTGCGCACACCCACCGACATCATCGGACAGCACATCCACCTGCCCAAGTGGGATCTTCCGTCGGCAGACGGGTCGGCCAACGGCTGGAACTACGAGGATGGCACCTTCTCGCCGGGCATGGTGCGCGGCCGCATCCACGCCATCAACGAATGGAACGCGGCGAATCCGACCTCTCGTGTACCCAATCCCTATGCTGCCGGGCAGCCCGCCTTTGATCCGAGCAAACCCGCCGTGGCGCCAACCGATGAACTGCGGCCGAGGGCGCACTACTTCTTCGGGCGGGGCGGCCCCTTCCAGAAAGACGCCAAGGCGTGTGAAGACGCGTGGATGACAGCCGGGTACAAGGCGTTCAACAACGAATCTGCCGACGGTCTGGCACGACCAGGTGTGTGCGATTGGCTCGGAGCCCGCACCACGATTCAACGGTGGTTTTCGGACCCCGTCATCAACAAGGAACAGCAGCACCGCGGGCTTGGCATTACCTTCACCCATGATCACCTCGGGCCGTCCACGCACCAGCAGGTGGGCCTCTACGCGACGATGCTGACCGAGCCGCCGGGGTCCACCTGGGTGCACAACGAGTCCGGAGAACTACTCTACAGCCGGGACGTGGCGGGCACCGATTGCAGCAAGGAGTTCGTGCCAGGCGCACCCTCCACGGGTCGATGCGACGGCGGACCCACGACCTGGCAGGCGGTGATCCGCTCTGCGGACGAGAAACTGCACGAGTCGCACCGCGAGTTCTTCCTGCAGTTCGGCGACTTCCAACATGCTTATCGAAAGGATGAGTTCCGAGGTGTCAATGAACTGGGCATCGTCGTGTCCAAGGCAGACGCCGGCAACCCCCAAGCGTTCCGCAAGGCGGTGACTCCTTCGTTCCGAAAGCCAGCCTCTCCCAACTTCCCTGATGTCGTGGCGCTCCCTGCGACCTGCCCAGGCGGCAAGGAGGAGTTCACGCTGAAGCGGCGCACAGCGAACGGGTCGATCGAGTCATTCGCTGCCGGAGGTCTGAAGGTCGACGTGCCGCGGCCATGCCCCGAGGTCATCTCCGCCGACGACATCGGCACTTTGGTGGTCAACTACCGTCAGGAGCCGATCGCCGCGCGCGTCATGAATCTGGATGGTCAGCGGGTTCATGATCTCACCACCGCCCAGGCCTCACAGGCCAGCGGCCGAAGCGGCGATCTGGCCTTCGCATACCAGTCGCGCACCGATCGAAAGTTGGCCGCACTGAATGATGTGAAGGGCGAGAGCCCCTATGAGCCACTGACACACGATGTTCGGCCGGGCGACCCCTATACGCCGCTGCTGCGAGCTTATTCGGGAGACCTTGTTCGCATCAAGATTCAGGCTGGCTCGCATGAGCACGAGCACACCGGATCGATCAACGGCCTGAAGTGGCTCCAGGCAGGCAGCGGATTTGGCGCGGCGCCGCATTCGGGCTGGCGGGGCGCGCAGAACATCGGCCTGTCTGAGCAGTTCACGCTGAGCACTCGAATCACCGACTATTTCAGCTCGAATCGCGTCAACAGCACGGACCGTCTGTACGCGACGGACGGCAGTCAGGACGGACTTTGGAATGGCGCTTGGGGATTGATTCGCACGCTGGAGCGCAGGAACCCGGCCATCGATAAGCAGCCCAACTTCCGTGACGATCAGGATCGACTGGTGGTTCTTCCCGCAAATCCGCTGCCGACACTGTTCGCTCCACAGGATGCGGCAATGCGCCGCAATGACTGTCCGGCGAATGCGCCGGTTCGGCAGTACAACCTGGTTGCCGGCTTGGCCAACCGGCTGTTGCCCAAGGCCGCCAACGTGACTTTACGCTCCGTCGGCGGTGTGGATGCGCTCGGCGGCACCCTGGTCTACAACCCTCGAACCACCACGGTGACACTCAACGTCTTCCATGAGGCGGACGACCCTCTCACCCCAGTGGACGAGCGCGCAGTCGTGAAGAGCACCCAGCACTTCGGTATTGGGCCGCTACACGATCCCACGGCGATCGTCATTGTCCGGAAGCAGGACATCGACATGGCCAAACGGCAGCTGAAACCTGGTGCCCCGATTGAGCCTGTCGTGCTGCGGGCAGCCGCCGGGGAATGCGTGCAGGTGACGCTTGAGAACTGGCTTCCCTTGCGTCGTGGCGCCATGCCGGATCTGGCGGGCTTTACCACGCTAAGCATGTTGATGCCACAGAAGATGACGGCTGGTTCAACCGAGCACACGTCGTTCAACAACAACCGAGTGCGCCCGTCCAATCACATCGGCCTGCATCCGCAAATGGTGCAGTACGACGTCCAGATGCACGACGGCACCGTGGTCGGCGCCAATCGGGAGTCACTCGTCAGTCCGGGCCATGTCATCACCTACAAGTGGTATGCCGGCGAGCTCAGCTTCTCCGCTCAGCAGGCATTCAAGGATCAGCAGTGCACTGTTGATGCCGGAGCCGCGGGCGGCTATGAGCTCGTCAATCAGCTGCGTGAGCACATCAGGGAAACGGTCGATGGGCCGCGACTCGTGCGTCCACCCAATCAGCTTTTCACCACAGAGGTTCTGCTCGCCCGTCTTGAAAGCCTGCTGTCACCCTTTGAGGAGGACGCTTCGTCACCCGCTCCGAGTGATGCGCAGGCATTGACCCTGCGCGCTGTGAAACCGCGCAATCTGTCGATCACGGCGACCGCACTCACCACGCTCAGGCGATTGCAGCCGTCGCTTACCAGAACCGACCTGATCGTCAGCGCTGCGCCCCCGTCGGGGTTGACCGCCCCGCAGTTCGATGGCCTGCTGCTCAGGAGCTTGCAGGCACTTGCTGCTGAGCCGGAAGTCGTGCTGTGCCTGGAAGCGGCCGTGCGTGGCGATCCACTTCGAGTGCCCTTGCCAGGTGAGGTTGCCGGAACCATATCCGGGCTTTTCACCTCACTTGGGGTGGCCGCTGTCACACCCACGACCGAGGACGCGGCGCCGACGTATCCACCCGAAGCTGCGTTCAGTGCCGTGGAGGCCTTGAACCGGCGCGAAGCGTGCGCCAAGGCAACCCGAGTGCCGATAGAACGTGCCCTGAGGCGTAGTTTGGACGGCAGCCTCTTCACAGCAAGTCAGAGCACGCTCATTGCGCAACGCTTGTCGGCCAGCATTGCCTACCTGGTCCCCGAACTGGATGACGATGCGTTGGGCAGCAAGCAACATGATGTGGCATTCGCGTGGCAGCGCGGGCGGGAGCGCGCTCCACTGATGCCGTCGACGACGCGTCTCGTGATGCCTGCCAAGCTGGGTGGACAGTGCCAATTCGCTGCCATCGAGTTCGGTGGAACCAACCTGACGCCCCCAGACCGGATCAAGCAGGGACAAAAGGCCGCTGTGGGCGCGCTGGTGATCGAGCCCGAGAAGAGCCTTTGGTGGGAGACCATTGACGACACGGCACTCGACCGGCAGAACCCTGGCGTTGCTCCGGGTGCCACGCGCACCAGCCGAGCGACTGCCCACGTCTTCTATCCTGCGAAGGTGCAGGGCGCTCAGACCGGCGACTGGCGCTTCTTCCGAGATCTGGTCGCAGTCCACCAGAAGGGACTGAACATGCGCTATGGCAAGCGCATAGCCGGCCTCTCGTCTGCAGTCGGCTCACTCGCGGCCGAACGCGAAGGGACTGTGGTGCCGCCGAATTCCATCGCGCCAGAGGATGCCCACGACGCTGGGCAGATGGCGATCAACTATGGCAGCGAGCCGCTCTGGTACCGATTCGGTATCGACCCATCTTCGCCGTTTGGTCACGGGCCGAATGCCAGCAACAGTGGCCTGCCCGGTGTTGGTCTGGGTGGCCTCGGCTTCGCATACGAGGCGTTTGCCGACGGATGTTGTTCCACCAACCCGTTGCAGCCTTCGCAGTCGACGTCCTCGCCAACGTCAGGGCCATACACACCGATCTTCAAGGTGCCGGCCATGGCGGAAACACGAGTGCGAGTCCTGATGCCCACCGGCGTCGGTCGAGCCAGTGTGATGGCGCTTCATGGCCATGGATGGCATCGCGATCCCTACCTTGCTGAGCGAACGTCGCCTATTCCTATGCCGGTTTTCAACGGTCCCGCGCTAGCCCTGACCGGCGGCCAGCCGCTCCCGGCAACAGTTCCGGCGCAGTATGGTGTGGCGAGCCAGTGTGAAGGCCGCAATGCGCTGGCGATGCACATTGGCGCCCAGGACAGTGTGACGCCGATGGCGCACTTTGATTGGCTGCTCGAGAGTGCAGGTGGAACTTATGGCTTGCCAGGGGACTACGTGATGCGCGATATCGGTGGTTTCGGGGTAACCAGCGGCCTTTGGTCGGTGATGCGGGTCTCCGAAGCTTCGATTCCGGTGGCATTGCGCAAGGGTCTGCGTACGGCATGTCATTGACCAGAGAGGGCTTGCGTTGTGCTCCGGGCAGTGTGTGGCTAGCTGCCGCGATGCTGTGCGTAGCAGCGGCTTCTGCGGTGGCGGCGCCGGCCGCCTCTCGCTGGAGCCATACGCTGAAGCAGGATGGAGTGACGGTAGCCCTGACCCTTGACGCCCTGACGGTCAACGGTTTGCAGGCGGGAGCGCTGGCGCGGCTGCGGGTTGTGTTGACGAGTAGCGAGGATGGCAGCCCGCTGCCTCGCGTTCTGCCTGGCGTTTGGTTCGACGTGCTGGACGGTTCTGATGCGGCAGCAGAAGACCTGTCAACCTGCCAGCGGCGAATCGCGCGGTATGCCCGCGGCACAGGCATCAACCCACAAGCGCTGCTGGACCTCAATGGGTACGACGTTCTGACACTCAACGCCGACGCCAGCATCTCGGTGCTTGATCCCCGCACCCAGTTTGCGGGCAAGACCAGCCTCAAAGCATCGTTGCCGCTACCTGGCCCGGGCTTTGACTGGGCGACCTCTGCGGACGATCGCCTCCTCTGGGTCAGCGTTCCGGCTGCGAATGCGGTCTCGGTTTCCGACCTCGCACAGATGCGCACGCTTCAAACGGTTGCGCTTGCAGGTCGTCCAGGACGGGTTCGAGTCGAGCCTGGCTCCGAACGGGCTTGGGTAGGGGTCGCCCAAGCCGACAAAGCATCTGACCCTGGCGGTATGGCCGTGATCGATCCGGTCCCGCCGTTTCGGCAGCACTGGCTGCCACTGGGCCGGGGGCATGCCGAAGTAGCCTTCGACCCTGCGGGCTGGGCAGCCGTGACCCAACGCGATGCAGCCGATGTTGTCTTCATCGACCGATCCACACTCAAGGTGGTCCGCCGCCAGACAGTGCCCATGAGGGGACAAGCGCCGCCACAACTGCTGGGCGTTCTGTTCGATGACCTGTCGCGCCGCTTCGTCGTCGTGGAAGCGCGAGAAGGGAACTTGTGGAGCTTCGATCACCGGGGCGAGCCTGTCGGATCAATGCCGCTGAAGCCAGGAATCGGCCCGATGGCGCTGACGCCCGACGGTCGATGGCTCTTGGTCGCAAACCCGTCAGCCCACAAAGTTGATGTGATCGACTTGCCGGCTTGGCGTCATGCTCAGACAGTTCCAGTGAGTGGGAGGCCATTCCAGATCGGAGCGACCTCGTCCTACGCCTACATACGTGCCCTGGATAGCGAAGCTGTTTCTTTGATTGCCATACCGTCCTTGTCTGGTACCCCGAGGGTTCAGAGCATTGCCATGGGGGAGAGGCCACCTGGTCGTTCTGCCAACCTGCCGCTCGCTGCCCAATTGGCGCCAATGATCGACGGAAGCGGGAGTTTTGTGGCAAGCCCCGGGGACAACGCGGTCTACTTCTACATGGAAGGCATGAACGCCGCGGCAGGCAGTGTTTCCGCGCGGGGTCACGAACTCCGTGCCGTACGAGTGGCTCGCCGAGGCTTGCGCGAAGGCGCACCTGGCACATACGAAATGCAAGTCGACCTGCCTGCTGCCAATCGACTGGTCGTCGCCGTTGCCACCGATGCGCCCCGGATGCGGCAGTGCGCTTCTGTCACCCTGGCTCCAGCCAGCCCCCTTGCGGCCCCAGAGTGGCAACTCGCGTGGGACGGGTTTCCCGTCACCGGGACCACACTGGCACTCCGAATCGAAGGCACGCCAGAACGCTCGTTGCCAGGTGCCGTCCAGGTGCGATTGTTCCAGCCCGGATCTGCTGGGCTCGATGTTGTTGCCCACGCGCGGGGGCAAGGCCGCTACCAGGCGGAACTACCGGACTTGGCCGAGGGCCTCTGGTATGTTCATCCAAAGCCACCCGATGGCTCCGGCGCGCAGTGGGCCTATGCGAGCTTCGTTCGATCTGCGGCCCGGAGGTGACGGCATGCAGCCCTCCTTGAACCGTCGGCAATGCATAGCGCTTGCAGCTGCAGGGTTGGCGGAGGCCAGTCTTGCACAAACGATCAGTGTTCCTGACGCCACATTGCTTCATCGCGACGGTCAGGCCGTGCGATTGCGAAGTGACGTCTGGCGCGACCGGACGGCGTTGGTCAACTTTGTGTTTACCACCTGCACGAGCTTTTGCGGAATTCAGTCGGCCATGTTGGCGCAGCTACAAGCAAAACTGGGTGCGCGACTCGGGAGGGAGGTGGTCCTGATCTCGCTGTCCATCGACCCGTTGAACGATGATCCGCCTCGCCTGCAGTCCTTCGCACGGACCTTCGAGCCGGGCCCACACTGGTGGTGGTTGACTGGGAGGCCGGACGCGATGTTCAAGACTTTGGAGGCACTTGGTGCAGATCGGGGTGATCCGCGCGACCACGCACCGTTGTGGCTTGCAGGAACGGCGAGTTCTCCGCGGCGGATCGTCGGGCTGCCGTCTCTCGCAAAGTTGGAGGCTGCGTTAGGCACACCGGGGAGGCTTTCTCCATGACGGGGGCGAAGGTGGACGTTGGGCTTCCGACAAGGCGGTCGTTGGTTACGGCGGGCGCATTGGGTTTCATTGCGAGCCCACTGTCATTTGTTCACGCGATGCCTGATCCAGCAACGGAGCCGGCGCAGCGCATGGCACGTGCCAAGGGGTGGTTTACAGACACCCCCTTGGTCGATCAAGACCGGCAGTCACATGTGTTCTTCTCTGACCTCTTGGCACCAAGGGCGGTTTTGATCAACGCAGCGTTCGTCGGCTGCTCGTCGGCCTGTCCGTTGCTGACTCAGCAGTTGGCGAGAGTTCGTGATGGCTTGGGTGTCCGTTTCGGCAAGGACATCTGGTTTCTGTCGATCACCGTTGACCCTCTGAGCGACGGCCCTGACGAACTCAAGCGCTTTGCGCAGCGTCAGGGCGCAGACGGTCCGGGCTGGCGCTTTCTTGGTGGAAAACGGGACAATGTGCAACGCGTGTTGTCACGACTGGGTCTCTGGGTTGACGAACCGGACGCACACCAGACCGGACTCATCGCAGGGCGCGCGGCCGTCGGGCACTGGGGCAAACTTCGACCGGATGGAGGTCCGCAGGACATGGTCCAGCAACTGTCGCGGTTCCTTGCCCCCTCGTGACGCCATGCAGGCGGCCTGCATCCGAAGACGTCACTGCTCGGCGTCGAGCCTGCTTCTGGCTACCTTCGTGGCCGTCGTTGGATGCCAGAGTGAACCTGTCCGCGCGGAAGATGGCCGATCGCTCTTTGAGCGTGGAGTAGGCGTCGATGCCGACACGAGCACATCGCCCCGCCAACTGTCTGCGAGGGCTGGTGCAGACGGCAGTTGGGTGCTCCGAGGGCCAGCCGTGGCCTGCGCCAACTGCCATGGGTTCACCGGGGCGGGAGGCGGGGAAGGGTACCTGCGGGCACCGGACCTGCGCTGGCCCCAGTGGTCATCGACTGACGAGCATGTGTTGGCGGCAGCTCGGGTTCGCCTGAGGACTGCCTTGGCCCACGGGCACTCAGCTGACGGACGACGGCTTGCCGCAGCAATGCCGCGATTTGATCTCGACGATGCACAGTTCGAGGCGTTGAGCCAACATCTCAGGACACTGACTGTCCAGCCGAGGATCGCAGCGAAACCGACGCTTGCCCTTTTGCGCATGAGGGATGCAGGCGCGCCGGCGTTTGAGCAGGAGGTCCACCGCTTGCTGACTGCGTGTCTCACCGATCGGCTCAAGGATCGTGCAACGATCGAAGTCGCCGAAGTCTCCGACGCGCAGCAGGCGACACGCCAGTGGGTGCTGTGGCAGAAGAGGCCGGAAGTCGTTGCGGTGCTGGCGCCACCTTGGCGAGGTTGGCGACCGAGCATCGACACATCAAAGGCCGACGGTGGACCATTGACGGCGCTTTTTCCGATCGTCTCCGATCCCGAAGCTTCGAGTCACCACCTTGCGCAATGGCTGTTCGGCGGCGTACTTCCACGGACGGCGGCCCTTGTCCAGACCTGGATGTTGTCCGGGACCCAGAAGGAGCCCCTATGGGTATGGAGCGGTCCTGGCGAACGCGGTGCGGCTCTCTGGTCAGCGCTTGACCAGGTTGCAGCCGTCATCGAGCAAGACACTGGCCGGAGGCCGAGTTGGCGGCGGTTACCGTCTCCGATTCTTCCGAACGGGCAAGCTGGCCTCTGGCTCGATGAGCAGCAGCTGCCCGGACCTGGTTGGTGGTTGGTTCCGGTTGGGGTGCCTTCCAGACCGGGCGAAAACGCAAAGTGGTGGATGGCCAGCCCATACCCCGGAGCGCCTGCCAGAGGGCTCACGGAACGATGGGCCGAGGCAACATGCATGACGACCGCAGCAACACTGACCGAGGTCGAGACGCTGACTCGAGATCGATGGTCATCAACAGTCGGCCGGACCGGCCGGTTGCGTGACAAAGGCGGCTGGGAGTGGCACGTCCCGCTAGATGATCCCGAAGGATATGGAGCATCGGCGGCATGGACAGTTGTCGAGTTCAGGCAGAACGCCCGACCCATACCTGTATCGCCTCAGGTCAATGTGGGCAGACACCGGGCAGTGGCCAGCGACAATCCGCCCGACACGCGGTGAGCCATGTTTGGCAGAAAAGGCCTGGCCTTTGCGGTTGGATTGCGACACCACCGACGCAGCGGCAATGGGCATCGCTGGTGATGTTCGCCGTCCGCTCACGACGGTACATTTTATGGGAACTCCCCTTCTGAGGACGGCAGGCTATTTGATGCGTGCCGAACGCCACCCGTTCGAGGCCTGCAAGTGGGGTGAACGGTCGGTCGATGCTGACGTTGGGTTTTGCGCTGCTGTCGAACTGGAATGAGCGAATTGAGCGGCACGCCGATACGTGAACTGCGACACAAATGAGCTTAGCGCCAGCGTAGCTGCGCCTGATACGAGGGAGGAATCATCCGAAATCCGATATTCGCTGGTCCAGCGAGTCCAGGGCGCGCCCCTGTCATCGGAGATTCGCCTTGAAGCACTGGAAAGTCTGACCTGCCCCCTGTAGCCGTACCAGCGTAAATGCGGAAGTCCGGGTCAATGACCCTGTACCCGTCTCAGTACCGCTCAGAAGTAGAAATTTCCGGCTCTCCAGGGGTCGCCGCTGCCGGTTGCAACCGGCAGCGGCGGGCGAATTCTGCGGGTGTGGTCCATCCTAGCGCGGAGTGGGGGCGGCTCTCGTTGTAGTCCTTGCGCCAAGCCTCGATCTTGGCCTTGGCGTCCTCCAAAGACAAGAACCAGTGTGCGTTCAGGCACTCCTGTCGGAGCCGCCCATTGAAGCTTTCCACCCGTGCGTTGTCTGTCGGCTTGCCTGGTCGACTGAAGTCCAACTCGACGCCCCGTTCGTATGCCCAGCGGTCCATGACCTTGGAGATGAACTCGCTGCCGTTGTCGGTCTTGATGGTTTGCGGCAGGCCTCGGGCCGCGCAGATGCGATTCAATGTCTGCACCACGTCTTCCCCCTTGAGGCTCTGGCCCAGGTCGATCGCCAAGGACTCCCGGGTGAAACAGTCGACCACCGTCAGCATGCGCAGCTTGCGTCCGTCGAACAACGCGTCGGAGACGAAGTCCATGCTCCACAGCTCGTTGATGGCCGCGCACAACTGCTTGGGCTGGCGCCATTTGGCCGCCTTGTTGCGCCGTGGGCGCTTGAGCCGCAGGGACAGGCTGGCGGCCGACAATTACCTTGAGCGCTCAGCGACAACTATCGTGAGCGGTTGACGCACACCGCCGGGGTGCGTTTTGCGGTCGGGTTTCTACAGTGATTGCCTTCGACAGGAAGGCGGCCACGGTGCCCGGCAGACGCATAACGGACCTACAGGTGAACAAGTACAAGGCATTGAGGGGCGAGCACAGCCAGGAGGCGGCGGCCGCCAAGACGGGCATCAGCGTGGCTAGTGCACGTCGTGTGGAATCGGCGCTGGTGCTGCCCTCGCAACGCCCGCCGCGGCACTGGCGCACTCGGGCCGATCCATTGGCCGAGGTGTGGAACAGCGAGGTGGTGCCGATGCTCGAAGGGGCGCCCTCGCTGATGGCGGTGACGTTGCTGGAAGAGTTGCAACGCCGGCACCCTGACCGGTTCGGCGACGCGGTGCTGCGCACGCTGCAGCGCCGTGTTGGCCAGTGGCGCGCCGAGCACGGCCAAGAGCGCGAGATCTACTTCGCTCAGGAACACCCGCCGGGCCGGCTGGGGCTGTCGGACTTCACCGTGGCCGACGAGCTCGACATCAGCCTGGGCGGCCTGGCGTTCCCGCACCGGCTGTACCAGTTCGCCCTGGCCCACAGCGGTTGGCGTCACGTTCGCGTGGTGCTCGGTGGCGAGAGCTTCCAGTCGCTGGCCACCGGGCTGCAAGAGGCGCTGTGGATGGCCGGCGGCGTGCCCGAGGAGCACCGTACCGACAGCTTGTCGGCGGCGTTCAACAACCTGGCCGAGCGCGAGGAGTTGACCACGCGGTACCACGCGCTGTGCGAGCACTACGGGCTGCGCCCCACGCGCAACAACACCGGCGTCAGCCATGAGAACGGCGCCATCGAGGCCCGCCAGGGCAGCCTGAAGAAGGGGCTGGACCAGGCCCTGCTGCTGCGCGGCAGCCGCGAGTTCGCCGACCTGGCCGTCTACGAGCAGTTCGTGGCCGAGACCGTGCGCCGGCTCAACGCCCGCTGCGCCCGTGCCTGGGAGGCCGAGCGCGCTTGCCTGAAGCCGCTGCCGGCTCGGCGCACGACCGACTTCGAGGAGATCGACGCGCGGGTGAGCAAGTTCGGCGTGTTCAGCGCCAAGAGCGTGCTCTACAGCGTGCCGTCCCGGCTGGCAGGCCATCGGCTGAAGGTGCGGCTGCACAGCACACACCTGGACGCCTGGCTGGGCGGCGTGAAGGTCTTCCAGTGCGAGCGGCTGCACGCCAGTGCCGCCGACCGCCACCCTCGGCAGATCGACTGGCGCCACATGCTGCCCAGCTTGAAGCGCAAGCCCGGCGCCTTCGCCCGCTGGGTGCTGCGCGATGCGATGTTCCCGCGCAGCGAGTACGCCCAGGCCTGGGAGCGCATCAGCGCGAAGCTGCCCGAGCGCGCCGCGTGCCGGCTGATGGTCGAACTGCTGGACCTGGCCGACCGGGCCAACGTCGTGGCCGAGCTCGCCGGGGTGCTGGTCACGCTGCAGGCTCACGACGAGTTGCCCGACATCGACGCGCTGCGAGAGCGCTTCGCACCCCGGCCGCCGACGATGCCCGACGTTCAGGTGGAACTGCCCTCGACGGCGGTGTACGACGAACTGCTGGAGGCGGCATGACCAGCGCCGTCACCCCAACCGATGCCGCCAGCTCCGGCGCCGCGGTGCCGATCATGCTGACGGAGTTGCGACTGCCCACCATCAAGCGGCTGTGGGCTGACTTGCTCTTCCTCACGACATGCTCCTGGCCGTCACGGGCCTTCATCATGCCGGTCGTCTCTGTTACCGAACGGTTCGAAAAACTGGGACAGGGTCACGGGCGACGTCGCACCCGTTCGCGTGACCATGTTGCCCGCGTCGGATGCCACGTCAGCGAGGCCCCCTCCTGCATTCTCGGCCGGTGCCCGCCTTGCAGGCCGAGACCGGCCTGTGGTCTGCCATCTTCGCGTCCGACCTTGTACCGATATTCGCCGACGGTCGTTGCCAGCGCGCCTGTGGCCCAGCCTGCCGTGGCAGCTCTCTCCAACGCATGGAGTCTCCCTGCGGCAAGGCCGACTCGGGCCTTGCGGTAACGCAATTTTCCCTGGCGGCGCCGGCCTAAGCTGCACTCAAGGTCCAAGCGATGGGCGAAACATACCAGGGTGCAGTTCAGGTCTGTTGGCTTGACCGGGTCGATCTTGCCTGCGGCAAGTGCATAGACGGCCCGCCATAGCACCAGGCTCTTCGTGCGCTGATCGTGTGGAGCTGTTGCATGGCGCAGGTGCTCTGGTTAAAGGACTTTGATTTAGAGGACATCCGATGCCCCGGCTCTACCGCGTTCTCCTTCTGTGCGGGCTGGCGATTGCCCAGACCTGCGCGTTGGCTCGTGACGCGACCGTCCAGGATGAGCAGCTGTTGGCGCTCAGGTTGGACGCTGCGCGCGAGGTCAAGGCCATGGTCATGGTGCCCGACCAGCCGAAAGCCGTGGCCATCCTGTACCCAGGTGACAGCGGCGCGATAGGCCTGTCGGGCAGCACGGGCATGGTCATACTCAATCAGCTGGGGTTGTTCGATTTCTTGATGCGCGCGCGGAACCACTTCTTCAAGCGTGGCGTGGCGGTCATCGCGCTGGACACTGTGAACGGCCAGCAGATGACGGCCTCGGACCGGGAGCAGTCGGCCCTGGTCGCCGCGGCCATGCTCGACCAGGTGCGAAGGCAGACCGGCTTAGCGCCCTCGCTGCCAGTCTGGGTGATCGGCAGCAGGGAGGGCAGCATTTCGGCGGTGGCCTTGGCCGTGCTCCAGCCGTCGCCGGTGAGCGGGCTGGTGCTGGTCTCCTCTGTCACACGGCCTGGCGCCGCGCAGGGCGACTGGGCCCAGCAGCGTCCGGCAGGCGTGGCCAGCATGGTCATTGGCGGCGTCGACAAGCCTGTGCTGGTGCTGGCGAATCAGGATGACCGGTGCCCGATGTCACCCGTCGACGATGCCAAGAGCCTGTTGGCCGGCTTCTCGAGCAGCCCGCGCCGCGAGGCCAAGGTCATGACCGGCGACAACCCAGTGGGTGATGCTTGTGGGCGTGTCTCACCACACAACTTTTTTGCGCTCGTCGCTCCGGCCGCCGAAGCGATCGTCCAGTTCATGGGGCTCTGAGTGCGACAGCGGCTGAGTCACCTCGTGCCCGTTCATTGTCCGTCACAGGGTTGAAACCACCGGCTTTCAGCCGGTCAGCTTTAGCTTCAAGATGCGGCACCGGAGGTGGCGCGCATGGACTACAGGTACGGAAGTCACACGGTCTATCAGATCGAGTATCACTTCGTCTGGGTGGCCAAGTACCGGTACAAGGTGCTGAGTGGCGAGGTGGCGGTGAGGGTACTTGCGGGCGTCTAGCTCCGGGTGGCTGACTCATGGCCAACGCGCGGGCACGCCTCGATGGGGCTCCATGAAGCTGCCCATCGCGTACGTCGGCTGATGGCCGAGGGCTGCCGGTCGCCACGGCAAGCGAAGGCCTGATCACGGACCGGCCAGGGGCCTGGGCGATAAGAACAAGGATGAACTGCGGCACACCAGAAGCGCCCTACCGGGAATCAGCCATTCCGGCCACGGCGCACGCCGCTTGGCATTCGAGCGGCTGCACTCGGCACACCCCCACAAGCTTCAGTCCCCCACGATGCCATTCCGGATCGCGTACACCGTCAGCTCCGCGTTGTTCTGCAGCGCCAGCTTTTCCAGCACCCGCGCGCGGTACACCGACACGGTCTTGGGCGACAGCTTCAGCGCCTCGGCGATGTCGGACAGGCGCTTGCCCGAGGCGATCAGCATCAGGGTCTGCAGTTCACGGTCGGACAGCTTGTCGTGGGCGTTCTCGCTGGCCGGGGCGGTGAGGCTTTCCACCAGCATCTGCGCGATCTCGGGGGTGACGTACTTGCGGCCCTGGGCCACGGTGCGCACGGCCTGCACGATGAGCTGCGGGTCGCTGCCCTTGTTGACGTAGCCGAAGGCGCCGGCGCGCAGCGACCGGATGGCGTACTGGTCTTCCGGGTACATGCTCACCACCAGCACCTTGACCGACGAGCCCTCGTCCTTCAGCACGTGCAGCACGTCCAGGCCGCTGCGGCCGGGCATGTTGATGTCGAGCACCAGCACGTCGCAGGCCTTGCCGCGCATCAGCGCGCGCAGTTCGCCGTAGTCGGCGGCCTCGCCGACGACCTCGATGTCGGGCGCGTCGGACAGCGTGTCGCGGATGCCGCGCCGGATCAGCGCGTGGTCGTCGCACAGCATCACATGGATCATGGGGCTCCCCAGGACGAGGGATCGTGGTCCTCGTCGTCGTCGTAGGACGGCGCACCGTCTGCGTTGCGTGCCGCCGCCACCGGCACCGACAGCATCAGCACCGTGCCGTCGGCACCGCTGGACACGTCGACCCAGCCGCCCACGGTGTCGGCGCGCTCGTGCAGGCCGCGCAGGCCGAAGCTGCGCGTCTTGGTCAGGTCGTTCTCCGACAGGCCGCGGCCGTTGTCCGACACCTCCAGCGACAGCACGCCGCGGGTCAGCGACAGGTCGATGCCCACGCGCGTGGCACCGGCGTGCTTGCTGACGTTGGTGAGCGCCTCCTGCGCAAAGCGGTAGGCCACCAGCGGCACGCCCACCGGCAGCTGCATGGCCTCGTGGCTGGTGCGGAAGAGGCACGGCGTGCCGTTGCGCTTCTCGAAGCGGCCGGCCATCCATTGCAGCGCCGGCACCAGGCCCTGGTCGAGGATGGCCGGGCGCAGGTTGTGCATGATGCGCTGGCTGGATTCGATGGCGTGGGTGACCGTTTCCAGCGCATTGGCCACGCGCTGCTGCACCTCGGGCGATGGCGCATGGCGGCCGATCCAGGCCAGGTCGAAGCGCAGCGCGGTGAGCGAGCCGCCCACGTCGTCGTGGATCTCGCGGGCGATGGCGGCGCGCTCCATCTCGATGCTGGTCTGCAGGTGCTGGGCCAGTTCGGACAGGCGCTGGCGCGACGCGGCCAGCTCGCGGTCGGCGCGCAGCCGGGCGCGGCGCTCGCGGCCGGCCGCCACCGCATGCTCCACCGCTGGCGCCAGCCGGGTGAGGTTGTTCTTGAGCAGGTAGTCGCTGGCGCCATGGCGCATCGCGGCCACCGCCGTGTCTTCGCCGATGGCGCCCGAGACCAGGATGAAGGGGATGTCGCGCCCGCTGTCCTGCAGGATGCGCTGGGCGGACAGGCCGTCGAAGCCGGGCAGGTTGAAGTCGGACAGCACCACGTCCCAGTCGCGCTCGACCAGCGCCCGGCGGAAATCGACCTCGGTGTCCACCCGCAGGGCGTCCAGATGGTGCCCGGCCCGGCGCAGGTGGGCCATGGCCAGGGCATGGTCGGGCGGCGAATCTTCGAGGTGCAGCAGGCGCAGGGTGCGGGCAGCGTCGGGGGCACTCATGGCCGAAGTATGGCAAACGCGCCGCAGCAAACCGCGCGCCAACGCACGGCCGGCCGGGAAATGCGGTCGGATTGCCGCCGTGATCTGCTCAATGAACCCCGGTGGTGTGCCGAAGAATGCCAAGGACCGAAGCAAGGGGCTGGTCCTCGATCCGAGCCACCGGAGCCAAGATGCCGACACACGATTCGCTGCCAGGGACTGCCGGGCCACCCGCCGGGGCCGAGGCCGCCTGGATGGATGCTGACGCGTTCAACGACGCCGCCGACGACGGGCCGACGCCGCTGCTGCCGATGCTGATGGCCGCCGACCTGCAGGACAACCTGCTGGTCGCCGCCAATGACCTGGAGCGCCTGCAGCGGCTGCTGTCCGATGCCACGCAGACGCTGATGGGCCATTTCCATGGCGCATCGACGCAGATGAACCAGCTGCTGCGCCAGGCGGCGCACCACCCAGAGATCGACGAGCACCAGTTGCACGAGGCCATGCAGCACCTGGCCGGCGCGGTGACGGCGCTGCAGTTTCAGGACATGTCGTCCCAGCTCATCGTGCACATGCTGCACCGCCTGCACCACTGCGCCGACCGCCTGGCCCGTGACGTGATGGGCGACGACGAGGACGGTTCCGTCGTCGTCGAGCCCGCTCCGCTGCGTCCCAGCCCGGTGACGCAGGACGAGATGGACGCCGGCTCGATCGAGCTCTTCTAGACACCCGCATCCCCTACCTTTGCCGAATTCCGGAGATCAGCATGCACTCAATCCTCGCCGTCGACGATTCCGCCTCGATGCGCCAGATGGTCTCGTTCACATTGAAGAACGCAGGTTTCAACGTGGTGGAGGCCGTGGACGGCCAGGACGCGTGGGAGAAGGCCGGCCAGCGCGACTTCAACCTCGTGCTCACCGACCAGAACATGCCCCGCATGGACGGCATCACGCTGACCAAGAAGTTGCGCGACAACCCGAAGTTCAAGGCCACGCCGATCCTGATCCTGACCACCGAGTCGAGCGACCAGATGAAGCAGGCCGGCCGCGCGGCCGGCGCCACCGGCTGGCTGGTCAAGCCCTTCGATCCGGCCAAGCTGATCGAGGTGATCGGCAAGGTCATCCGTTGACGGCTCGCACAGACACACGACAAGGAGCAGTCCGACATGGCTGACACCAGCAACCAGAGCGCCAGCGCGTCCGCGGGCATCGACCTGAGCCAGTTCTTCCAGGTCTTCTTCGAGGAAGCGGGCGAGAACCTGCAGACGATGGAGCAGATGCTCCTCGAACTCGACGTCAACGCCGCCGACGATGAGGAGCTGAACGCGATCTTCCGCTGCGCCCACTCGGTCAAGGGCGGCGCCGCCACCTTCGGCTTCAACGACGTGGCCGAACTGACCCACCAGATGGAGGCGCTGCTGGACAAGCTGCGGCGCCACGAGCTGAAACCCACTGCGCAGCAGGTGGACGTGCTGCTGGCCGCGGGCGACGTGCTCAAGGCCATGCTGGCCCGCCACCAGGGCGTGGGCGGCGATTCGCCCGACACCACCGAACTGCTGGTCACCATCAAGACGCTGTGCGCCGGTGGCCAGGTGGACACCGCCGCCGTGGCCGGCAAGCCCGCCGCAGCGCCGCAGGCCCCTGCGGCGGCGGCACCGTCGCCCGCACCGGTGGCCGCGCCCGGCCTTCGCCAGCTCGAGCTCACCGTGGGCGCGCTGGCCGACCCCTCGCTGGCCGACAACCTGGTCGAACTCTTCAAGGAGATCACCGACCTGGGCACCATCGAGCCGCTGGACGCCGGCCGCGATGCCGATGGCATGCGCCGCTTCAAGATCGTCACGGCCAGCTCGGACGCCGACCTGCTGGACCTGTTCACCTTCCACGTGCCGCGCGAGGCCGTGCGCCTGGGCCCGCTGACCGCCGGCTACGGCTTCCACGAAGGCGCGCCGGGTGCGCCGCCGGTGGAGACACCGTCCGCCGACCAGGGCTACGGCTTCTTCGAGGACGCCCCGGGTTCGCCGGCGCAGATCGCCGCTGCCGCGGCCGCCGCGGCCGCCGCAGCAGGTGCTGCCGCACCGGCCGGCGACTCGGACACGGCGGCCAGGCCCGCCGCCAAGCCGGCGGCGGCCAAGCCCGCCGAGGCCCGCCACCCCGTGGCCCCGCCCGACGCCGCCACGCTGCGCGTGTCGGTGGAGAAGGTCGACCAGCTCATCAACCTGGTGGGCGAGCTCGTCATCACCCAGGCCATGCTGGCGCAGAACAGCAAGGCCATCGACAGCGGCCTGCACCAGCAGCTGATGTCGGGCCTGACCGATCTGGAGCGCAACACCCGCGACCTGCAGGAAGCGGTGATGTCGATCCGCATGATCCCGATGTCGATGGTGTTCAACCGCTTCCCGCGCATGCTGCGCGACCTGGCGGCCAAGCTGGGCAAGAAGGTCGAGCTGGTCACGCAGGGCGAGGCCACCGAGCTCGACAAGGGCATGGTCGAGAAGATCACCGACCCGCTGACGCACCTGGTGCGCAACAGCTGCGACCACGGCATCGAGCTGCCGGCCGAGCGCGTGGCCAAGGGCAAGCCCGAGCAGGGCACGATCACACTGGTGGCATCGCACCAGGGCGGCAGCATCGTCATCGAGGTGCGCGACGACGGCAAGGGCCTGAACCGGCAGAAGCTGTTGTCCAAGGCCCGCGAAAAGGGCCTCGACGCCCCCGACAGCATGACCGACGCCGAGGTGTGGGGCCTGATCTTCGCGCCGGGCTTCTCCACCGCCGAGGTGGTGACCGATGTCTCGGGCCGCGGCGTGGGCATGGACGTGGTGAAGAAGAACATCACCTCGCTGGGCGGCACGGTGGAGATCGACTCGGCCGAAGGCTACGGCATGAGCGTCAAGGTGCGCCTGCCGCTCACACTGGCCATCATGGACGGCATGAGCGTGGGTGTGGGCGAGGAGTGCTACATCCTGCCGCTGGGCTCGGTGGTCGAATCCTTCCAGGTGCAGCCGGGCATGGTCAAGACCATCGGCACCACCGGCCGCGTGGTCGAGGTGCGCGACGAGTTCATGCCGGTGATCGACCTCGAGAAGGTCTTCCAGGTGCCGCGCTTCGACTTCGAGCACGTCAGCACCATCATGGTGGTGGTGGAGGCCGAAGGGGGCCGCGTCGCCCTGCTGGTGGACGAGTTGCTCGGCCAGCAGCAGGTGGTGGTGAAGAACCTCGAGGCCAACTACCGCAAGGTGCCCGATGTGTCGGGCGCCACCATCCTGGGCGATGGCCGCGTCGCGCTGATCCTCGACGTGGGCACGCTGGTGCGCCGCAGCCGCCACTGACGACCCCGGGAACCTGCCATGTCCACGCCCGCGCTGCTCAGGCGCTTCACGATCCGCTCGCGCATGAACGGCGCGATCGTCATCGTGCTGGCACTGTTCGCCATCGTCGGAGCCGCCGGCATGGCGGGCGGCCTGACGCTGTCGCACCTGAACACCGAGTTCATGGCCCACTCGCTGAAGGAAGTGCACGACGTGGGCGAGATCCGCCACGCCCTGGGCGTGGTGCGGCAGCACGAAAAGAACATGGTCATCGACTACGAGGACGGCGTGGCCGTGCTCAAGCACCGCGAGGCCTGGACGGCCGACCTGGCCCGGGTGAAGACCGCCTTCACCGAGTTGCTGGCCGGCGACGAGGACGACGACAACCCGATCGCCCGCGAGTCGATCGAGAAGCTCGCCGCCTATGCCACGGCCACCACCCTGGTGCTGAACCAGATCCAGGACGGCGCCTACGACTCCGCCCGCGTGGCCGACCGCATGCTGGGCCGGGCCAAGGAACACATGCAGGCGGTGGAGAAGAATGTCGACCGCATCGCGCAGATCGTCGACAACGAGGCCAAGGCCACCCGCGCCGAGTTCGAGGACACGATGCAGCGCGCGCTGTGGGGCTTCGTCGCGGTGCTGGTGCTGGTGGTGGTGACGGTGGTGCCGATGACGCTGCTGAACGCCCACTCGATCATCGAGCCGGTGGATCGGGCCCGGGCGCTGGCCAACGCCATCGCCGCGGGCGACCTGTCGAGCACGATCGATGTGGACGGTGCAGACGAAGCCAGCGAACTGCTGCTCGCGCTGTCGCGCATGCAGCTGTCGCTGTCGGGCCTGGTGCGCGACATGGGGCGCACGGCCAGCACCATCCAGACCGCGGGCAGCGAGATCGCCTCGGGCAACCGCGACCTGTCGCAGCGCACCGAGCAGGCCGTCGGCAACCTGCGCCAGACGGCCAGTTCGATGGACCACCTGACCAGCGCGGTGCGCCTGTCGGCCGAATCGGCCACCACCGCCAACCAGCTGGCCAGCAGCGCCGCCGAGGTGGCCCACCGCAGCGGCGAAGCCGTCGGCCAGGTGGTGGAGACCATGGCCGAGATCGATGCGGCGTCGCAGAAGATCGCCAGCATCATCGGCGTCATCGACGACATCGCGTTCCAGACCAACATCCTGGCGCTGAACGCCGCAGTGGAAGCCGCGCGCGCCGGCGAGCAGGGCCGCGGCTTTGCCGTGGTGGCCTCCGAAGTGCGCTCGCTGGCGCAGCGGGCGGCCGATGCCGCGGGCGAGATCAAGACGCTGATCAACACCTCGGTCGAGAAGGTCGAGCACGGCAGCCGGCTGGCGCAGCGCGCGGGCGGCACGATCCGCGAACTGGTGACCAGCGTTCAGCGCGTGTCCGACATCATCGGCGAGGTCACCACCGCCGCCAACGAACAGAGCGCGGGCATCAGCCAGATCAATGCCGCAGTGGCCGACCTCGACCGCATGACGCAGCAGAACGCGTCGATGGTGCAGGAATCGGCCAGCGCCGCCGACGACCTGCGCGTGCAGGCCACCACGCTGACCAGCCGCGTGAACCGCTTCCAGCTCGCGGTGGTGAGCACAACGGTCGATCGGTCGCACGCCTTCGAGGCGACGCCGGCCCAGACTGCCGCACCGGCGCCGGCATCGGTCGACAGCCCCTCAGAATCTTTCTGAGCGCGCGCGTCGGCACCCTACAGCCCGGGCCCGGAACGGCCGATACCCCAGACAA
>NZ_MWLO01000096.1 GCF_002198735.1 Ideonella sp. A 288
CACACCATGACGCCCACCGCCCCCGCCGCCCTGGTGTTCGTCATCGAGGACGACGCCGCCGTCGCCCGCCTGGTCAGCAGCGCGCTGCAGGAATTCGGCTTCGCGGTCGAATCCTTCCGTGGCGGTGGCGCAGCCTTGCGGCGCCTGGCCACGCAGCGGCCCGAGCTGTGCATCGTCGACCTGGGCCTGCCCGACATGGACGGCATCGACCTGGTGCGGCAGATCGCCACGCTGTCGAACTGCGGCGTGCTGATCCTCACCGGCCGGGCCCACACGGTGGACCGGGTGATGGGCCTCGAACTCGGCGGCGACGACTACATGGTCAAGCCCTTCGAGCCGCGCGAGCTGGTCGCCCGCGCGCGCAGCATCCTGCGTCGGCGCGGTGCGGGCGGTGCCGTGGCCTCGGCACCGGCGCGGCGCCACGCGGCCTTCAGTGGCTGGACGCTCGATTGCTCGGCCAACATCCTGCGCGCCGCCGACGGCACCGAGCACCTGCTGGGCACGGCCGAGACCCAGGTGCTGCGGGCCTTCGTCGAACGCCCGCACCAGATCCTCACGCGCGAACAGCTGATGGGCCAGCACGACCTGTCGCCGCTCGATCGCAGCATCGACGTGCGCATCTCGCGCCTGCGCCGCAAGCTCGAGAGCGACCCGCAGAACCCGAAGATCATCAAGACGGTCTACGGCGCGGGCTACATGTTCTCGGCCGCGGTGAACTGGTCGTGAACGGCGCGGGCCGATGCCCGCGCGCGGCACCGATCGACCGGGCTGGCGCCGGCGAGCGCAGGCCCGGCCCGGCCGGCCTGCCTACTTGGCCCCCAGCCCCATCTGCCTGCCCACCTCGGTGTAGACCTTGGCGCGTTCCTTCATGAAGGCGTCCATGCGGTCGAGGCCGACGTTGACCATCTCGAATCCGCTCTTGGCGGCGAGTTCCTTCATCTCGGGGTCGGCGTTGATCGCGGCGAACAGGTCGGACAGGCGCTTGCGCTGTTCCGGTGGGGTCGACTTGGGCACGCCCACGCCGCGGTAGGCACCGTCGACCCAGTCGACGCCCAGTTCCTTGAAGGTGGGCACGTCGGGCAGCAGTGGGTGGCGCTGTTCCATGGCCACGGCCAGCGCGCGCACCTTGCCCTTGTTGTTGATGGCAAAGGCGGTGTAGGTCATGCCCGCATCGACGTGACCACCCAGCACGGCCATCGTCATGTCGCCGGTGCCCTTGTACGGCACGTAGGTCGTCTTGACGCCGAAAGCAGTGTTCAGGCGCTCGTGCGCGGCGTGGTTGGCCGAATTCAGGCCCGAGCCGCCGAGGTTGAGCTTCATCGGCTGGGCCTTGGCCGTCTTCACGAAATCGGCAAAGCTCTTCAGCGGACTGGACTCGGGCACCACCAGCGCGTCGGGCGTGTAGTGGTACCAGAACACCGGCGACACGTCGTCGGTCTTGTACTGCACGTTGCCTTCCATCGGCTGCAGCACCAGGTGCGGCAGGTTGACACCGACGACGGTGTGGCCGTCGCCCGGCAGCGTGTTCATCGTGCTCCACATCAGGCCGCCGCCCGCACCTGCCTTGTACTGGATCACCGTCTCGATGCCCGGGCACTTCTTGCGCAGCACCACCTGCTGGTGGCGCGCCGACAGGTCGGATTCGCCGCCGGGCGGGAAGGCCTGCCAGTACATCAGGTTCTTGTCGGGGCAGGGCTGGGCCTGGGCCAGCGCGGCACAGGCCAGCGCCAGCAGGGCGGCGAGGGGGCGTTTCATGGGCATGTCTCCGTGGTGTGGGCTGCAGTCGAGGAGCGGTGGTGGCCTACATCTCGACCTTGACGTTGCCGTCCTTCACCACGCGGGCCCACTTCACCTGCTCGTCCTGGATGAACTTTGCGAACTTCTCGCGCGTGCCGCCGCCGTCTTCGGCGCCGTAGGTCTCGAGCCGCTCCTGCACGTCGGGCATCGCCAGCACGGTATTCGTGTCGCGGTTGATGCGGTCGGCGATGGCCGCCGGCAGCTTGCCCGGGCCGACCAGGCCATACCAGGTGGTGGCCTCGAAGCCGTCGAAGCCCTGCTCCTGCATCGTCGGCACCGTGGGATGGCCCTTGGCGCGCTTGGCGCGGGTCTGCGCCACCGCGATGATCTTGCCGTTCTTCACGTGCGGCGTGGCCGAGGTCATGGTCTCGAAGCAGTACTGGATCTGGCCGCCCATCAGGTCGGTGAGGGCGGGGCCGCTGCCCTTGTAGGGCACGTGCAGGGCATCGACCTGCGCGGCCTGCTTGAACATCTCCAGCGCCAGGTGCTGGGCCGAGCCCAGGCCCGCCGAGCCGAAGGCGATCTTGCCCGGCTCGGCCTTGCAGGCCGCCACCACGTCCTTCACCGACTTGCTGGGTGCGCCCGGGTGCGCCACCAGCAGGTTGGGCGTGACGCCCACCATCACGATGGGCACGAAATCGCGTTCGACGTTGTAGCGCAGCTTGCCCGGCTGCAGCGCCGGCCCCAGCGCGTGGCTGTTGATGTGCGCCATCAGCAGCGTGCTGCCATCGCTGGCCTGCTGCGCCACGTACTCGGCGGCCAGCAGGCCGGCGGCACCGGCCTTGGTCTCGACGATCACCTGCTGGCCCCACAGCGTGGTGAGCTTCTGCGCCACCACGCGGGCTAGCGCATCGGTGCCACCGCCCGGCGGGAAGCCGACCACGATGCGCACCGGTCCGATGGGCCATGGCGCCTGGGCCTGCACCGAAGGCACGGCGATCGAAGCCAGCGCGGCGCCGGCGGCATGGACGAGGGTGCGACGTTGCATGGGGTGTCTCCGTGGCGGTGCCGGGGTGTTGTGGTCTGACGTGTCGGTGAGATGGGGCTGCGGCGGGCTCGTGGCTCAGCCGCAGGCAGGCGTGTCGGCGAAATGCGCCATCGCGGCCTGCACGCCACTGCCCTGCAGCGGCACGCCAGCGAGCTTCAGGCCCATCTCGCAACCGGCCAGCGTGGCCAGCAGCGTCAGGTCGTTGCTGTCGCCCAGGTGGCCGATGCGGAACATGCGGCCCTTCACCTTGCCCAGGCCCGTGCCCAGCGACAGGTCGAAGCGCTGGTGGATGAGCTTGCGCAGCGCGTCGGCGTCCACGCCCGGCGGGGTGATCACGCCGGTGAGCACCGGCGAGTGCAGGGCCGGGTCGGCGCACTGGATCGGCAGGCCCCAGGCCCGCACCGCGGCGCGCACGCCGGCGGCCCAGCGGCGGTGGCGGGCGAAGACCTGGTCCAGGCCTTCGGCCTGCAGCATGGCCAGCGACTCGTGCAGCGCGTACAGCAGGTTGGTGCTGGGCGTGTAGGGCCAGTAGCCCGTCTTGTTCATCTCGACGATCTCGTCCCAGGCCCAGAAGCTGCGCGGCAGCGTCGCGCCCTTCGACGCCTCCAGCGCGCGGGGCGACAGGGCATTGAAGCTGATGCCCGGCGGCAGCATCAGGCCCTTCTGCGAGCCGCTGACGGTGACGTCCACGCCCCAGTCGTCGTGCCGGTAGTCGGCGCTGGCCAGGCCCGAGATGGTGTCCACCAGCAGCAGCGCCGGGTGGCCGGCCGCGTCGATGGCACGCCGCACCGCGGCGATGTCGGAGGTGACGCCGGTGGACGTTTCGTTGTGCACCACGCACACCGCCTTGATGGCATGGCCGGCGTCGGCGCGCAGGCGCTGCTCGATCAGGTCGGCCCGCACGCCGTGGCGCCAGCCGTTGGGCAGGCCGGTCTCGGCGTCGGTGCCGGGCACCGACAGGAACTCGGGCGCCAGGCCCAGCTTGAGCGCCATCTTCTGCCACAGCGTGGCGAAGTGGCCGGTCTCGAACATCAGCACCGCATCGCCCGGGCTCAGCGTGTTGACCAGCGCCGCCTCCCAGGCGCCGGTGCCCGACGCCGGGTAGATGGCCACCGGGTGCCGGGTCTTGAAGATCTGCTGCAGGCCGGCGATCACCTGCAGGCCCAGCGCGCCGAACTCCGGCCCGCGGTGGTCGATGGTGGGCAGGCTCATCGCGCGCAGGATGCGGTCGGGCACCGGGCTGGGCCCGGGGATCTGCAGGAAGTGGCGGCCGGTGGGGTGGTGGTCGAGCGTCAGCATGGCGGGTCCTCGTTGCGGTGAGTTTTGCATGCAAAGTGTGCCACGTCGTGGTGGTTTTCCCTGAAGATCGTTGTTGTACCCAGTCTGCTTTTGCATGCAAAATGACGAGAACGAACCCGCATACCATGGCCGACATCATCCCCCTGCCGCCCACCGGCCTGCACCAGCAGGCGGCGGCCCGGCTGCGCACCATGCTGGTCGAAGGCCAGATCGTGCCCGGCGCCAAGCTCAACGAGCGCGAACTGGCGGCCGCGCTCAACGTCTCGCGCACGCCGCTGCGCGAGGCCATCAAGATGCTGGCCACCGAGGGGCTGGTCGACCTGCTGCCCAACCGCGGCGCGGTGGCCGTCAAGCTCGACGAGGCCGACGTGCGCCACAGCTTCGAGCTGCTGGCCATGTTGGAGGGCATGTCCGGCGAACTGGCGGCCCAGCGCATCACCGACGCGCAACTGGCCGAGCTGCGCGCCAAGCACTTCGAGATGCTGGCCTGCCACGCGCGGCGCGACCTGTCGGGCTACTACCGGCTCAATGCGCAGATCCACGCTGCCATCAACGAGGCCGCCGCCAACCCGGTGCTGGCGAATACCTATCGCTCGGTGAACGCACGCGTGCAGTCGCTGCGCTTTCGCACCAACCAGGACGACGCCAAATGGCGACGGGCCGTCGAGGAGCACGACGAGATGATCAAGGCCCTCGCCGCACGAGATGGCGCGGCCTTGCGCCAGGTGCTGCAGCAGCACCTGATGCACAAGCGCGACGCGGTGCTGGCCGTGATGCAGGCCGCCGAGGCACCCGCGCTGCGCGGCCGCCGGCGCAAGGAGTCGGCATGACCGACACCGCGGCCGCCGAGCACCCGCACACCCGCCTGCCGCCCAACGAGGTCTGCGCGCAACTGGCGCAGCAACTGCGCCGCGAGACTCGCGGCGAGGTGCTGTTCGATGACGCGTCGCGTGGACGTTACGCCACCGATGCGTCGATCTACCAGATCCTGCCGGTGGGCGTGTTCGTGCCGACCTGCCCCGAGGACGTCGAGACCGCCCTGGCCATCGCCCGTGGCCTGAAGGTGCCGGTGCTGGCCCGCGGCGGCGGCACCAGCCAGTGCGGCCAGACCACCGGCGCCGCGCTGGTGATCGACAACAGCAAGCACCTGCGCCGCATGCTGGACGTGAACGTCGGGCAGCGCACCGCCACCGTCGAGCCCGGCCTGGTGCTCGACCACCTCAATGCGCAGCTCAAGCCGCACGGCCTGTGGTTCCCGGTGGACGTGTCCACCAGCGCGCAGGCCACGCTGGGCGGCATGGCGGGCAACAACTCCTGCGGGTCGCGCTCCATCGCCTACGGCAACATGGTGCACAACGTGCTGGGCGCACAGGCCTGGCTGGCCGACGGCGAGCTGTGCCGGTTCGGCCCGGTGGCCGGCCTGCGCGGTCGGGCCGCGGCCATTGCCGACGTGGTGCGCAGCCTGGCCGAGCGCCACCGCGCCGAGATCGAGGCGCACTGGCCCAAGGTGCTGCGACGCGTGGCCGGCTACAACCTCGACATCTTCCACCCGCAGAGCGAGCGGCCCTACACCGCCGACGGCCACGTCAACCTGGCCCACCTGCTGGTGGGCGCAGAGGGCACGCTGGCCTTCACCCGCAGCCTCACGCTGCAGCTGGCGCCGCTGCCGCGGGCCAAGGTGCTGGGCGTCGTCAACTTCGAGAGCTTCCACCGGGCGATGGACTCGGCGCAGCACATCGTCAAGCTCGGCCCCACCGCGGTGGAACTGGTGGACCGCACGATGATCGAGCTGAGCCTGGCCAACCCGGCGTTCCGCCCGACCATCGAGACGGCGCTGATCGGTCGACCCGAAGCCATCCTGCTGGTCGAGTTCGCCGGCGACGACCCGGCGGTGCTGACACGAAAACTGCGCGACCTGGTGGCGCTGATGGGCGACCTGGGCCTGCCCGGCTCGGTGGTAGAGATGCCCGACGAGGCGCCGCAGAAGGCGCTGTGGGAGGTGCGCAAGGCGGGCCTGAACATCATGATGAGCCTGAAGGGCGACGGCAAGCCAGTCAGTTTCATCGAGGACTGCGCGGTGCCCTTGCAGCACCTGGCCGAGTACACCGATGCGCTGACCGAGGTGTTCGCCCGCCATGGCACGCGTGGCACCTGGTACGCCCATGCGTCGGTGGGCACGCTGCACGTGCGGCCCATCCTGGACATGCGGGTGGATGGACCTCAGGGGGGCGCCGCCAAGATGCGCGCCATCGCCGACGAGGCCGCCGCGCTGGTGCGCAAGTTCAAGGGCGCCTACTCGGGCGAGCATGGCGACGGCCTGTGTCGCGGCGAGTGGATCCGCTGGCAGTTCGGCCCGGCCCTCGACGACGCGCTGCGCGCCATCAAGCGCGAGATGGACCCGGCCAACCTGTTCAACCCCGGCAAGATCATCGATGCACCGCGCATGGACGACGGCGCACTGTTCCGCTTCGCGCCCGCGGGCTCGCCGCGGCCCTATCGCCGCATCGCGCTGAAGCCCGTGCTCGACTGGTCGGCCTGGAACGTGCAGGCCGATCCGGTCACTGAAGTGGCCACCGCGCCCGGCACCGGCGGCGACACCACCGGCGGCCTGGCCAAGGCGGTGGAGATGTGCAACAACAACGGCACCTGCCGCAAGTTCGACGCCGGCACCATGTGCCCCAGCTACCGCGTCACCCGCGACGAGCAGCATTCCACCCGCGGTCGCGCCAACACCTTGCGGCTGGCGCTGTCGGGTCAACTCGGCACCGAAGCATTCACCAGCGAGGCCATGGCCGAGACCATGGACCTGTGCGTCGGCTGCAAGGGCTGCAAGCGCGAGTGCCCCACCGGCGTGGACATGGCGCGGATGAAGATCGAGTTCACCGCGCACTACAAGCGCCGCCATGGCCACACCGTGAGAGACCGCCTGATGGCCGGCCTGCCGGCTATGGTGCATGCGGTGGCCGCGCTGCCCGGCACCGCGCGGTTGCTGAACCTTCGCAATCGCAGCCCGCTGGCGCGCAAGCTCGGCGAACGCTGGCTCGGCATCGCCGCCGGCCGCAGCCTGCCGGCCTGGCGCCGCGACACCTTCTGGCGCCAGGGGCCGGCCACGCCCTTCGTGTCGCAGGACGAGGCGCTGGCCGCCGCGCGCGCCGGCGAGAAGGTGGCGGTGCTCTTCGTCGACACCTTCAACGGCGGCTTCGAAACCGAGAACGCGCTGGCCGCGGCGCGCGTGCTGCAGGCCGCAGGCTACCGACTGCATGCGCCGGCCAAGGGCGGCGGCCACCACTGCTGCGGCCGCACCCACCTGGCCAGCGGCATGGTGGACGAAGCGAAGGCGAGCCTGGGCGCGCTGGTGCAGGCCCTGCACCCGCTGGCCGCGGCCGGCGTGGCGGTGGTGGGGCTCGAGCCCAGCTGCCTGCTCACGCTGCGCGACGAAGCGCTGGCGATGGGCCTGGGCGAGCCGGCCGAGGTCGTGGCCGGCCAAGCGTTGATGTTCGAGGAGTTCATTGCCCGCGAAGCCAAGGCCGGTCGATTCACTCTCGCCTTCAAGCCGCTCGGCCAGCCGCTGCTGGTGCACGGCCACTGCCACCAGAAGGCCTTCGGCGCCATCAGCCCGGTGATCGAGGTGCTGAAGCTGATCCCCGGGGCCAAGCCACAGCTGATCGAGAGCAGTTGCTGCGGCATGGCCGGCGCCTTCGGCTACGAGGCCCGGCACCAGGCGGTGTCGATGCAGATGGCCGAGGCGTCCTTGCTGCCGGCGATACGCCAGGCACCCGATGCGGTGGTGGTGGCCGACGGCACGAGCTGCCGCCACCAGATCGCCGACGGCGCCCAGCGCGAGGCCGTGCATGTGGCACGGCTGCTGGAGCGCCTGCTGCCAACGTAGCGCGCGAAGTGCGCGCCCCGCAGGCTGGTGCGTGATACACGCGCCAGCACGCTGCGGCGCTGTAGCCGGCACCCCACCCGCCAGCCGTTGTCTAATGCGCAGCACTGCCAAGACACCCCGCCGATGCCGCCCCTGCTCACCGTCGACGATCTGCGCGTGGCCTACCCACTGCGCGAAGGGGGCCTGGCCGAGGTGGTGCGCGGCGTGTCGTTCACGCTGGGGCGCGAGCGGCTCGGCATCGTCGGCGAATCGGGCTCGGGCAAGAGCCAGACCGGTCGGGCCATCCTGGGGCTCACCGCGCCGGGCGGCCGCGTCAGCGCCCGCACGCTGCGCTTCGACGGCATCGACCTGCTGGGCTGTCCGCCGGCGCAGCGGCGCGCGCTGCGCGGCAGCCGCATCGCGATGGTGCTGCAGGACCCCAAGTTCTCGCTCAACCCGGTGATGACCATCGGCGCACAGATCGCCGAGACGCTGCGCATGCACCAGCCCGCCCACCAGCGCCTAGGCCGCGCCCAGCGGCGCGAACGCACGCTGGCGGCGCTGGCCGACGTGCAGATCGACGACCCCGCGCGCGTGGCCGCGCTGTACCCGCACGAGGTGTCGGGCGGCATGGGCCAGCGGGCGATGATCGCAATGATGCTGATCGCCGGGCCCGAGCTGCTGATCGCCGACGAGCCCACCTCGGCCCTGGACGTGACGGTGCAGCTCGAGGTGCTGCGCATCCTCGACGGCCTGGTGGCCGGCCGGGGCATGGGGCTGATCTTCATCTCGCACGACCTGCGGCTGGTCAGCTCGTTCTGCGACCGCGTGCTGGTGATGTACGCCGGCCGCGTGGTCGAGGAAGTGGCGTCGGGCCGGCTGCACGAGGCCCGCCACCCCTACACGCTGGGCCTGCTCGACTGCCTGCCCCGGCTGGGCGCGCCGCGCCACCCGCTGCCCACGCTGGACCGTCGACCGGAGTGGGCCTCGTGACCGGCGGCGTGACGGGCAAGGCCGGCCACCCCGCGGCCGCCGTTGCCGTGCCCGCCCTCGGCCTGCGCGCCGAGCACCTGCGCGTGGTCTACGACGGCTTCGTCGCGGTCGACGATGCCTCGCTCGACCTGGCACCGGGCGACAGCCTGGGCATCGTCGGCGAATCGGGCTCGGGCAAGTCCACCGTGCTGCGGGCGCTGTGCGGGCTGGCGCCGCTGGCCGCCGGCCGCGTGGCGCTCACCGGCACGTCCGTGCCGCCGGTGCCGGGCAGCAAGGCCTACCGGCGTGCGGTGCAGATGGTCTTCCAGGACCCGTATGGCTCTCTGCACCCGCGGCAGACGGTGGACCACCTGCTGGCCGAACCGCTGGCCATCCACGGCCTGGGCGATGCCGAGGCGCGCATCGAGCGCGCGCTCGACGACGTGGGACTGGGCGGCGGCTTCCGCTTCCGCTACCCGCACCAGCTGTCGGGCGGGCAGCGCCAGCGCGTGGCCATCGCGCGGGCGCTGATCCTCGAGCCGCAGGTGCTGCTGCTCGACGAGCCCACCTCGGCACTCGACGCGTCGGTGCAGGCCGAGGTGCTGAACCTGCTGGAAGCCCTGCGCGCACGGCGCGGCCTGGCCTACCTGATGGTCAGCCACGACCTGGCCGTGGTCACGCACCTGTGCGAGCGCCTGGTGGTGATGCACCGCGGCCGGCAGGTCGAGCACCTGTCGGCCGCCGACCTGGCCGGGCACCGCGTGCGTGCCGACTACACGCGCCAGCTGATGCAGGCCTCGGCGGGCTTTCGGCGCGAGGCCGCTGCATGAGCCCCGCCCGGCCGCCCGAAGGGGCTCATTCCCGCCTGGCGGGACCGGCCGCAGGCCGTAGGGTGCACCAATGAGCCCGCCGGGCCGCCCCAAGGGCGAATACCGGAGTGCGAAGCACGAAGGTACTCCAGTGAGGTGCCCCACGTCGACACGCGGCCGTGCCGGGCGCGGACTGATCGCCGCCCTGCTGTGCCTGTGCGCCGCGTCGACGGCGGTGCGGGCCGGCCCGCTGCCCGCGCCGGTGCAGCAGGCGCTGCGCGCCGCCGACCTGCCGGACGAGGCCCTGGCCGTGGTGGTGCGGCCGGTGGGCCGCGGTCGGGCACGGCTGGCCTGGCAGGCCGACCGCGCAATGCAGCCGGGCTCGACGATGAAGGTGGTGACCACCGCCGTGGCGCTGGACCGGCTGGGGCCCAACCACCGCGGCTTCACCGAACTGCTGAGCGCGGCGCCCGTGCAGGGCGACGTGCTGCGGGGCGACCTGGTGCTGCGCGGCGGCGCCGACCCCGAACTGGGCCTGCCGCAACTCTGGGCGCTGCTGTCCGAGCTGCGCTGGCAGGGCGTGCGCGAGATCGCCGGCGACATCGTGCTCGATCGCTCGCTGTTCCGCCCCGCCCGCCTCGACCTGGGCGTGCCGCCGTTCGACGAGTGGCCCGAGTCGCGCTACAACGTGATCCCCGATGCGCTGCACCTGACCGAAAGCCTGATGGGCTTCGAGCTGGATTCGACGGCCGCCGACGGCACCGTGCGCGCCCGCCTGGTGCCGCCCTTGCCCGGCGTGCGCATCGACACCAGCCGCATGACGCCCAGCACGCGCCCCTGCCGCCAGTGGGACGAGGACTGGCTTACCCCGGCCGAGCAGGCCACCGACGCCGACGGCACCTTGCGCCTGACCTTGCGCAGCGGCTTCCCCGCGGGCTGCGTGCGCCGCGAGGCGCTGCAGCTGATCGACCGCGACCAGCTCGCCGAGCGCCACCTGCGCTGGCTATGGCAGGGCCTGGGCGGCACCTGGCAGGGCAAGGTGCGCGCCGAGCCCGGGCCCGCGGCCGCGCGGGTGCTGGTGCGCCGCCCGTCGCGCCCCTGGGGCGAGCTGCTGCGGCACCTGAACAAGACCTCCGACAACGCCTGGACGCGGCTGCTGTACCTGCAGCTCGGCGTGCCCGCGATGGCCGCCGAGCCCGACCGCAGCACGGCCGAACTGGCCGCGCGCGAGGTGCTCCGCTGGTTCGACGAACAGCGCATCGCCACCGCCGGGCTGGTGCTGGACAACGGCTCGGGCCTGTCGCGCAGCGAACGCATCTCGCCACACCAGATGGCCGCGGTGCTGGCCGCCGCCCGCGCCGGCCGCTGGGCCAGCGAGCTGACGATGAGCCTGCCGGTGCCCGGCGTGGACGGCACGCTGGCCGAACGCCTGAAAGGCAGCCCCGCCGCCGGCCGCGCCCGCCTGAAGACCGGCACGCTGCGCAACGTGGTGGCTCTGGCCGGCTACGTGCCCGACGCGCAAGGCCGCTGGTGGATCCTGGCGGCGATGGTCAACCACGATCAGGCCGGCCGCGCCCGGCCGGTGCTGGACGCTCTGGTCGACTGGGTGGCGCAGGGCGGCGCAGCACAGGGTGGCGGCCCGCGGCGATCGCCGGTGGGGCCGCAGGGCGAGGGGCCCTGACGCGCCGGGCCGCGGCGCCGCCGGCGTTGAGGCCAGGCGCCGGCGCCACCCGTCACTTCGCGCGCAAGGTCTTGTGACCGGGTTCGCGCCACGCACGCCGCGGCGGCCGTTGGCGGACCGGTGCGCTGCGGCCACAATGGCCACCACCCGATTCACGGTACATCCCATGGCCGGATCCCAACGCCCCTCCCCCATCGGCAGCGACCGCAGCGATGCCTGGTTCGACAACGGCACGATGTGCCTCGCGCGCAGCCCTGCGCCGGGCGGCACGGGCACGCTGCGCGACGACCGGGCGTTGTTCGAGAGCGCGGTGCAGGCGCTCGAGGCGCAGATCGCCAACGCCGGTGCCCACCTCACCATCGACCAGGCCGCCCGCCAGGCCTACATGCGCCAGACCCGCGCGATGGCCGACGACCTGCGCGCCCAGGCCCTGGCCGGCCGCCTGACCTGGGCCGAGGCGGCCACGCAGGCCAACGAAACGCGCAACGTGATCATGCAGGTGATCCGCGACTGGACCACGTCCGTGGGCCGCGCCAAGGCCGAGCAGATCAAGCGCCAGGGCCGCACGCTCAACGAGATGATCGCGCGCAAGGCGCAAGAGCTGTTCGGCAAGAACATCGACTTCAACACCCTCACCGCGGCCCAGAAGGACGAGGTCTACGCCGCCATCGTGCGCTCGGCCGGCAAGGCCGACCCCACCGTGTCGGCCAAGGTGGCACGGCTGTCCCGACTGGGGCGCGGGCTGCTGGTGCTGTCGATCGGCCTGTCGATCTACAGCGTGGCCACCGCCGACGACAAGCTGGCCGCTGCCGGCCGCGAGGCCGCTGTCACCGGCGCCGGCATCGGCGGCGGCATCCTCGGCGGCGCGGCCGCCGGCCTGATGTGCGGCCCGGGTGCGCCGGTGTGCGTCACCGTGGGCGCCTTTGTCGGCGGCGCGCTGGCCGCCTTCGGCGTCGACTTCTTCTGGTAGCCGCCGGGTCGGCCGTGCCGCTGCACCTCACTGAGGGCCTGAGCGCCCGCCGCGTCGACGACCGGGGCGACGACACCCCCGCCGTCTGCCAGATCGCCGGCCCCGGCGTGCCCTCGGGCCTGCAGGTCGACGGCGCGCTGCTCGAGGCCGCGGTCGCATCGGACGGCTGGCACCTGCTGCTGCTGACCCACGACACGCCCTACGAAGACGCGCTGTCGATCCACCTCTTCGACCGCCAGTGGCACCTGCTGGACAGCGCCCGGCTGGGCGCGGCCTACACCACCGGCAGCTTTGCCGGCCTGCGCCTGGTCGAGCCCGACCGCGTGGTCTTCCGCTTCTTCGGCGACACCGACTGGACGGTGCAGGTGCTGCCCGAGCCGGCCTGGCGCCTGCCCGTGGGGGCCGAGGTGGCGGGCCTGACGCGGCCGGTCGGCTGGCGTCGGCACTTCGTGGTGCACGGCACGCCGCAGCCCGACCGGGGCGCCGCCGGCACGTGAGTCCGGGGCCTGGCAGTCCCTGAGCCACGCCGCCGCACGCCACCGCCGCACCGGGCCCGCACCCAACCGCTGCCCGCGCCGGCGCGTGGCGAACAGACCCTCACGGTCGCTCGACGAGCTGGTGGCGAAGGGCGACCAGCACGGCGCTGGTGCGGTTGTCGACGCACAGCTTGGCCAGGATGTTCTGCACGTGGCCCTTCACCGTCGGCACCGCCAGGCCCAACCGGGCCGCGATGTCCCGATTGCTGAGGCCTTCCGACATCAGTGCCAGCAGATGGCGCTCGCGGGGCGTGAGATCGTGGCCCACCGGCCGGGCGCCCCGGCGCGCCGCGCGGTGCCGCAGCGGCAACCCGTCGCCCCGGCGGGGCTCACGGTGCACCCGGCGGATGGTGTCGACGAGTTGCGCCGCCGATGCGGCGCGACTGACGACGCACGACACGCCCGACGCCCCGTCGCCGGGCTCGTCGGGCTCGTCCGGCGCAACCTGCCGCGAGACCAGCCGCACGCACCGCACCCGCGACATCTGCTGCAGCGAGGACTCCAGCACGGTCACGTCGGCGGAGACCAGCGACGCCGCGTCGAGCACCACCACGTCCGGCCTCGACAGGGCGATGCGCTCGAGCGCTTCGGCGGCGCCCTCGGCTTCGCCGAGGCTCACGAGATCCACCTCGTCGGCGATGGTCGACTGCAGGCCGCGACGAAAGATCGGCTGATCGCCGACGACGATGAACACGCCGATCGGCGGGCCCGACGGAGCGCCGGGCTCGGCAGGCCGCGCCTGCGATGGCTCGCCTCCGGTCATCGCCATGGCCTCAGGCCGGCCCGGCCGCCGCGCCTGGGGTCACCCAGGTCGCCAGGCCCAGCATCAGGCACGCCTGCAGCACCCGGCGCAGGTCGGTGGCACTGACCTGTCCCTGGCAGCGCAAGCTGGCGGGGGTCACCGGTCCGGCGGCAAGCCGGCGCACGATGTCGAGGTGGCTGGGCACGCGCGTGCACCGCTCCGCCGTGGTCACCGCCACGGCGCAGGCCCGCCACGGCAGGTTCCACCAGTCGTCGGGCGCGCCGTCCAGCGGATGCCCGGCGCCCGCAATGCCCAGGTGCCAGATCGCCAGGTCGAGCGGGTGCACGCAGGCGTCGGCACCGGGCCACACGTGGGCGGCCGGTTGAGGCACTTCGTGCTGCGCGCACAGGAACTGCATCGCCTTCGGATCGCACAGCGCCTGCCGCGTGCGGAAATCGAACCGCAGGTGGGCGTCGGAGCCATAGGTCGCCAGGAGTGGTGGTGCGTCCAGGTGTCGCCAGCCCTGCGCGGCGCGTTGAAGCACCTGACCTTCGCCCTGGGCCAGCCTGTCGACCAGCGGGCCCGCGCCCGATGCCCCCCGCAGCGCATCGACATGGGCCTCGTGGCCCGGGTGGCTTGTGCGGCGCGCCGTCGACCCCTGGTCCGCTCGGGGCAGGTCGACCACGCCGGGGGCCCGCCGTGCCGCGGCACGCCTCGGCGACCGCTCACGCACGACTGAGACGCGGCTCAACTGGCGACGCAACTGCTGCCGCACCTGCGCCACCCTGGCGGCGGGTGACAGGCCTCGTCCGGCGCGCAGGCCGCAGACGAGGACCGTGGGCCGGCCTTCCTTGAAGGCGGCCACCAACTGTGGCGACATGTGCGTCATCACATCGGCATCGAGGAGCACGATCTCGCCGTCGGAACGGTCCAGTTCGAAGCTCAGGCCCAGGCTCGCGCCAACGCCCCCCAAGGCAGTTCGGACGATCTCGACATCGCTGGCGTGCAGGATGAGGTGCTGGACACCGACCCGGGCCACCGACATCGGCGGGGCCTCCCAGGTCTCGCGGAGGGCCTTCCACCAGGCGGGCCGCGTGCCCTGTACCGCTGCGGTGCGCCCCGGTTCCGCCCCGACGATGGCTTTTGTGATCATGTGTAAATCATAAATGATTGCTGCAGGTCATTTATGCTGCACATTGCGCGGAATACTGCGCACCCACCGCAAACGCGGGGGAGGCAGGCGCGGGGTGTGATGGGAGCCCGGCGCGCTGGCGTGGGCGCTGGGCTCGACGCCTGCGACCGGGCATCGATGCCCGAGCCCGTGGCGCGTGCCGAGGCTTCACCCGCGCAGGGGCATCGCCAGGGGCCGGGCCCCCTGGCGCCAGCGGCTGTCGCCAGTGTGCCCCGGCCGTGAGCGGGCCTGTGGCACAGTCCGCAGACACAGGGCCACCGAGCCCCGGACAGACCCTTCCAGGAGACCCCCATGAACGGCCAAATGATGCAGCAGCCGCTGCTGATCTCGTCGCTGCTGGTGCACGCCGAGCGACACCACGCCGAGCAGCAGATCGTGACGCGTCGCGTCGAGGGCGACATCCACCGCTGCAGCTTCCGCGACCTCGCCGTGCGCTCGCGCCGCATGGCCAAGGCGATGCAGGCCTTGGGCGTGACCCCCGGCCAGCGCGTCGGCACGCTGGCCTGGAACACCTACCGCCACATGGAGCTGTACTACGCCGTCTCGGGCACCGGCGCCGTGCTGCACACGCTGAACCCGCGCCTGCACCCCGACCAGGTGGTCTACATCGCCGACCACGCCGAAGACCAGGTGCTGTGCTTCGACCTCACCTTCCTGCCGCTGGTCGAGGCCGTGGCCTCGCGGGTGGCCACGATCAAGCATTTCGTGCTGATGACAGACCGCGCGCACATGCCGGCGGCCAGCAAGATCCCCAACCTGCTGTGCTACGAAGACCTGCTCGAGGCGCAGGACGACCGCTTCGTGTGGCCGCAGTTCGACGAGAACTCGGCCTCGTCGCTGTGCTACACCAGCGGCACCACGGGCAACCCCAAGGGCGTGCTGTACAGCCACCGCTCGACGATGCTGCACACCTTTGCGGCGGCGCTGCCCGACAGCCTGAACTGCTCGTCACGCGACGTGATCCTGCCGGTGGTGCCGATGTTCCACGTCAACGCCTGGGGCCTGCCGTACGTGGCGTGCATGGTCGGCGCCAAGATGGTGTTCCCCGGTGCCGGGCTGGACGGCAAGTCGCTGTATGAGCTGTTCGAGGGCGAGAAGGTCACCGTGTCCGCCGGTGTGCCCACGGTGTGGCAGGGACTGCTGGGCTACACCGAGGCCAATGGCCTGAAGTTCAGCACCATGCGCCGCACCGTGATCGGCGGCTCGGCCTGCCCGCCGGCGATGATGAAGACCTTCCAGGAGACCTACGGCGTGCACGTGCTGCATGCCTGGGGCATGACCGAGATGAGCCCGCTGGGCACGGTGTGCACGCTCAAGCCGGTGCACGACGCGCTCGACGCCGCCGGCCAGCGCGCCATCCAGGCCAAGCAGGGCCGTGCCGTGTTCGGCGTCGACATGAAGATCGTCGACGCGGCCGGCCACGAATTGCCCTGGGACGGCAAGGCCACCGGCGAACTGCTGGTGCGCGGCCCGTGGATCGTCAACCAGTACTTCAAGGCCGAGGGTGGCGACCCGCTGATCCCCGATGCCGATGGCCGCGGCTGGTTCCCCACCGGCGACGTCTCGATGATCGACCCCGACGGCTTCATGCAGATCACCGACCGCAGCAAGGACGTGATCAAGTCCGGCGGCGAGTGGATCGGCTCGATCGACCTCGAGAACATCGCAATGGCCCACCCCAAGGTGGCGATGGCCGCCTGCATCGCCGCCTTCCACCCGAAGTGGGACGAGCGCCCGCTGCTGGTGGTGATGAAGAAGCCCGGCACCGACCTCACCCGCGACGAGCTGCTGGCCTTCTACGAGGGCAAGATCGCCAAGTGGTGGATGCCCGACGACGTGGTCTTCGTCGACGCCATCCCGCTGGGCGCCACCGGCAAGATGCAGAAGAACAAGCTGCGCGACGCCTTCAAGAGCCACAAGCTGCCGACGGCCTGACGCAAACACGGCCACCCCGCCCCGGGGTGGCCGGCGCGGCGGCCGCGGCGGCTACATCGAGATCGAGCCTTCGCGGAACTCGGTCGGGTCGAGCCACACGTTCACCAGCACCGGCTTGCCGCCGGCGGCCACGGCGCGGGCCCGGGCCAGGGCGGCGGGCAGCTCGGCCAGCGTGCGCACCTCGATGCCTTCGGCGCCGAAGGCCGCTGCCACGTCGTGATAGGCACTGCGGGCCAGCACGGTGCCGACGTCGTCGTGCAGCATCTTCACCTGCTCGCGGGCGATCTGTGTCCAGCCGGCGTCGTTGCCGACGATGGCGATCACCGGCAGGCCGTGGCGCACGAAGCTGTCGAACTCCACCAGGCTGTAGCCGCAGGCGCCGTCGCCGTAGACGATCCACACCTCGGCGTCGGGCCGGCTGGTGGCCACGCCCAGCGCGAAGCCCCCGCCCACCCCCAGCGTGCCGAAGGCACCGGGGTCGAGCCAGGTGAGCGGCCCGCGCGGGCGCATCACGTAGGACGCGGTGGCCACCACATCGCCGCCGTCGGCCACCAGCACGGCGTGGTCGCCGGCCACCTGCTCGAGCGTGCGGAACAGCGCCACCGGGTTGACGTGCTCGCCGCGGCGCGCAGCCTGGGCATCGATCTCGCGCTCGCGCTCGGCATCACGCTGTCGCAGCTGGTCGGCCCAGGCCGTCCAGCCGGCGGCCGGGCGGGCGTCGGCCGACAGCCGCTGGAGAAAGTCGCCGGCGTCGCCGATGGCGGTCACGTCGGGGCGGCGGTTCAGCCGCGCGTCCTTGGCGCTGCGGTTGGCGGCGATCAGCGTGGCGCTGCGGCGCACGTGCTTGCCGTAGTCGAGCCGGAAGTCGCAGGGCACGCCGGCCAGCAGCACGCAGTCGGCCTCGCGCAGCGCGTGGCGACGCTGGTGGCGCATCTGCAGCGGGTGCTGGCGACCCAGCAGTCCGCGCGCCATGCCCGACAGGTACACCGGCACGCCCAGCCGCGCCACGGCCTCGGCCACGCGCTGCGCATCGGCCGCGCGCACCACCGCCTGGCTGCCGATGACCATCAGCGGCCGCTCGGCCTTGGCCAGCGCGGCGCGGGCGGCCTGCACGCTGCCGTCGGACGCCTGCGGCAACGCCACCGCGCGCACCTGCGGTGCGATCGGCCCATGGCTGCCAGCGAACATGCGCTCGGCATGGCGGTTCAGGTACCAGCGCAGCGCGCGGTCGGGCAGCGTGCTGCCCTTGCCCGCGGCGTCGGCATACCAGCCGCGGATCAGCGCCTCGTCGTACAGCACGTCGATCGGGCATTCGATGAAAACCGGCCCGGGCACGCCGTCCAGCGCCAGCGCGAAGGCCTCGTCCACCGCCGGACCCAGCTCGCGCACGCGCCGCACCTTGATGAAGCGCTTGACGTGCGGCGCCACCAGCGGCCGCTGGTCGATGTCCTGCAGCGCGCCGCGGCCCTGCAGCGCGGTGGGCGCCGCGCCGCCGATCAGCACCACCGGCGACTGCGCCAGCTGCGCGTTCTTCAGCGCGGTGATGGTGTTGGTGATGCCCGGCCCGGCCGTGACCGCGGCCACGCCGGGGATGCCGGTCAGGCGCGCGCTGGCGTCGGCGGCGAACACCGCGGTGGCCTCGTCGCGCACGTCGACGATGCGGATGCCGCGCGCCTTGGCCGCCGCCAGGATGGGCGAGATGTGGCCGCCGCACAGCGTGTACAGGCAGCGCACGCCGTGGGCCTGCAGCGAGGCCGCCACGCGGTCGCCGCCGTGGGGGGTGGCCACAGGCCGGTCGGGGGAAACGGTCAAGGGCGGGCTTTCGTTCGGCGGGCGCCGGGGGTCATTGCCAGACCACCCGGTCGTCGCCCCGGTACCAGGTGTCCACGGCGGGCTCGACGACGGCCTCGATGCGGCCGCGCTTGATCTTCATTGTCGGCGTCAGGCAGCCGTTCTCGATCGACCAGGGCTCGCGCGCGACGACCAGCTTGCACAGCCGCTCGTGCGCGACCAGCGTGCGGTTCACGTCCTGCAGCAGGCGGCCCAGTTCGGCCTCGACCTGCGCGCGCACGGCCGGGTCGGCCTGGCGGGGCCGCAGGTCTTCGGCCAGCACCAGCAGCGCATACGGTGCCGGCTGGCCCACGCCCGAGACCATCGACATCTCGACCATCGGGTGGGCGTTCAGCCGGTTCTCGATCGGCGCCGGGGCCACGTACTCGCCCTTGGCGGTCTTGAACAGTTCCTTCACGCGGCCGGTGAGCTTGAGCAACCCGTCGGCCCGCAGCTCGCCGCGGTCGCCGGTGCGGAAGAAGCCGTCGTCGGTGAAGCTCTCGGCGTCGAGGTCCGGGCGCTCGTAATAGCCCACCAGTTGGCCGGGCGACTTGATCAGCACCTCGCCGCCCTCGCTCAGGCGCACCTGCACGCCGGGCATGGGCACGCCGACATGGCCGGGCGCGTTGGCCGTGGGGGTGGAGTTGTGCGAGTAGGCGAAGTCCTCGGTCATGCCATAGCCTTCGATCAGGTTCAGGCCCAGGCGCCGGTACCAGTCGATCAGCTCGGCCGGGATCGGCGCCGAGCCGCTGCCGGCCAGGCGCACCTGGTCCAGCCCCAGCCCGGCCAGCACCTTGCGGCCGACCAGCCGGCCGACGATGGGCAGGCGCAGCAGCAGCTCGAGCCGGGCCGGCGGCATCTTCGCGAACACTCCCTGCTGGAACTTGAGCCACAGCCGCGGCACCGAGATGAAGATGGTGGGCCGCGCGCGCTGGATGTCGGTGACGAAGGTGTCCAGCGATTCGGTGAAGAACAGGTGCACGCGGCCATCGACCCACGACGCGCATTCGATCCAGGCCCGCTCGAAGCTGTGCGCCAGCGGCAGGTACGACATTGTGCGCAGCGGCGTGGTCGGGCCGTCGCCCAGCAATTGGCGGATCGTGGCCGAGATGCCCACGCTGGCGCGGGTGATGCGCTCGAAGCTGTGCATCACGCCCTTGGGCTGGCCGGTGGAGCCCGAGGTGTAGATGAGCATGGCCAGGTCGTCGCCGCGGCGCTCGGGGCGGCCGCGCAGCGGCTCGGTGCGGGCGGCGATGGCGTCCCAGGTGTCGAAGGCGGTGGGCGGGGCCAGCGGCAAGGCGATGCACGGCAGCCCGGCCGGCACCCCAGCCGACTGCTGCGGCCACAGGTCGAGCTTGCCGACGAACAGCAGGCTGGCGCCGCTGTGCTCGAGCACGTAGCGCACGGTGTCGGCCTGCTCGGTGGGGAAGATGGCCACCGTGGTGCCGCCGGCCATCCAGATGGCCAGTTCGGCCAGCAGGAAATGCGCGCAGTTCTTCGACAGGATGCCGACACGGAAGCCCGGCTCGAAGCCACGGCTGCGCAGGTGAGCGGCCAGGCGGCGCGACTGGTCGAGCGCCTGCGCCCAGGTGAACTCAACCACGCGGCCGCCGCCGATGGGCTGGGTCAGGAAGACCTCGCCAGCGCGCTCGGCCTCGTGGTCGAAGATGTGGTCGAGGATGAGCTTGGGCTGGGTCATCGGGGCGGCAATCGGGGCAAGGACGGGCAGTGTCCGGGGCAGCGTAGCGGAGGCGGTTGGTCGGCCGCAAGTGGGGTTTCAGCGAGACGCCGGCAGAAGCCTTGCGTCACCTCACAAGGAAACGCCGGGCCGCCCCAAGTTTCCTTGACCCCCGCGGGGGGCGGCCGGCGTCAGCCGGCCTGGGGGCGCCCATGAACCGGCGAAAGACCGGGCCTGCGGCGATCAGCGCAGCACGGGGTGCACGACGACCCGTCGCTCGCGCGGCGGGGCCTCTCGCGCGCGCAACTGGCCGCAGGCGCCCTCCACGTCCTGCCCGGCCGACTGGCGCAGCTTGGTGAGCACGCCGCGCCGGTGCAGGTGGCGGGCGATCTCGGCCGCGCGCTCCCAGGACGGGCGCTGGAAGCCCAGCCCGTCGACCGTGTTGTACGGGATCATGTTCATCACCGCGCCCTGGTGGGCGAACAGCCGCACGATGCCGTCGAGCTCGGCGTCGCTGTCGTTGACACCGTCGATCAGCGTCCACTGCACCTGCAGCGGATAACCCGTGGAACGCGCGTACTGCAGGCCCAGCGCCACCAGCTCGTCGGGCGCGATGTCGGGCGCCCGCGGCAGCAGCCGGGCGCGCAGCGCCGGGTCGGTGGCGTGCAGCGACAGGGCCAGCGCCGGCTTGACGCGGCCCTGCGGCAGTCGCTCGAACGCCCGGCGGTCACCGACGGTGGAGAACACCAGGCTCTTGTGGCCGATGCCGCCGGCGGTGCCCAGCAGCTCGATGGCCTCGAGCACCGCGTCGAGGTTGTGCGCCGGCTCGCCCATGCCCATGAACACCACCTTGGTCACCGCGCGCAGCCGACGCGCCAGCACCACCTGCGCGACGATCTCGCCGGCGCTCAGCTGCCGCAGCAGGCCACCCTGCCCCGTCATGCAGAACACGCAGCCCACCGCGCAGCCCACCTGGGTGGACACGCACAGGCCGCCGCGCGGCAGCAGCACGCTCTCCACCGTCTGGCCATCGGCCAGCGCAACCAGCAGCCGCGCCGAGCCGTCTTCGCCGGGGTGCTGCGAGCGCAGCGTGGCCAGCGCGTCCAGCTCGGCCGTCAGCGCCGGCAACGCCTCGCGCAGCGCCAGCGGCAGGAAGTGCTCGGGCCGGCGCTTGCCGGCCTCGGGCGGCAGCGCGTGGGCCCACTGGCGCAGCACGCGCTGCTCGTGCACGGGCTTGGCACCCAGGGCACGCAGGCGGTGGCGCAGGTCGGCAAGGCGCATGGGGAGTCGGTGGACGCTGCGTGGCCGGGGCCGTCAGACGATGCTCGCCACCTCGTCGAACGACAGGCGCGGCCCGCGCGGGTGGTGGCCGCCCGGGGCCGCCAGGCCCAGGTTGACGAGGAAGTTGACCTTGAACCGGCCGTCGGGGAAGAAGGCCTCGTTCAGCGCGTCGGCATTGAAGCCGCTCATCGGCCCGGCGGCCAGGCCCAGCATGCGCGCGGCGACGATCAGGTAGGCACCCTGCAGGCTGCTGTTGCGCATCGCCGTGTCGGCGCTGAGCGTCGGGTTGCCGCTGAACATCTCGCGCGCCGTGGCCATCGCCGGGAACTGCGTGGGCAGGTGCTCGTGGAAGCGCGTGTCCATGGCCACGATGGCGGTCACCGGGGCCTTCATCGTCTTGTCGACGTTGCCCGCCGACAGCGCGGGCTTCAGGCGCGCCTTGGCCTCGGCGCTGGCGACGAAGACCAGCCGCATCGGCTGGCAGTTCATCGACGTCGGGCCCCAGCGGCACAGGTCGACCAGCGCGCGCAGCGTGGCCTCGTCGACCGGCTGGTCGGTGAAGGTGTGGGTGGTGTGCGCGTCGAGGAAGGTCCGTTCGAGGCTGCTGCGGTCGAGGGCGAGGGGCATGGGGTGGGCTCTGGA
>NZ_MWLO01000097.1 GCF_002198735.1 Ideonella sp. A 288
GCGGGCAGGGACATGGGAACTCGGGGTCGATGCTGGAGCGTTCAGGGGGCGGACACCGTGGGCCATGCGGACTGGCGGGCCACGGTCTCGCGGAAAGGGCCGGGCAAGTTGCGGCGGGGCCACGTGTCGCGCCGCGACGGCGGCGGCAGCACCCGCTCGACACCGCGGCTGGCCGGCGGTCGGTGAGGATATCCCGAGTGAGCGGCGCGCCCGATGCCGCGGTCCAGCCCGGGCGCCCGCTGCACCGCGTCGGACGGTGGCGCCAGGCTGCTGATGGGCAGTTCGCCTCGTCGACGCTCAGCCAGGCTGACTCGCTTCATCGCTGGCGACCGGTTTCATCATTTCCTGTCTCGCCTCATCGGGCGATCCTTCTCGTCCTGGTCCCGGTGGTCTTGATGGCCGTCATCTCGATGCCCCTGAGCCGGAACCGGCATCCCGGAGAACTCGTTCAGGCGGACACTCGCGCGCGACACGAGACCTGACCGCTGTCACTTCAGCGCGCCCACTGTCCCAACAGCCACTTGGTGGCTTCGAACCACGCGAGCGCGCCGAGACAGAGCGCCGCACCGATCAGCAACAGGGACGCCGACGGAGTGGTGAACATGAACAGGCCGCTGATCGCCGGCACCCACAGCACCAGCACCAAGAGCACGCAAGTGGCCGACGCGATCCAGCCAAAGGCAGCATTCCAGGGACGAGAGGCGTCGCGACGCCGGGTCCATGTCCTGTTGACGTGGATCAGGGCCAGGCTGCTGACGACCAACACGGTGAAGGCAAGCGCGCGTGCCGTCTCGTCGGAGCCCGATGCCGATCGGGCGACCAGGTAGGCGACGAGCACGATGCCGAACAGCCCGCTTCCCTGGACGAAGCCGCGCAGCAGCACCTGGGCATCGAACAGGCGTGCGTCCGGTCGCCGGGGTGGCGCGCGCATCGCCTCGGGCTCCAGTGGCTCGGCCTCGAACACGATGGAGCAGGCCGGGTCGATGATCAGCTGCAGGAACAGGATGTGCACCGGCATCAGCATCATGGGCCAGCCGAGCACCAGCGGCACAATGGACAGGCCGACGATCGGCAGGTGCACCGCGACGACGAAGGCGATGGCCTTGCGCAGATTGGCGAACACCCGACGGCCGTAACGCACGGCGGTCACCAGGGACGCGAAGTCATCGTTGAGCAGCACCAGGGCCGCGGCCTCGCGGGCGACGTCGGTGCCGCGCGCACCCATCGCCACGCCGATGTGGGCGGCCTTCAGCGCCGGCGCATCGTTCACGCCGTCGCCCGTCATGGCGACCACGTCGCCGCGCGCCCGGAACGCCTGCACCAGCCGAAGCTTCTGCTCGGGCTGCACGCGGCAGAAGACGTTGGTGTCGGCCAGGCGCGCCGCCAGGCCGGCGTCGTCCAATCGGTCGAGTTCGGGGCCGGTCACGGCATGGCCATCGGCGATGAGACCGGCCTGCCTGCCGATGGACAGCGCCGTCTGCGGATGGTCCCCGGTGATCATCACCACCCGGATGCCCGCGGCCCGGCACTCGGCAATGGCAGCCGGCACGTCCGGCCGCACCGGGTCCTCCAGTGCCACGAGGCCGATGAACTCGAAGTCGAAGTCGTGCTGCGCATCGGGCAGGGTGCCGGACGGGAAGATGGCACGCGCGACGGCCAGGACGCGCAGACCCTCCCTGGCCATCGCTTCGACCTGCCGGGCGATCGGCGCGTGCTGTGCAGCGTCGAGGTGACAGAGATCCATGACGGCCTCTGGCGCGCCCTTCGCCGCCACCAACCGGTCCTGGCGATCCGGCGACTGCCACACACGCGACATCGCCAGCAGTTGCGGTGACAGCGGGTAGTCGTCGATCAACGCCCAGTTGCCATGCAGGTGCTCGGTGCCGGCGAGCTGGCGCTGACCGGCCTCCCCGATGGCCGATTCCATCGGATCAAAGGCTCGGCGGTGGCTCGCCAGGACGGCGTACTCCAGCACCGGGTGCAGCGCTTCCGGAAGGTCCGGCGAGGCGCCGCCGTCCAGGACCTGTTCCGCGTCGGCAGCCCAGAGCCTGCGGACCGCCATCCGGTTCATCGTCAAGGTGCCGGTCTTGTCGACGCACAGGACTGTCGTCGCACCAAGCAGTTCGACTGCCGGCATGCTGCGCGTGAGCACCCTTTCGCGTGCGAGCCGCCACGCACCCAGGCCCAGGAAGATGGTCAGCACCACGGGGAGTTCCTCGGGCAGGATGGCCATCGCCAGCGTGAGACCGGCCAGCAATCCGTGCAGCCAGTCGCCGCGTGTCAGTCCCCACGCCAGGGCCAACCCGGCCGCCAGGCTCAGCCCGATCGCCGCGACCCAGGTGACGATGCGCTGCGTCTCGCGCTGGACGGGCGTGGCGTCCGTCGAGATGGCCTGCAATGAGGCGCCGATGCGGCCCAGGGCACTGCGTTCGCCAGTGGCCGTCACGATGCCTCGCCCCGTGCCCTGTGTCACCAGCGTTCCCGAGAAAGCCTGCCTGCAAGCATCAGGGTTGGCGTCGGATGCAGAGCCTTCCGCCTGCTTCATCACCGGCGCCGACTCGCCGGTCAGCAGCGACTCGTCGATCGACAGGTTCGACGCCTCGACCAATTCAAGATCGGCGGGCACCCGATCGCCCTCGGCCAGCAAGACGATGTCCCCGACGACCAGCTCGCGGCCGGCGACGCGAATCGACTGGCCATCTCGAACCACCAGCGCGCGAGGGCTGGACAGGTCACGCAACGCTTCCAGGGACTGCTCGCTGCGGCGCTTCTGCACGTAGGTGATGGCGATGACGACCAGCACGAACCCCAGCAGCATCAGCGCTTCGTGGCGATCGCCGAGCGCGAGATAGATGGCGCCGCAGGCCACCAGCAGCAGGAACATCGGCTCCAGCACCACGTCCCGCAGCAGACCCCATACACCTCGGCGTGCCGTGGCGGGCAGTTCGTTCGGCCCGTCGCGTGCCAGGCGGTCGCTGGCCTCGGCTGCGCTCAGTCCAGGCGTGGTTGCGGCGTTCAAGCAGCGCTCGGGTTCACGGGTTTCGGCACGACCCTGCCGTGATCCAGGTCGGGCCGCCGCCAGGGATCGACGTGTGTCATCAGGTTGAGGACGCGGTGGCGCTGCATCACGCGATTGCGCGCCTCGACGGCGATGTCATGCCCGGCTTCGACGCTGAGCGCGGCGTCCACTTCGATGTGGGCATCGGCCACGATCATGTCGCCCATCTTGCGCGTGCGGATGTCGTGAACGCCTTGAATGCCCGGCGTTCCTTCGAGCGTGCCACGAATGGCGGCGACCTCCGCGTCGTCGATCGACCGGTCCATCAGGTCGTGCATGGCATCCCAGCCGAACTCCCAACCCATCTTGGCCACCATGAAGCCAACGATGGCGGCCGCGATCGGATCCAGGATCGGGTAGCCGGCGAGGTTGCCGGCAATGCCGATGCCGACCACCAGCGACGAGGCCGCGTCGGAGCGTGCATGCCAGGCGTTGGCCACCAGCATGCTCGACTTGACCCGCTTGGCCACCGACAGCATGTAGCGGAAGAGCAGTTCCTTGGCGACCAGCGCGCCGCCCGCGACCCAGAGCGCGGCCACGTGCACCTTCTGCACCGTCTCCGGCTGCTCCAGCTTGAGGAACGCGGACCACAGCATGCCCAGTCCGACCGCGAGCAGCAGCGCGCCCAGCACCAGGCTCGCGGCCGTCTCGAAGCGGTGATGACCGTAGGGATGGTCGGCGTCTGCGTCCTTCTGGCTGTGGTGGTTGGCAAACAGCACGACGAAGTCTGCGACCAGGTCCGACAGCGAGTGGATGCCGTCGGCGATCAGGCCCTGCGACTTTGTCAGGATGCCCGCGGCGATCTGGGTGGTGGTCAAGACCAGATTGACGGCAACGCTGACCCAGGTGCTGCGCGAGGCGGCCGCTGCCCGTTGCGCTGGGCTGTGATCTGGATCTTCGGAGTCTTCAGGGAGATTCGAGAATGGCATGGCGCGGTGCGTGGGATTGGAGCGGGCCGAAGTGGCAGGTTCCGCATGTGCAGCTTACGTGCCAAGTCTGAGCGGACGATTAACACAGCGCAGACGGGCGGCGCTGCCGCATTCGAGCGGCGCTTGAGGCGCAGGCCGGCCGTCAAGGCGCCCGATCGGTCGCAGGCGCATCGACCGTGGTGCCCATGGGCCACCGGTCATCGTGCCCCCTGCATCGGCGCACCCGCAGGACACGGGTGGGCCGTCCGAGGAGCCATCGTTCGATGGTGGCGCCGTGGGCCCGGCGCGACCGGTTTACCATTGCCGAAAACGACCGCCGTGCGCAGGGCACGACACGACATGACGCCGCCACCGCAGACGCCCCATGACCTCGTTGTATTCGACCCCTCGATGCATGTGGGAGAGCCGGTCGTCGACGCCCAGCACCGCATGCTCATCAGCGAGCTCAACCGCCTGATTGCCGCCACGCAGGCGATGCCGTCGTCCGAGGTCTTCTCAGACGGGCTGTCGCGGCTGGGGCGCCAGCTGGACGCGCACTTCCGCTTCGAAGAACAACTCATCCGCGGCCTGGGAATGCCGGCCGACGAGATCGAGGCGCATGTCCATTCGCACAGCGAGATCCTCGCCCAGTACACCGACCTGAACCTCGACCTGATGCGGCTGAAGGCCGTGTCGCGCGCCGAAGTGCTGGCCATGATGCAGCGCTGGCTCGTCGAGCACATCGTCGTGCACGATGCCAGCATGCGCGATTACCTGCCAGCGTAGGCCGCATCCCCGGGCGCAGCGCATGGCCGGGCCCGGCCGTTGCGCGCGCGACCACTGTCGCACCGCCGCGCCGGGTGGCACCCGGCCCCGGCACATCCGCGGCCCAATGCCGCGGTGAACACAGCCACCACCGAAGGCTGTGGTCGAGCCCCCGTCCCGCGCCGCTGTCGCGGTTGATGCCAACCCACCCGACGAGGCCGCCATGCCCTTCGAGCCCACCGCCAAGGTCCAGGACCTGCAACGCCGCCTTGCCGCGTTCATGGACGAGCACATCTACCCCAACGAGCCGCGCCACGCCAACGAGGCCGAGTCGCTGGGCCCGTGGCAGGTGCACCCAGTGATCGAGGAACTCAAGCCGAAGGCACGGGCGGCCGGGCTGTGGAACCTGTTCCTGCCCGAGTCCGGGCACGGCGCGGGGCTGAGCAACCTCGAGTACGCGCCGCTGTGCGAGATCATGGGACGCTCGTTCCTGGCGCCCGAGGTCTTCAACTGCTCGGCGCCGGACACCGGCAACATGGAGGTGCTGGCGCGCTACGGCACGGCGGAGCAGCAGGCGCGCTGGCTGGTGCCGCTGCTGGCCGGCGAGATCCGGTCGTGCTTCGCGATGACCGAGCCGGGGGTGGCCTCCAGCGACGCCACCAACATCGCGTCGTCGATCGTGCGCGACGGCGACGACTACGTCGTCAATGGCCAAAAGTGGTACACCACCAACGCCACCGACCCGCGCTGCCGCATCGCCATCTTCATGGGCAAGACCGATCCGGATTCACCCGATCGCCACCGGCAGCAGTCGATGATCCTGGTGCCGATGGACACGCCCGGTGTCACCGTGGTGCGGGCGCTGCCGGTGTTCGGCTTCTACGGCATGCCCGACCGCGCCTCCGAGGTGCGCTTCGAGAACGTGCGCGTGCCGGTGTCGAACATGCTGCTGGGCGAAGGCCGCGGCTTCGAGATCGCCCAGGGCCGGCTGGGACCGGGCCGCATCCACCACTGCATGCGGCTGATCGGCCTGGCCGAACGTGCGCTGGAGCGCATGTGCCGCCGCTCGCTGGGCCGCGTGGCCTTCGGCAAGACGGTGGCCGAGCAGGGCGTCACGGTGGAGCGCATCGCCGAATCGCGCATCCTGATCGAGCAGTCGCGCCTGTTGACGCTGAACGCCGCGCACCGCATGGACACGGTGGGCAACAAGGTGGCCCGCACCGAGATCGCGATGATCAAGGTGGCGGTGCCGCAGATGGCCGCCAGGGTGATCGACTGGTCGATCCAGGCGCATGGCGGCGGGGGCACCAGCAACGACTTCGGCCTGGCGCATGCCTATGCCATGGCGCGCGTGCTGCGGCTGGCCGACGGGCCCGACGAGGTCCATCGCCAGCAGATCGGCCGGCTCGAACTGCGCAAGTACGGATAGTGCGTTCAGGACGACAGGGTCGGCCCGATCGGGCGATTGCCCAGCACGTCGGCCGGGTCGGCGGGGTCGAGCATCAGGTCGCGGGCCATCTGGGCCAGCAGCAGGGCCCCGGGCGAGGTGCCGCCGCTCCACATCTTGGTGGCCAACTCCAGCCGCCGGTTGTAGTCGCCCACCGAGGTGGGCGCGTCCCATTCGGAGGCGGCAACCCGGGCAAACAGCTCACGGTCGAGCTCCGTCAGGCGAATCGATTCTCCGAACCTCAGCATGGTGCCTCCTGATGGGCCCGGAACAGGCCCTGACTGGTTATCGACCCCGTGCCGCGGTGCATTGAGCCATGGGGCCCGACGCGGTGAGGGCGAAAAGAGTGTGGAAGGTCGGGCATTTCAGCCCCCTGTCGGCCAGCTGTCGCGGCCTGGGCGACCCCGAACGCAAGCCCCTTCGGCGCCGCACGGCCACTGCGGCGGACATTGCGACGGGCATTGCGCCGACGGGTACAGTCGGCACTCGGTCCGGTCGAACCCCCACGTGACGAATGCCCTCGAGGTCGAGCTGAAGTTCCTGGTCCCCGCCGCCGCGCGGGCGGCCGTCGCCGCCGAGATGGCGCGTGGCGCCGCACCACCTGAGCGCACGACGCTGGCGGCGATGTACCTCGACACCGACGATCGCCGTCTGGCGCGTGCGGGCATGGCCTGGCGCCTGCGCCGCGAAGGCCGCCGGTGGGTCCAGGCCCTGAAGGCTGGCGGTGCCAATGCGCTCGAGCGCTTCGAGCACGAGGTGGTCCGGCCCGACGCCACCCACGACGCGTCGGCGCACGCCGGCACGCCGGTGGGCGACCGCCTGCTTGCACTGCTGCGCCAGGCGCGCGCCGATGGCGTCGAGCCCCGGGTGCGCTTCCAGACCCAGGTTCGGCGCACGTCGCGCCGAGTCCGCACGCGCGGCGCCGTCGTCGAGATCGCCTTCGACGAAGGGCGGCTGATGTCGTCGGGGGCGACCGCCACGATCCGCGAGATCGAGTTCGAGCTCGTCTCCGGATCCGTCGTCGCGATGTTGGCGCTGGTGGAGCGGTGGAGAAAGCGCTTCGGACTGGTCTACGACCCGCGCAGCAAGGCCGAACGGGGCGATCGGCTGGCCGAGGGTTCGCCGTACCCCGTGGTGCGCAAGGCCGCCCGGCCGGACTATGCCGGCGCGGCAAACGCGTTGCAGGCCTATGGCACGGTGGTGGACGAGTGCCTTTCGCAGATCACGCGCAACGCGATCGGGCTGGCCGAAGGCGATCCGGCGCAGCGGGTCGAGCACCTGCACCAACTGCGCGTTGGCATCCGCCGCTTGCGCAGCGCCGCGCGCAGCTTCCGCGGCTGGGTGCCGGCACCACCGCTGCCCCTGGTGGCAGGCTTGCGCGGGCTGTTCGCCACGCTGGGCCGTGCGCGCGACGGCGACGTGATGGACAAGGGCGTGGTGGCCGAACTGGCCCAGGTCGGCGCGCCACCCCTGACGCTGCCCGGTGTCGCCGACACCTTCGATCCCGTGGCCGCCCTGCGATCGACCGAGACGCAGCAGATGTTCCTCGGCTGGATCGCCTGGAGGGCGGCCCTGCCGGCCCATGCCGCGCCCGCCGTGGGCGAGGGCGTTGGTGAAGGCACCGCCGCGGGCCGCGGGCCGGGCCGGGCAGACCCGCCACCCCGCGCTCGCGCGTCTGGTGCGGAAGGCGACGCCAAGCCGTCGGCGAAGAACCAGGCCGCCGCCTTCCACCGCGATGCGGCGCGACGGCTGCGCCGATGGCAAGCCCTCTTCGCGGTCGATCGGGCGGCCTTCGATGGGCTCGACGAGGCCAGTCTGCATGCGCTGCGCAAGCGCATCAAGCGGCAACGCTACGCGGTCGAGTTCTTCGCGCCCGGCCTGCGCCGGCGCGCGGTGGACCGCTACCTGATCGCCCTGGCCGACCTTCAGGAGCGCATGGGTGAGCTCAACGACCTGTTCGTGGCCCGGGCGCGCTACCAGGCGCTGGTGGGGGCCGAGCCCGCGGCGTGGTTTGCATTGGGCTGGTTGACGGCCCGCATCGCGTCGGCGCGCGCGCGGGTCGAGCCTGCGCTTGCCCGGCTGGTCAAGGTCGACCCGCCGCGGCGCTGAGGCGCCGGCGCACGCTGACGAGCGCGGCGCTCGGCGTGGCTGGGCGCAGGGCAGCGGGCCTCTTGTCGGGGCGCCCGATGCCGCCCTCTGCCCTCGGAACCGGTCAATGCACCGGCGCGGGTGTCGCCTCGGCAGCGCGCGGCGCCACGGTGGGCGCGATCTCGGCGGCCTTCGGCTCATCCTGACGCGACACCTGAGCGGCCACGGCCATCAGGCTGCAGATGGCCGCACGGGTGTCGGTCAACCTTTGCCGCATGGCCGACAGCGTGTCCGTGTAGGCGGCCGGAAACTCGACCAACTGGCGGTCGATGTGGGTCAGCCAATGCGACAGCACCCGCTGCATGAGGGCCGGCGTGCCGACGCGGCCGTCGGGCCAGGAGGCGAGCAGCGCCGCCACCGGGAAGCCGTCCAGGTCGTTGGCATGGCGGGCCAGTTCGTCGAGCAGCCGGGCGGTCGACGGAGCATCCGCGTGCTGGTCACCCGAGTTCATGAGGGATCTCCTCGTTGGTTGCGCCACCGCATGTCACTGCGCGGCAACCACGCTCTGGTCGCGAATCGAACCTGGCTGTGAGAAGCCAGGTGCCGCTGACGTGGCCCGCAGCCCCGATGGGTGGCGGTGCAGCCTGATGGCAAGTGTAGTCCGCGGCGACCCGCCGGCTTCAGCTTTTCGGCGGCGGACTTGACGTGGCTCGCCTCTGGCGACGGACCGTTGTCCGCCGACGCGCAACGCACCGGTCGGCATGGGAGGGTCTGCCGGGTGCCGGCGGCGCGTCGGCTGCCGCCCGAACGGCGCGACGGCGGGGCCGGATCCGGGGAATCCGAGGGCGCCGTCGGGCGGGCCGGCAGCGCGAGCCGCGCGCATTGCCGAAAGCGTTTCAACAATATAAACTATTTATATCATTCAAATGGAGATGCCGAATGGCTGCTCGAAAGACCCCTGCTGCAACCGCTCCCGCCAGGGCCGCTGCGCCCGCCAAGGCCGCCCCGGTCAAGACCCGCAGCGCACGGCGCCCCGCCTCTCCAGGCGGCGTCGGCACCGCCCCGATGCCCGTCGAGCCCACCCCTGCCTCGCAGCCCACCGTGGCCGACCAGGCGCCGAAGGCTGCGAAGCCGCCCAAGGCCGGCAAGGTGGCCAAGGCGTCGAAGGCACCGAAGGCACCCAAGCTGCGGGTGAAGCCGGTGCGCGACGGCTTCACGATGCCCGAGGCCGACTTTGCGCTGATCGGCACGCTCAAGGCACGCGCGATGTCCGCGCAGCGCGAGACGCGAAAGAGCGAGTTGCTGCGCGCCGGCCTGCATGCACTGGCGGCGATGGACACGCCCACGCTGGTGGCCGCGCTGGGCCAGCTCGAACCGGTGAAGGTCGGCCGGCCGAAGAAGGGCCACTGAACCCGCCTGGCCAGGCCGGCGTGGCCGGGCCGAATCAGGTCGCCGACGGCGCCGTCGATGCGCCCCGGGACGGCGGCCCATCGGCCGCGCCGGCCGATTCCCCGCCAGGCTGGCGCCGAGGACCCTCGGCGGGCACCCACATCAGGCGCTCGCCCATCCTCACCCGCGCGCCGGGCTCTATCCCGTCGCACAGCGTGAAGCCTTTCGGCGCGAAGACGATGATCGTGGAACCGTGCTGGAACCAACCCAGTTCCTGGCCCTTGGTGAAGCGGGCGTCGCAGGGCATCTGGTTCGGGCCGCGGTACTTCAGGTGCAGCAGCACGTCCAGGAAGTGCAGCCGGATGCTGGCCACCAGGATGGCCGCCACCGGCACCAGCGCCACCGGCTGATGGCCCCGCGCCAGGCGCAGGTGCAGCACGGCGCGCTCGTTGCGGCAGAACAGGCGCTCGACGCGGCGCAGCGCGATCGGGTTGACGTTCCAGGTGTCGCCGCTGTGGTAGGTGACGTGTTCGACACGGCCATCGTGCGGCGCATGGAAGCGGTGGTACATGCTCGAGGTGAGCCGCAAGGTCACGTAGCGGCCATCGCGGTAGGGTTCGGCCATGCCGTAGGCGCCGAAGAGGTCGTGCAAGGAGTACGGGAAGCCCTTGGCCTGGTAGACCGTGGTGCCCTCCACCCGGCCGCAGGCACCAACGATGCCGTCGCAGGGGCTGGTCATCGCATCGGCGTCGGGGTCGACGGTGCGGGCGCCTGGCGTCAACTCGCGCACGAAGCAGTCGTGCAGGCTGTCGAAGCGCTGCTGCCGGGCCTCGCCCAGGTCCAGCGGGGTGAACAGGCGCCAGACGGCGATCGAGCACCGCGTCAGCAGCGGGCTGCGGATCTGGCTGTACCAGCCCATCAGGCGGGTCAGCAGCAGGCGCGGCACGCGGTTGGTGAGCAGGAAGTTGAGGTCCTCCTGTTGCAACCATCGGCGGAGCAGGTGTCTGGGGGTCATCGCCTTGTCGCAGTCGCGTCGTACACCTCGGGCACCGAGACTTCCGATCGCCCATGAACCCCACCTTCGCCCTGGCCGCCGCCGCGCTGGCCGCCGCAGCCGCCTGCACACCGATGGCCTGGCGCCGGCTTCAGCTGTCTCGCGCCAAGCACCGCTCGCTGGGCGGCCACTCGCGCATGGCCAAGCGCGTGGCCGCGCTGATCCCGGGCTACTTCTACGACGAGGCGCAGTTCTTCGGCTCCGACGGCGCGCCTCCGGAGGCAATCGCGCGTCGCCGCGCCGGGCTGGATCGGCTGTCGGCGCTGTATGCCCAGCGCTTCGCGCGCACGCTGGCGCTCACGACCGACGCGGCACCCGGCATCTCCGACCTGCAGTTCACCGGCCGCTACCGCGTGCCGTTCCAGTATGGCGAGGTGTTGCGCCGGCATCTGCGCATCGGCGCCTTCATGCAGTCGGCCAGCGGGGTGACGTTGACCGACCTGGACGGCAACACCTTCTACGATCTCACCGGGTCGTACGGCGTCAACGTGTTCGGTGTCGATGTCTACAAGCACTGCATCGCCGAGGGCAGCGCCCGCGTGCAGGCGCTGGGCCCGGTGCTGGGCAGCTACCACCCTTGCGTGGCCTCGAATGCGGCGCGGCTGCGGCGCCTCTCGGGGCTGGACGAGGTGTCGTTCCACATGTCCGGCACCGAGGCGGTGATGCAGGCGGTGCGGCTGGCGCGCTATCACACGCGGCGCAGCCACCTGGTGCGCTTCTGCGGTGCCTACCACGGATGGTGGGAGGACGTTCAGCCCGGCCCCGGCAACCCCTTGCCGCCGCGCGAGACCTACACCCTGAAGGACATGCACGCCGATTCGCTGCGCGTGCTGCGCACCCGGCGCGACATCGCCTGCGTGCTGGTCAACCCGCTGCAGGCGCTGCACCCCAACGCCGGCGCGCCCGGAGATTCGACGCTGGTGGACAGCGCGCGCAGCGCCCGGTTCGACCGCGCCGCCTATGCCCGCTGGCTGCAGCAGTTGCGCCAGGTGTGCACCGAGCGCGGCATCGTGCTGATCTTCGACGAGGTGTTCGTCGGCTTCCGCCTGGCACCGGGCGGCGCCCAGGAGTACTTCGGGGTGCGCGCCGACATGGTCACCTACGGCAAGACACTGGGTGGCGGGCTGCCGGTGGGCGTGGTCTGCGGCCGCGCCGACCTGATGAAACGCTACCGCGACGAGCGGCCTGCCGACCTGTGCTTTGCGCGGGGCACCTTCAACTCGCACCCCTACGTGATGGGCGCGATGCAGGTGTTCCTGGAGCACCTCGACCACCCCGACACGCAGGCCGTCTACGACGGGCTCGACGAGCGCTGGAACCGCCGCGCCGAGCAGCTGAACGCGATGCTCGCCGCCGATGACCTGCCGGTGCGCGTGGCCCACCTGTCGACGATCTGGACGGTGACCTACACGCAGCCCTCGCGCTACAACTGGATGCTGCAGTTCTACCTGCGGGCCGAAGGCCTGGCACTGAGCTGGGTCGGCACCGGGCGCCTGATCTTCAGCCTGAACTACGGCGACGCCGACTTCGATGCGGTGGCCGCGCGCTTCGTGGCCGCGGCCCGCGCGATGCGCGAGGACGGCTGGTGGTGGCACGACCCGGCGCTGACCAACCGGGCCATCCGGCGGGGCCTGCTGCGCGAGATGCTGGCCCGGCGCTTGCGCCGCTGATCGTTGGGTCGGCACTGCAGGCCGCTGGCGGCCTGGGGAAGGCGACACCGGCGTCAGCGCGCGTGGTGCATCGGGTCGAGCAGTTCGCCCCGCAGCAGGGCCAGCGGCGCGCGGTGGTAGAGCTGGATGTCGTGGAACGGGTCGGTCAGGATCTTGGCCATCCACACCAGGCCCGTGCGCACGTCCTTCAGCACGAACAGCTGCAGCACGCGGAAGACAAGGCCGCCGATGCCGAGGACCAGCCAGGCCATGCCCAGGTCGTGCAGCCAGGCCGAGACCGTCGTGCTCGGCTCGATCGTGCCGCCCAGCGACGGATCGACGGCCAGCGCCACCGGCGCCAGCGCCCAGGCGGCCATCAGCACGCGCTTGCGCTGCAGGTTGTAGCCCACCTTGATCGCCTCCTTGTGCTCGTGCGTGGCCTGATTGACGGTGTCGTAGCCGCGCGGCTCGAAGAAGAAGTGGCCGGCCTGGCGCGTGCTCATCGACACGCCCCAGGCCAGCAGCGCGGCGGTGGCCGGGTCCACGAACAGCAGGCCATAGGCCACGACGAAGGAGATCGCGCTGACCAGGTGCAGCGTCTGGTTGATTCGGCTGTGGTGGTAGTAGCGGTGGTCGTCCCAGCGCTGCACCTCGAGGGCGTCGAGGAATGTGTTCACGTGGCCTCCTGGTCGATGTCGATGTGTGGCGGCATGATGACGGCGCACGATGAAGATTCGGTGACGGTGCGGCCGCATCATCGGGACACGGAGCCGTCATCGAACTGTTGCGCAAGGCGGGCACGATCCGCGCATGACCGATGTGCCCTTGCTTCCCATCGTCGTCGACGAGTTCCCGCCCGACCGGCGTTCGATGCGCATCGCCGTGGTCACCGAGACCTACCCGCCGGAGGTGAACGGCGTGGCGCTGTCGCTGGCGCGGGTGGTGGAAGGTCTTCGGGCCCGGCAGCATGCCGTGCAACTGGTGCGTCCACGCCAGCCGGCGGGCGAGGTGCCCGGGTCGGACGGCCGGTTCGACGAGGTGCTGACGCGCGGCCTGCCGATCCCGAACTACCCGCACCTGACCATGGGCCTGCCCTGCAAGCGGGCGCTGGTGCGCCTGTGGCAGCTGCACCGGCCGGATGTGGTGCACATCGCCACCGAAGGGCCGCTGGGCTGGTCGGCGCTGAAGGCGGCGTCCTACCTCAGGCTGCCGGTGTGCTCGGACTTCCGCACCAACTTCCACGCCTACAGCCGGCTCTACGGCGTGGGCTGGCTGAACAAGCCGATCCTGGCCTACCTGCGCAGGTTCCACAACGCCACCCGCCACACGATGGTGCCGACGGAGGCGCTGCGTCAGGAACTGTCCGTGCTCGGGTTCCGCAACCTGTCGGTGCTGGCGCGGGGCGTGGACACGGCCTTGTTCCATCCCTCGCGCCGCAGCACCGCGCTGCGCGCCCGCTGGGGTGCCGGTGACGACACGACGGTGGTGGTCTGCGTGGGCCGCCTGGCCGTCGAGAAGAACCTTGGCCTGCTGTTCACGGCCTTCGACGCCATGCGCGTCGCCGACCCGTCGGCGCGCCTGGTGCTGGTGGGCGATGGCCCGCTGCGCGGCGAACTCGAGCGCCGGCACCCGCAGGCGGTGTTTGCGGGCATGCGCTCCGGCGAGGACCTGGCCGCGCACTACGCGAGTGGTGACGTGTTCCTGTTCCCGAGCACCACCGAGACCTATGGCAACGTCACGCCGGAGGCCATGGCCAGTGGCTTGGCGGTGCTGGCCTACGACCACGCGGCCGCGGCGCAACTGATCAAGTCGTGGGAAAGCGGGCTGCTGGCACGGCTGGGCGACGCCACCGATTTCACCCGGCTGGCGGTGCGGCTGGCCGCCGACCGACCGTTGGCACGGCGACTGGGCCTCGGGGCCCGCGAATGCGCCTGTCGACACGGCTGGGACGGCATCGCCGGGCAGATCGAATCGGTGCTGGTGTCGACCATCGACGGCTCCGCCGAGCGGCCGTACCTGCCGGCGCGGCACCTGCCGGCCTGATCGGCCACGGCGGCGCGAGGCGCGTCGCCCGAGGCCGGCCACCGGCCTCTGTCACCCGGTCAGCCGTCCACCGGCCTCGGGCACCCGTTCAGCCGGCCGCCTCCGCATCCGACAGGCCCTGCGAGCGGCCGAGCCGGTGCTCGCGCCACATCAGCAGCGCCATGGCGCCGGCGATCGACAGGCCGAAGGCGGCCATCAGCGGCACGATCCCCACGTCCAGCGCCAGCAGGGCGGCGTAGCCGGCCAGCATGGCCAGGATGCTCAGGTTCTCGTTGAACCCCTGCACGGCCACCGACCGGCCGGCGCTCAGCAACTGGCAGCCGCGGTGTTGCAGCAAGGCGTTCATGGGCACCACCAGGACGCCGCCGACCGCGCCCGCCAGCACCAGCAGCGGCAGCGCGACGCCCAGGCTGCTGCACGCGGCCACGGCCACCATCAGCAGGCCCAGCACCACGCCCACCGGCAGCACCCGCGTGGCCTGGCTCAAGGGGATGCAACGCCCGGCCCAGCCCGCGCCGGCCACCACGCCGACCGCCACGCCGGCCTGCAGATAGGCGGCGCGGTCCAGCGGCAGCGACAGCACGTCGGCGGCCCAGCGCAGCACCGCGAACTGCAGCGTCGCGCCGACCCCCCAGAACAGCGTGGTCACGGCCAGCGACAGGCCGCCGCTGGCATCGCGCCACAGGGCGCGGTTGGCACGCCGGAAGTCCGCGACCATCGCCATGGGATGCATGCCGCTGCGAGGGTAGCGGGCGCCGCTGTCGGGGATGCCCAGGTTCAGCCAGGCGGCCACGCCGTAGACCGCGAACAGCGCCAGCAACGACAGCGTGCAGCGGGTTCCAGCGCTGCCTGTCCAGGCGGCGAACTGGGCCTGACTGGACACGGCCCAGGCAGACCCGCGCAGCAGATCGCTGACCAGCAGCCCGCCCAGCACCGTGCCCAGCAGCGCAGCGCCGACCACCGACACCTCGATCCAGCCATTGGCCGCCACCAGGCGCCGCGGCGGCACCAGCTCGGTCACCAGGCCGTACTTGGCCGGCGCGTAGGCGGCCGCGCCCAGGCCCACCACGGCGAAGGCCGCCACCGGGTGCAATCCCACCAGCAAGGCCATCACGCCGACGACCTTCACGCCGTTCATCCAGGCCATGAGCCGGGCCTTGGGCACCGCGTCCGCCAGTGGCCCGACGAACGGTGCCAGCAGGACGTAGGAGATGGTGAACGAGAACTTAAGCAGCGGCGCCCACCAGCCTGGCAGCCCCTGCTCGACCAGGATGGCGATGGCCACGATCAACAGCGCGTTGTCGGCCAGCGCCGAGGCAAACTGCGCGGCGATCAGGCGGTGGAAGCCAGGGGGCATGGCCCGAGTCTGGCCAGGCACTGCGACGCTCCTGTGTCGACGCCGTGACGCGGCCATGACCGGTCAACGGTGCGGCCCGGCCTGCCACCTGGGCACGAGCACGGGTCTTGCGCGATGGGTTAGACTGAATGAGACAAGGGTTAACCCTTGGCGTCCAGTTTCATGGGGAGTCTCCGCATGTCGTCCACATCCGATCGCCCGCGCGTTGTCCTGGCCACCGTCGACCAGGTGTTGCCCAGGCTGGGTCTGGCCTATGTCACCGACACCGACGCATGCAGTTGGGGCATCACGCGCAGCACGGCGGGTGATGGGCTGGACAGGCTGGACGTCGGCGCCCACGTGAAGCTGACGATCGAGGACCACGACGGCTTTGCCGTGGCCTCGGCCTGGTCCACGCTGGACTGATCCGCGACCGGGCCCGAGTCCGCGCGGCCTGGTCGGCTGGCCGCGCCGGGCTTGGCTGCGGTGCCGTTGCCTGGCACGCCCGGCCATTGCGGCGCGCGGGTGATCCGCGCCGCGCCGTGCCATCGGCGGCCACCCTGATCCCAGCGCCCGATCGCCCGGCCCCACGGGCGCGCGGCTGACTTTTCGACCCCGGGAGCCCTGCCGGCGTCCGTCTCCGGGGCGCGCCCACACAGGCCGCAGGCCGGGCTCACGAGACTCGGCTGTCACACCGACGTCACCGCTCCGGCCCACCATCGCGGCTCGGAAACGGGAGACGCGATGAGACACGACGCGGTGGAGGTCCAGGGCCTGAACAAGACATTCGGCACGCACCGCGCGTTGCGCGACGTGTCGCTGTCGGTGCGCTGCGGCGAGATGGTGGCGCTGCTGGGCGCCTCGGGCTCGGGCAAGTCGACGCTGCTGCGCCATCTGAGCGGCCTGCAGCGCGCCGATGCCGGCCCTGGCGGCATCGTCACGGTGCTCGGGCAGCCGGTGCAGATGGGCGGACGCCTGGCCCCCGACGTGCGCCGCACACGGGCCCAGGTGGCCATGGTCTTCCAGCAGTTCAACCTGGTCGACCGGCTGCCGGTGATGACCAACGTGCTGGCCGGTGCGCTGCACCGCATGCCGGCCTGGCGCTGGGCCATGGGTCGCTTCACCGACGACGAACTGCAGCGCGCCCAAGCGGCGCTGGGTTGCGTCGGCATGGCGGCCTGCGCCTGGCAGCGCGCGTCCACCCTGTCGGGCGGACAGCAGCAGCGCGCCGCGATCTCGCGCGCGCTGGTGCAGGGCGCCGAACTCATCCTGGCCGACGAGCCGATCGCCTCGCTCGACCCCGAGTCCAGCCGCCGCGTGATGTCGCTGCTGGCCGAACTGAACCGCGAGCTGGGTGTCACCGTGATGGTCTCGCTGCACCAGGTGGACTACGCCTTTGCCTTCTGCCCCCGCACCATCGCGCTGCGCGCCGGCGAGGTGGTGTACGACGGCCCGACGAAGCTGCTCGATGCCGCGCGCCTGCGCGAGCTGTACGGCACGCAGACCGACGAGCTGATGCCCACCGGGCACGCGGCTGTCGAGCCCACCGTCAACGCCATGCCACCCATGCTGCAGGCCGCCTGAGGCCGCGCAACCCACTCATTCACCGAGGACAACGACATGCAACGACGACACATCCTGGCCCTGTTGGCCACCACCGCCGCCTTGTGGACTGGCGGCGCCCTCGCGCAGGTGCGCGAAGTGAACTTCGGCATCATCTCGACCGAATCGTCGGCCAATCTCAAGAGTGCCTGGCAGCCGCTGCTGGACGACATGCAGAAGGCCACCGGCCTGACGGTGAAGGCCTTCTTCGCGCCCGACTACGCCGGGGTCATCGAAGGCATGCGCTTCAACAAGGTGCACGTGGCCTGGATGGGCAACAAGTCGGGCATGGAGGCGGTGGACCGGGCCCAGGGCGAGATCTTCGCCAAGGTGACCCAGGCCGACGGCGCGCTGGGCTACTGGGGCGTGATGATCGTCCACCGCGACAGCCCGCTGCGCACCCTGCAGGACGTGCTCAAGGCGCGCAGCACCCTGACACTGGGCTTCGGCGATCCCAATTCCACCAGCGGCACGCTGGTGCCGGGCTACTACGCCTTCGCGCAGAACCGCGTCGACGCGGTCAAGGACTTCAAACGCGTCGTGCGCGCCAACCACGAGACCAACATCCTGGCCGTGGTCAACCGCCAGGTGGACGTGGCCACGGTGGCCAGCGACGGCATCGAACGCATGAAGCTGAAGCAGCCCGAGAGGGCGGCCGAGCTGCGCGAGGTGTGGCGCTCGCCGCTGATCCCGAGCGATCCGATCCTGTGGCGCAAGGACCTCGATGCCGATGCCAAGAAGAAGCTGCGCGACTTCTTCCTGACCTACGGCCGCGACAGCCGCGAGAAGGACATCCTGAAGGCCTTGACCTTCGCCGGATTCGTGGCCTCGGACAACACGCAGCTGGTGCCGATCCGCCAGCTCGAGCTGGCCCGCGAGCGCAGCAAGGTCGAGGCCGATGCCAACCTGTCGACCGACGAGAAGCAGAAGAAGCTGCACGACATCGACGGCCGGCTCGCCGAGCTGGGCCGGCAGGTCGCCAGCGCGCAGTGATCCCGTGACCACCCTCGATTCCGCCGCGCCCAACGCGGCGCGCGCCCTGGCGGTCGCCCGGCCGCCCGCCCGCTCGGCCTGGTCGCTGGGCGGCTGGGGCCTGCTGCTGGCGGTGCTGGCCGGCAGCTGGCAGGGCGCCGACATGCGCCCGCTCGATTTGCTGCGCGACGCCGGCAACATGGCGCAGTACGCCAGCGGCTTCTTCCCGCCCGATTTCCACGAGTGGCGGCACTACCTGCAGGAGCTGGTGGTGACGCTGCAGATCGCGCTGTGGGGCACGGTGCTGGCCATCATCGGCTCGGTGCCGCTGGCCCTGCTGGCGGCCAGCAACCTCACGCCCTGGTGGGTGCACCAGCCGGTGCGGCGCCTGCTGGATGCCTGCCGGGCGATCAACGAGATGGTGTTCGCGCTGCTGTTCGTCGTGGCGGTGGGGCTGGGCCCGTTCGCCGGTGTGCTGGCGCTGTGGATCCACACCACCGGCACGCTGGCCAAGCTGTTCTCCGAGACGGTGGAGGCCATCGACCCGCAGCCGGTGGAGGGCATCCGCGCCACCGGCGCGCACCCGCTGGCCGAGATCCTGTATGGCGTGCTGCCGCAGGTGATGCCGCTGTGGATCTCGTACGCGCTGTACCGCTTCGAGGCCAACGTGCGCTCGGCGTCGGTGGTGGGCATGGTGGGTGCCGGCGGCATCGGCATGGTGCTGTGGGACGTGATCCGGGGCTTCCAGTACGCGCAGACCGCCGCGGTGCTGCTGATGCTGGTGGTCTCGGTGGCCCTGATCGACCTGTTCTCCGCGCGGCTGCGCAAGCGCTTCGTCTAGCCGTTGACCCGCACGACCCACGGGAGACCCGCCATGGACCTGATCGAGCAGATCGACGAGCTGTTTGCCCGCCACGGTGGCAGTGCCTACGAAGGCCGGCGCGAGGAGCCCGTGACGGCACTTGCGCACGCGCTGCAGTGCGCCCAGCTGGCCGAATGGGCCCACGCACCGGCCGGCCTGGTGGCGGCGGCCCTGCTGCACGACATCGGCCACTTCGTGCCGGCCGCCCCCGGCACCGATCTGGTGGACGACGTGCACGAGCTGCGGGCGCTCGGCCTGCTGGCCGGTGGTTTCGGCCGCGAGGTGCTCGAGCCGATCCGCCTGCACGTGGCGGCCAAGCGTTACCTGGTGGCCACCGACCCGCTCTATGCCGCGACGCTGTCGCCGGCCTCGGTGCACACGCTGGCGCTGCAGGGCGGGCCGATGTCGCCCGACGAGGTCTGGATGTTCCGCAAGCTGCCCGGCGCCGACGAGGCCCTGCAGCTGCGCCGGTGGGACGACCAGGCCAAGCAGCCCGGCAAGCGCACGCCGCCGCTGGACTACTACCTGGGCCTGCTGGACGAGGTGCGTCGGCAGCCCGAAGGCGATCGGCGCCAGCGGCTCGGATGCTTCGGCGTGACGTGATGCGCGAACGGCCCGCGCCGCCCGACCTCACGCGAGGCGGTTGACGGCGTCGGGAGGCACCCCGCCCCGCAGCACCGCGAGGATGTTGTCGGCCGCGCGGTGCTCGATGGCCCGCCGCACGTCGGCCACCGCCGAACCCAGGTGCGGCGAGAACAGCGTGTGCGGGTGCGTGCGCAGCCGGGGCAGGATCTCGGCCGGGCGGTCGGGCAGCGACAGGTCTTCGAACGCGAAGACGTCGGCGGCATAGCCGCCCGCCTGGCCAGTCTCCAGCGCGCTGGCCATCGCGAGCTCGTCGACGACCGAGCCGCGGCCGACGTTCACCCACAGCGCGCCAGGACGGGTTCGCCCCAGCCGGTCGGCGTCGACCAGGTGGCGCGTGTGCGCTGTCAGCGGCAGGGCCAGGAACACCGTGTCGGCCACGGCCAGCGCCTCGTCCAACAACTGGCGGCTGACGCCCGTGGGCGTCGGCACGTCGCCGGCGTCGACACCGATCACCCGGCACCCGAACCCCTGCAGCCGCCTGACCAGCGCGCGGCCGACCGAGCCGAGGCCGACGACGACCACGGTGGCGCCATCCAGGCCGCGACCGTACAGCACCGGTCTCCAGCCGTCGAACACGCCCGAGCGCACCAGCGCATCGCCACGGCGCAGGTGCCGGGCCAGGCCGATGGCCAGGCCCAGGGCCAGTTCGGCCGTCGGCGCCGACAGCAGGTCGGGCACGGTGGTCAGCCACACGCCGGCGCTGGTGCAGGCCGCGGCGTCATAGCCGTCGTGGCCCTTCAGCGCACAGGCCACGATGCGCAGCCCCGGCGCCTGCGCCAGCAGTGCCGCGTCCACGCGGTCCGGCATGAAGCCCATCATGGCCTGGCAGCCGGCCAGGCGGCGGGCCAGCTCGGCCGGTGGGACGGGCTCGGGGCCGGGGTGCAGGTCCAGCGTGCCGACGGCCGACAGCCGGGCCGCCACGCTGCCATCGATCGGCTGCGTGACCAGGAGGCGCGGCTGCGGGTCAGCAGACACGGTGACCTTCCCGCCACACCTCGCGCGCCACCGGGGCGCCGTCCAGTTCGCGCACGCGCACCAGGTCGGCCCGCAGCCCCGGCGCGATGTGGCCGCGGTCGTGCAGTCCGCAGGCCTCGGCCGGTCGGCGGCTGACCACCGCCACGGCCTCGGCCGGCGAGTGCGCGGCGTCGCGCATCAGCACCCAGGCGGCCTGCAGCAGGCTGCCCGGCACGTAGTCGCTGGACAGCGCGTCGAGCAGGCCCTCGCGCGCCAGCGACAGCGCCGCGACGTTGCCCGAATGCGAGCCGCCGCGCACCAGGTTCGGCGCGCCGGCCACGGTGGCCAGCGACAGGGCCTTGGCCCGGCGGGCGGCCTCGATCGAGGTCGGGAACTCGCTCATCGTCGCGCCCAGCGCCAGGGCCTCGTCGACGTGCGCGGCGGTGGTGTCGTCGTGCGTGGCCAGGGCCACGCCATGCTGACGCGCAAACGCAGCAAACCATTCCCGGTTCGGTGCCGCATGCCGGGCCTGCCGCTCGGGCGCCAGGGCCATCTCGCGGTCGAACTGCGCGTCGCTCCAGCCCTTGCGGCCGGTGTAGAAGGCGCGTGCCAGCGCGATGTCGGTCCACTGCCGCTGGCCGGGCGTGTGGTCCATCAGCGAGACCAGGGCCAGGCGGCGATGGCCGGCGAAGGGCTCAAACAGCTCACGTGCATTGGGTGCCGGCAGCTCGCAGCGCACGTGGATGAGGTGGTCGGCGCGCAGCAGGCCGGCGTCTTCCAGTTGGTCCAGCACCTGCAGCAGCACGCTCTGGTCGCGGGCGCGGAAGCCCTCGCCGTAGGGGTCGCCGACGCCGATCGCGTCGAGCACGGTGGTGATGCCGGCGGCGGCGATCTCGGCGTCGTGCGAGCGCATCGCGCCGGCCATCGGAAAGCTCACCTTGGGCCGCGGCGTGACATGCCGCTCCAGGTTGTCGGTGTGCACCTCCACCAGGCCCGGCAGCAGCCAGTCGCCGGCCAGGTCGATGGCCGAGGCCGCGCGGCTGGGCGCGTCGTCCAGGTCGGCGATGCGGCCGCCGCGCAGGTGAACGCTGCCGCGCGGCAGCACGCGGTCGGCCAGCACGATGCGGGCGTTGCTGAGGATCAGTTCGGCGGGTGACGATCTCATGCGGGCTCCACGATCGGGGCGACCAGGTTCACGCACCGGGTGGCCACGGCGTCGCGCACCTCCTCGTCGTGGAAGATGCCGACGATGGCCGTGCCGGCGGCCTTGGCCTCGTCGATCAGGCCGATCACGACGCGCCGGTTGGCGGCGTCCAGCGACGCCGTGGGCTCGTCGAGCAGCAGCAGCCGGGCCGGCGCGATGAAGCCGCGGGCGATGTTCACCCGCTGCTGTTCGCCGCCGGAGAAGGTGGCCGGCGGCAGCCCCCACAGCGGCTCGGGCAGGTTCAGGCGCTGCAGCAGCGCGCCCGCGGCGAGGCGGGCCCGTGCCGTCCGCTGCGCGAGATCGTCGCCATCGTCCGCCGATGCGGCGGGGGCCGGCTGCGCCTGCAGCGCGCGCTCCACCACCAGGCCGAGGGTCGACACGCGCGGCAGCACGCGCAGGAACTGGCTGACGCAGGCGATCTCGCGCCGCCGCAGTGCCAGCACCTGCTGCGGCGTGGCCTGGGCCAGGTCGACGGCGCCGGCCTCGCTCTGCAGCCAGGCCTGGCCGGCGTCGATGCCGTAGCTGCCGTGCAGGCACTTGATGAGCGTGCTCTTGCCCTGGCCCGAGGCGCCCACCAGCGCCACGCATTCGCCGGCGCCCACCTGCAGCGACACATCCTGCAGCACCGGCAGCACCTGGCCGCCGCGCAGGTGCAGCGTGAAGCGCTTGGCCAGGCCCTGCACCGACAGCACCGGCGTCGGCCTCATGGCGCCACCACCGACGACACCAGCAGTTGCGTGTAGGGGTGCTGCGGGTCGTCGAGCACCCGGTCGGTGAGGCCCTGCTCGACGATGGCGCCGTCGCGCATCACCACCGTGCGGTGCGCCAGCAGCCGCGCCACGCCGAGGTCGTGGGTGACGATCAGCGCCGACAGGTGCAGCCGGGTCACCAGGCCGCGGATCAGGTCGAGCAGGCGTGCCTGCACCGACACGTCCAGGCCCGAGGTCGGCTCGTCCATCAGCACCAGCCGAGGCCGCGTGACCAGGTTGCGCGCGATCTGCAGGCGCTGGCGCATGCCGCCCGAGAACGCCCGCGGCGACTCGTCGATGCGCTCCGGCGCCAGTTCCACCTGCTGCATCCAATGCTGCGCGGCCTCGCGCAGCTGGCCGTAGTGCCGCAGGCCCTGGCCCATCAGCCGTTCGCCGATGTTGGCGCCCGCGCTCACGTCCATGCGCAGGCCGTCGGCCGCGTTCTGCTCGACGAAGCCCCACTCGGTGCGGGCCAGCACGCGCTGCTCGCGCGGCGTCAGCGCGGCCACGTCGCGCCAGCGGCCGCCTGCATCGCGGTAGTGCACCTCGCCCGCGCTGGGCGGCAGGCGGCCGGCGATGCACTGCAGCAGGGTGGTCTTGCCCGAGCCCGACTCGCCGACGATGGCCACCACCTCGCCCGGGTGCAGCTGCAGCGAGGCATCGCGCACCGCGTGGCGGCCGTCGCGGGCACCGGGGTAGCGGTGGCTGAGCCCTTGCACGCGCAGCAGCGGATGGAGATCGAGGGTCATGTCGGGTGTGCCTCCTGCTGCTCGCGGCACCAGTCGGTGTCCGAGCAGGTCCACAGCCGTTCGCCGCCGGCCTGCACCACCTCGTCGAGGAAGCTCGTCGTGCAGCCGCACAGCGCGCAGGCGTGGCCCTGGGGCGTCACCGTGAAGGGGTGGTCGTCGAAGTCGAGGCTGTGCACGTCGGTCCAGGGTGGGATGGCGTAGAGCCGCTTCTCGCGGCCGGCGCCGAACAGCTGCAGCGCTGCCATGCGGTGCATGCGCGGGTTGTCGAAGCTGGGGATCGGCGACGGCGACATCACGTAGTGGCCGTCCACGCGCACCGGGTGGTCGTAGCTGGCGTCGATGCGGCCCCAGTGGGCGATGTCCTCGTAGAGCTTCACGTCGACGAGGCCGTACTCCTGCGCAGCGTGCAGCTTCAGCGTCTCGGCGCGGCGCGGCTCCAGGCGGTACAGCGGCTCGGGCTGCGGCACCTGGTAGACCAGCACCTGCGCCTCGGTCAGCGCGCGCTCGGGGATGCGGTGGCGCGTCTGGATCAGCGTGGCGTCGGCGGTGCGCTCGGTGGTGCGCACACCGGTCGTGCGGTGGAAGAACTGCCGGATGTTCACCGCGTTGGTGGTGTCGTCCGAGCCCTGGTCGATGACCTTGAGCACGTCGTCGGCGCCGATCACCGCCGCGGTGACCTGGATGCCGCCGGTGCCCCAGCCATGGGCCAGCGGCATCTCGCGCGAGCCGAACGGCACCTGGTGCCCCGGCAGCGCCACGGCCTTCAGCAGCGCCCGTCGGATCATGCGCTTGGTGTGCTCGTCGAGGTAGGCGAAGTTGTAGCCTTCGGCGCGGCCGGGCAGGGTGCTGCTCATGCCGCGCCCGCCTGTGCGCGCAGCGCGCGGATCAGCTGCAGCTCGGACTCGAAGGTCACGTAGTGCGGCAGCTTCAGGTGCTGCACGAAGCCCGAGGCCTCGACGCCATCGCCCTGCGGCAGCACGAACTCCTGCGCCTGCGCGGGGCTGGTGCGCAGCTCGCCGAACTCGTCGGCGCGCATCGCGCGGTCCACCAGGGCCATCGCCATCGCCTTGCGCTCGCCATGCCCGAACACCAGCCCGTAGCCGCGCGTGAACTGCGGCGGCAGCTCGGCGCTGCCGACGAACTGGTTGAGCATCTGGCACTCGGTCAGTTCGATCTCGCCGACCTCGATGGGGAAGTCCAGCTCGTCGGGCACCAGTTCCACCGCCACCGCGCCGAAGCGGATGTCGCCGGCGAAGGGGTGCGTGTTGCCGTAGCCGCGCTGCGTGCCGTAGCCCAGGCCCAGCAGCCAGCCCTCGTCGGCGCGGGCCATCATCTGCAGCCGGGCGCTGCGCGGCAGCGGGTAGGCCGGCGGGTCGCGGGTGATGTCGGGCGGCAGCGGGTCGCCGGCCGAGGGCGTGGCGGGTTCGACCAGGCCTTCGTCCACCAGCGCGTCGAGGGCGTTCGGCAGCGCCGGGCCGTCGTCGGTGGCCGGAGGCTGCGGCAGCGGCGGCAGCGTGGCGCCGCCGTGCAGCAGGTCGAAGTCGAGCAGCCGCTGCGTGTAGTCGACGCTGGGGCCCAGCACCTGGCCACCCGGCAGGTCCTTGAAGATCGCCGACACGCGCCGCTGCGCGCGCATCGCCGCCGTGTCAACCGGCTCGGTGAAGCCCAGCCGCGGCAGCGTGGTGCGGTAGGCGCGCAGCAGGAAGGCCGCTTCCACTGCATCGCCCAGCGCCTGGCGCAGGGCCAGTGCGGCCAGTTCGGGGTCGTACAGCGAGCCCTCGGCCATCACCCGGCCGACCAGCAGCGGCAACTGCTGCGCCACCTGGTCGACCGCGAGCTCAGGCACCGCGGGGTCGCCCCGACGGGCGGCGGCGAGCAGCGCGCGCGAGGCCTCGATGGCCTGCGCGCCCCCCTTGACGGCGATGTACATGGCCAGGTTCCTCAGGCGTCGATGGTCAGGCGGGTGGTGCGCGGGATCGCGGCCAGGTGGTGGCCGCGCACCAGCACCAGCTCGAACCCGCGCGGGTACAGCGGCCGCAGTTGCTGGCGGTGCGCCCAGAAGGCGTCGGGCAGGCCGCCCACGGCCAGGTGGTGCGCGTCGGCGATGCCGGGGCCGCGCAGTGTCAGCACGGTGGCGGCGCAGCCGTCGGCCGCAGCGGCGCGAACCGGCGCCGCCGACAGCGCCTGCAGGTGCGGCACCTCGACGATCAGGGTGCCGCCGCGCTGCGGTGCCTCGTCGGTGCCCAGGTCGATGGCCTGCCAGGCGGCGGGCGACAGGTCGTCGGCGCGCACCACGGTGAAGGCCGCGGTCCCTCCGACGGTCGCCGCCCGCACCCCGGTGTGGAAGCGCAGCCAGGCGCGGGTGCCTGGGCTGTCCAGTGTGCCGAGCAACTGCACCTGCGTCTCGGCGTCCAGCAGCGTCAGCAACAGCGCGGCCAGGCCCGGGCCCGGCCTGTCGCGCCGGTCGTCGGCCGCCGCCTGCAGCCCGGCGGTGGCGGCGTCGGGCAGGGCCCGCACCCGGCCTGGCCGCGCCATGGCGTCGAGCAGCGTGCGAAACGCCCCCTGCGTGCCCGCCACGGGGTCGGTCATGCCGGGTGGCAGGTCGGCCAATGCGGTCGTCATGGCGCCACCGTTGGGTCCAGCGTGAAGAAGCGCACCCGGCTGGTGTCGGTGCGGGCCTGCTGCAGGCCGCGGGCCTCGTCGATGGCCGCCTGCAGGGGCTCGATCACGGCGCGCAGCAGGTCGGCCTGGTGCTGCGCCTGTTGCAGCAGCGCGTCGAACTGCGCCATCCAGCACACCCGTTCGGTGTCTCTTCCCAGGCGATAGCCGACGCCGATGGTGGTCTGGCCGGTCGTGGTGCGCAGGCGCACCACGCAGCGCGTCAGCGTGGCCTCGCCCAGGTTGAAGCGGTCGCCGCCGCCGCCGATGCGCCCGCGCACCATCGCCAGGCCAGTTTCGGGCGGGCGCATGGGCTCGAAGGCGTGGCCCGGCAGGCTGCGCTCGGCGTGGCGCTGCAGCGCGTCGCGGGGCGCATGCGCCAGCACGGCCAGCCAGCGTCGGCGCATCGGGTTGGGGGTCGGGTTCATGCCGATGTCATCTAGACGACCTTAAGATGGCGCCAGTATCGGCACCGCCCGTGACGGTTTATTGACGGTGCCGCCGGCCGACCGGAATCTCGAGCCCCCATCCACTTCCCATGACACTGAAGACTGCCGCCCCTTCGGACGCGCCCGACGACAGCGTGCCGGTGGCCGTGCCGCGCTGGCAGGCCATCGCCGCGGCCCTGCGACAGGACATCGCCACCGGGGTGCTGCCGCCCGGCGATCGCCTGCCCAACGAAACGCTGCTGGCGCAGCGCTTCGGCGTCCACCGCCACACCGTGCGCCAGGCGCTGCAGGGGCTTGCCCGCGAGGGCTTCGTGCAGGTGCGGCAGGGCAGCGGCACCTACGTGCGCGCCCTGGTGTTGGACTACGCGCTGCAGCGCCGCACCCGGCTGACGCAGAACCTGGCCGAATCCGGCGAGCAGGCCCGGCGCGAAGGCGTCGCGCGGCAGCGCGCCGCCGCCGGCGCCTGGGCCCAGGCGCTGCAGGTGCCGCCGCGCAGTCGGGTGCAGGTGCTGTACACGCGCGCGCTGGTGCGGGGGCGGCCCATCGGCCTGGGCACCTCGGTGTTCCCCTTGCCGCGTTTCGAGGGCATCGCCGAGGCCTTCGACCGGCATGGTGGCATCAGTGCCGCGCTGGCCGACCGGGGCGTGGCCGACTACACCCGAGCCCGCAGCACCATCCGCACGCGCATGCCCACCGCATCAGAGGCCGATGCGCTGGCGCGGCCGCCGACCCAGCCGGTGCTGGTGGTGGACTATGTCAACGTCGATCTGCAGGGCCTGCCGGTCGAGGCCGGCAGCACCTTGTTCGCGGCCGACGCCGTGCAACTGACGGTCGACGCCGCCGAGGTGCTGGACACGCGGCCGCGGCAGGCGAGGGCGGCATGACCCGCGCTGCGCCGTCCCGCTGGGCCGTGTACTGGGTGCCCGAGGCCGGGCATCCGCTGTGGTCGGCCGGCTGCGCCTGGCTCGGCCGCGACCCCGCTGCGGCCGAGACCGGCGTGGCGCCGCCCCAGCGCCGCGCGCCCTGGCGCTACGGATTCCATGCCACGCTGAAAGCGCCGATGTGGCTGCGCCATGGGGTGACGCCAGAGGAGTTCATCGCCGTGGTGGGCCGACTGGCGCGAGGCCACGTCGACTTCGACATGCCACCGCTGCAGGTGGCCTGGCTGGGCGGCTTCCTGGCCCTTCGCCCGGTGACGCCGGTCGACGAGGCCGACCCGTTGCGCCGCCTGGCCGACGACTGCGTCGTCGCCCTGGACGGGTTCCGGCAGCCCGCGGACCCGGCCGAGCAGGCGGCGCGGGCCGCGGCGCTGCACAGCGACGATGAGCGCGCGCTGTTGGAGCGTTGGGGTTACGCGCACGTGCTGTCGCACTGGCGCCTTCACCTGACGCTGAGCGACGCCGTGCCGGAGCCCGCCGCGGCGCTGCAGGCGGCGGCGCGCGCGCACTTTGCACAGGCCCTGACACGGCCGCTGCGGGCCCGGGGGGTGGCGGTGTTCGAGGAGCCCGCGCCCGGCCTGCCGCTGCGGCTGGCCGCGCGCCTGTCGCTTCGCGATTGACTCGGCGGTGGGCGGCCTCTCAGGCCGCGATGGCCATCACGGCCGGGCGGGTCAGCGCGGCGGCGGTCTCGCGCTGGGCGGCGGTGGCCAGCACGTCGGCCAGGATCTCGGGCACTTCGAAGACCGCCAGGTTGTGCATGCGTGCGACGCGATAGCGGAAGGCGCGCAGGTCGTCCACCAGCGTGTGCACGGCGGGCACGATGCGGTTGAAGCGGCGCAACACGATGCCCAGGCCGTTGTCCTCCACCCAGTCGGCATTGAAGCGTTCCTGCGGCATCGTGAACGCATTGCGCACGGTGATGATCGGCAGCCCCAGGTGCACGGCCTCGCTCAGGCAGCCGGGCCCGGGCTTGCCAACGAAGAAGTCGCCCATCGCCATGAAGCGCCGCACGTCGGGGGTGAACTCCAGCACCACGCGGGGCGCCACCGCCGGCTGCGCCCGCAGCCGGCGCGCCAGCTCGGCGTTGTGTCCGCACAGCAGGATCAGCGGCGTGTCGCTGAGCCGGCGGGCGATGCCCAGCATGGCCTGCGACCCGTGGCCGCCGAACATCACCACCCCGGTGGGCTGGTGGGGCGGCAGGCCCAGCGCCTGCCTTTCGGCGGCGCGGTCGATGGCCAGGGGCTCGTAGAACTCGGGCCGCAGGATCATGCCCGACGCCACGTGCAGCAGGCGCTCCGGGTGCCCGGCGGCGCGGGCCTGTGCCAGCGCGGTGGCGGTGCCGCACACCAGGTGCTGTGGCAGCCCCTGCGCCAGCCAGAAGTTCGGCGGCAGATCGGCCATGTCGGTCATCACCGTCACGAAGGGCACGTGGGGCAGGGCCTGGACGAGGCTATCGCAGAGGGCGCGGTTGAAGTTGGGCACCAGCGACACCACCAGGTCGGGTGCCGCCTGCCGCCAGTGCGGCACCAGCCGGCGCAGCATGGCCGCGTGGCCCAGTCGGATCGCGCCCTGCAGCAGCTTGAGCTCCTGCGCCAGGCCCAGCGTCCAGCCGCGCGCCAGCCGCCGGTTGTACAGGTCTTCCGGCGCCAGGCCGACGAGTTCGCGGAAGCGACCCTGCGGGTCGAGCATGTCCACGAGGTTCACCAGACGCACCTGCCAGTGGCGCCGCTGCTGGCGGATCACGGCCTGCAGGGCGAGGGCAGCGGCCCGGTGGCCGCCACCGGCGTTGAAGTAGACGAGGTCGACGGTCGTCATCTCGGCGTCGCCCGTGCCGGCGACGGCGCCGTGGCGGCCAGGGGCGGCGGCGGCGGGCGATGGCGGCGTGGGCATGTCATGTCGGGACCTGCGCACATCGTCGCAAGCGCCTGTGACCGGCGTGTGAATCGAGGCGGCCTGCGCGGCCTGGTGGCCATGGGAGGCCCGGCTGTCACGGCCCGGTCACACGCGCTGTCTACCGTCGCGGGCCACCATCCGCTCGAGGAGACCCCACTTGATCCCCCATGCCCTCACCGCAGCCGCCGTCGCGGCGCTGTTCCTCTGCACGGCATCGGCCCGGGCCGAGCCCGTGTTCGTCAATGGCCTGGTGCTCGATGGCGCGTCGCTGGACGCGTCTGGCGGCACGGCCGTCAACGACGGTCGGCTGGGCTTCTTCTCGGACATCCACTACGACCGCGAGCGCAACGAGTGGTGGGCCCTCTCCGACCGCGGTCCCGGCGGCGGCACGCTGCCCTACGAGACGCGCGTCCACCGCTTCAAGCTCGACGTGAACCCGCACAGCGGCGAGATCTCCAACTTCCAGGTGTTGAAGACGCTGATCTTTCGCCGGGGTGGCAGTCCGCTCGACGGCATCTCGCCCGCGGTCGGCGCACCGCTCGGCCTGGCGCTCGACCCCGAAGGCATCGCCGTCCACCCGGAGACCGGCCACCTGCTGGTGTCGGACGAGTACGGCCCGTCGCTGCTGGAGTTCAACCGCCATGGCCAGCTGGTGCGTCGCTACCCGACACCGACCAACCTGTTGCCGCGCGATGCGGTGACCGGCGCCGTGAACCACGCCAGCGACGCCGGCAACACGGCGGGCAAGCGCACCAACCGCGGCTTCGAGGGACTGGCCATCAGCCCCGACGGGCGCACCGTCTACGCGATGCTGCAAAGCGCGATGCTGGACGAGGGGGCTGGCAACGGCACCGTCAACCGCATCGTCGCCTTCGACACGCGCACCGCACGTCCGCTGGTGCAGTATGCGTATCGGATGGAGGGCAGTTCGCAGGGCCGCGGCATCTCGGCGCTGGTGGCCTTGAACGACCGCGAGTTCCTGGTGCTGGAGCGCAACAACCGCGGGCTCGGCGTCGACGCCAACCTGGCCAGCCCGAACAAGAAGGTCTACCGCATCGACCTGACCGGCGCGACCGATGTGTCGGCGCTGAACCTGGCCACCGCGCCGGCGGGCTCGTACACCCCGGTGACCAAGAGCGCGGTGCCTTGGCTCGACCTGGCGTCGAGCGGGGCGTTGGCCCATGCGTCGCTGGCGGCACTGGGCGGGGTGTCGCCCGAGAAGTGGGAAGGCCTGGCCATCGGCCCGCGCCTGAAGGACGGCAGCCACCTGGTGCTGGCCGGCACCGACAACGACTACTCGGTCACCCAGAACGGCACCGGGGTGCAGTTCGACGTCTACGTCAAGGCGCTGGGCAACGGCGCCGCAAGCCGCATCCAGTGCGACATCGGCAGTTTCAACCGCTGCAGCACCGTCAATGCCGATGGCAGTGCGGGCTCCGCGGTGCCCGCCGATTTCGATGTCAGCGGCTACCGTCTCATCCCGGGCGTGCTGCACGCCTACAAGGCGTCGCCGGCCGACCTGGCCCGCCTGGCCCGGCCGCGCCGGCACGGCGAACACGGCGGGCACTGACGAGCCTGGGCGGGCGGTGGGTGG
>NZ_MWLO01000098.1:0-30355 GCF_002198735.1 Ideonella sp. A 288
GCACGATCCGCGGCGGCACGACTGCGGAGGGCGCCAGCGCCGGCAGGCCGATCATCGGCGCAGCGCGCGGCGCCGGCACCCGCAGTGGCGGTGGCTCGGGCACCGGCGGCGGCCCGGGCGGGGCCACGCGCGGCAGCGGTGCATCGGGCGGTGTGATGGCCGGCGGCGCCAGCACCGGCAGGCCGACGGTGGGCGGTGCGCGCGGCGTGGGCTGGCGCAGCGGCACGGACTCTGGCGCGCTGGGCGGCTCGGGCGTGGCCACTCGGGGCATCGGCGTGTCGAGCGCGCGGATCGCCGGCGGCGTCCAGGCCGGCAGGTCGATGGTCGGCGCCGGTCGGGCCGCCGGTGGCGGCATCAGCGGCGCGGCCGGTGAGTCGACCGTCGGCGCTGCCGTGGCCGCGGCGGTGTCACTGGGGGCCGCGGTGGCGGGCGGGGCGGCAGGCGCGTCCACCCTCGGCGGCGCCTCGGCCGGGCCGCTCAGCGCCGGGGCATGCGGTGGCGCAGGCGGGGCATCGGCGGCCGTGCCTTCGGGGCCGGCGTCGCGCTCGGTGCTGGCGGGGTTCCAGGTGCCCAGGCGGGCCGCGCCCGGCAGGCTGGGGTCGGGCGGGGTCTGGGCGGCATCGCGCACGCCGCCGCCCCAGCGCGGCGTGGTGGCCTGGCCGCGCGGGCCGGTGTAGGCCTCGGGTCGGTTGACTGTGGCGCCGGTGGCCGCTTCGCCCATCTGGCCACCCATCTGGCCGGTGAGGCGGATGTTCAGCGCGCCCCAGACGCCCTGCCCTGGCTCGGCGGTGCCGGGCGGCGCGCTGCCAACCATCACCACCAGCAGGCCGTGCAGCAGGGCCGCCAGCACCAGGCAGCGCGTCAGCGTGGCCGACCGGCGCAGGTCCGGCGGCCAGGACGGGGTCGGCGCAGTGGGGTGGGCGATCACGGGCGGTGGCAAGAACGGACCCTGCCATTGTCGGCGTGTTGGCGCCGCGGCCCAGCGCACTGCCCTCCGCGCGTGGCGCGCAGCGCACGCCTTGGCCGGCGGTGCGCAGGCGGCGCCCGCCGCGCGTTGTTACAGCACCGGCTCGGCCACCGCGCCGGTGCCGTAGCCCGCCGGCGCCAGCGGCGCCCCGCCCGGGGTGACGCGCACGGCGCAGAACTTGAACTCCGGGATCTTGCCGAAGGGGTCGAGCGCCGGGTTGGTCAGCAGGTTGGCCGCCGCCTCGCCATAGGCGAAGGGGATGAACACCGCGCCGCGCGCCGTGCCGTCGTCGCGCCGGGCGTGCAACGTGACGCTGCCGCGGCGCGAGGCCACGGTGACCGCGTCGCCGGGCGCCAGGCCCAGCTGCTTCAGGTCGTCGCCGTGCAGGCTGGCAGTGGCCAGTGGCTCGATCGCGTCGAGCACCTGGGCGCGGCGGGTCATGCTGCCGGTGTGCCAGTGCTCGAGTTGCCGGCCGGTGATCAGCACGAAGGGGTAGTCGGCGTCGGGCCGCTCGGCGGCCGGCACCAGACCGGCCGGCACCAGCTTGACGCGACCATCGGGTGTCGGAAAGTGGTCCATGAAGACGATGGGCTGGCCGGGATCGTCCTCGGTGAGGCAGGGGAAGGTGATGCTGTGCGCCTGCTCGAGCCGCTCCCACGAGACCCCGGCGATGACGCCGTGCATGGCCTGGCGCATCTCCTCGTACACCGCCGCGACGCCGGACTCCGGGCCCTCGTAGTTCCAGTCCAGGCCCATGCGGCGGGCAATCTGCTGGATGATCCACAGGTCTTGCCGGGCATCGCCCGGGCTGGGGATGGCGCGGCGGCCCATCTGGATCATGCGGTCGGTGTTGGTCACCGTGCCGGTCTTCTCGGGCCAGGCCGAGGCGGGCAGCACCACGTCGGCGAGCCAGGCCGTCTCGGTGAGGAACAGGTCCTGCACGACCAGGTGCGACAGGTGGGCCAGGCCCTCGCGGGCGTGGTTCAGGTCGGGGTCGCTCATCGCCGGGTTCTCGCCCTCGACGTACATGCCCCAGATCTTCTGCGGATCGCTGTCGGGCGCCTGGGCCTTGGCCAGGATCTCGGTGACGGTGAGGCCCGGCCGGTCGTCGAGCTTGGTGTGCCAGAAGTCCTCGAACCAGGCGTGCACCTCGGCGTTGTCCACCCGCTGGTAGTTGGGGAACATCATCGGGATCAGGCCCGCATCGCTGGCGCCCTGCACGTTGTTCTGGCCGCGCAGCGGGTGCAAGCCGGTGCCGGGCCGGCCGATCTGGCCGGTGATGCCGGCCAGCGCGATCAGGCAGCGCGAGTTGTCGGTGCCGTGCACGTGCTGGCTGACGCCCATGCCCCACAGGATCATCGACGCCTTGCTGGTGGCGTACTCGCGCGCCACCTCGCGGATGGTCTCGGCGTCGATGCCGCAGATCGGCGCCATGGCCTCGGGGCTGCACTCGGCCACCTGGGCCTTCAGGGCCTCGAAGTTGTCGACCCGGTCGCGGATGAACACCGGGTCGGTGAGGCCCGCGTCGATGATGGTGTGCAGCATGGCGTTGAGCAGCGCCACGTCGGTGTCGGGCTTGAACTGCAGCGTGCGCCAGGCGTGGCGGGCCAGGTCGGTGCGGCGCGGGTCCATCATGACGATCTTGGTGCCGGCCTCGGCGGCGTTCTTCATGAAGGTGGCCGCCACCGGGTGGTTGGCCGTGGGGTTGGAGCCGATGACGATGACCAGGCTGGCATGCACCACGTCGCCGGCCGGGTTGCTGACCGCGCCCGAGCCCACGCCTTCGAGCAGCGCGGCCACGCTGCTGGCATGGCACAGGCGGGTGCAGTGGTCGACGTTGTTGCTGCCGAAGCCGGTGCGCACCAGCTTCTGGAACAGGTAGGCCTCCTCGTTGCTGCCCTTGGCCGAACCGAAGCCGGCCAGCGCCTTGGGGCCGTGGGTGTCGCGCAGGTGCTTCAGGCCGCCGGCTGCCAGGTCGAGCGCCTCGTCCCAGGTGGCCTCGCGGAAGACGTCGCGCCAGTGCTCGGGGTGGTGGCGCGCGGCCGGGTCCTTGGCCACGCCGGGCTTGCGCACCAGCGGCACGGTCAGGCGCTGCGCATGGTGGGCATAGTCGAAGCCGAAGCGGCCCTTGACGCACAGGCGGCCGTGGTTGGCCGGGCCGTCGCGGCCCTCCACCGCGACGATCTTCTCGTCGCGCACCTTGTACGTCAGCAGGCAGCCGACGCCGCAATAGGGGCAGACCGATTCCACTTCGCGATCGACGCGCTGGTCGCCGATCAGCGTCTTGGTGCTCAGCGCACCGGTGGGGCAGGCCTGCACGCATTCGCCGCAGGCCACACAGCTGCTGGCGCCCATGGTGTCGCCCAGGTCGAACACGATGCGCGCGTGCGAGCCGCGGCCGGCCATGCCGATGACGTCGTTGACCTGCAGCTCGCGGCAGGCGCGCACGCAGCGCGTGCACTGGATGCAGGCGTCGAGGTTGACCGCCATCGCCGGGTGGCTGATGTCGGGTGCCGGCTGCCGCCGCGCGCGCATGGTGAGTTCGGGCCGCGGGGTGACGCCCAGGCGGGCGGCCCAGTCGGACAGCTCGCCGTGCGGCCGGCTGGCGTCGCCGTCGACCCACTGCTGGCCGCTGGCGGGCATGTCGGCCAGCAGCAGCTCAACGACCATCTTCTGGCTCTTCAGCGCGCGCTCGCTGCGCGCCTGCACGGCCATGCCGGCGGTGGGCGTGCGGCAGCAGCTGGGGGCCAGCGTGCGCTCGCCGGCCACCTCGACCACGCAGGCGCGGCAGTTGCCGTCGGGCCGCAGGCCGTCGCTGTAGCACAGGTGCGGGATGTCGACGCCGTGGCGCCGCGCGGCCTGCAGGATGGTCTCGCCGGACTGCGCCCGGACCGGCTGGCCGTCGAGGGTGAAATCGATCGTGGATGCAGGCATGCTCAGACCTCGTCGGCAAAGTAGCGCTGCACGCAACGCACGGCATTGGGGGCGGCCTGGCCCAGGCCGCAGATGGAGGCGTCGACCATCACGTTGGACAGGTCGTCGAGCGTGGCGTGGTCCCACTGGGGCGCCTGCATCAGCTGTGCGGCCTTGTCGGTGCCCACGCGGCAGGGCGTGCACTGGCCGCAGCTCTCGTCGGCGAAAAAGCGCATGCAGTTGAGCGCGGCGTCGCGGGCGCGGTCGTGGTGGCCGAGCACGATGACGGCGGCCGAGCCGATGAAGCAGCCGTGCGGCTGCAGCGTGTCGAAGTCGAGCGGCACGTCGGCCAGCGAGGCAGGCAGGATGCCGCCGGACGCGCCGCCTGGCAGGTAGGCGTACAGCGTGTGGCCCTCGGCCATGCCGCCGCAGTATTCGTCGACCAGCTCGCGCAGCGTGATGCCGGCCGGCACCAGCTTGACGCCCGGCTCGCGCACGCGGCCGCTCACCGAGAACGAGCGCAGGCCCTTGCGGCCGTGCCGGCCGTAGCCGGCGAACCACTGCGGGCCACGCTCGACGATGTCGCGCACCCAGTACAGGGTCTCGAGGTTGTGCTCCAGCGTCGGCCGGCCGAACAGGCCCACCTGCGCGATGTACGGGGGCCGCAGCCGCGGCTCTCCGCGCTTGCCCTCGATGCTCTCGATCATCGCGGACTCCTCGCCGCAGATGTAGGCGCCAGCGCCCCGGCGCAGCTCGATGGTGGGCAGCGGGCACGGCGGGTTGGCCCGCAGGCGGTCGAGCTCGCGCTGCAGCAGCTCACGGCAGCCGTGGTACTCGTCGCGCAGGTAGAGGTAGACGGTGTCGATGCCCACCACCTGCGCCGCGATCAGCACGCCTTCGAGGAAGCGGTGCGGATCGCGCTCGAGGTAGGTGCGGTCCTTGAAGGTGCCGGGCTCGCCTTCGTCGATGTTGACGGCCATCAGCCGCGGCGCCGGCTGCTCGCGCACGATGCGCCACTTGCGCCCGGCCGGGAAGCCCGCGCCCCCCAGGCCGCGCAGGCCGGCGTCGTCCATGGCCTGCAGCACCGCATCGACCTCGTGCTCGCCCTCCACCACCGCGGCGGCCAGCCGGTAGCCGCCGCGCGCGCGGTAAGCCTCGTAGCCGACATAGGCCGGGGCGGTGTCGGTGAGCGACGTGGTGATGGCGCCCGGCGCCAGCGTGGCGGGGTCGAAGTGGCCGTCGTCGCGCGGCATCGGGTGGTGCAGTCGGCGCTCGGCCACCGCGTTGGCCACGGACAGGGCCTCGGCGCGCGGCACCGGGTGCTGCCCGACCACGGCCACCGGCGCCTGCTCGCAGCGGCCGACGCAGGGCGCATGCACGACGCGCACGCCGTCCCCCAGCACCGACGCCAGCCGGTCGGTCAGCGCGGCCGCGCCGGCCATCGCACAGGCGGGGCTGTCGCACACGCGCACGGTCACCGGGGCCGGCACGGCGTCGTCGTGCACGACCTCGAAGTGGTGGTAGAAGCTCGCGACCTCGTAGACCTCGGCGATGGCCAGCCGCATCTCGGCGGCCAGCGCCACCAGGTGGCGCTCGAACAACGCGCGGTGCGCGTCGTTCAGGCGGTGCAGGTGCTCGATCAGCAGGTCGGGGCGGTGCGGGCCTTCGCCGATGAGCGCGCGCACCTCGGCGCGGGCGGCATCGTCGGGTTGGCGGCCCTTGAGCTGGCCCTTGCGGCGAAGCGCGCCGCGCAAGGCGTCGACCGAGGTGCTGCCGATCGTCGGGTCGGCGGTGCGGGCGAGGGTGGGAGTGTCGGATGCCATGGGCGGCGATGATGACTTCGCCGGGCCGGGGCTGTCCAATGCTTTTGCGACACCGGTCGATTCAGGCGCCGAATGTGCGCCCGCGTCGGCGCACCGCCGCCCGCTGCCACAGCAGGGCGGCCAGCGCCAGCACGGCCACCACGCCGGAGGGCGGCTCGGGGATCTCGGCCAGGGTCAGCGACACGAGGTGGCCCTGGACGCTGATGGTCCAGTAGTCCGGGTTCGTGAACGGGTCGGAGTTCGGCGAACCGATGCTGAAGTTCCATTCGTTCGTGTCGTTGAAATCGGCCAGGTTCGGCGGCGTGGTGGGCAGGTCGAGCGACGCCAGCGGCCCCAGCGGCTGGCCGAGCGTGCCCAGGCTGATGAGGAACATGATCGTCGAGAAGTTGGGCAAGGTCGGCGAGGCGAAGGAACTCGCGACCATCAGTTCGTCCTCGATGGTGTTCGGCAGCCCGACATTGCCCAGCGAGGCGTCGTTGACCACCGCGTACGAGACGTTGCTGAAATTGAAGTCCAGCGGCGTCGGCAACTGGAACCGCAGGTGGTGGGCCACCAGTGGCGACGGCAGCAGGTAGTCGTAGAACGCCACGTCCGGCACAGGCGGGAAGCTGGGCGTCAGCGTGGTGTCGAAGGCGAAGGTGCCGGTGACGGCGTTGCCCGGCCCGACCGGCAGGACGCCGGCCGGCGGCCGGCCGTCCACCGTCACCGCATCGATGTGGACGATGTAGTCGAATCCGATGATGCTGGCGAAGGCAGCCTGGCTGCAGGCCAGCGCCATGGCGGCGGCGGCAAGGGCACGGTTCAATCTGGTCATGGGAGGCCTCGCGATGCGTTGGGGCGGTCAACGGCGCTGACCGTCATCTGGACCGTCATCTGGCAGGTCTACTTCACTGTGCCGGCGGCCTCGCCGCGCGCGTTGAGCGCGCTCAAACTGTGGGTGGGCACCGCCGATCTGTCCTGGCGCAGCGCCGCGGCATCACGCCGCGATGGCCAGCGCCCCGCTGTGCGCGGCGGCGTGCAGCCGCCATTCGGGCTCGGCCGCCATGGCCAGCGCCGCCTGCTGGGCGGGCGTCGGCGGAGCCGTCGTGTGGCTCAACAGCGCCACCGGTGTGCGCAACACCGGCGTGTGCAAAGGCCGCGCCACCAGGCCGGCCTGCCCGCGGGCCGCGTCCACCACCGCGCCCGGCAGCACCGCGGCGTGGCCACCTTCGAGCACCGCCACCCACAGCGCCAGCACCGAATTGGTCTGCAATGCGGGTTCGGGCAAGGCCCCACTTTCGGCAAAGGCCCGGTCGACCAGCGCGCGGTGGTGCATGTCGGGCGTGAGCAGCACCAACGGCAATTCGGCCGCCTCTCGCCAGGCGATCGGCGGGCCGAACGCGAAGGGTGCCGCTGCCCCGTCGGCCCGGCACAGCAGGAAGCAGTGCTCCTCGTACTGCGGCAGCACCGACAGCGCGCGGGCCGACACCTCCTGACGGTCGCTGAAGCCCAGACCGATGTCCAGGGCCAGGGTGTCGAGGCCGTCCTCGATCTCGTGCGAGGCCAGCGAACGCACCACCGGCCGCAGCCCCGGATGGCGCGCCTGCAGGCGGGCGGCGAAGCGGGTGGCGATGGGCACCGCGGTGGGCACGGCGCCGATGAGCAGCCCCCCGCTCGGCGCATCGACCCGGCTGGCCAGGTGCTGGCGCAGCGATTCGGCCTCGCGCAGCAGGCGGTGCGCATGGGCCAGCGCCACCTCGCCCTCGGGCGTCAGGCCCTCGTACTGGCGGCCGCGGCGGACGATGGTGACGCCCAGGTCGCGCTCCAGCGCGCGCAGCGCGTTGCTCAGCGCCGGCTGGGTGATGTGGCAGGCCTGGGCGGCACGGCCGAAGTGGCGGTGTTGCTCCAGCGCGGCCAGGTAGCGCAGGGATTCGAGCAGGTTCATCGTGTGCTGCAGCGTCTCATAGTCTTTGGCAATGGTTTGGGTTGATTCAATCAAACCTATCGGTATCAAAAGATCGATAGCATTCGTTCTGTTCGCTCACCGATCCACCCTTCCAACCACCCCAGGAGTTCAGCATGTCCCTCATCAACACCGCCATCAAGCCCTTCAAGTCCACCGCGTACCACAACGGCAAGTTCGTCGAAGTGTCCGACGCCAGCCTGCGCGGCCAGTGGAGTGTCGTCTTCTTCTACCCGGCCGATTTCACCTTCGTCTGCCCGACCGAGCTGGGCGACCTGGCCGACCACTACGACACCTTCAAGGCGCTGGGCGTGGAAATCTACGGCGTCTCCACCGACACGCATTTCACCCACAAGGCCTGGCACGACACGTCGGACACCATCAAGAAGATCCGCTACCCGCTGGTCGGCGACCCCACCGGCACCATCACCCGCAATTTCGGCGTGATGATTGAGGAAGCCGGCCTGGCCCAGCGCGGCACCTTCGTGGTCAACCCCGAGGGCGTGATCAAGATGCTCGAGATCAACGACGACGGCATCGGCCGTGTCGCCACCGAGCTGCTGCGCAAGGTGCAGGCCGCGCAGTACGTGGCCAGCCACCCGGGCGAAGTGTGCCCCGCCAAGTGGACGCCGGGCGCCGAGACCCTGGCCCCGTCGCTCGACCTGGTCGGCAAGATCTGACCGACCCGACCTGACCGACCCCGTTGCCGACCACTTTCGACCGGATGACCACCATGCTCGACACAGCGCTTCAGACCCAACTCAAGGCCTACCTCGACAAGCTGCAGCGCCCGATCGAGCTGGTGGCCTCCCTCGACGACGGGGAGTCGTCGCAGCAACTGCGCCGGCTGCTGACGCAGATCGCCTCGCTGTCGCCGAAGGTGGTGCTGGTGGAGCGCGACGACGCCGAGCGCAAGCCCTCGTTCTCGATCGGCCTGCCCGGAGAGCCGGCGCGCATCCGCTTTGCCGGGCTGCCGATGGGGCACGAGTTCACCTCCCTCGTGCTGGCCCTGCTGCAGACCGGCGGGCACCCGCCCAAGGTCAGCGACGAGGTCATCGCGCAAGCCAAGGGGCTCGCCGGCGACTTCGATTTCGAGGTCTACATGTCGCTCACCTGCCAGAACTGCCCGGACGTGGTGCAGGCGCTGAACCTGCTGTCGGTGCTGAACCCGCGCATCCGCACGGTGACGATCGACGGCGCGCTGTACCAGGACGAGGTGGCGCAGCGCCAGGTGATGGCGGTGCCCAGCGTCTTCCTCAACGGCCAGCCCTTCGGCCAGGGTCGCATGGGCATCGAGGAGATCCTGGCCAAGCTGGACACCGGCAGCGCCACCCGCGCCGCGGCCCAGCTCGACGCGAAGGCGCCGTACGACATGCTGATCGTCGGCGGCGGTCCGGCCGGTGCCGCGGCGGCGGTGTACGCGGCGCGCAAGGGCATCCGCACCGGCGTGGTGGCCGAGCGCTTCGGCGGCCAGGTGCTGGACACGCTGTCGATCGAGAACTTCGTCTCGGTGCAGGAGACCGAGGGGCCAAAGTTTGCCGCCGCGCTGGAGCAGCACGTGCGCCACTACGGTGTCGACATCATGAACGCGCAGCGCGTCGAACGCCTGGTGCCGGCCGACGAACCCGGCGGCCTGGCCGAGGTGCAACTGGCCAACGGCGCCACGCTGCGGGCGCGCAGCGTGATCCTGTCCACCGGCGCGCGCTGGCGCGAGGTGGGCGTGCCCGGCGAGCGCGAGTACCGCAACAAGGGCGTGGCCTACTGCCCGCACTGCGACGGCCCGCTGTTCAAGGGCAAGCGCGTGGCGGTGATCGGCGGCGGCAACTCGGGCGTCGAGGCGGCGATCGACCTGGCCGGCATCGTGTCGCAGGTGACGCTGCTGGAGTTCGGCGACGCGCTGCGCGCCGACGCGGTGCTGGTGGACAAGCTGAAGAGCCTGCCCAACGTCCGCATCCACACCCGGGCGCAGACCACGGCCATCACCGGCGACGGCCGCAAGGTCGATGGCCTAAGCTACACCGACCGCGCCACCGGCAGCACGCATCAGGTGCCGCTGGAAGGTGTGTTCGTGCAGATCGGCCTGCAGCCCAACACCGAATGGCTGAAGGGCACGGTGGAATTGAGCCGCCACGGCGAGATCGTGGTCGACGCGCGCGGCCAGACCAGCGTGCCGGGCGTGTTCGCGGCGGGCGATGCCACCACGGTGCCGTTCAAGCAGATCATCATCGCCACCGGCGACGGCGCCAAGGCCGCCCTGGGTGCGTTCGACCACCTGATGCGCACGCCCGCCGCTGCCGCGGCGACGGTCGACTGAGCGCAAGGACTGGCGATCCCTGGACCACCGGGCCTCGATTGGCCGCATTTGCGGCCCATCGAGGCGGTTGTTCCCTGCATCGGGCCTGCCTCGAGGCGACAAGATTCGTGCGTGTCCAACGACGCAATGCGGCCTTGGACCAGGTTGGCCGGTTGGATCGCTTCGGTCCAACCCCAAACCGCGCAAATCCTGCTCAAGTGCCTTGAAGACCCTGCCGATAGCAAGGCTTCAAGTCATCCATCGTCTGTCTGATCCGAAGGGACAACCCATGCTCATCTTGCAACGCCGACATCTCCTCATCCTGTGCGCCTGCATGGCCACCTCGTCCTGGGCCGCCGACCCGGCGCGCGGCACACGCGATGAGGCCAAGGCGCTTGCCGTTGCTGCCGCGTCCCACGTGGCCAGCGTGGGCTCGACGCAGGCATTCAAGGACTTTTCCAGCGACATGAAATGGCGCCCGAAGGACATGTTCGTGTTTGCCCAGGACATGAATGCCACGATGCTCTTCCACGGCGCGAACGAGAAGCTGATCGGCAAGAACTTCACCGAGATGCGCGATTCCAGCGGCAAGGAATTCAACAAGGAGATGATTGCGGCCGCCAAGAAGGGCAGCGGCTGGGTCGACTACCAGTGGGCGCACCCGGTGACGAAGAAGGTCGAGGACAAATCCGCCTACATCGTGAAGACCGAAAAGCCGGAAGGTTTTGTCGCCGTCGGCATCTATCGCTGAATCCTCGGGCCGCCGATCTGCTTCACAGGAGTTGCCATGCAGTTCGCGCTGCGAGATCTCTCTATCTCCACCAAGGTCGCCGCCGCCCCCGCTGTGGTCGTAATCTGCATGCTGGTGGCCGCCGGCTCGGCCTACCTCACGAACCTCGGGACCGGCCGCGCGGTGGACCTGATCGTCAGCCAGGGGTTGCCCAACGTCGTGGAGTCGACCGCACTGAGCGAGCAGTCCACACATGCCTACTCGCTCATCATGCAAAGCCTCGCCTATGAAGGCGCTGGCATGAAGGCAGAGCTGATTGCCGACATCGACAAGAAGATTCCGGCGGAGTTCAAGTCGATGCGGGCGACGGTTCAGCGGATCAAGGAGGCCGGTGCGGGCCGACCCGAGGTGCTGGCCCGGTGCGAATCGTTGGACAAGGCCATCGTGAAGCTGGAAAAGTCGGCCGCCGATGCCCTGGACATGAAGAGCGGGGGATTGGCCGGCGCGGCCCTGTTCATGACCACCACGTCCAAGGCATTCGCCGAACTGAAGGAGCACACGGGCGCCCTGACGGAGCAGGAGATTGCGAGTGGACGGCAGCACGCCCAATCCGCAAGCTCGGCCGTTTCATGGGGCAATCGCGTCACCATCGGCCTGGCCTTCGTCGGTCTGCTGCTGTCCGCGCTGGCCACGTGGGTCTGTGTCAGGCTCATCACGCGGCCATTGGGGCAGGCACTGATCATTGCGCGCGAAGTGGCCGGAGGCAACCTGAGGCAGCATGACGTGCAGGCCGGGCGAGACGCGACCGGTCAGGTGCTCAGCGCACTGGATCAGGTCACGGCCCAACTCAGCCAGACGATTGCCGGCATCCGCGACGCCGCGGAACAGATCGACACGGCTTCGTCCGAGATCGAGCAAGGCAACATCGACTTGTCGGCGCGTACCGAGCAGACGGCGTCTGCACTGCAACAGACGGCATCGACGATGGAGACCCTGACGAGCACGGTTCGTCAGAACGCCTCCACGGCGCAGGAGGCCAGGAAGGTTGCCGACAATGCGCGGTCGCTGGCCCGTCAAGGCGGCGACGCCGTGGACGAGGTGATCCGCACGATGTCGGCGATCAACGACCAGGCGCAACGCATCCGCGAAATCATCGGCGTGATCGATGGCATCGCCTTCCAGACCAACATCCTGGCACTGAACGCCGCCGTGGAGGCCGCCCGGGCAGGGGAGCAAGGTCGTGGCTTCGCCGTGGTCGCGCAAGAGGTGCGGGCCTTGGCGAGCCGCAGCGGCACCGCCGCCAAGGAGATTCGCGGCCTCATTGGCACCTCCGTGGAACAGATCGACGACGGCTCGGGCAAGGTCCGGCATGCCGGCGAGACGATGCACAGGATCGTCAGTTCCATCGAGCAGGTGTCGACGCTCGTGACAGAGATGTCGTCGGCCAATGCGCATCAGTCCTCGGGATTCGATGAGGTCAACAAGGCGGTCGGGCACATGGATCGCGCCACCCAGCAGAACGCTGCGCTGGTCGAGCAGGCCGCGGCAGCCGCCGGGTCGCTGCGCCAGCAGTCTGTCGGCTTGCTGAAGTCGATCGAATACTTCAAGACTGCGTGAACGCAGTGGACCTGAACGCTGGCTCGCCCACGATGGCGAGCCGCTGACGCGTGCGGCGATCCCTGGCCGAGCTTCGGGCCGTTCGACCCGCACTGGGGACTGCATCTCCTGCGCGCCGGAACGGCCAGGTCGTGCACCGCGACTCGCGACCCCCGCGCCGCCCGGCGCCCGGCCCACCCGCCGCCGCCATGCACAATCGCGCCTCTTTGCCTTTCGGCCGGAGATTGCGCGAGTGTTCAAGAACCTGATCGTTTACAGGCTGGGCCCCGAGGGCCCGGCCAGCATGGCCGACATCGAGGCCGCGCTCGACCGCGACCGTTTCATCGAATGCGGGCTGACGCAGCCGCTGTCGCTGGGCTGGGTCGAGCCGCGTGGCGTGGCCAACGCCCCGCTGATCGAGGTGGTCGACGGCCAGTGGCTGCTGTCGCTGCAGGTGGAGCAGCGCATCCTGCCCGGCGCCGTGGTGCGCCGCCGCGCCGAGGAACTGGCCGCCAAGGTCGAGCAGGCCACCGGCCGCAAGCCCGGCAAGAAGCAGATGCGCGAGCTGAAGGACCAGGCCACGCTGGACCTGCTGCCGATGTCGTTCACCAAACGCGCGACGGTGCGGCTGTGGATCGCCCCGGCGCAGCGCCTGCTGATGGTCGATGCCGGCAGCAGCGCGCGCGCCGACCTGGCGCTGACGCAACTGGCCAAGAGCCTGGTCGGCGTGTCGGCACAGGGCATCCAGACCCAGCTCTCGCCGGCCGTGGCCATGGCCGAGTGGCTGTCCAGCGGCGAGCCGCCGCAAGGCTTCAGCGTCGACCGCGACTGCGAGCTGAAGGCCGCCGACGGCGAAAAGCCCACGGTGCGCTACGCCCGCCATGCGCTGGACATCGTCGAGATCCGCGAGCACCTGAAGGGTGGCAAGCAGCCCACGCGGCTGGCGCTGACCTGGCAGGGCCGCGTGTCCTTCACGCTGACCGACGGCCTGCAGATCAAGAAGCTGGCCTTCCTCGATGGCGTGTTCGAGGGCCGCAAGTCCGGCCGCGACGACGAGGCCTTCGACGCCGACGCGGCCATCGCCACCGGCGAGCTGGCCCCGCTGATCGGCGACCTGCTCGACGCACTGGGTGGCGAACAGGTGATGGCGGCCTGAGCGCGACGCGCGCCGACGTTTGATCCACGAGGGATGCCTCGAGCCCCGGCCGCGTGCCGGGCATCGTCACCGGCCTGCGGGCATCGACACCCGCACGTCGCCCATGCCGGCCCCGCCGTGCTAGCGTGCACGTCGCCCCTCGGCCGTGCGGCCGCGAGCGGAACCCACATCCCAACAATCACTTCCGGAGACCCCCCATGCGCGCAGCTTCCATGCACAACGTTCTGTCCGGCCTGGCCCTGGCCTGCCTGGTGTCCACCGCCCAGGCCCAGGTGCCGCAGTACGGCCCGTCGGTCAACCTGGACACCGCCCGCAAGGCCCTGGCCGGGGCCCTGGCCGAAGCCCGAAAGATGAACATCCCGATGGCCGTGGCGGTGGTCGACACCGCCGGCCAGCTGGTGGCCTTCGAGCGCCTGGACAACACGCAGACGGCCAGCGTCGCGGTGGCGCAGGACAAGGCGGTGTCGGCGGCGATGTACCGGCGCCCGACCAAGGTCTTCCAGGACGTGCTGGCCGCCGGCGGCACGGGCCTGCGCGTGCTCACGCTGCGCGGCGCCAATGCGGTCGAGGGAGGCCTGCCGGTGATGGTCGATGGCAAAGTCGTTGGCGGCATCGGCGTCTCGGGCGGCAGCTCCGAGCAGGACGGCGTGGTCGCCAAAGCCGGCCTGGACAGCCTGGCCAAGTAAGGCGGACAGCGCAGGCACCGTGCTGTAGTCACCAGACAACCCCGCACCAGGCATCAGGCACCCGACGACCCATGGCCTGGCACGGCTCACTCGACCTGCGCTACCTCGTCGACCACTCGGGCGGCACGCCGCGCTGCATCGTGCGCGACCGCCACGACGGTCCGCTGCGGGTGCTGGCGGCCCTGCACCCGGAGGGGCCGTCGGTGTGCCACTCGGTGATCGTGCACCCGCCCGGCGGCATCGTCGGCGGCGACACGCTGGCGCTGTCGATCGATGTCGCCGCGCAGGCCCATGCGCTGGTCACCACGCCCGGCGCCACGCGGTTCTACCGCAGCGCTGGCGAGCCGGCAACGCAATCGATCGCGGCCACAGTGGCCGACGGCGGCCGGCTCGAATGGCTGCCGCTCGAGACGCTGGTGTATTCGGCCGCGCTGGCGGAAAGCCGCTCGGTGTTCGGCCTGGCGCCGGGCGCCGAGATGATCGGCCGCGAGGTGGTGGGGCTGGGCCTGCCCACCGCCGCCCTGCCCTTTGCCCTGGGCCACTTCACCCAGCACCTCGAGTTGCCCGGCGTGTGGCTCGAGCGCGGCCGGCTCGACGCGCAGGACACCGCCCTGCTCGACTCACCGATGGGCCTGGCCGGCCGCCGCGTGCTGGCCACGCAGTGGTTCGCCGCCGGCCAAGCGATCGCCCCGGCCCGCCGCGAGGCCCTGCTGGACGCCGCCCGCGCGGTGGACCCTGGGGCCGGCGACGAGGTGCTCATCCACGGCAGCACCTCACCGCACGACCGGGTGGTGGTGCTGCGCGCCCTGGCCCACCGGGTGGAGCCGGCCATGGAACTGCTCAACCGCGTGTGGACCGCGTGGCGCCGCACGGCCTGGGACATGGCGGCGCCGATGCCCCGCATCTGGCGCACCTGAGCCGCCGGCCCTCGCAGCGCGCCGCCGCGATGAGCCGGCCGGTCAAGCCTGTCGGAAGTACGCCTCGTGCGCGGCCTGGCCGTGCAGCACCTGGGCAAACACACCGCCGCGCGGCTCGGGCATGAAGGCCAGCACCTCCTGGAAGTCCTGCGCCGCCGCGCCCTGGTTCAGGTGCTCGCCGTGGTTGACCATCAGCGCCCCCAGCAGCCCGGGCTCGGACTTGGCGATGCGCACGTTGAGGAAGGTGGCGACGCGGAAGCTCAGCGGGCCGGTGAGGTCGCTCACCGCATGGGCCTGGCGCGCGGCATCGAAGCGCACGCGCTGTTCCAGCGTCATGCCGGCCGGCGCCGACATCGACGAGGCCAGCGTCGTCCTGCGCACCGCCTGGCCGGCCGGCTCGAAGGGCACCCCGGCCGGGAAGATGGCGTAGAGGTCGTAGTCGCCGTGCACATAGCGCGGCGTGAGCAGGCCGTGCTCGACCAGCGCCACGCAGCCGTAGTGGCGGTGCCGCTTGTCCAGTTGCAGCAGGTAGGGCGTGCGGCAGCCGCGCGGCTGGTCGCGATCGTCGAAACCGTCGGGCGGCGCGGTGACGAGGTGCGCGCTCTGCTGCCACCAGGTCAGCGCATCGGGCTTGCACGCGCCCGGGTGGATCAGCGGCGAGCACACCAGCCCGGCCAACTGCCAGGGCCCCAGGTTGGCCACCGCCGTCTTGGCCTTCATGTCGGCGCGCTTGCCGGTGTAGCCGGCCTGGCCGCAGTACGTCAGCGAGGCGCGGCCGGTCTTGCGCACGAGGATGTGGCAGCGGTGCTCGCGCGCCGCCGCGACAAAGGCGTCGAAGTGGCGCACGTGCACGAAGTCGAAGAACGCGTTGTCCATCGCAGCAGGGCTCAGTGAGGGGCTGCCACCGACTTTATGGCATGCGGGTCGCCACCGCGCGGCCGTGTGCCCCCCTCATCCCCAGGATTGCCGACAGGCGGGCGCCGCCGTCGCGGCTGCCGCCTGGCAGCCGCGGCCGGATCACCTGGCCCTGAGGACGCCTACTTCCACTGGTAGGTGTAGCTCACACCGATGACCGACACCTTCTGCACCGGGTTCTGCAGCAGCGTGCTGCCGTCGGAGTAGGTGAAGGGCACGCCGTTGTAGCCCCAGGTCCAGTCGTTGACGCGCGAGCGCTGGTGCACCAGGTCGACACGGATCGACGCCTGCTTATCCAGCACGTGGCGGCCGAACAGCTTGATCGCCGTCTGGCGGAACAGGATGTCCGGCAGACCGCCGCTGGCAGCCAGCGACGCCGCGCTGTAGGCATCGGCGGTGACGTCCAGCGTCTGCGCGTAGACGCTCTTGTCGTCCACGTACGAGAGGCTGCCGCCCACCTCCACCCCCGACACCTTGCCGGCAAAGCCGACACCGACGTTGGCGCTGGTGTTGTCGAAGGCCATCACGGCGCCCTGATAGCGGGCCTGGTTCAGCGTCTGCACGCTGCGCGAGAGGTAGCCGTTCAACTTCCAGGTGTCGGTGAGCGCGTAGCTCCAGTCGACGCTGAGCTGGCTCATGCGCGTGCGCTGCAGGCCATAGGCGGTGGGCACGTCGAAGCGGTCCTTGCCCTCCTCGGCACTGAACTGCAGGGCCAGCTCTTCGCTGGGCTGCCAGTCGACGAACAGCCTGGCCTTGTCGCGCGTGCGATCGGCCAGCGTGGGCATGAAGACGCTGCCCAGGGTGAGGCCACTGGCCGGGTCGGCCACATCGCTGACCTCGGTGACACCCACGCCGCTGTTCGGCCGCAGCCAGTTGGACCCGTCGCGGCTGCTGCGCGACAGGCTGATGGCCCCGCTCACGTCCTCGGACAGGCGGCGGCGCAGTTCACCGCGCAGCGTGGTCTCGTCGGTGTCCTGCCGCAGTGCGCTGAGGCCCGACACCGCGCTGGTGGCGGTGAACACGCCGCGGTCGATCGACTCGGCCTCGGCGCTGAGGCTGCCGCGGTAGTCGCTGGAGAACTGCCAGCCCGCCTGCACCTTGCCCAGCACCTTGCGCTGCGGCAGGCGGCGGTTGGTGTAGGTGGTGGTGCCCACGAGGTTGTAGAGGGCGATGGGCGTCTTGTCGTTCTTGTCCTCGTAGCGCAGGTCGGCCGCGAGCGACAGCTTCGGCATCGGCCGCGAGGTGATGCCCACGCGGACCATCGTGGTGTCGACCTCGCCGCCCAGGTTGGCCACGCCCACCGGCGCGCTGGTGAAGCCCGCGCCGGCGAAGTCCTGCGTCTGCGTGGCCGTGGAGTACGCCAGCTTGAAGGTGGCGCGTGTGGTGCGCGAGAAGTCGTACTGGCCGCTCACATCCACCTGGTGCGCCTGGTTGTCGGGCGACAAGGCCACGGCCTGCCCCAGCAGGGCCTGCAGGCCGGTGTTCAGCGGCAGCGGTGTGCCGAACACGTTGTTCAGGCTGCCGGGCACCGCCGCCGTGAGCGACGCGTGGGTGTTGCGGTAGAACGATCCGTAGTAGCCGGCGCTGAGGTGCAGCTGGTCCTTCGAGTAGCTCAGACGGGCTTCCACCTGGCTGTGGTTCGAATCGATCGGCTCGGGCAGCAGCAGCGTGGCCCAGCCCAGGGCCGCCCCCGTCGGGAAGCGGCAACCCGGTGCAGAGGGCGACGGGCAGTTGATGCCCACGCCGAACAGGCGCATGCCTTTCTTGTCCTCGCTCTTCAGGTTCACCTCGATCTGCAGGTCGGGCGTGAACCAGGTGGACAGGCCCAGGCCGAGGCCGGTGCGCTTGACCTTCAGGTCGAGGTCGGCGCCGCTGCCGGCGCCGCCGGTCAGGGCCACCAACTGCGGCGTAGTGGTGCCGGCGCCCAGCAGACCGGTGTTGACGGTGTACGGATCGGCGCGCACCGACTGGCCGAAGTCGGCGCTGATGCGCCACTGGCCGAACCGCTGCCAGACCAGGCTCAGCTCGCGCGTGTCGCCCAGCAGGTTGGTGCCGATCAGGCGCAGCCACTGGTCGGACTCGGCGAGGTGCCGGTCGTAGTCGAAGCCCAGCAGGCCGAAGGCGTTGCGGTCGTTGCGCAGGCCGTTGTACTGGCCGAACTGGGCCCGGTCGCGGCTGTCGCCGTCGATGAGGCCCAGGCCGATCGTGACCGAAGCCTCGAGCGGCTTGATGTCCTGGGCGCGTGCGGCAAAGCACGCCGCCAGCACGGCCATCGAGACCAGGGTGAGGCGAAGGCCGGACGTGTGAACGTGGGGGGTCATCACATTGCTCCGTGCATCAGCGCTGCATGAGTTGCGGCGTCGGGTTGGTGGCCGACGGGTTGTTCGATCCGTGTACCTGGGTGTGGCAGTTCATGCAGCTGCGGCCCTGCCACAGGTTGACCACGTTCTTGCCGCTGGAGATGACGGTGATCTGCGGCGCGGTCTGGCCCGGCTGGGCATTGCCGAAGACGCCCGGCTGGCCGCCGACGGCGCCCACGCCACCGGCCACGTGCGGCGTGTGGCACTGCTGGCACAGCATGGGCGCGCGCGCCTTCAGCATGCCGGCGACGCTGCTGCCATGGGGGTTGTGGCAGTTGGCACAGTCGTCGGTGACCGGGTCGTGCTGGTGCACGAAGGGGCCGCGCTTCTCGGCGTGGCAGGTGTAGCAGGTGGTATTGGTGCTGTCGTGCTTGGCCAGCTTGGGGCCGGCCGAGCCGTGCACGTTGTGGCAATCCGAGCAGGTCATCTTGCCCTCGGGGATCGGGTGGCGCGAGGCTCGGCTGAACTGTGCGCGCTGCTCCTTGTGGCAGGCGACGCAGACATCGGCCTGAGTGGCCTTGGCCAGCAGCCGATCGCGGTTGGTGTGCACCTTGTGGCACGAGTTGCAGGCCAGGTCGGCGGACTGGTGCTGGCTGCCGCCCCACAGCATGCGCTTGGCATCCTTCTGGTGGCAGTCCAGGCACACGCCGCTGCGCTCGTCGGCGGAGGCCGGGGTCTTCTTGCCGAAGCTCCGGTCGACCGGCGGCCGGATCTTGGTCTTGTCGGGGTTCCTGTTGTGCAGATCACTGGGCCCGTGGCAGGTGATGCAGGTGGGGCTGCCCGGCTGGGCCGTGTCCCCCATCGGACGCTTCGCCAGTTTGTCGGCGGCGGCAGCCATCGGCGGTTTCTTGCCGGGCAGCGCGTGCGGGCCGCGGCTCATGTCGGGCAGGTCTTCCTCGTCGTGGCACTCCACGCACTCGTGTGAAGCGTCTCGCATGTCGGCGGCGCGTGCCATGCCGAACAAGGCGAACAAGCCCAGGCCGACGGCGGCAATGGCGTGTCTGATGTGCATCCCTTATCCCCTGCAGATCTGCTGTCGACCCCGGGCGCGGAGCCCTGGGTGCATCGGTCACGAAAAACGGGAGGGCCCGCAATGCGGCCCTCCCGTGGTCATGGCCTGGTCCGAAACACTACTTCTGACCGTGGACGATGTCCACGCCCTTGAAGCCGCCACTCGAGTGGCAGTCGTCGCAGGTCTCGCGCGGCAGGCCGAGCAGGTCCTTGTGGGTCTTGTTGCCAAAGGCCGAGCCGCCGAAGCTGGTGACGTGGGAGATGGCCGCGGAGGAATCATGGCAGGTCGTGCAGGTGGACGCCTTCGGCGAGATCACCTTCCACAGATTCACATCCGTGACGCCGGCGTCCTTGAACGCCGTCGTGGCCACGGGACCCTGGTCCCGCTTGTACGAGTTGTTCTCATGGCAGGCGTTGCAGTTGATGCCAACGCCCGGCCAGGCCACCTCGGCGGCGTAGTTCTCGACGCCGACCGCGGCCAGCGGCGCGCCACCCGTCTTCGACGTGCCGTCCTTGTTGAAGGCACCGACCACCTTGTTGCCGTGGGTGAACGGGTAGACGCGCTTCGAGTTGCCGTGGATGCCGTGGATCATGGGCTTGAACTGGTACGACTCGTACAGGTTCAGGCCGTTGGTCATCATGTTGCTGCTCGACGCGCGGTTCGGGTCGTGGCAGACCACGCAGGCCTCCACCGTGTTGCGCGCACCGCTGTGGAAGGCATCGGCCAGCGTGTTGGACCCCGAGGTGGTGCCCAGCGCACCGTGGCAGACGTTGCACTTCTCGTTGGAAACGATGGTGCGGCGCGGCTGCAGCGTGCCGGTGAGCGCGAGTTCCTTGAAGGTGTTCTTCACCAGCGTGTTGACCAGCACCTTGGGTGTCACCTCGGGCCGCGGATCGGCGGCCGACTTGGCCTCGAGCTTGGCTTCCTTGATCTGGCCGAGCGTCACCACGCGGGCGGTGCCGAAGGCCACCGCGGTCAGCGTGTCGGCCGGCAGCGGGATGTCGATCGTGTAGTGGTTGCTGCCGTCGTTGGTGCCCTTGTAGGCGTAGACGTTGGCACCGTTGCCGCCGTTGTTGTAGGCGGTGTACTCGGTGATGGCGGTCGATTGACCGACCATGTTCTGGTAGGCCAGGTAGATGCGCAGGTTGCCGAACTTGGTGGTGTTGGCGCAGGTGAGCGCCGCGCCGGCACCGGTGCACTCGGACGTCACCAGGTTGTAGGCGGCGTTGTTGTTGGTCGGGTCGGAGAGGAAGTACTTCACCGTGACCTTGCGGGCGGCCGCATCGTAGGTGGCGCTCTCGATGTTCATCTGGTACTTGGCGCTGTTCACCAGGTCCTGGTTGAAGTGCACGCGCTCGGGCGAGATGTTGGAGCCCGGCTTGTGGCAGTCGACGCACTGCTGGTTGGTCAGGTCGGCGGCGGTCTTGCCCGCGCCGGCCACCGTGGCAGCGAAGGTGGTGTGGCTCTTCTCCCAGGTGGACCCGGCCTTGTCGGTGTGGCAGGTCAGGCAGGCTTCCTTGGTGGTCTTGGTCTTCCAGTTGTCGCCTTGCGGGGTGTTCGGGTTGGACGCGCTGTGGCAGACGGTGCAGTTGCGCAGGTCTTGCGGGAAGCCGACCTCGGCGTAGTCGTGCTTGGTGCTGCCGAAGCCCCAGATGGCGTAGTCCTCGCCACCTTGTCCGGCCGCGAGCTTGGTCTGGAGCAGCCGGCCCGCGTGGATCTTGTGCGTCATGGTGGCCATGTTGAGGTTGTTGCCGCTGTTGGCATCCACCGTGCTCTGGTTGTGGCACATCACGCAGTACTGCGTGTCGATGCGCCCGCCGCCGTGCAGCGCCAGCTTCTCGTGGCAGCCATTGCACGACGCCACGTCGGTCATCTTGCGGGTCTTGGACGGGTCGGTGACGAGCACCGACTTGCCGGCCGCGTCGAAGGTGACGTCGATGTACGGATTGACCAGCACGGTCTCGCCAGCGGCGTTCTTGTAGCTGAGCTGGATCGCCACGCGGTGGGTCAGCCCGGGCTCGAAGACGACGCCGCCCGTCTTGGTCGGATCGGTGAGGTTGGTCGCGAAGGTGTAGGTGTAGTACCCGTCGGCGTTGTAGACCAGCTGCGACGCCGTGCTGGCGTCGGTGGTGGCCTGCAACGCGGTGGCCAGCACCGGCGCACCGTTGGCACCCGAGCCCACCTTGTTGGCACCACTGGCCGTGGACTCGCTGCGGTAGATGTAGCTCTTCCACTCATCGGGATTGCCATTGCGGCCCGGGATGAGCTTGGCGATGGCGAATCGCACGTTGGTGTTGTTCAGGCCCTGCACCACGGCGCCATTGGACAGCACCGTGAAGTTCACCGTGGTCGGGTTGCCGACCGTGATGGCCGGCAGGCCGGCGGCCTGCACCACCGTGAACGACGCCGCAGTGTTGGCGCTGGTGTCGTTGGTGGCCACCGCAGCGGCCGCCGAAATCTGGTCCTTCACGGTCGCCGGGGGGGTGACCGGTGGCGGTGTGGACGAATCCCCGTCGCTGCCTCCGCAACCGGCCAAAGCCAGCAGCGCTGCCGCCGCCAGGGTCCAGGTTCTGAACGTGTTCTTCATTTGATCCTCCGATCATCGTCTCTGGCCGGCCGGACCGAATACAGGTCTGCCGGGGTGAAGCCATCTGAACAAGACTGGGCCTTGCAGGTTTTGTCGCGAATCAAAACCTGCGAAACAATCCGACCCACCTGCCCAGAATGGCGTGGATCGGAGTGCCGCGTTGTCGCAACCGCGGCGTCGTGCGTGATAGTCTGGCGTGCATCGATATCGACATGGCCCGGCAGCAACCTGCTAACCGCGCCACGACCCAGGAGTCCAGCATGGAAACCAACAACGCACCGGCGCCCACGGGCCTGAAGGGCCGCTTGAAGAACATGGCCTTGTTCTTTGCCGCCCCGTTCATCACCCTGCTCTATGCCGTGATGATGCCGATGGCGGGCCTGCGCCTGCTGCGCGCCGAACGCGACAAGGCTTCGAAGCCCGCCGCGCGACCCTGAGGCCACTGCGCACCGGCGCGCGGCATGGCTGGTGAGGGGGCGAGTTGCCGGCATGGCCCGTGCCGCTAGTTGGCGCGACGCGTTGGGGCGTCGCCGGGTTCTTCGATCTCTTCGTAGCCGTTCCACATTTCCTTGTAGTGCGTGGAGGCCTTGGGGCCGAGGCTGCCCATGTACGCGTGCATGAAGACGAAGGCCGTGAAGAAGATGAACAGCAGCACGTGCACCGTGTCCACGTTGCGCACGCCGCCGAGCGCATCCACCAGCCCGGCGAAGCGTTTCACGTCCCACAGCAGCAGGCCGGTGAAGAACTGCAGCGGCAGCAGCAGCATCATGACGATCTGGTACATCATGCTCTGCAGCGGATTGAACTTGTGGTACGGCGTCACGTGGTGCGGGTTGGGCTCGCCGAGAAAGATGCCCCAGCCGTAGTAGCGCATCTGCTTGAAGGCGGCGTCGAAGAACTTTGCCCGGTCGGGCTCGGTGTGGTAGACGGTGATCTTGTCGCTGAACAGGTAGAACCCCAGCCAGACCAGGAAGCCGCCGCCCACCGCGAAGCCGGCCCAGTTGTGCAGCTGAACCGCGGTGCGGAACGACATGAACAGGTCGATCTGCCCGACGTAGCGGATCTGCAGGCCGGTGAGGATCAGCAGCACGAAGCAGGCCGCGTTGAACCAGTGCCACAGGCGCACCGGCAGCGGGTTGATGTAGAGCTTCTTCATGGGTTCTCCCGCCCCGTGTTGGAGGCGGCCGCGCGCCGCTCACGCAGGCCGCGTGTGAGCCGCCGCGCCGTCATGTGTGCCAGGCAGCCGGCGATGCTGCCGGCCACTGCCAGGCCCAGCAGCCAGTCGAGCAGCTTGATGCGGGTGCTGCCCAGCGCATAGAAGCCGCGCACCGAATCGAAGGCCGTCACCGAGCCGAGCACCTGGTTCTGCACCGCGTGGCGCAGCGGGCGGCCATCGGCGCTGGCGATCGACAGCACAACGCTCTCGAACGCAGCCGAGCCCAGGCGGTGGCAGGCGTCACAGGCCTTCAGCGCCTTGTCCTTGGGCGCCAGCTGGTGCGCCTCGACGCCGGATTGCACCTCGAGCCGGCCGCGCAGGAACACCTTGCGCTTGGTGCCGCCTTCGTTGCCGAACTGCTCGAGCAGCGAGTCGAGGTCGGCTTCGGTGAGCCCGACGTTCGCAACGTCCTCGGCCTTCACGCGCTGGACGAACTGCGGCACGCCCGCCTTCTCGCGCAACTGGGTGTCGGTGGCGCTGTCGTACAGGCGCAGGTTGACGCGCCGCTTCGCGTCGGGCGAGTGGCAGGTGACGCAGGAGATGGCCTCGAAGTGCAGCGCGGTGTTGGGCAGCCATTGCGCATGCTTGTCGGCCGAATCCTTGTGGCACTTCAGGCAGGTGTCCTTCTGGCCGTCGCCCAGCGACGCCGCCTTGTTGTCGTGCGACTGGTGGCAGTCGGCACAGATCGGAGAGTCCTTGCCCTTGGCCACGCGGGCCAGGCCGTGCACGTCGGCCTTGTAGGCGGCGAAGACCTTGTCGTGGCAGGCGGCGCAAGAGGTCTTGTCGATCGGCTCGAGCAGCTTGACCGACGCCTGGTAGTGCGCATCGTGGCAGTTGGCACACAGCGGCGCCTTGTCGCTGCCCTGCTTGACCAACGCGGCGTGCAGGCCGTCGTCGTAGAGCTTCTGCCGCTTCTTGTGGCAGTCGCGGCAGGTTTCCTGCATCGACTCCATCAGCGCGCGCCGGCTCGCCAGTGGCGTGCTGACCTTGCCGTGGGTCTTGTCGTCGAGATCGGAATGGCAATCGGTGCAGTCTTGCTCGACGTGCTGGGCCGCAAGGTAGTCGGCGCCCCTGATGTGCATCGAGAGCGTCTTGCCGTCTTCGAGCTTCTTGGCGGCGATGTCGGGCTTCTCGTGGCACTTCAGGCAGGCCTTGCTCTCGTCGGAGAACTCGGCCGTCTTCGCGTGCGCGGGGCCAGCCAGCAGACAGCAGGCCAGCAACGCAAGGGCCGCAGCGAACCAAGTGGCGGGCCGGCGGTCAGTCGACCGCCGAACTTCGGTACGTGAACTCATGCGCTTCCAGTGGCGTCGAGCAACCGGCCCGTCGGGCCGGCGGGGCAGCCTGCAAACCGTGGCTGCGACCGCGCTGCGACACTGGCGCGCGGTCGGCCTCGGTGCACGGCTCGTCGGCTAGCGGGCCAGGATCCAGCCGGCCAGGTTCTTCAGCGCGGCTGCGTCGGCCGGCTTCGCCGGGTCGAGCTTGATGACCTTGTGCTCTTCTTCGGTGCCGTCGTCGAGCTTGACCTTGGTGCCGGTGACCATGTTCTTGATGGTCTTTTCTTCACCATCGGCCTTGCCCTTGTACTTTTCGGCAATCTTCTTCAACGACGGACCCTTCTTGTCCTTCTCGGGCGCATGGCACTTGCCGCAGTCGTTCTTCTTGAAGACGGCCTGCGCGGCGTCGGCATCGAGGGCCAGGCTGGGGGTGGCGATGCCGGCAGCGGCAAGCAGGGTGGCCAGGGCAATGCTCAGTTTGCGAAATTGGGTGAGGTTCATGGGCAGATCTTCGTGAGTTGCTGGGGGCCGTGGATCACACGGTGCCAACACCCTCATCGGCCGTGAGCGCCGGCTTCTGAATGGATATCGACATGCACGAAGCCTATTCCGCGCCATGCGAATTGTCTTTACGTCATGACACCGAACTTGATGTGCATCAGGCGGAAAACGTGCACTTGTCCAAGGCCTGTCGCGCCGGCAACACTCATGCCGCGCCGGTTCTTCGATGACAAACGCATTAGCCGTTTTCACCGCCCCCAGAGGGGCTGGGGAGGTCGCGCTCCCGCGCGACGCCCGCATCGCTCAGATCGACATGCGCTGGCGCGCGCCTTCGGCTTCCATGTCGGCGCCGCGGCCGCGCTGCACCACCTCGCCGCGCTCCATCACCAGGTACTGGTCGGCCAGTTCGGCGGCAAAGTCGTAGTACTGCTCGACCAGCACGATGGCCATGGTCTTGCGGTCGGCCAGCATGCGGATCACACGCCCGATGTCCTTGATGATGCTGGGCTGGATGCCCTCGGTGGGCTCGTCCAGGATCAGCAGCTTGGGCCCCGCCGCCAGCGCGCGGGCGATCGCCAGTTGCTGCTGCTGCCCGCCCGACAGATCGCCGCCGCGGCGCCCGATCATCTGTTTGAGCACCGGGAACAGCTCGAACAGCTCGGCCGGCACCGCCGTGCCGCCCGGGCGCGAGGCCAGGCCCATGCGCAGGTTCTCGTCGACGGTGAGCCGGCTGAACACCTCGCGGCCCTGCGGCACGTAACCGATGCCACGGCGCACACGCTCGTAAGACGTGGCGCGGGTGATGTCGGTGCCGTCCAGGGTGATGCTGCCGGTCTTCACCGGCACCACGCCCATCAGGCTCTTCAGCAGCGTGGTCTTGCCCACGCCGTTGCGGCCCAGCACCACCGTCACCTCGCCCAGCCTGGCCTCGAACGACAGGTTGCGCAGGATGTGCGAGCCGCCGTAGTACTGGTTCAGGCCCTCGACACGCAGCAACTCATCGGCCAAGGTAGACCTCCACGACCTTTTCGTTGGCCTGTACGTCGGCGAGCAGCCCCTCGGCCAGCACGCTGCCCTCGTGCAGCACGGTCACCTTCTTGCGGCCCTGGGTGAGCTGGTCGACGAACTTCATGTCGTGCTCGACCACCACCAGCGAATGCTTGCCCTCGAGGGTGAGGAACAGCTCGGCGGTGCGCTCGGTCTCCTCGTCGGTCATGCCGGCCACCGGCTCGTCGAGCAGCAGCAGCTTGGGGTCCTGCATCAGCAGCATGCCGATCTCGAGCCACTGCTTCTGGCCGTGGCTCAGCAGGCCGGCGGTGCGCTGCGCCTCGGCCTTCAGGTGGATGGTGCCCAGCACCTCGCCGATGCGGTCGAGCTGTGCGCCCGACAGGCGCGAGAACAGCGCCGCGCGCACGCGCCGGTCGCCGGCCAGCGCGAGCTCGAGGTTCTCGAACACGCTCAGGTCCTCGTACACCGTGGGCTTCTGGAACTTGCGGCCAATGCCCACCTGGGCGATCTCGGGCTCGGACAGGCGCAACAGGTCGATGGTGGAGCCGAAGAAGGCCTTGCCGGCATCGGGCCGGGTCTTGCCGGTGATGCAGTCCATCATCGTCGTCTTGCCGGCGCCGTTGGGGCCGATGATGCAGCGCAGCTCGCCCACATTGACCGTGAGCGTCAGCGCGTTCAGTGCCTTGAAGCCGTCGAAGCTCACGGTGATGTCGTCCAGGTACAGCGCCACACCGTGGGCGAAGTCGGGCTCGCCCAGCTTGGCGATGCGGCCGAAGGCGGCGGCGCGGCCGCCCGATTCGGTGCGGCCCTGCGTGCTGGCCAGCTTCTGCGCATAGGCCTCCCGCCGTTTTGCGCCCTCTTCCATCAGGTCGGGGGTCATGACCTCTTCTCCTCGCCGCGGCGGAAGAGCCCGACGATGCCCTGCGGCAGGAACAGCGTCACCGCGATGAACAGCGCGCCCAGGAAGTACAGCCAGAACTCGGGGAAAGCCACCGTGAACCAGCTCTTGGCGCCATTGACGAAGAAGGCGCCGATGATCGGCCCGATCAGCGTGGCGCGGCCGCCCACCGCGGCCCAGATGGCGATCTCGATGCTGGCGGCGGGGCTCATCTCGCCGGGGTTGATGATGCCCACCTGCGGCACGTACAGCGCCCCGGCGATGGCGCACATCACCGCCGACAGCGTCCAGATGCTCAGCTTGTAGGCCAGCGGGCTGTAGCCCGTGAACATGACCCGCGTCTCGGCGTCGCGGATGGCCTGCAGCACGCGGCCGTACTTGCTGTTCACAATGGCGCGGGCCATCAGGTAGAAGCCCAGCAAGGTGCAGCCGGTGATGACGAACAGCACCATGCGCGTGCCGGGTGCAGCGATCGGCATGCCCAGGATGCGCTTGAAGTCGGTGAAGCCGTTGTTGCCACCGAAGCCGGTCTCGTTGCGGAAGAACAGCAGCATCGCGGCGAAGGTCATCGCCTGCGTGATGATCGAGAAGTACACGCCCTTGATGCGCGAGCGGAAGGCGAACCAGCCGAACACCAGCGCCAGCAGGCCCGGCACCAGCACCACCAGCAGCATCTGCGCGACGAACGAATCCGACAGCGCCCAGGTCCAGGGCAGTTCCTTCCAGTTCAGGAACACCATGAAATCGGGCAGGTCGCTCTGGTAGTTGCCGTCGCGGCCGATCTGGCGCATCAGGTACATGCCCATGCCGTAGCCGCCCAGCGCAAAGAACAGGCCATGGCCCAGCGACAGGATGCCGGTGTAGCCCCAGATCAGGTCCATCGCCAGCGCGCAGATGGCATAACACAGGATCTTGCCGGCCAGCGCCACGTAGTAGTCGCTGAGGTGGAACACGCTGCCCTCGGGCACCACCAGGTTGAGCACCGGCACGCCGACGACGATGACGGCCGCGGCCACCATCACCGCCAGCCAGCCGCGGGCGCCGAGCAGAAGGCCACGACGCTGTTGGAGCGCGACCGGCGAAGTGAGAACCGCGCTCATGCTTCGGCGCTCCGGCCTTTGACGGCAAACAAGCCCTGCGGCCGCTTCTGGATGAACACGACGATGATCACCAGCACCATGATCTTGGCCAGCACCGCGCCGGCCCAGCCTTCGAGCAGCTTGTTGAGGATGCCCAGGCCCAGCGCGGCGTACACCGTGCCGGCCAGCTGCCCCACGCCGCCCAGCACCACCACCATGAACGAATCGACGATGTAGCCCTGGCCCAGGTCGGGGCCGACGTTGCCCACCTGGCTGAGCGCACAACCGGCCAGCCCGGCGATGCCGGCACCCAGCGAGAAGGCCATGGTGTCGACCCGCGCGGTGTGCACGCCCACGCAGGCGGCCATGCGGCGGTTTTGCGTGACGCCGCGCACGAACAGGCCCAGCCGCGTCTTGCCGATCAGCAGCGCCATGCCCACCAGCACCAGCGCGGCGAAGACGATGATGGCGATGCGGTTGTAGGGCAGCACCAGGTTGGGCAGCACCTGCACGCCGCCCGACATCCACGACGGGTTCTCGACACCGACGTTCTGCGCGCCGAAGATCGAGCGCACCGCCTGCATCAGCACCAGGCTGATGCCCCAGGTGGCCAGCAGCGTCTCGAGCGGCCGGCCATACAGCCAGCGGATCACGCTGCGCTCGAGCACCGCGCCGACGCCGGCCGAGGCGAGGAAGGACACCGGGATCGCCACCAGGATGTAGGCGTCGAAGGCGCCCGCCGGCAGGTGGCTGCGAAACAGGTTCTGCACCACGTAGGTGGCGTAGGCGCCGATCATCATCAGCTCGCCGTGGGCCATGTTGATGACGCCCATCAGGCCGTAGGTGATGGCCAGGCCCAGCGCCACCAGCAGCAGGATCGAGCCCAGGCTGGCGCCGGTGAACAGCACGCCCAGGCGCTCGCCCCAGGCCAGCTGGCCCTGCACGCTGTCGAGCGCGCCCTGGATGGCGGCCTTCACCGCCGGATCGGCTTCGGCCTGCAGCTTCTCGAGCAGCAGCGAGCGGGTGGCCGGCGACTTGCTGCCCGACAGGGCCTTGGCCGCGCCGATGCGCTTGGCCGGGTCGGCCGACGAGATGGCCACCGCGGCGCGCAGCAGGTTGAGCTGCGCCTTGAGTTCGGCATCGGGCTCCTTGGCCTCGGCCTTCTCGATGAGCGCGAGCTTGCCTTCGTCGGCCGAATCCTTGAGCTTGGCAATGGCCTCGGCCCGCGCGGTGCGGTCGGGCGAGACCAGGCCCAGTGCAGCGATCGCGGCTTCCAGCTCGCGGCGCATGCGGTTGTTGTTGACCACGTCCTCGGCATCGGCCGGCAGCGTGGCCGCGGCGCCGGTGGCCGCCTCGACGGCCTTGCCGTCGCGCACGATGTAGGCCTTGCCGGCCGCGGTCTTCACCGCGTCGTCGAGCATGGCCTGGGCAAACGGGATCAGCGCCGGGTCGGCCGCGCCGACCAGTTCATTGAGCGCGGCGATGCGGTCGTCGCTGTCGCCGGCGGCGATGCGGCCGGCCTGCTCGGGGGTCAGCGCTTGGGCTGGGGCGGCGCACGACAGGGCGAGCCCGATACACCACAGGAGGCGCTGAAGGAACAGGGGCAAGGGGTCTCTCCGTGAACAGGAAAAAGCGTCCGCCGGCCCCAGGCCGACGGACGCGTCTTTGACAGATTACTTCTTCACTTCGGGAACGTTCTTCTTGCCCTTGTTCTCGGGGATGTAGTCGCTCCACGGGTCGGCGACGACCGGGCCCTTGGTCTTCCACACCACGTTGAACTGGCCGTCGGCCTTGATCTCGCCGATGAACACCGGCTTGTGCAGGTGGTGGTTCTCCTTGTCCATCGTGGACATGAAGCCGCCCGGCGCCGCCATGGTCTGGCCGGCCATCGCCGCGATGACCTTGTCGGTGTCGGTGCTCTTGGCCTTCTCGACCGCGGCCTTCCACATCATGATGCCCAGGTAGGTGGCTTCCATCGGGTCGTTGGTGATGGGCTTGTCCTTGTGGCCGGCGATGCCCTTGGCCTTGGCGTAGTCGCTCCACTTCTTGACGAACTCGGTGTTGGCCGGGCTCTTGATGGACATGAAGTAGTTCCAGGCGGCCAGGTGGCCGACCAGCGGCTTGGTGTCGACGCCGCGCAGCTCTTCCTCACCCACCGAGAAGGCCACCACCGGCACGTCGGTCGCCTTCAGGCCCTGGTTGCCCAGTTCCTTGTAGAACGGCACGTTGGAGTCGCCGTTGATGGTGGACACCACCGCGGTCTTCTTGCCCTCGGAGGCGAACTTCTTGATCTTGGCGATGATGCTCTGATAGTCCGAATGGCCGAAGGGGGTGTAGTCCTCCATGATGTCGGCGTCGGCAATGCCCTTGGCCTTCAGGAAGGCGCGCAGGATCTTGTTGGTGGTGCGCGGGTACACGTAGTCGGTGCCCAGCAGCACGAAGCGCTTGGCCGAGCCGCCGTCCTTGCTCATCAGGTATTCCA
>NZ_MWLO01000098.1:30430-53760 GCF_002198735.1 Ideonella sp. A 288
TTGCGCGACACGCTGGTCCAGCAGCCGAAGACCACGGCCACCTTGTCCTGGCTGATCAGCTGCTTGGCCTTCTCGGCAAACAGCGGCCAGTACGAAGCCGGGTCGACGACCACCGGCTCGAGCTTCTTGCCCAGCAGGCCGCCCTTGGTGTCGATCTCGTCGATGGCCATCAGGATGGTGTCCTTGAGCACCATTTCCGAGATGGCCATCGAGCCCGACAGCGAGTGCAGCACGTCGACCTTGATGGTGTCCTGCACTCACAAGCGACCTCATGTCATCAGAGCGTTGATCGCCGCCCACGGCACTTCTCGGCCGAAGAGGCAATACAGAAGCACGATCACCACTACACCCCGCTGCGTGGGGTGGATATGGTCGATGACGTCCAGCAATTTAAGGACGATGTCGCGGATGCACTTGAGCGAGTAGCGGCACATTATGGACACCTCAGAAGGGTAGTAGGTATGGGTCAGCAGGTTAGGGGTGGACCCGCCGAAGAGGAATACGACGGATTGCGTACTGGTCTCGGCTGGCGACCCTGAGCACGGGCGAACTTCTGATGTCTCATGATTGCGTCTCAAAATATGCACTGCGTCGAGGAGTGCGCCGAGTGATCATCGGGCAACGCCTGTGCCGTCGGCGTGCATGCCGCCAAGACAAGCCATCGCGAGCGCATGCTGTTGCCATGCCGACTTGGCCATTAACTGCGCCGTCAGGGCGGCATCGGCCGGCACCCCCTGGCCTCGCAGGTATTGGCGCGCCAGTTTGAACTGCGCGTCTGCATCGCCTTGCTCGGCTGCACGCGCGAACTGCCCTGCCCTTGTTCTGTATGCTGATACCTCTTCGTGCGCTGGAGAACCTACATGAGCAGCCTGTTCTCGCGATCCTGCGCCTGTTGCATCTTCTATGCCGCCATGGCCGTCAGCTCATCGCGCGCCCATGCCGATTGCAGTTCGATGCCCGCGCCAGCGCCGAAACCAGCGGCGTCAGCTCGAATTCTGGACGTGCTGCAGGGCATTCCCGATGGCACAGCCTGGATCGACCTCCCCGCAGGCACGAGGGCTGTGCTCCAAAATGCCGCCGCGGAGCGCTTGGCCTGGTTCCGATTGGAGTGGAACAGCGATGCGCTCCTGAAAAAGGAAACCATTCTGCTTGGCTGTCCAACGCCGAAGATGACGGAGGCCATGGACCGCTACCTCGGCCATGCGATCGCAGACTCGGCGCCCGGCTTTTCCCTGAGCCGCCTCCAGAACGCCGCGTTGCGTCGGGCCTTGGTGCGTCTGTACTTGGTCGAGTTCGCTGCGTACCGCGCCAGCATTTCCTACCCTTTCGGCACCATGCCCAACATCGACTGGGACGGCCAGTCGAGGTTCAACTCGTTCCCGCTGCCTGACGCCTCGGCCTACGTCGACATCCGTGGGTACGCCGCCACCGTGGCTCAACAACTGCGCGAAATCGCCGACAACTCCCTTTCACCGTCGGAGCGTCGTTTACGCGACGAAGCGAGGCTAAATGCACGTGTGCTGCGCGCCGGATCATTCATAGCCAAGCGCGGGGGGCAAGACTGGCACTTGCCATGCCAGTTGTCGGGCGCCGGATACATGATCACGATGGGCTACAAGGGCGACAAGGGACTGCCAAAGGTCTTCCGCGACGAGGAGGACGCGGTGCAGGAGTTCAATGCGGTGTACCTACTCAACACGGCGCTCAAGTGGGCGGACACGGGCACATTTCCAGCAGCCCGCGACCATGACCTTTGCAACAGCGGCATCGACGACGAGATCCAGGAATTCGTTGCTGTCGGGTCGCCGCTGACCGCGAAGGCGATGCGCACCTTGCGACGCTGGTGGCTCGAGCGAGCTGGCGCCAATCTTCCAGCCTATACGACCTACACGGCCTCCGATCGCGAGACGTTGTGGGAGGCGTTCACCGCCGAGCAGCGCGTACGCAACGATGATGACACTTCAATGGCGAAATACGCCGGGCAGGTGGATGAGTTCCGGCGCGTGAAGGTGGCCTCGTACCGACAGGTCGCGGCTGCGGCCGTTCAGGCGGTCTTCCCGAACAATGCGGTGCTTACCGTTGGTCAGAAGGAGCGAGTACTTCAGGCGATCACCAATGAAGAGGCCTTCGGGCGGTTCAAGGAGCAAATCGCACTTATGCTGGACGCGGCACAGGGCACGAAGGACGGCCCCGCCGCCAACATATGGAAGGAGACTGTGCGCCAGAAGGTACATTCACTCGGAGGGTTGCAGGACGGTAATTTGCGACCGGCCGACGTTGCCAAGGCGAAGGTGATGTTCGGTGAAGTCCAAGACTGGTTGCTTAAGCGATACCGGAACTATCCCATTCCGATAGATCCAGTTCTGAAGCAGGTGAAACTCGTCCTCACTGATGACGGCAGCGCATCGACCGACCAGTCGGGCGTGATCCGGCTCGGCTTGGCCACGCCCCGAAGCCTGCTGGAGTACTACAGCCTAATGCTGCACGAACTGCGCCATGCCGTGCGCGCTGCTGCGATCGCCCATGCCCCGGACCCGTCCAAGGTCGCAACGGACGACGGCATCGCTGCCGAAGGCTCCGGAGTTGCCGCTGAAGACCTGCTCAGGGTGCCCCTCCTGCGCGACGTTCTGGAGGACGAAACGGCAGTACTTCTGTACCAGTTGGACTTCGCGATTCGCGACGCGCGCTTCATCGCCACGACGGAAGCGACCCTAAGGCGCTACTTCCGAGAAGGGTGTGGCACTCCCGAATGCCCGAGCACTGTCGAAGCTGCCCGGACGATCGCCTACCGATACGGGCTGACCGGCCGACTCGCCGACACGCTGGTCACCCGTTCCCACATCGGCACGCACTACTTTCAGTACATATTCGCAGGCGAGCAAATGAAGGCTGAGCTGGCATTCCTAGCGCAGGCGATTCGGCCGGTCGACCCGTACATTCTGTTCGCCTGCGGGCTCAACATGCCACAGCGCAGCGCCGAATACGTCAGTAAGCTAAGGGATTGCTTGAGGAAGAATCCATAGCGGTTCGTTGGAACGATTACGTGGAACTCAGATTTGACTATCGCAGCGAGCCTGTCGGTAGCTGCAAACGATACGACCCCGACAAGCGGCTGGAGAGCGGACCACTCCATACGGAACGCGCTGACGTAAACAGGTAGCCTGCAAACGGCCGAGAACAAGACTTGCACGCCTTCGGCCCGCGACAGGTTGTTGACGCCGACCGAAAGCTGACCGTGCCTATCAGATCATCCGTCAGCAAAACCATTGCACTGGAACCTCTGCTTTGCAGCGTATGCCGACACTGGCCGGTGGGCGGGGTACTCACGCTGACCGGCACCAAGCGAACATTGGACAGTGCTGCCTGTGCTGGCCCGAATAGCCGCTGTACGAGGTGGTGCGGTCATAGACCTCCATCGATCCGGAGGGCAAACGCCGCCGACCGCTTCGCCGTCACCAGGACTGACAGTACCGACCCACACCAGCCATAGCACCGACAGGCAAACAGCCGTTCATCGAACGGTCAAGCGTGAACCAGGGTTGCAGGGCAGTTCGCGCAACGTGTGCCGATTCGTGATTTGAGGGCTCGCGCAACGAGAGACGCAGAGACGCTACAGTCCATTTCGGAGAAGACGTCTGCTCCGGCGCCAACGCGTTGCAGCTATGGCAGCCAAGCCCGCGAGCATCAGTGCAGGAATCGCAGGCTCCCACCAAGTCTCCATCCTGGGCCGCCCCAAGCGGCACAGGGACGCAGCAAGAGTTCCCAGGCATCGGCGCATCGGAAATTTTTTGGCTGCGCTCAGTCAGGCATTGATGAGACGCCGGAGCACGTCCGGCGCAACGCGCCTGGGGTGACACAAAAGCCATTCGGCACGTCGAGTTGCTTGGGCCTGGGACAGATCAAGCACCGCCGGGCGCGTCGGATGCGCGGCCTTGCGTTGCCGAGGCCCGCCGTCGGCTGCGCAGGTCGATGGCATGGCCCAGGCCGGCGGTCGCCAGACAGGCCAGGGTTGGCAGCGTCCAGCCCGGTGTCAGCGCACAGCGCAGCGCCAGCATCAGCATGGCGCCGGCCAGCAGCGTGGCCCACACCTCACGCAGCGCGATGCCGCGACCGGTGACGCGGTGCCAGGCCCACAGCGCAGCGATCTCTAGCGCGGTGAAGACGAGCAGCGCATCGACTATGGTGACCAGCGTCCAGCCCACTGGCAGGTGGATGTCCATCGGGTCAACTCGGTGCCATCGCCGGGCGCGCTCAGGCGCCGCCGAAGGGTGCGTTCAGGCGCACGACGTGGAAGTTGAGGAAGGCTGCGAAGGTCACCCACGCCAGGTAGGGCCACAGCAGTAGGCCGGCCGCGCGGTGCGCGCGCGTCGAGAAGGCGATCAGCGCCGCCACCGACAGCCACAGCAGCCCCACCTCCATCTGCGCCCAGTCGGGCCGGTGCAGGCGGAAGAACAGCAGGCTCCACAGCACGTTGAGGAAGGCGTTGGCGCTCCACAGCACCAATAGCCACTGGCGCGCTCGGACATCGGTCAGTGCGTTCCAGGCGCTGGCGCCCGACAGCGTGCACAGCGCATAGATCACGGTCCAGACCGGGCCGAACAGATAGTCCGGCGGCTGCCACCATGGCCGTTTCAGGCTGGCGTACCAGGGCCCGATGTCGGTGGCCAGGCCGCCGATCAAGGCCACCAGCACCGCACAACCGGCGGCCACGCCGACGGCGCGCGTGCGCAGCGACCTCATGCGCGCACGAGTCCGAGCAGGTGCGCCATGTCCTTGAAGAAGATGCGCACGTGGGCCATGGGCCGGCTGCGCACGAGTCGCTTGTTCATGTAGGCATCGAAGGTGAGCTGCTGCACGTCGCGGTCTCGGCAGATGCTGACGAAGCGCTCGCGACGGCGGTCGTTGCGGTACCAGAAGTACTGCATCATGCCCAACACCCAGAACACGCGTCCGTGCTCGCGCATGAAGCGCTTGCGGGCCTGGCCCAACGCGCGCGCGTCGCCGGTGGCCAGGAAGGCCTGCGCCGCCTCGCCGGCCAATTGCCCGCCGAGCATGGCGTAATAGATGCCCTCGCCCGACGCCGGCGCCACCACGCCAGCGGCGTCGCCCGCCAGCACCACGTCGCGGCCATCGTCCCAGCGCGGCAGGGGCTTCAGCGGGATCGGAGCGCCTTCGCGGCGCAAGGTTTCCAGCGATTCCAGGCCGCTCTCCTGCCTCAGCCGGGCCACTGCGCCGCGCAGCGAGAAGCCCTTGTCGGCGCTGCCCGTGCCCACGCTCATGGTGCGGCCATGCGGGAAGACCCAGCCGTAGAAATCGGGCGAGATGGTGCCGCGGTAGACCACGTCGCAGCGCGAGCCGTCGTAGCCGGCGGTGTCGTCGGGCGGCGCCTTCAGGATCTCGTGGTAGGCGAAGACGAAGCGGCCCTGGTCCCACCCGACTACCGACTGGCGCGCCACCTCGGAGCGGGCGCCATCCGCTCCTATCACGCAAAGCGCGCGCACACTGGCTGGCCTGGCCAGACCGTGCTGGTGGATGTCGCGGGCCTGGTAGTGCACGCGGCGCGTGCCGTCGGCATCGCGGTCGAGCCGCTCGAAGACGCCCACACGGCGCACCGCACCGGCCAGTGCCGCGCGCTGGCGCAGCCATTCGTCGAAGGTGTCGCGGTCGACCAGGCCCACATAGCCGTTCTCGATCGGGATGTCGACCTTCTGATCGCTGGGCGACACCATGCGGGCGGTGGTGGCGCGCGCCACCAGCAGCGATTCGGGGATCGTGAAATCGCGCATCAGCCTCGGCGGGATGGCGCCGCCGCAGGGCTTGGTGCGCCCGGCGCGGTCGAGTAGCAGCACGCGGCGGCCCTGGCGCGCCAGCTCGTGCGCGGCAGTGGCGCCGGCGGGGCCGCCGCCGACGATGACCACGTCGAACTCTTCGGGGTCGGCGGCGGCGCCGGGCTGGGTGCCGGCGTCTGTGTCACGGGGGCGGGGGGTGTTCATGGCGAACTCTCCATCGGGGTGGCGGCCGGCGGCCGGTCGGCCCGCGCCGGGCCGGTGGCGGCACTGCCGGCGGCGGCACTGCGGGCAGCGATGCGGGCGGCCACCAGGAACATCGCGCCTTCCAGCGCGAACACGCTGGCGTAGGCCGCGCCGGGCGAGGCGAACAGCAGCCGCGACAGGTCGCTCATGCCGGTGCCGATGAGCCCGCCCAGGCCGAAGGCGATGGCCTGGGCTGCGCCCCACAGGCCCATGCGCACGCCTTCGCGTGAGCCGGTGCCCTCGGTGGCCAGCTGCATCATCGAGCCGATGGCCGCGATCGAGAACGCCCCGTTGGCCATGCCGAGCACGAACACCGTGGGCTTGAACGGGAAGGCCTGCCCGACCAGGCCCGACACCACCAGCCCGGCCATCGCCAGTGCCGACGCGATGCAGCCGCCGACGGTCCAGCCGCGCAGCGTGCCGAAGCGCCGGCCACGCCAGCTGCGGCCCGCCGCGGCGGCCATCAGCATGCCCACCAGCACCCCGCCGTGCTGCACGCCCGACAGGCTGGTGGACTGGCCGGGCGTGTAGCCCATCACCGCGCCGGCGAAGGGCTCGAGGATCAGGTCCTGCGCGCTGTAGGCCAGCATCGACACGAACACGAAGATGGCGAAGCGCCGCGCCCGTGCATCGGCCCACACCGCCTGCATCGCGGCCTTGAACTCGCCCGGGGCCACCGGGGCCTCGTCGTCGGTCGCCTGTGCCGTGCCGGCATGCCGGCCTTCGAGCCCGGCCAGGGCCGCCAGCGTGAGCAGCAGGGCCAGCACCGACACGCCCGAGCACACCGCCAGCAGCCGCGCGGGCGAGTACGGGTCGAGCAGCTTGCCGGCCACGCCGGCGGTGACCGCGAAGCCGACAATCATCATCAGCCACACCAGGGTGGCAGCGCCGGCGCGGCGGTCGGGCCGCACCCGCTTGGCCAGCAGCACGAGCAGCGAGGTGCCGCTGGCGCTGACGCCCAGCCCGATGCCGGCAAAGCCCAGCATGGCCAGCAGCGTGCCGGCCACGGGGTTGGTGCCCATCCACACCGTGGCCAGCGCGGCCACCACGCCGCTGGCGGCCAGCAGCGCCATGCCGCCGACGATCCACGGCGTGCGGCGGCCACCCACATCGCTGCCATGGCCCATGCGCGGGCGCGAGATCTGCACCAGGTAGTGCAGCGCCACCAGCACACCGGGCAGCAGCGCCGGCAGGGCCAGTTCCACCACCATCACGCGGTTGAGCGTGGATGTGGTGAGCACCACGATCGCGCCCAGCGCGGCCTGCACCAGCCCGAGCCGCGCGATGCGGCCCCAGCCAAAGTCGTCGGATCTCATCCTGCAGCTCCGCTCGCGGCGCGCAGCGCGAACGCGCTGACCAGCATGCCCAGCACATACAGCGGCACGCCGAAGCCGCTGTACCAGGTGGCGCGGGCGATGGGGTTGGCCAGGAAGCTGCGCATCATGGCCGCCTGCGCCACCATCAGACCGGCCACCGCCAGCGCATGCCAGGGGCATTGCCACACCGCCAGCAGCGCCACCACCACCGCTTGGGGCAGCAGCATGAACAGGCAGGCCGCGCGCGCCGCGCCGTCCACCCCCAGGCGCACCGGCAGAGAGCCGATGCCCATGCGCCGATCGCCCTCGATCGACTTGAAGTCGTTCAGCGTCATGATGCCGTGCGCCCCCGCGCTGTACAGCAGCGCCAGGCCCAGCGAGCTGGCCTGTGGCAGGGTGCCGAAGGCCATCACCGCCGCGCCGGTGGCCCAGGCCAGGCCTTCATAACACAAGGCACACGCAGCATTGCCCCACCAGCCATTGCGCTTCAGGCGGATCGGCGGTGCGCTGTAGGCCCAGGCCAGCGCCAGCCCGATCAGCGCGGCAACGAAGCCCCAGGGGCCCAGCAGCGACGCCACGCCCAGCGACAACCCGGTCCACAGCACCGCGATGTACAGGCCCCAGCGGCCGGGCATGCGGCCCGACGGGATGGGCCGGTTCGGCTCGTTGATGGCGTCGACGTGGCGGTCGAACCAGTCGTTCACCGCTTGGCTGGTGGCGCACACCATCGGCCCGGCCAGCACGATGCCCAGCAGCACCATGGCCCAGCGGTCGGCCAGCGGCAGCCCCGAGGCCACGACACCGCAGCCGAAGGCCCACATCGGCGGGAACCAGGTGATGGGCTTGAGCAGTTCGGCCACCGTCGCCAGCGACGGGCGCGAGGGTGCAGAGGTGCCGGACAAGGTGGCCATGCAAATCATTCTTTGCTTGACACAGGCAAGTGTCAAGTGTAATTTACACACCACGGCATCCACACGGTGCGCGGCAATCGCCGTGCGCCGGCTCGGTGCCAGACCCTGCCCGAGGTGGCCCATGAAGACTGCAATGCCGCATCCGACCCCCTGGCCCGCGCCGCGCAAGGCAGCGCCCGCGCCGGCGCGCCCCGAGACCCGGTTTCACTGGACGACACGCTGCGCCGCGCTGCTAGAGCGCTGGGCGCCCGCGCCGGTGCTGAACTGCGGCGGCTGGACGCCCTGACCGGCGGGGTGGACTGAAGCCACCGCCCGGGCGTGGCGCCGGACGCTGGTGGCAAGTGTTTGTGGCGTCGCTTCACGCGACGCTTGGATGGCGACAGCGCCACCCCGACGACAGCGGGCCATGGCCCGCGCCCCCCCTGATCAGCGTTCGCTGTCGGCGCCCAGGTCGCCCAGGCCGTAGCGGCGCAGCTTGACGTATAGGCTCTGGCGCGACAGGCCCAGCATTTCGGCGGCCGAGGCGCGGTTGTCCTGCGTGAGCTTGAGCGCGGCCTCGATGCACAGCTGCTCGATGAGGTCGGTGGATTCGCGCACCAGGTCTTTCAGCGGCATGCGGCCGACCAGCTGGGTGAGTTGCTCCACCGAGCGCGGCGCGGCCTTGCCGGCCTGCAGGTCGACGCCCAGGCGGCGGCCGACGTGGCGCACGGTGAAGCCCATGCAGGGCGGCTCGCCCTCGGGCACGGCCACGGCGGAGATCTCGACATCGGCCTGCGCGCCGTGCTCGCCGCGCAGGCTGGTGGCGAACAGGCGCACCGAGCCCTGCTGCCGCAAGGTGGCCAGCAGCACGCTCAGGTCGACGCCCGGCCGGCCCAGCCAGCGGTCGAGCGTCTGGCCGCGCACCTGCTCCTCGGTGGCCTGCTGGGTGAGCTCGACGAAGGAAGGGTTGGCCAACAGCACGCGGCCATCGAAATCGGTGACGACGAAGCCGTCGGTCGCGCGCTCGACCACCTGCAGGATGGCGCTGCGGCCTGCGGGCGCCGGCGCGGCCGCCATGCCCACCCGCGCCGACCGCATGCGCACCAGCAGCAGCTTGGTGTCTTCCTGGGTGAACAGCGTGGCCCCGACCATCAGCTCGGCCTGGCCCTGCGCCCCGCGCACCCGCACCTCGTCGCTGCGGCCGGTGCTGCGCACCTGGCTGATGAGCGTGGTCACGTCGCGCAGGCCCTTGTCGGGCAGGCCCAGCGGGAAGGCCTGGCCGGTGACACGACGGGCCGGCAGGCCGAGTTGCTCGAGCGCCGCAGGGTTGGCCTCGACCACCTTGGACGTGGCGGCATCGACGATGAGCAAGGCCTCGGAGGCCATGTCGAACAGCAACCGGTAGCGCGTCTCGACGTGGCGCAGGCGCCAGTAGTCGCGCTCGAGCGTGTGCTGTGCATCGACCAGGCGCTGCTGCAGGCTGGACAGGGCCCGCAGGTCGCGGCCAAAGGCCACGACACGGCCCTTGGTGCCCAGGCGCACAGTGGAATAGAGCACCGGCAGATCGGCACCGCGCCCCAGCGGGTGGTTGATGTGGCGCCAGCGCCGCGGCGCGCCGTCGACGGCGTCGTCCAGCAGCGATTCCACCTTGGTGCGGCTTTCCAGCGTCACCACCTCGGACCAGGGGCGGCCCAGCCAGCCGGCATAGCTTTCGGGGGCCAGATCGTCCAGGCTCACCGAGATGTCCTGGATCACGCCCCGGCGGTCGAGCACCAGGGCGATGTCGGAGGCGGCCTCGATGAGTGCGGCGGCGCCCAGTGCATCCAGCGCTTCCAGCGACTTGCGCGGTGCCGCAAAGGCTCGCGCACCCGGGCTGTTCGCCCGGTCGCCCTGATTGCCGATCTTTGTTGGATCTCTTGTTGTGCTCACCTGCCCTCGTCCCGCGCGGCAACCAGCCTTTCGGCCTCAAGCATAGCTTGCCTTGCATCCACGGCCGTGGCGTCGGCGCCCACCAGGGCGGCGATCTGCGGTCGCGCAATCAGCAAGGGCCCGCCGGCGAGCACGCGCACGGCGCGGTTCCTGGATGAAGTTCTGACAGCACGGATCAGCTCGGCCAGCGCTTGGAGGGCGCGGTCGTTGCCGATCGAGAAACCCACCACGTCGAACCGGCGATCCCGCACCAGTGCAACCAGGGCCTCGTTGCCCGAAGGCGTGTCGGTCCACACGTCCCAGCCGGACGAGCGGAAGAAATCGCACACCATGGTCAGGCCGAAGGTGTGCTGCTCGCCCGGCGCCGGCGCAAAGAGCGCGGTTCGCCCCATGCTGCTGGCCTGCCGCGGCATGCGGGTATCCACCGAGAGAAAGCGCAGCAGACCCTGCAGGCGCGCCAACGCGATGGTGACATCGGTGAACTCGCAGAGGTCGGCGCTCCACAGTTCGCCGAGGTGGCGCGCAGTGGGCGCCAACAACTGCAGGCACAGGGCTTCGAGGTCGACGCCCAGGTGCAGCAGGTTTTGCAGGTAGGTTTCGGCGCGCTCACGGCTGTCCAGCACGATGTCGCAGAACTCGAGCACATGCGACGGGCCGATGGACACGCGGTCGTTGCTGGCGCCCAGGCTGCGCTGGGCGCCGCCATCCTGGCGGTGCAGCAGCATCAGCCGGGGGATGATCTCGGTTTCAACGGTGCGGAAGAGCGTGTCCGCTGCGTCGAGGGCGAAGCGCCCGGGTTCCTGGCGGAGCATGGCAGCGTCGCACTGCTGCTCCAGATCTGCCATGGCCTGCCGCGCCTGGGTCCATCCTGTCATTCCGCGTCTCCTCGATACGCGATGTAGCGGCCGCCTTTCGCCAACCCCGGCAAGCCAACCAGACCGCCCTTGCAGGCGTCGTTGCCGGTGTTCCGAAGGCCCCGAACATGGGGACCATCGCCAATACTCTGTGCCATTCCTGTGTCAACCCGAGCGCGTTGTACGCCTGTACCGCTGGCCTGTCAAAGCACCTGCGGAAAACCCATCTGGAAATCGCCGGCTGGCAACCGCCACCCTCGAGTGCCAGGGGCCCCGATCCAACTCGGCCGGGGCCAGTGGCTTCAACATGGCCTCGACGGTAGCGTCACTTTTTATGAACGTCAATCTTTATTGACACTTTCTCGCCGCAGGGCTAGATTGGGGCTCAGCACGCAGGAAGCCCCTTGTCCACGATCCACCGCCACCCCTCCCGCTCGCCGCTGTACACCACCGACGAGCGCGCGCGCCGCGACGCCACGCCCTGGACCCTGGTGCAGGGTGTGCTGGCCCCGATCCAGTTCCTGGCCTTCGGCATCAGCCTGGTGCTGGTGCTGCGCTACCTCGCCAACGGGCAGGGCGAGGTGGCCGCCACCGTGTCGGTGGTCGTCAAGACCGCCTTGCTGTACACCATCATGGTCACCGGCTCGATCTGGGAGAAGCGGGTCTTCGGCGTCTACCTGTTCGCGCGGCCCTTCTTCTGGGAAGACGTGTTCAGCATGCTGGTGCTGGCGCTGCACACCGCCTACCTGGGGGGGCTGGTCACCGGCGCCTGGTCGACGCGGTCGCTGATGTGGCTGGCGCTGGCGGCCTATGCCGCCTACGTGATCAACGCAGCGCAGTTCGTGCTGAAGCTGCGCGCCGCCCGGCTCGACCGCGCACGCAGCACGGGCCCGATGATGACCACGAGCGGGGCCTCGACATGAGCCAGGCCGACACCGCGGTGGTCGCCGCACCGCAACTCGGCAGCCGTGGCTGCGCACCGGCCGCCGCGGCTGACCACGTGCTGCGAGAGCGCGGCCAGCGCGAGGTGTTCTGCGGCCTCACCGGCATCGTCTGGCTGCACCGCAAGATCCAGGACGCGTTCTTCCTGGTCGTCGGCTCGCGCACCTGCGCACACCTGGTGCAGTCGGCCGCCGGCGTGATGATCTTCGCCGAGCCGCGCTTCGGCACGGCCATCATCGACGAACGCGACCTGGCCGGCCTGGCCGACGCCAACGCCGAGCTCGACCGCGTGGTCGGTCGCCTGCTCGAGCGCCGGCCCGACATCAAGCTGCTGTTCCTCGTCGGCTCGTGCCCGTCCGAGGTGATCAAGCTCGACCTGTCGCGCGCCGCCGAGCGGCTGTCGGCGCAGTTCCTGCCGCGCGTGCGGGTGCTCAACTACTCCGGCAGCGGCATCGAGACCACCTTCACCCAGGGCGAGGACGCCTGCCTCGCATCGCTGGTGCCCGGCCTGCCCGCCGAGCCACCCGGTGCGGCCGACTCGCTGATGGTGGTGGGCACGCTGCCCGACGTGGTGGAAGACCAGTTCGGGCGCCTGCTGCAGGTCATGGGCATCGAGCGCGTGGCCTTCCTGCCGGCGCGGCGCGCGGGCTCGATGCCGGCCGTGGGGCCGCGCACCCGCCTGTTGCTGGCCCAGCCCTTCCTGGCCGACACGGCGCGCGCGCTGGAGGCGCGTGGCGCGCAGCGGCTGCCCGCCCCCTTCCCGTTCGGCGACGAGGGCAGCACGCTGTGGCTGCAGGCCGCGGCCACCGCCTTCGGTGTCGATGCGCAGCGCTTCGAGGCCGCCGTGGCCGCCCCGCGCGAGCGTGCCCGGCAGGCCCTGGCGCGGCAGCGCGCGGTGCTGGCCGGCAAGCGCATCTTCTTCTTCCCCGATTCGCAGCTCGAGGTGCCGCTGGCGCGCTTCGCCGCGCGCGAACTGGGCATGCAGCTGGTGGAGGTGGGCTCGCCCTACCTGCACCGCCAGCACCTGGCCGCCGAGATGGCCCTGCTGCCCGCCGGCACGCTGCTCAGCGAAGGCCAGGACGTCGAACGCCAGCTCGACCGCTGCCGCGCCGCGCGGCCCGACCTGGTGGTCTGCGGCCTGGGCCTGGCCAACCCGCTCGAGGCCGAGGGCATCGCCACCAAGTGGTCGATCGAACTGGTGTTCTCGCCGGTGCACGGCTACGAACAGGCCGGCGACCTGGCCGCGCTGTTCGCCCGTCCGCTCGACCGCCGCACCCGCCTGGCGGCCTGAGCACGAAAGCGCCCCATGCAGCTCACACTCTGGACTTACGAAGGCCCGCCGCACGTCGGTGCGATGCGCGTGGCCACCGCGATGCGCGGCCTGCACTACGTGCTGCACGCGCCGCAGGGCGACACCTACGCCGACCTGCTGTTCACGATGATCGAGCGCCGCCGCGAGCGCCCGCCGGTCACCTACAGCACCTTCCAGGCGCGCGACCTGGGCGGCGACACGGCCGAGCTGTTTCAGCGCTCGGTGCGCGAGGCCTACGAGCGCTTCCGCCCGCAGGCGATGATCGTCGGCGCCTCGTGCACCGCCGAGCTGATCCAGGACGACCCCGGTGGCCTGGCCCAGGCGCTGGACCTGCCGATCCCGGTGATCCCGCTCGAACTGCCGTCGTACCAGCGCAAGGAGAACTGGGGCGCCGCCGAAACCTTCTACCAGCTGGTGCGGCACCTGGCCAAGGCACCGGCCGCGCCGCGCGACAGTGGCGCCCGGCCGTGCTGCAACCTGCTGGGGCCCACGGCGCTGGGCTTCCGCCACCGCGACGACGTGCGCGAGGTGACCGAGCTGCTGGCCCTGATCGGCGTGGACGTGCACGTGGTGGCCCCGCTCGGCGCCACGCCGGCCGACCTGGCACGGCTGCCCGGCGCCGACTTCAACGTGGTGCTCTACCCCGAGGTGGCCAGCCTGGCCGCGCGCTGGCTGGAGCGCACCCACCGCCAGCCCTTCGTCGGCGTGGTGCCCATCGGCATCGGCGCCAGCACCGACTTCATCCACCGCGTGGCCGAACTGGCCGGCGTGAACCCCGCACCCGCGCTCGAGCGCATCGAGTGGCGCGCGCGCTGGTACGCGCAGTCGGTCGATTCCACCTACCTCACCGGCAAGCGCGTCTTCGTCTTCGGCGACGCCACCCACGCCATCGCCGCGGCGCGCGTGGCCTCGCGCGAGATGGGCTTCACCGTGGTGGGCCTGGGCAGCTACAGCCGCGAGTTCGCCCGCGAGCTGCGCGAGGCCGCCACGCTGTACGGCGTCGAGCCGCTGATCACCGACGACTACCTCGAAGTCGAGTCGCGCATCACGGAAGCCCACCCCGAGCTGGTGCTGGGCACGCAGATGGAGCGGCACATCGCCAAGCGCCTGGGCCTGCCCTGCGCGGTGATCTCGGCCCCGGTGCACGTGCAGGACTTCCCCGCGCGCTACTCGCCGCAGATGGGCATCGAAGGCGCGAACGTGATGTTCGACACCTGGGTGCACCCGCTGATGATGGGGCTAGAGGAGCACCTGCTCACGATGTTCCGCGACGACTTCGAGTTCCATGCCGAAGCCGCGCCGTCGCACCTGGGCTCGGCCGCCACGGCGCTGCGCGCGGTGCCCGCCGCCGACGTGCCGGCGATGGCGCCGGCCGTGAAGGCGGTGCCGGCGGCACCGATCGAATCACCGGCCGTTGCCACGGCCGTGCCCAGCAGCCCGATCGAGCTGGGCTGGGCGCCCGAGGCCGAGAAGGAACTGCACAAGATCCCGTTCTTCGTGCGCGGCAAGGCCCGCCGCAACACCGAGCGTTATGCACGCGACCGTGGCGTGGCCACCATCACCGTCGAGACCCTCTACGATGCCAAAGCGCACTTCAGCGCCTGACGGCCAGGCCCCCGCGATGCGGGTGGTACTGGTCACGATGGACAGCCACATCATCAGTGCCGCGGCGCGCGCGCGGCAGGTGCTGGCGCGCGACCTGCCGGGCCTGAGCCTGTCGGTGCACGCCGCCTCCGAATGGGGCGACGACGACGAGGCCCTGCAGCGCTGCCGCGACGACATCGCGCAGGGCGACATCGTCATCGCCACCATGCTGTTCATGGAGGACCACTTCCGCCCGATGCTCGCCGCATTGAAGGCGCGCCGCGAGGCCTGCGACGCGATGGTCTGCGCCATGTGCGCCGGCGAGGTGATGAAGCTCACCCGCATGGGCCGCTTCAGCATGGACGGCGAGGCCACCGGGGCGATGGCGCTGCTGAAGAAGCTGCGCGCCAGGATGTCCGGCAAGGGCGAGAAGGAAGGCGAGACCAAGGCCAGCGCCGGCGCCCGGCAGATGACCATGCTGCGCCGGCTGCCGCAGATCCTGCGCTTCATCCCCGGCACCGCGCAGGACGTGCGGGCCTACTTCCTGGTGCTGCAGTACTGGCTGGCCGGCTCGCACGAGAACATGGCCGGCCTGGTGCAGCTGCTGGTGCACCGCTACGCCGCGGGGCCGCGCGAAGGCTACCGCGCGCTGGTCAAGCCCGCCGCCCCGATCGACTACCCCGAGCTGGGCCTTTACCACCCGCGCATGCCCGGCCGGCTGTCGCACGAGGCCAGCGCCCTGCCGCGCGTGGCCACCAGCGGCCCCAACGGCACCGTCGGCCTGCTGTTGCTGCGCTCGTACCTGCTGGCCGGCAACACCGCGCACTACGACGGTGTGATCACCGCGCTGGAGGCGCGCGGCCTGCGCGTGCTTCCGGCCTTCGCCACCGGTCTCGACGCCCGCCCGGCGGTGGAGAAGTTCTTCCTGCAGGACGGCCGCGCCACGGTGGACGCACTGGTCTCGCTCACGGGCTTCTCGCTCGTCGGCGGCCCGGCCTACAACGACGCCAAGGCGGCCGAGGACACGCTGGCCGCGCTCGATGTGCCTTATCTGTCGGTGATGCCGGTGGAATTCCAGACGCTCGAGCAGTGGGGCGGCTCCGAGCGCGGCCTGCTGCCGGTGGAGTCGACCATGATGGTCGCCATCCCCGAGCTCGACGGCTGCACCGCGCCGATGGTCTTCGGTGGCCGCAGCGCCGCCGGCGGCACCGCCTGCACCGGCTGCGACCGCGCCTGCCGTTTCAACGGCGTGCACGACGCCCACGACATGCAGACCTGCAGCGAGCGCGCCGACGCGCTGTCGGCCCGCGTGGCCAAGCTGGTGGCGCTGCGCCGCAGCCAGCGCGCGCAGCGCAAGGTGGCCTGCGTGCTGTTCAACTTCCCGCCCAACGCCGGCAACAGCGGCACCGCCGCCTTCCTGTCGGTGTTCGAGTCGCTGCACAACACGCTGCGCGCGATGCAGCGCGAGGGCTACACGGTCGACGTGCCGCCCACCGTGGATGCGCTGCGCGACCGCATCATCCAGGGCAACGCCGAGCGCATGGGCGCGCTGGCCAACGTGCACGTGCGCATCCCCGCCGACGACCACGTGCGGCGCGAGCGCTGGCTGCCCGCCATCGAGGCCACCTGGGGCCCGGCGCCAGGCAAGCAGAACAGCGACGGCAGCACGATCTTCGTGCTGGGCGAGCGCTTCGGCAACGTCTTCGTCGGCATCCAGCCGGGCATGGGCCACGAGGGCGACCCGATGCGGCTGCTGTTCGAGCGCGGCTTCGCGCCGACGCATGCCTTCTCGGCCTTCTACCGCTGGCTGCGCGAGGATTTCGGGGCCCACGTGGTGCTGCACTTCGGCACCCACGGCGCGCTCGAGTTCATGCCCGGCAAGCAGACCGGCCTGTCGGGCAGCTGCTGGCCCGAGCGGCTGATCGGCGCGCTGCCCAACCTGTACCTGTACGCGTCGAACAACCCGTCCGAAGGCGCCATCGCCAAGCGCCGCGCCGCCGCCACGCTGATCAGCTACCTCACGCCGCCGGTGGCCACCGCGGGCCTGTACAAGGGCCTGATCGACCTGAAGGCCTCGCTCGAGCGCTGGCGCGCGCTGCCGCCCGAGGCGGCGGCCGAGCGCGACACCCTGGTCACGCTGGTGCAGGCGCAGGCCGCCGAGATGGAACTGGCCCCCGCCGAGCCGGCCTGGGGGGCGGACGCCGACGCCGCGATGAACCGGCTGACGTTGCAGGTGGTCGAACTCGAGCACACGCTGATCCCGCACGGCATGCACGTGGTCGGCCGCCCGCCGACACCGGCCGAGCGCGTGGACCTGCTGGCCGTGCTGTGCGAGGCCGGTGGCGACGCGATGGCCGCGCTGCCCACCGCGCAGCAGCGGGCCCTGCTGCAGGCCCTGGTGGTGCAGGGCCTGGCCCCGGCGCAGGTGCTGAAGGACGCCGGCCTGGCCGGCGATGCGCCGCTGCTGACCCGCCTGGCCGAGCTGGCCGAGACCAATCGGCTGCTGGCCGAGGACCGCGAGACCGAAGGCATCCTGCGCGCGCTGGATGGCCGCTATGTTCGGCCGGCGCCCGGCGGCGATCTGCTGCACAACCCCGACGTGCTGCCCACCGGCCGCAACCTGCATGGCTTCGACCCCTTCCGCATCCCCAGCGCCTTCGCGGTGCAGGACGGCCAGCGCCAGGCCGAGCGCCTGCTGGCCCGCCATGTCGCCGACGGCCACGCCTTCCCCGAGTCGATCGCGCTGGTGCTGTGGGGCAGCGACAACCTGAAGAGCGAAGGCGCCCCGCTGGCCCAGGCCCTGGCCCTGATCGGCGCCAGGCCGCGCTTCGACGGCTATGGCCGCCTGGCCGGTGCCGAGTTGGTGCCGCTGGCCGAGCTGGGCCGGCCGCGGGTGGACGTGGTGATCACGCTGTCGGGCATCTTCCGCGACCTGCTGCCGCTGCAGATCAAGCTGCTGGCCGAGGCCGCCTGGCTGGCCGCCAGCGCCGACGAGCCCGCCGAGCACAACTTCGTGCGCAAGCATGCGCTGGCCTACCAGGCCGAGCACGGCTGCGACCTCGACACCGCCTCGCTGCGCGTGTTCGGCAATGCCGAGGGCGCCTACGGCGCCAACGTCAACATGCTGATCGACAACAGCCGCTGGGACGAGGACGATGAACTGGCCGAGACCTACACGCGTCGCAAGGGCTTCGCCTACGGCCGCAGCGGCCGGCCGAGCAAGCAGCCCAGGCTGCTGAACAGCGTGCTGGCCGGCGTGGAGCTGGCCTACCAGAACCTCGACTCGGTGGAACTGGGCGTCACCACCATCGACACCTACTTCGACACGCTGGGCGGCATCAGCCGCGCCGCGCAGCGGGCGCGCAAGGCCGGCGGCGGCAGCGACGCGATGGCGCCGGTGTACATCGGCGATCAGACGCGCGGCGACGGCACGGTGCGCACGCTCAGCGAGCAGGTGTCGCTCGAGACCCGCACCCGCATGCTCAACCCGAAGTGGTACGAGGGCATGCTGGCCCACGGCTACGAGGGCGTGCGCCAGATCGAGGCCGCCATCACCAACACGATGGGCTGGTCGGCCACCACCGGCCAGGTGCAGCCCTGGGTGTACCAGCAGCTCACGCAGACCTTCATGCTCGACGAGGCCATGCGCGACCGCCTGGCCGCCCTGAACCCTGCCGCGTCGGCCAAGCTGGCCAACCGGCTGCTGGAAGCGCACGCGCGCCACTACTGGACCCCGGACGACCAGATGCTCGATGCATTGAAGCGCGCGGGAGAAGAGCTCGAAGATCGCCTCGAAGGCGTCTTCCCCGAAAGGATGGCCGCATGAACGTCGCCAACGTCCCCCTGTCCGAACTGCGCCGCGCCGACGGCCATGCGATCCGTCGCCCCACCAGCCGCGAGGACGGCGAGGGCAGCGTGCAGGTGCAGCTCGACCCCAACCTGAAGATCGGCACCGCCAAGGTCTTCGCCATCTACGGCAAGGGCGGCATCGGCAAGAGCACCACCTCGTCGAACCTGTCGGCCGCCTTCTCGAAGATGGGCAAGCGCGTGCTGCAGATCGGCTGCGACCCCAAGCACGACAGCACCTTCACGCTGACCAAGCGCATGCTGCCCACGGTGATCGACGTGCTCGAGACCGTGCAGTTCCATGCCGAGGAACTGCGGCCCGAGGACTTCGTCTTCGAGGGCTACAACGGCGTGATGTGCGTGGAGGCCGGCGGCCCGCCGGCCGGCACCGGCTGCGGCGGCTACGTGGTCGGCCAGACCGTCAAGCTGCTGAAGGAGCATCACCTGCTCGAAGACACCGACGTGGTGATCTTCGACGTGCTGGGCGACGTGGTGTGCGGCGGCTTTGCCGCGCCGCTGCAGCACGCCGACCGCGCGATGATTGTCACGGCCAACGACTTCGATTCCATCTTCGCGATGAACCGCATCGTGCAGGCCATCGGCACCAAGGCCAAGAACTACAACGTGCGGCTGGGCGGCGTCATCGCCAACCGCAGTGCGGCCACCGACCAGATCGACAAGTACAACGAGCGCACCGGCCTGAAGCTGGCGGCGCACTTCCCCGACCTGGACGTGATCCGCCGCAGCCGCCTGAAGAAGAGCACGCTGTTCGAGATGGAGCCCAGCCCCGAGCTGGAGGCCGTGCAGCGCGAGTACCTGCGCCTGGCCGCCACGCTGTGGCTGGGGCCCGACCCGCTGCCCGCCGTGCCGCTGAAAGACCGCGACATCTTCGACCTGCTGGGTTTCGACTGATCCGCCCGGAGCCGACCATGGACATGCGAACCCCTGCCTACGACCAGCGCCGCGGCGAGATCGAGACCTACTTCGACCGCACCGCCGCGCAGGCCTGGGCCCGATTGACCTCCGACGCGCCGGTGGGCCGCATCCGCGCCACGGTGCGCGCCGGCCGCGACCGCATGCGCGCCACGCTGCTGGGCTGGCTGCCCGACGATCTGAGCGGCCTGCGCGTGCTCGACGCCGGCTGCGGCACCGGCGCTGCCGCGGTGGCGATGGCGCGCCGCGGGGCCGAGGTGGTGGCCATCGACCTGTCGCCCACGCTGGTGCAACTGGCGCGAGAGCGGCTGCCCGCCGACCTGGGGCCGGGCTCGATCGACTTCCGCTCGGGCGACATGCTCGACCCCGCGCTGGGCCGCTTCGACCACGTGGTGGCGATGGATTCGATCATCCACTACGACGCGCCCGATGCCGCGCGCGTGCTGGGCCGCCTGGCCGAGCGCACCACCGGCTCGATGGTCTTCACCTTCGCGCCGCGCACGCCCGCCCTGGCCGCCATGCACGCGGTGGGCCGGTTGTTCCCGCGCGGCGACCGCGCACCGTCCATCGTGCCGGTGGCCGAAGCAGCGCTGTCGCAGCTGCTGTCGGCCGAGCCCGCGCTGCAGGGCTGGCGCGCGCTGGGCAGCACCCGCGTGGCCAGCGGGTTCTACACCTCGCAGGCGATGCGATGGGGCCGCGCGTGAATCGATTTCAAGCGCTGGCGATCCGCGGCTGGAGCCGCGTCGGCACGCGCTTCCTGCCGTTTGCCGATGCGGCCAGCGCCCAGTTGCCGCTGCCGCGTCTGCTGCGCCTGTCGCTGTTCCAGGTGGCGGTGGGCATGGCGCTGGCCCTGCTCAACGGCACGCTGAACCGGGTGATGATCGTCGAGCTGGGCGTGTCGTCCTGGCTGGTGTCGCTGATGGTGGCGCTGCCGATCCTGTTCGCGCCGCTGCGCGCGCTGGTGGGCTTCAAGTCCGACACGCACCGCTCGGCCCTGGGCTGGCGGCGCGTGCCCTACCTGTGGTTTGGCTCGCTGATGATGTTCGGCGGGCTGGCCATCATGCCCTTCGCGCTGCTGGTGCTCACCGGCGAGGGCCACGGCCCGGCCTGGGTGGGCCAGCTCGGCGGCGCCCTGGCCTTCCTGCTGGTGGGTGCGGGCCTGCACACCACGCAGACCGCCGGCCTGGCGCTGGCCAGCGACCTGGCCCCGGCCGAGACCCGCCCGCGCGTGGTCGCGCTGCTGTACGTGATGCTGCTGTTGGGCATGGTCGCCAGCTCGCTGGCCTATGGCGCGCTGCTGTCGAACTTCAGCCCGGTGCGCCTGGTGCAGGTGATCCAGGGCTCGGCGATGGTGGCCATGGCACTGAACATCGTGGCCCTGTGGAAGCAGGAGGCACGCGACCCGAACCGCGCCGCCGCGCCACGCACGGCGATGGCCTTCCGCGACTCTTGGCGCGCACTGGTGGGCCAGCGCCATGCCAGGCGCCTGCTGGTGGCCGTGGCGCTGGGCAGCGCCGCCTTCAGCATGCAGGACGTGCTGCTCGAACCCTACGGCGGCCAGATCCTGCACCTGGGCGTCGGTGCCACCACGCTGCTGACGGCCCTGCTGGCCGGCGGCTCACTGGCCGCCTTCGCGCTGGCCGCCCGCTGGTTGCAGCGCGGCGCCGACGCCAACCGGCTGGCGGCCCATGGCGCACTGGTCGGCGTGGTCGCCTTCGCCGCGGTGGTCTTCGCCGAGCCGCTGCAGGCCGCGTGGCTGTTCCGCATCGGCACGGCGCTGATCGGCTTCGGCGGCGGGCTGTTCTCGGTGGCCACCCTCACGGTGGCGATGGCGCTGGACGCGCCGGTGCCGCAGGACGGCCACGGCGGTGCGACCCCGGTCGGCCACGGCCTGGCGCTCGGCGCCTGGGGCGCCGTGCAGGCCACCGCCGCGGGCAGCGCCATCGCGCTGGGTGGCGCGCTGCGCGACGTCGTCTCGTCGCTGGCGATGGACGGCGCGCTCGGCCCCGCCCTGGCCAGCCCGGCCACCGGCTACAGCGTCGTCTACCACCTCGAGATCGCCCTGCTGTTCGCCACCCTGGTGGCCATCGGCCCGCTGGTGCGCCGGCATGGCGCGCCGCGGCCCAACCCCCATCGCTTCGGATTGGCCGAGTTCCCCGGCTGATCGACCACCGACCCGCGGCCCCCGACCCTCTACGCCACCTCCCTCACCCTCCCCGAGCGCTCACGTCAGGAGAAACACCATGCCCAAAGGCGCCATCAACTCGTACATCGACATCGCCCAGGTCGTGCTCTACATGTTCTGGATCTTCTTCGCAGGCCTGTGCTACTACCTGCACCGAGAGAACAAGCGGGAAGGCTATCCGCTCGAATCGGACGGCCGCGGCGGCCGCGTCGTGATCCAGGGCTTCCCGTCGGTGCCCGAACCCAAGTCCTTCCTGATGCGCAGCGGCGAAGTCCGCTACGCGCCGGGCCCCAACACCTTCAAGGAGCCGCTGCCGCTGGCCGAGCCCACCTCGCGCGTGCCCGGCTCACCGATCGAGCCCACCGGCAACCCGATGCTCGACGGCGTCGGCCCCGGCGCCTACACGCTGCGCAGCGACAAGCCCGACCTGACGCTGGACGACCGGCCGCGCATCGTGCCACTGCGCGTGGCCAAGGACTTCGGCGTGGCGCACCAGGGGCCTGATCCGCGCGGCATGTACGTGATCGGCGCCGACGACAAGATCGGCGGCACGGTGCGCGACCTGTGGGTCGACCGCTCCGAAGCCATCTTCCGCTACCTCGAGGTCGAGGTCGACGGCGACCCCACCGGCCGCCGCGTGCTGCTGCCGATGAACTTTGCCCGCTGCGGCGACCGCGAGGTCTTCGTCGCCTCGATCTTGTCCACGCAGTTCGGCGCGGTGCCGCAACTCAAGTCGCCCGACGAGATCACCTCGCTCGAGGAAGACCGCGTGATGGCCTACTACGGCGGCGGCACACTGTACGCCGAGCCCTCGCGCCTGGAGCCGCTGATATGAGTCGACAACTCGCCACCGGCGAGCACGACGGCGAGCCCGAGCCGGGCCTGCCCGAACCGCTGCCCGCCACCGAGCGCCTGCTGTGGCAGGGCTCGCCCGACTGGCGCCTGCTGGCCCGGCACGGCTTTCACCTGCGCAAGTTCGCGCTGTACTTCGGCGTGCTGATCGCCTGGCGCGGCCTGGCCACCGCGGTCGACGGCGGCAGCGCCGGCGCGGTGCTGGGCTCGATGCTGTGGCCGTTGCCGCTGGCCGCCGCGGCGCTGGGCTTCATCGCGCTGCTGGCCCTGCTGGTCGGCCGCAACACCGCCTACACGCTCACCGACCGGCGCGTGGTGATGCGCATCGGCATCGTGCTCACCGTCACCTTCAACCTGCCGCTGTCGCGCATCGAGACCGTGCGCCTGCATGCGCTGGGCAAGGCGCAGGGCGACGCACCGCGCGCCGGAGACATCGCGCTGGTGCTCGACGCGCAAGACCGCATCGGCTACCTGCACCTGTGGCCGCACGCGCGGCCGTGGCACTTCCGCCGCACCGAGCCGATGCTGCGCGCGCTGCCGCAGGCGGACCAGGTGGCCCGCTTGCTGGTCGATGCACTGGCGGCCTCGGTGGCCACGTCGGCGGCCAACGCGGCCGCCCCCTCGGCGCCGGCCCGGCCGGTGCCCGAGCCTAGCC
>NZ_MWLO01000099.1 GCF_002198735.1 Ideonella sp. A 288
CCGCCGCCTTCACCTCACCCACCTCCGCCGCCGCGTCGAAGCCATGCCGGCGGAACACTGCCAGCACCTCGGGCACGGACTCGGGCGCGCAGGTGACGAGCAGGCCGCCGCTGGTCTGCGGGTCGGTGAGCAGGGCCTTGTCGGCTGGAGCAAAGCCGTCGGGCAGCACCACCTCGGCACCGTAGCCGCCCCAGTTGCGGCCGGAGGCGCCGGTGACGAAGCCCTGCGCCGCCAGTTCGCGCACGCCCGGCAGCAGCGGCACGCGGGGCCAGTCGATCACCACCAGGGCTTTGGCGCCGCGCGCCAACTCGAGGCCGTGGCCGGCCAGGCCGAAGCCGGTGACGTCGGTCAGCGCGTGCACGCCCTCCAGCGCTGCCAGGTCGGGCCCCGGGGTGTTGAGCTTGGTGGTGGTGGCGATCATGCGGGCGTAGCCGTCGGCGTCCAGCTGGTCTTTCTTCAGCGCCGCCGACATCACGCCCACGCCCAGCGGCTTGCCCAGGATGAGCTTGTCGCCGACGCGCGCATCCGAATTGCGCCGCACGCGCTTGGGGTGCACCAGGCCGAGCGCGACGAGGCCGTAGATGGCCTCGACCGAATCGATGGTGTGGCCGCCCGCGATGGGGATGCCGGCGGCACGGCAGACGCTGTTGCCGCCTTCGAGGATGCGGCCGATGACCTCGGTGCTGAGCACGTTGATCGGCATGCCGACCAGGGCCAGCGCCATGATCGGCGTGCCGCCCATCGCGTAGACGTCGCTGATGGCGTTGGTGGCGGCGATGCGGCCGAAGTCGAACGGGTCGTCGACGATGGGCATGAAGAAGTCGGTGGTGGCGATCAGCGCCTGCTCGTCGTTGAGCTGGTACACCGCGGCGTCGTCGGCCGTCTCGATGCCCACCAGCAGTTGCGGCGGCACCGGCATCTGCGTGGTGCCCTTGAGGATCTCGCTGAGCACGCCGGGCGCGATCTTGCAGCCGCAGCCGCCGCCGTGCGACAGCGAGGTCAGACGCACGGGGCCGGGGGTGGCGCAGGCGGTGTCGGAAGGGGTGCTCATGGTCGGGACTCCAGCAGGTCGGACATCAGGGTGCGCAGGACATGTCGCTCGTGCGCCGGCTCGAACAGCGGCGCGCGCGCGGCGCATTGTGCGTGCAGCCGCGGCAACCACGCCGGGTCGTCTCGGCAGCGTTGCAGCAGGCTCGCCAGGGCGGCATCGTCGCCCAGATCGAAGCAACCCGCGTAATCGTCGCCCAGAAGCCCCAGGTTGCCGTCGATGCGCGAGGCCAGCACCGGCGTGCCGCAGGCCACGGCCTCGATGATGACCTGCGCGCCGCCCTCCATCGCACTGCAGTGCACCAGCACATGGGCCTGCTGGATGCGGCGGCGCGTGGTCATGTGGTCCAGCGCGCCCAGCCAGCGGTAGCGCGGCTGCTCGCGCTGCAGGGCGGTGGCCGCCTGGCCCAGCGCCGGCTCCAGCGAGCCGCCGATGTGGTCGAGCAGGATGTCGCAGCGCCCGGCCAGGCGCCTGGCCGCGGCAAAGTAGGTCTGCGGCCGCTTCTCGTCGCGCAGGTGGCCCACCATCAGCGCGCGCAGGAGGCGGGTGGTCTTGGGCAGCGCCCGGCGCGTGGGGCTGGACTGCAGGCAGACGACAGCCTTGGCGCGCAGCGGCTGCGGCAGCATCAGCGGGCCGCGCTCGTTCAACACCACCAGCCGGTCGGCGCAGTCGAGCGAACGCTGGGCGGTGGCATCGACGGCGATGTCGCGGTACAGGTCGGTGCCGGTGAGCGCCAGCACCAGCGGCTGGCCTGGGTGTCGCGCATGCCAGGCGGCCACGTCGTCGGCCGAGCGCCGCGCGTGCAGCGCGATCATCGCGTCGGCGGGCTCGCCGTCCCAGTGCAGCTGCACGCGAACCCGATAATCGGCGGCCAGCATCGAGGCCCAGCGCCTTGCCGTCTGCCAGTTGCCGTTGTTGGCCGCGGCCAGCGCGGGGGTGACCAGGACGAGTGAGGGGCGGGCCATGCCGAAGGTTACAACGCCGATGAACCACCCCGCCGCCGACGCCCTTGCCATCCGCCATGCCGACCGCGAGGCCCTGGCCACCGCCCTGACCGAGGCCCGCACGCGCTTGCTGGCGCTGTGGCAGGCCTACGGCCGCGCGCTGGCCGGCGGCGGCTGGCAGGTGCGCTACCTGGGCGAGTTGAACCCGCCGCTGTGGGAACTGGGCCACATCGCGTGGTTCGAGGAACACTGGATCGGCCGCAACCCGCAGCGCCACCTGGGCGTGGCGGCCGACCCCGACGTGGCCCGCGCCGCCGCCTGGCTGCCCGCGGCCGACGCGCTGTACAACTCCAGCCGCGTGGCCCACACCCGCCGCTGGCACCTCGACCTGCCCGACGAGCACCGCACCCTGCGCTATGCCGCCGCCGTGCGCGAGCGCACGCTGGCGCTGCTGGCACACACCGCGTCCGACGATGCGTCGCTGTACTTCCACCGCCTGGCGCTGCACCACGAAGAGATGCACTGCGAGGCCTGGGTCTACATGGCGCAGACACTGGGCATCGCGCTCGATGGCGCCGCCGCGCAGGACCGCCCGGCGCCCGGCGGGCCGGCCGGTGATTGGGCCCTGCCGGCGCAGACGATCACGCTCGGCCACCGCGGCGCGGGCTTCGCCTTCGACAACGAATGCGGCGCGCACGAGGTGGCCGTGGACGCGTTCACCATCGACCGCTCGGCCGTCAACTGGGCCCGCTACCTGCCGTTCGTCGACGCGGGCGGCTACGAAGATGCCCGATGGTGGACGCCAGAGGGCTGGGCCTGGCGGCAGCGGCAGCCTGCCGCGCGGCCGCGCCACCTGTCGCCCGACGACGAGCACGGCGGCTGGAAGCGCGCGGTGTTCGGCCGCTGGCAGCCGGTGGACCCCGACGCCGCCGCGGTGCACCTGAGCGCCCACGAGGCCCAGGCCTGGTGCCGCTGGGCCGGGCGCCGCCTGCCCACCGAAGCCGAATGGGCCTGCGCGGCCGAGCGCGCCGGCGCCGACCGCGGGGCCTTTGCCTGGGGCCAGGTGTGGGAATGGACGGCCAGCCCCTTCGTGCCCTACCCGGGTTTCGAGCCGCACCCCTACCGCGACTACTCGATGCCCTGGTTCGACGGCCGGCCGGTGCTGCGCGGCGCGTCGTTCGCGACGTCGAGCCGGCTGCGGCACAGCGCCTACCGGAACTACTTCCCGGCCGACCGGAACGACATCTTTGCCGGCTTCCGCAGTTGCGCCATCTGATCGGGGTGCCCACCGCCCACCTGACACCGGTCTGACGTGCCGGCAATATCACCCGAACGCCCCGCATGCCTCTGTCAACCGCCTCTGGTCCGCTGGTTATCCGGCAGAATTGATGATCATGACTGTGTCGCCGGCCCCGCAGGACGCGCCAGAGCACTTCACCACCCTCGAAGTGGCGCGGATGCTCGGCATGGCCGTGCGCTCGGTTCAGATGATGGTCGACCGCGGCGACCTCGAGGCCTGGAAGACGCCGGGGGGACACCGCCGCATCTCGCGCCAGTCGGTGGAGCGCTGGCTGGTGGAGCGGCAGGTCGATCGCGGTGGCAACGGCACTCGGCCGTCCGGCCCGGCGCCGGCATTGCCCAACGTGGTGGACATCGCCGCGCGCACGCGCATGCGGGTGCTGGTGATCGAGGATTCGGTGCACTACCAGAACCTGCTGTCCATCATGCTGCGCAAGCACCTGCCCGACGCCGACGTGCAGTTGGCCGACGACGGCATCGCCGGCCTGGCCATGGCCGGCCGGCTCGACCCCGACGTGCTGATCGTCGACATCCTGCTGCCCGGCATCGATGGCGCCACGCTGATCACCAGCCTGCGCTCGCACCCGCAGTTCAGCCACAGCCACCTGATCGTCGTCACCGCGCTCGACGAGGCGCAGCGCGCGCCCTACGCCTTTGCGCTGGGCGGCGTGCCGGTGGTGCACAAGACGCAGATCGTGCGCGACCTGCCGCCGCTGCTGCAGGCCTGCACCCGCAGCAAGCCCGGCAACGGCAAGGCACTGTGACGCGCGAGGCCGACGCGATGGCCTCACCCACCGACGCCTCGGTCGCGCAGCAGCAGGCTGTGGACACCTACTTCGACGGCGATCGGCCCCTGTACGAGGCGTTCCGGGCCAGTTGCCTGCGCCAGTTCCATGAAGACGCCCGCCAGTGCGACGCCGCCTGCGCCTCGGGCGACCTGCTCAGCCTGCGCCGCGTGGTGCACAGCCTGAAGACCGTGCTGCTGACGCTGGGGCACCCGGTGCTGGCGGCCCATGCGGCCGCGGTGGAACACCGTGCCGCGGCCGGCGCCTCGGACGCGTGCCAGGAATGGGTTGGCCTGCGCACGGCCCTGCTGTCACTGGCCGCCTCGCCTGCGCCGCCCTGACCGGCCTGCCCGGCCGCCGGGCAGGCGTCATCCGGCGGGCTTCGCCGCAACGACTGCATCATCCGGCCGGCTTCGCCGCAACGACTGCATCATCCGGCGTGCTTCGCCGCCGGGGGCAAGGGCACCATCACCGCCTGCCCCGGCGCCGTGCAACCCGCATCGCAGCAGCGGCCGGGCTGCCGGTTGCGGGTGATGGCGCGGTCGGCCTCGGTGCCCGGGGTGGGCGCCAGCACGCCGCGGTCGAGCAGCCGCTCGACCAGGTCGACCTTGTTGCCCAGCGGGTAGCGGCGCCAGATCTCCTGCTTCATCGCCGCCGGCGAGCCGCCGCCGTGCAGGCTGATCACCGAGTACCAACCGGCCTGGTACGAGGCGGTGAGGTCTTCGACGAAGCGGGCCACCTCGATGCGCTTGTCGTAGGGCACGGCCGGGTTGGCGCGCAGCACCTCGGCCAGCGTGGCGGCGGTGGCCGGGTTGTGGTCTTCGTCCGGGCCGGGCAACGCCACCACCAGGCCGCCCGACACCTCGTGCGCCAGCCGGTGCATGTCGTAGATCTGCGTTGCCAGCAGCAGCTTGCCGATGTTGGCGAACACCGGCTCGGGCATGAAGCCACCGCTCAGCCGGTCGGCGGTGCCGTAGACGCTGGCGGCCACGCCGCAGGCGAAGAAGCCCTCGGTGATCTTGATCAGCTCGACCATCGGGTCGCGCAGGCTGGGCGTGCTGCCGGGGTCCAGGCCATTGGCCTCGCACATCAGCGCGCCGGCCCCGATGAGCAGGTCGCCGAAGCCCGCGCGCGCGCCGATGCAGCTGTGCCGGTGGTGGGTGGCGTAGTCGTGCGTCAACGCGCCGGCATGCTGCCACTCGCCGGCCAGGAACACGCGCGACCAGGGCACGAACACGCGGTCGAGGATCACCACGCCAGTGGACTGGCCGTAGCGCCGCGAGAACAACGCCGCGCCATGCTCGAGCTTGTCGCCGGGCCGGCCGGCCGGGCGCGCCACGATGGTCAGGCCCGGGGCGTCCACCGGCACCGCGCAGCACACCGCGAAATCGGCATCGCGCTCGCCCATCGCGCGGCCCGGCATGACGAGCAGTTCGTGCATGTAGGGCGCGCCGGTGACGATGGCCTTGGTGCCCGAGACGAGCACGCCGTCGGCGCGCCGCTCGACGATGTGCACGTAGGCGTCGGGGTGGGCCTGCTCGTGCGGGCGCTTCGAGCGCTCGCCCTTGGCGTCGGTCATCGCGATGCCCAGCGACAGGTCCTGCCGCTGCACCTGCGCCAGGTAGTCGGCGAAGCGGCCGCGATATTCGGCGCCGCCCAGCGCGTCGTCGAGCCGCGCGCTCGACTGGGCGATGGCCGACAGCGCGTCGTGCGCCAGGTAGCGCTGCGCGCAGCCGGTCTCCTGGCACAGCAGGCGCACGGCCTCCAGCTTGTTCAGCAGGTCTCCGGCCGACTCGTCCACGTGCAGCATGCGGTTGACCGTGAGGCCGTTGGCCGACTGGCGCGCGCGCATCAGCGGCGCCGCCGCGTCGTCGTGCGCCAGGTCGTAGGTGACGGCCAGGGCGTTGATGCCCGGCTGCAGCGCGGGCTCGTCGGCCACCGACTCGATGCGGCGGCCGTCGACGTAGACCACCGGGCGCAGGCGCCGCAACGAGTCGCGGTAGTCGGCACCGGTCATCAGGCCGCTGGCCGACAGCGTCGGGCTGGCAGGTGCGGCGGCAAGATCGTGGGGCATGGAGGCTCCGTCGGCTGGGTGCAGGTGCAGGGCGGGTGGGGGTCGCGCAGGCAGGGTGCCGATAGAGGGAGCCGTCGCAGGCGCGAGCCCGATCAACGGCCTGATTTGAACAGTGTTCAATCCACTGAGCAAGCGTATCATCGACCGCATGGCCAGACCCGCGACCCTGCGGCGCCCGCGCGCGGACGCCGCCCCTGCAGCCCCTGCGGACGCCGCCCCTGCCGCCCCTGCGGAAGCCACCGCTGCGGCCGCCGCGGCACCGCGGGCGCTGCGCCAGCGCGCCGTGGCCGACGCCAAGCGGCAACTGGTGCTGGCCGCGGCGCGCGAGGCCTTCCTCGAACTCGGCCTCGAGCGCGCCAGCCTGCGCGAGATCGCCCGCCGCGCGGGCTACACGCCCGGCGCGATCTACAGCTATTTCGCCAGCAAGGAGGAGATGTACGCGGCGCTGCTGGGCGAATCGCTCGAACGGCTCAACGCCGCGGTGGCCGCGCCCGCCGCGGGCGACGACGCCGCCACCGAGCTGCGCGCGCGGGCCATCGCCTTCTTCGACTTCTACCGGCAGCACCCGCGTGACCTCGACCTGGGCTTCTACCTGTTCGACGGCATGCAGCCGCGCGGGCTGACGCCCGCGCTCAACGACGCGCTGAACGCCCGCCTGCGCGACGCGCTGACGCCCTCGCGCCAGGCGCTGCAGGCACTGGGCCTGGGCGTGGCCGCCGCGCAGGCCGAGACCACCGCGCTGTTCGCGCAGATCGTCGGCCTGCTGGTGCTCAGCCACACCGGCCGCATCCGCATGTTCAGGCAATCGGCGCAGGTGCTGTTCGCGCGGCACCTGGACGCGCTGATCGTGCGTTGTGAATCCATGTCCACATCCACCCACGCCGCCGTCGCGCGAACGACCCGCGCCCGCCCTCGCCGCCCCCAGGAGACCCCGCGATGACGACCGACCTGATCGCCCCCGACCCCGCGGCGCTGGTGCTGGTGGACTACCAGCAGCGCCTGATGCCGGCCATCGCTGATCACCCGCGCGTGCTGGCCGAGGCGCAGCGCCTGGCCGACGCCGCGCAGGTGCTGGGCATGCGCACCGTCGGCACCGAGCAGAACCCGCGCGGCCTGGGCGCCAACGTGGCGTCGCTGCGCGAGCGCTGCGAGACCACGCTGGCGAAGATGCACTTCGACGCCTGCGCCGACGGCCTGCTCGACCTCGTCGAGGCCAGCGCCGCGGGCCGGTCGCGCGAGCTGGTCGTCGCCGGCTGCGAGGCCCATGTGTGTCTGATGCAGACCGCGCTGGGGCTGCGCCGCGCCGGCTGGCGCGTGTGGGTGGTGGCGCCGGCCTGCGGCTCGCGCAACGCAGGCGACCATGCGCTGGCCATGGCCCGGATGCGCGACGCCGGCATCGGCATCGCCAGCACCGAGATGGTGGTGTTCGAGTGGTTGCGCAGCTGCCAGCACGCCCGGTTCAAGGCGGTGCTGCCGGTGCTCAAGGGCGCCTGACGGCCGGCCACCGCCGCCCGGCCGGGCCGATCAGCCGCCGCGCAGGCGCTCGGCCAGCTTCTTCAGCCCGCGGTGCACCTGCACCTTCAGCGCCGATTCCGACACATTGCCCAGGCGCGCCGCCTCGGCCACCGACAGGCCCTCGAGCTTGGTGCGCACGATGGCGTGCTGTTGCGCCGCCGGCAGGCTGGCCAGCAGTCGGGCGATGTCGTGGCGCGCATCGGGCTCGTCGTCGACGCTGGGGTGCAGCGCCTCGGGCAGGTCGTCCAGCGGCAGGTGCAGCGCTTCCTTGCGGCCGTGGCGGCGCAGCAGGTCGACCAGCTTGTGGCGGGCGATGGCGTGCACCCAGGCCAGCAGCGGCAGCGTGGGGTCGTAGGTGCCGCGCTGCAGGTGCAGCGCGAGCAGGGTCTCCTGCACCAGGTCTTCGATCTCGTCGACCGGCCCGTGCAGGCGGCGGCCGAAGTAGCCTCGCAGGCGGCGGGCCAGGGCGTCCAGGCAGCGGCGGTAGGCGGCCTCGTCGCCGTCGCGCGCCTGCAGCCATTGCGGCCGCAGGCGGGCCTCCAGGGCGTCCAGCGCGTCGTTCGGATTCAAGCCGGTGCGGCCGCGGCCGAGAACACCGCGAACCAGTGCTGGGGATCGGTCCAGTGGCGCACCGCCCCGAAGCCGGCATCTCGCAGCAGGCCGGCGAAGCCTTCGACCGTGTGCTTGTACGAGTTCTCGGTGTGGATGCGCTCGCCGGCCGCCAGCACCCTGTGCCCGCCGGGCCAGCGCAGCTCGAGGGCGCGCCGGGCCTGCAGGTGCATCTCGATGCGCTGCTGCCGCGGTTCGTAGAAGGCCACGTGCTCGAAGTCGGCCACGTCGGCATCGCAGCCCAGCAGGCGGCTCAGCCGGCGCAGCAGGTTGCGGTTGAAGGCCGCGGTGACCTGCAGCGGATCGTCGTAGGCGGCGTCGAGCAGGGCCTTGTCCTTGACCAGGTCGACACCGATCAGCAGCCCGCCGCCCTGCGCCTCGCGGTGCGCGTCGCGCAGGAAGCGCAGCGCCTGATCGGGCGTGAAGTTGCCGATCGACGAGCCGGGGTAGAACAGCAGCCGGTCGCCCGGGCCCACCTCGGGCGGCAGGTGCAGGCTGTCGGCAAAGTCCACCCCCAGGCCCAGCATCGGCAGCCCGGGGTGGCGTTGCTGCAGGCTGGCCAGGGCGTGGCGCAGGTGGTCGACCGAGATGTCCACCGCCACGTACTGCCGAGGCGCCAGCGCCTCGAACCAGGCCGCCGCCTTCTCGCCATTGCCGGCGCCCAGGTCGACCAGGGTGCGGCCGCGCCCGACGGCTTCGGCGATGGCCTGGCGGTGGGTCTCGAAGATCAGCCGCTCGGTGCGGGTGGGATAGTACTCGGGCAGTTCGGTGATGGCCTCGAACAGGCGCGACCCGAGCGCGTCGTACAGGAACTTGGGCGACACCCGCGGCGGCGTCTCGGCCAGGCCCGCAGCCAGTTCGGCGCGCACCGCATGGTCGTCCTCGCGGTGAAGTTGCAGGAAACGCAGGCTGGACATCGTGGGCGGGCCGTGGGTGGGGCGTGGGCGACAGGGCTCCGAGTATCGCCAATCCCGCCGAACCCACCCCGTCGGCGTCATGGCTAAGATGGTCGACCTGCCGCCAGCGCGGTAACGGGCCACGACACTGGCCGACCCTCAACGCCAGTCCGCCCAACCGACGACGATGCTGCCCCACCTCAACACCACCCAGGCCTGGTCCGTTCTCGCCGTGGCCATCCTGTTCGAGGTCGGCGGCACGACCAGCATGCGCCTGAGCGAAGGCCTGTCGCGGCTGACGCCGTCGGTGATGATCTTCCTGTTCTACGGCGTCTCGTTCATGCTCAACGCCATGGTCATCCGCACACTGGGGCTGAGCGTGGTCTACGCGGTGTGGTCGGGCGTGGGCACGGTGCTCACCGCGGCCATCGGCTACGTCTGGTTCAAGGAGCCGGTCACGGCGCTGAAGATCGCCAGCACCGCGCTCATCGTGGTCGGCGTGCTGGGCCTGCACCTGGCGTCGAAGCAGGCCGCGGCGTGACACCCAACGAACGTTCGATCGAGCGCTACCGGCGCCACGCCGTCGGCTACGACGCCAGCGCCACGCGCACGATGCCGCTGCGTTTGCGCACCATTGCGTTCCTGCACCTGCAGCCGGGCGACGTGGTGCTGGACATCGGCGCCGGCACCGGGCTGAGCTATGCCCCGCTGCTGGACGCGGTGGGGCCGGGCGGCCGCGTGCTGGCCTTCGAGCAAAGCCCCGACATGCACGCGCGGGCCTGCGACCGGGTGCGGGCCGCGGGCTGGCCCAACCTGTGGCACACCTGCGCCCCGGCCGAGACGGTGCAGCTGCCCGAGCCCGCGGACGCGCTGCTGTTCAACTACGTGCACGACATCACCCGCACGCCGGCCGCGGTGGACAACCTGCTGCGCCAGGCCAGGCCGGGGGCGCGCATCGCGATGGCCGGCATGAAGTTCTTCCCGTGGTGGACCGGCCCGCTCAACCTGCTGCCCTGGCTGAAGAACCGGCCCTACAACGTGCGCGCGGCCGACATGTGGTCTCCCTGGGACCGCGTGAAGGCCCGCTGCGCCAGCTTTCACCTTGAATCCACGCAGTGGGGCATGGGCTACATCGCCCATGGCGTGCTGCGCACCGCCTGAAGGGCCGCCGACGATGCTGCACCGCTTCTTGACCACACGCGCCCGCACGCTGGCGCTGGTGGCGCCGCTGAGCGACGAGGATTGCCAGGTGCAGTCCATGCCCGACGCCAGCCCCGCCAAGTGGCACCTGGCGCACACCACCTGGTTCTTCGAGACCTTCGTGCTCGAAGCGCACGAGCGTGGCTTCCGGCCCTTCGAGCCGGCCTTCCGGGTGCTGTTCAACAGCTACTACAACACCGTCGGCGACAAGCACCCGCGGCCCCAGCGCGGCCTGGTCACCCGCCCCGGCCTGGCCACCGTGCGCGCCTACCGTGCCCAGGTGGACGAGCGCATGGCCCGCCTGCTCGACGGCCCGCGGACGCCGGCACTGGACCACATGGTCGAACTCGGCCTGCAGCACGAACAGCAGCACCAGGAACTGCTGCTCACCGACCTGCTGCACCTGCTGTCGTGCAACCCGCTGGGGCCGGTGTACGACGCCGACGCGCCGCTGCCCGCCGGGTCGGGGGGCGCCGAGGGCTGGGCCACCTTCGACGGCGGCATCGTCGAGATCGGCCACGGCGGCCCGGGCTTCTGCTTCGACAACGAGCAGCCCCGCCACCGCACGCTGCTCGAGCCGCACGCCTTGGCGCGTCGGCTGGTCGACGAGGGCGACTGGCGGGCCTTCATCGACGACGGCGGCTACCGAGATCCGCGCTGGTGGCTGTCGGCCGGCTGGGACTGGGTGCAGCAGCAGCACATCGAGGCGCCGCTGCACTGGCGGCAGGATGGCGACGGCGCCTGGCAGGTCTTCACGCTGCGCGGCCTGCGGCCACTGCAGGCCGCCTCGCCGGTGCTGCACATCAGCTGCTACGAGGCCGACGCCTACGCGCGCTGGCGCGCCGCCACCGACGCCACCTGCGCCGGCGCACGCCTGCCGACCGAGGCCGAGTGGGAATCGGCGGCGGCCCGGTCGGGCTCGGGCCTGGCGCAGTGCACCGGCGCGGCCTGGCAGTGGACGGCCAGCCCCTATGTGGCCTACCCGGGCTTCAAGCCCTGGGCCGGCGCGGCGGGCGAATACAACGGCAAGTTCATGATCAACCAGCAGGTGCTGCGCGGCGGCTCGCTGGCCACGCCGGCCTCGCACACCCGGCCGAGCTACCGCAACTTCTTCCCGGCCGACGCGCGCTGGCAGTTCACCGGGCTTCGGCTGGCGCGCGACCTGGGGTGACCCGCGGGGGCGCGTCGGCCAATCGGCCGGCGCGCCCTCAGGCCGCGTGCAGGGCCCGCAACTGGCTGGCCCTGGCCATCGTGTCGCGGTAGCCGGCGGCGATGGCGCGCTCGCGGAACTCGCGCGACAGGTTCACCCAGTAGCCGAAGTCGGGGTGCAGCAGCAGGTCGGCCGATTCGGCGTCGGGCCGTGTGAGGGCGCGCTTGCGCAGATCGCCTTCGCGGTAGCGCTGCGCCGCCTCGGGGGCTCGGTCTTCGTGCGCCGAGGCGTCCACCGCCAGCACCCGCCGGGCGCCGAGCTGCAGCGCGTCGCGCACCGGCAGCGGCCGGAAGCGGTCGGCATCGACATGCCGGCGGCCACGGATGCGCAGCGGCGTGAACTGCCCCTCCACCGCCGCCGAGGCCTGCACGGCCAGGCCGACGTCGCCGGCCGTGAAGGCCACCACGCCGCCCTCGGGCCAGGCGGCAACGCAGGCCACCGGCACGGGCAGGCGCTCGAGGAGCGGAAAGCGTGCGTGCCGTCGCACCACTTCGGCCAACGGCGCACCACTGAAGCGCTCGCCGCCCTCGCTGCCGATGGCCAGCCGGGCCATGCTGGTCGGGCCGAGGTCGAGCGCCAGCGCCTCGACCTCCAGCGCCGAGAGGCCCGAGCCGTAGAGCACGCCTACCAAGGCACCCACCGAGGCGCCGACGATCAGGTCGGGCCGCAGCTTCAACTCATCCAGCGCCTTGAGCACGCCCACGTGCACGAAGCCGCGCGGCCCGCCGCTGCTGAACACCCAGGCCACGCGGGGCGAGGTCGCCAGCGGACCGGGCCGTGGCGCATCGGGGCCGTCGTGGTCGACGTCGGGGGCCAGCGTGCAGCCGAGCAGGCCACCACCGAGCGCGACACCGAGCCCGCCGCCGACGCACCAGGCGGCACCGGCCTGCAGCGCGCGACGCCGGGCGGGGGTCACCCTGGCCTCACGGGCGCTTGGCCGCCTGCACCGCGGCCGCGAGTTCGGCGCCGCTCTTGTAGTGCGGCACGCGGAACACCAGCCGCCGGGCCCGCTGCACGAAGCTGTTGCTGCCGGCGACCTCGTCCTTCCAGTAGCGGTCGGCAAGTTCGGTGTTGCCCTTCACGTCGAGCTCGAAGGCGGCCTTGGACCCGGCCCCGCCGAAGATGAACAGGCGCCCGTTGTCGATGCGCCAGGTGTCGGCATCGCCCCCCCAGGGGATGCCGTAGACCAATCCATTGGCACAGTAGCCGCCGTACTGCGGCAGGTAACGCGTCGGCGCCTGGTCGAACAAGGCCTTGTGCTCGGCACTGGCAAAGCGGAACGTGACGCCTTCATAGACGCTCTTGAACTGAGGCAGGCCCAGGGCGTGGCGATTCAAGGTCCAGTAGGCCACCACGTCGTGGCCGGCCAGCATCACGCGCTCGTCGCCGCCGTCGGCCACCGCGTTGACCGGCCGCAGCGCCGAGGATGGGTTCTGCGCCGTCATGGCCCCGCAACCGGCCAGGAACACGAGCATCAGGCTGAACAACAGGGCGCGCACGCGCATGGGTCAATCTCCGCTGGAGGACTGTGGAAGGGGCTGCCACGGGATGTGAGCTTCGGCTGCATGGGCGAGTTCCGCATAGGGCGCCGGCCAGCCGAGCATCGTGCTGGCGCGGATGCAGCGCTCGCGCAGGTCGTGCTCGTCGCGCCCGCCCAGGTGCAGCACGGCATAGCGGTGGCTGCTCAGCCACTTGAAATCGCGCTGCAACGAACTGCCGGCCTTCGGGAAGCGCAGCAGCAGCGCGTCGTCGAAGGCCGCCTGCATCGCGTTCACCTGGCCGGAGGAGGCCATCGGCGGCACCTCGTCCGCCGCAAAGGCACGGTAGACGAAGCTCGACGCCGCCCCGGCGGTGGGCTCCAGGCGCGGCACGGCGGCTGGGTCTTCGCCCATCGCCAGGGCCACCGACATCGCGTGCGCATCGATGCCGTGCACGCGCCGGTAGAGGTCGGCCAACTGCGACGCCAGGCGCGGATTGAACTCGATCACCGCCAGGCGGTCGGTGGCCGCGTCGTGGAAGAACTCCATGTTGAAGAAGCCGTGCTCGAAGCCCACCGCGTTCAGGAAGCGCCGCGCCACGTCGAGCGCCCGGCGCTGCACCGCCTCGGGCAGGCGGCTGGGGTGATCGAAGCGCATGAAGGCCTGTGTGCCCGGGTACATCACCGCGTCGACGACACCGAGCAGGTGCACCTGGCCCTCGTGCACCCAGCCGTCGAGGTTGTATTGCGCGGCATGCAGCGGCTCCTCGAGCATCATGCGGTGCGCCGTGCCGGCGGCCGGCAGGCGCTGGCGGGCAATGCGCTCGAAGGGCTCGACGAGGTGCCGGATGACCCACAGCTCCCAGGCGCCGAAGCGGGTGTGGGCCTGCAGTTCCTCGCGGTGGCGCACCTTGCGCGCCAGCACCGAGAACGCCGCCTTCACCGGCTTGACGAAGCTGGGGTAGCTCAAGCCGTCGGGGATGTCCTCGCCGTAGACGGTGGGCAGCTCGCGGTAGGCCAGGTTGGCCTCCGGGCACACCTGGTCGAGCACCTGTCGGGCATGCAGCTTGTGCTGGCAGGCCAGCACCGCCTCGGGCGAGGTGCCGGGCAGGCCAAGCGCCTCGGCCAGCAGCGCCGCGGCCAGCGCGCCGAACTGCTCGTGGTGCGAGAGCACACCCACCCAGCCCTCGCGCCGCGCGCGCCGAGACAGGCGATCGACGAAGCGCCCGAGATCGAAGCCAACCAGGCGGGCGTTGCTCGGGAACGCAAAGAGGTCGAAGCCCGCGTGCTCGAACCGCCATCGCGGCTCGAGGCGGGCCAGGCCCTCGGCATCCCAGTCGTAGGTGAACAGTGCACCGATGCGGGGCGAAGTCATGGGCGACGATTGTGGCCGCAAAACGACGCGGCCACCCGAAGGTGGCCGCGCAGGGCCGCTGGAACGCGCCAGCGGCGACGGGACCGTCGATCAGCGATCGGCGAGGGGCTTGATGTCGCGCGAGACCGAGCCGGCATACAGCTGACGCGGGCGGCCGATCTTGTACTCGGGGTCGCCGATCATCTCGTTGAGCTGGGCGATCCAGCCCACGGTGCGGGCCAGCGCGAAGATCGCGGTGAACAGCGACACGGGGATGCCGATCGCGCGCTGCACGATGCCGGAGTAGAAGTCGACGTTCGGGTACAGCTTGCGCGACACGAAGTAGTCGTCTTCCAGGGCGATCTTCTCGAGCGCCATCGCCAGCTTGAACAGCGGGTCGTTGTGCAGGCCCAGCGAGGTGAGCACCTCGTGGCAGGTCTCGCGCATGAGCTTGGCGCGCGGGTCGTAGTTCTTGTACACGCGGTGGCCGAAGCCCATCAGCTTGACGCCGGAGTTCTTGTCCTTGACCTGCTTGATGAACTCGCCGATCTTCTCGACGCCGCCATTGCGCTGGATCTCTTCCAGCATGTTCAGCGCCGCCTCGTTGGCGCCGCCGTGCGCCGGGCCCCACAGGCAGGCCACGCCCGCCGCGATGGCGGCAAACGGGTTGGTGCCCGACGAGCCGCACAGGCGGACCGTGGAGGTGCTGGCGTTCTGCTCGTGGTCGGCGTGCAGGATGAAGATGCGGTCGAGCGCGCGCTCGATGACCGGGTTGACGTGGTAGTCCTCGCACGGCGTGGCGAACATCATGCGCATGAAGTTGCCGGCGTACGAGAGGTCGTTCTTCGGGTACATGTACGGCTGGCCGGCCGAGTACTTGTAGGCCATGGCCACCAGCGTGGGCATCTTGGCGATCAGGCGGATCGCCGCGATGTCGCGGTGCTGCGGGTTGTTGATGTCGGTGCTGTCGTGATAGAAGGCCGACAGCGCGCCCACCAGGCCGGTCATGACCGCCATCGGGTGCGCATCGCGGCGGAAGCCGCGCAGGAAGAACTGCATCTGCTCGTTGACCATCGTGTGGTTCGTGACGAGCTTGTGGAAGCCCTTGCGCTTGTCGGCGTTCGGCAGGTCTCCGTACAACAGCAGGTAGCAGGTGTCGAGGTAATCGCACTGCACGGCCAGCTGCTCGATCGGGTAGCCGCGGTACAGCAGCTCGCCCTTGTCGCCGTCGATGTAGGTGATGGTCGAGTTGCACGACGCGGTGGACAGGAAGCCCGGGTCGTAGGTGAACTTGCCCGTCTGGCCGTAGAGCTTGCGGATGTCGATGACATCCGGGCCGATGGTGCCCTTGTAGATGGGCAGTTCCATGCTCGGGCTGCCGTCGGAGAACGACAGGGTGGCTTTCACGTCGGACGGGGTCATGGTCTTTCCCTTTTACTCAGTTCACACGTTGGGCAGGCGAGGGGTCTCTAGCACGCAGCATGCCGAGCACTTCGAGCACCTCGGGGGTGGCCAGCGCACCGTCGGGGTCGCGACGCGCCAGCAGCAGATCCAGCAGGTCGTTGTCGGCCAGGTCCATCAGCAGCTCGAGTCCCGTTGCATGCCGCGTGCACAGCGTGGACTCGTGACGAAGGAAGAACCGTTCGATGAACAGATCGTTCTCGAGCATGCCCCGGCGGCAGCGCCACTTGAGCCGGCTGAGATCGGTCGGATCGAGAACAGTGTCCACGCTGGGGCTTTCAGCAAGCTGTCCGCATCGCACCTAAACGGCGCGACGCACCATCAGTTCCTTGATCTTGCCGATGGCCTTGGTCGGGTTCAGGCTCTTCGGGCACACATCCACGCAGTTCATGATGGTGTGGCAGCGGAACAGGCGGTACGGGTCTTCGAGGTTGTCGAGGCGGCCGGCGGTGTCCTGGTCGCGGCTGTCGGCGATGAACCGATAGGCCTGCAGCAGGCCGGCGGGGCCGACGAACTTGTCGGGGTTCCACCAGAAGCTGGGGCAGCTGGTGGAGCAGCTGGCGCACAGGATGCACTCGTACAGGCCGTTCAGCTCGTCGCGCTCCTCGGGCGTCTGCAGGCGCTCTTTCTCGGGCGGCTGCGTGTCGTTGACGAGGTAGGGCTTGATCGAGTTGTACTGCTTGAAGAACTGCGTCATGTCGACGATGAGGTCGCGGATGACGGGCAGGCCGGGCAGCGGCTTCAACACCACGGTGCCGGGCAGGTCGCGCATGTTGGTCAGGCACGCCAGGCCGTTCTTGCCGTTGATGTTCATCGCGTCCGACCCGCACACGCCTTCGCGGCACGAGCGGCGGAAGCTGATGGCCGGGTCGACCGACTTGAGCTTGATCAGGGCGTCAAGCAGCATGCGCTCGGAGCCGTCGAGTTCGACCTCGACGGTCTGCATGTACGGCTTGGCGTCCTTGTCGGGGTCGTAGCGGTAGATCTGGAATGAACGCATCGTCATGGTGGGATCCCGGTGTTCAGAAGGTGCGAACCTTGGGCGGCACGCTGTCGACGGTGAGCGGCTTGAGCTGCACCGGCTTGTACTCGAGCCGGTTGCCCTGGCTGTACCAGAGCGTGTGCTTCATCCACTCGACGTCGTTGCGGCCGAGCGGGAACTGCGGATCGTCGGCACCGCGCTCGTAGTCCTTGACGGTGTGGGCACCGCGGCACTCGTGGCGGGCGGCGGCGGACTCGATCGTGGCCTGCGCGGCCTCGATCAGGTTCTCGACCTCCAGCGCCTCGATGCGGGCAGTGTTGAAGACCTTGCTCTTGTCCTTCAGCGTGATGCCGGCGACGCGCTCGCGCACCTTGGCCACGGCGGTGGTGCCGGAGGTGAGCAGCTCCTGCGTGCGGAACACGGCCGCGTGCTTCTGCATGGTGGCGCGCAGGTCGTTGGCCACGTCCTGCGAGTACTCGCCGCCCGTGCTGCTGTCGAGGCGGGCGATGCGCGCCAGCGAGCGGTCGGCCGCATCGGCCGGCAGGGGCTTGTGGTTCTTGGCCGTCTTGGCGTGCGCATCGACGATGTGGTTGCCGGCGGCCTTGCCGAACACCAGCAGGTCGAGCAGCGAATTGGTGCCCAGCCGGTTGGCGCCGTGCACGCTGACGCAGGAGCATTCGCCCACCGCGTACAGGCCATTGATCACGTCGTTGTGGATGCCGTTCTTGGGCGCCACCACCTGGCCGTTGATGTTGGTGGGAATGCCACCCATCTGGTAGTGGATGGTGGGCACCACCGGGATGGCTTCCTTGGTGATGTCGACATTGGCGAAGTTGTGGCCGATCTCGAAGACGCTGGGCAGGCGCTTGAGGATGGTGTCGCCACCCAGGTGGGTCATGTCGAGGTTGATGTAGTCCTTGTTCGGACCACAGCCACGGCCTTCCTTGATCTCCTGGTCCATGCAGCGCGAGACGAAATCGCGCGGTGCCAGGTCCTTCAGGGTGGGCGCATAGCGCTCCATGAAGCGCTCGCCGTTGACGTTGCGCAGGATCGCGCCTTCGCCGCGGCAGCCTTCGGTGAGCAGCACGCCCGCGCCGGCCACGCCGGTGGGGTGGAACTGCCAGAACTCCATGTCCTCGAGCGGGATGCCCGCGCGCGCGGCCATGCCCAGGCCGTCGCCGGTGTTGATGAAGGCGTTGGTGCTGGCGGCGTAGATGCGGCCGGCGCCGCCGGTGGCGAACAGCGTGGTCTTGGCCTCGAGGATGTGGACCTCGCCGGTCTCCATCTCGAGCGCGGTGACGCCGAGCACGTCGCCGTCGGCGTCGCGGATCAGGTCGAGCGCCATCCACTCGACGAAGAACTGCGTGCGCGCCTTGACGTTCTGCTGGTACAGCGTGTGCAGCATCGCGTGGCCGGTGCGGTCGGCCGCGGCGCAGGCGCGCTGCACCGGCTTCTCGCCGTAGTTGGCGGTGTGGCCGCCGAACGGGCGCTGGTAGATGGTGCCGTCGGGGTTGCGGTCGAACGGCATGCCGAAGTGCTCGAGCTCGTAGACGACCTTGGGCGCCTCGCGGCACATGAATTCGATCGCGTCCTGGTCGCCGAGCCAGTCGGAGCCCTTGACGGTGTCGTAGAAGTGGAAGTGCCAGTTGTCCTCGGACATGTTGCCGAGCGAGGCACCGATGCCCCCCTGCGCAGCGACGGTGTGCGAGCGCGTCGGGAACACCTTGGACAGCACAGCCACGTTGAGGCCGGCGCGCGCCAGTTGCAGCGACGCGCGCATGCCGGAGCCCCCGGCACCGACGATCACCACGTCGAACTTGCGACGTGCCAGCGAAGTTTTGACGACAGCCATTTGCTTAGAGTCTCCAGAGCACCTGGACCGCCCAACCGGCGCAGCCCACCAGCCAGACGATCGTGAACACCTGCGCCACCAGGCGCAGGCCCACCGGCTTGATGTAGTCCATCCACACGTCGCGCATTCCCACCCACGCGTGGTAGCCCAGCGAGACGACGACGACGAAGGTGAGCACCTTCATCCATTGCTGCGAGAAGATCCCCGACCACTTGTCGTAGCCGATCGGGCCCGACGACAGCAGCACCTGCAGCAGCAGCGCCAGCGTGAACAGCAGCATCAGCACTGCCGTGACGCGCTGGCTGAGCCAGTCGCGGAAACCGTAATGCGCGCCGACGACGAGGCGCTTCGAACCGTGGTTGATGGCCATGGGTGCGGATCCTTCAGTACAGGCCGAACAGCTTGGCACCGAGCACCACGGTCAGGCCGAGGCTCAGCACCGTGGTGACGATGGCGGACGATCGGCCATGCGCCTTGGTGACGCTGTGGGTGATGTCCATCCAGAGATGGCGGGTGCCGGCGATGGCATGCAGCAGGTAGGCCCAGATCAGGCCCAGCACGGCCAGCTTGACGAGCAGGCCCGGCACGAAGCCGATGCCGAAGGTGAAGGCGCCCGCGAAGCGGTCGAAGGACACCTCGGAGGTGACGCTGGTGTCGAACAGCCAGATCACCAGGGGCAGCAGCACGAACATCATGACGCCGCTGACGCGGTGCAGGATGGACACGATGCCGGCAATGGGCAACCTGTATTGCAGTGCCTCGATGAGGCGCATGTTCTCGCCGGGGCGAGGCTTGGATATCTCAGCCATGGAGTGTCGTCTCTTGTGATCCGGGGAAACCAGAGGAGTTTATTGCACAGCAGCAGGCTTACCGGAACCTTGGACACTGCGCGGTCGCGGCGCAGCGCCTTCAGCTCAGTGCGTTGCGATAGAAGTGCTGCTCGGTGTTGTAGAGCCCGCGGCGCAGCTCCACCGGCTTGTCGCCGTAGGTGAATGACAGGCGTTCGACGCTCAGCAGCGGCGCGCCCTGAGGCACGGCCAGCCACTCGGCGACCGCCGCATCGGCGGCCAGCGCGCGGATCTTTTCGTCGGCACGAATCATGCGCACGCCGAACTCGGTCTCGAACATGCCGTACATCGGGCCCTTGTAGTCGGACAGGCGCTCGGCCGACAGGCCCTTGAACAGGCCGCCCGGCAGCCAGATCTCGTCGAACACCACCGGCCGGCCCTGCGCCAGCAGCAGGCGGCGCAGTTGCACCACCGAATCGCCGCTCTTGCCGTCGAGGGCCCGCGCCACGTCGGCCGGCGCGCGCACGCGGCGGCAGTCGATCAGGCGGCGCTCCATGTCGCGGGCCACGCCGTCGTCGGGCTCGAGCCGCAGGAACCGGTACTGGATCTGGCGCTCGGAATGGGTGGCGACGAAGGTGCCCTTGCCCTGCCGGCGCACCAGCAGGTTCTCGGCGGCCAGTTCGTCGATGGCCTTGCGCACCGTGCCCTGGCTGACCTTGAAGCGCGCAGCCAGGTCGAGCTCGCTGGGGATCGATTCGCCGGGCTTCCACACGCCGGCCTGCAGCTCGCGCGTGATCAGCGCCTTGATCTGCTGGTACAGCGGGCTGAAGGCGGGTGCGGCCTCGCCGGCAGGCTCGACCACCGGCGGGGGTTGGAGGGGCAGTGCCGCAGTCGACATGCACCGCATTGCAGCACAGCCGCGAAACCTCGTCCACCGAATGCTGACAGATGTCTTATAGAAGACATAAGACCTTTGACAGGCTACGTATCAACCCCTAGACTGGCCTACACTGCGCGCAGGCCTTCACGGGCCCCGCCCCGGCCGCGAAGCCGGCTCGAATTCCCCACCCCTTCCAACGGAGTTCCCCATGAGCAAGAAGCCCGTCCGCGTGGCAGTCACCGGCGCCGCCGGCCAGATCGGTTACGCCCTGCTGTTCCGCATTGCCTCCGGCGAGATGCTGGGCAAGGACCAGCCCGTGATCCTGCAGTTGCTGGAAGTGCCCGTCGAGAAGGCCCAGGAAGCGCTCAAGGGCGTGATGATGGAACTGGAAGACTGCGCCTTCCCGCTGCTGGCCGGCATGGAAGCGCACAGCGACCCGATGACCGCCTTCAAGGACACCGACTACGCCCTGCTCGTCGGCGCCCGCCCCCGCGGCCCCGGCATGGAGCGCGCCGACCTGCTGGCCGCCAACGCCCAGATCTTCACCGCGCAGGGCAAGGCCCTGAACGCCGTGGCCAGCCGCAATGTCAAGGTGCTGGTGGTCGGCAACCCGGCCAACACCAACGCCTACATCGCGATGAGGTCGGCCCCCGACCTGCCGCGCAAGAACTTCACCGCCATGCTGCGCCTGGACCACAACCGTGCCGCCAGCCAGATCGCCGCCAAGACCGGCAAGCCGGTGTCCAGCATCCAGAAGCTGGCGGTGTGGGGCAACCACTCGCCCACCATGTACGCCGACTACCGCTTCGCCACCATCGACGGCGCCTCGGTCAAGGACATGATCAACGACCAGGTCTGGAACGCCGAGACCTTCCTGCCCACCGTCGGCAAGCGCGGCGCGGCCATCATCGCGGCGCGTGGCGTGTCGTCGGCCGCCTCGGCCGCCAACGCCGCCATCGACCACATGCGCGACTGGGCCCTGGGCACCAACGGCGCCTGGGTCACCATGGGCATCCCCAGCAACGGCGAATACGGCATCCCGAAGGACGTGATGTTCGGCTTCCCGGTCACCTGCGCCGGTGGCGAGTACAAGCTCGTCGAAGGCCTGACCATCGACGCCTTCTCGCAGGAGTGCATCAACAAGACCCTGGCCGAGCTGCAGGGCGAGCAGGACGGCGTCAAGCACCTGCTCTGATCCCGCGGCATTCGCACCACGCAGGGCCGGCACCGCAAGGGGCCGGCCCTTCTTGTTTCTTGGTCAGGCCCGACCGGCCGCGTGCAGCGCCGCCGCACCCGCGGCGAAGTGCGCCTTGATCGCCGCGGTGAAGCGCTCGCGGCTGTGCTGCCGCCGCTCGAGCAGGCCCACCTGCCGCTGCACGGTGACCTGCGGCAGCGGCACGATCTGCAGCGCGCGGTCGCGCGACCACTGCACATTGGCCAGCTGCGGCACGATCGACACACCGAAGCCCTGTCGCACCAGCGCCACGATGGCCTCGACCGAATTCAGCTCCATGCCCTCCTTCACCCTCGCCCGGCACTGTGCCAGCGCCTCGTTGACGAGGTGGCCGGTCCAGGTCTGGCGGTCGAAGCGCATGAACGGGCTCTGCGCCAGGATTTCCAGCGGGTCGGGCGGCAGCGCAAAGTGCGGCCGCTTCGGCACGATCAGCACCATCGGCTCGGCGTAGAGCCCCGTCCAGCGCAGCCCCGACGGCAAGCGCACCGGCGGCTGCGTCACCACGGCCGCATCCAGCTCGCCACGGTCCACCCGCGCCGCGAAGTCGGCCGACAGGCCGGCCAGCAGCGTCACCTCCAGCGCCGGGTGCTGTCGCTTCAGCGCCCACAGCGCGTCGGCAAACGCACCCATCAGCGCCGACACCAGCGCGCCCATCACCACCGTGCCGCCGAGCTGCTCGCCCTGCGGTGGCAGCGCCAGCGCCTGCCAGCGGTCGAGCAGGTCCTTCACCGGTGCCACCAGGCCGCGGCCGGCGGTGTTGAGCACCACGCGGCGCCCGCCGCGGTCAAACAGCGGCCGGCCCAGTTCGTCTTCCAGCGCGCGCATCTGCAGGCCCACCGCGGCGGCGGTGAGGCCCACCGCCTGCCCGGCCGCGGCAAAACTGCCCAGCCGGGTGACGCAGAGGAAGGTCTCGAGGGTGCGGATCGAAGGCATGGTCGCCGCGGGCGAAAGGGCCCTGCGCAGCGCCGCCACTGTAAAGCCGAACTTTCGCTCAGGCGCAGAAAGATTCGCTTTGGCTTTGCAGCGCGGCGGGCTATCGTCGGCGGCGTTGCGCCTCCAGGCGCGCCCGACCCCAGGACCTCCATGCTGGAACGCCTCCGACGCTCGCCTGCCTTCGCGGCCCCCCGACGGCACGCGCCGGTGCGCCCGGTCGGCCGGGCGGCACGGCCATGAGCCCGCCGGGCCGTCCCAAGGGCGAATACCGCAGTGCCCAGCACGAAGGTATACCAGTGAGCCGGGCCCCGCGTGGCGCCGACGCGCTGGTCCGCACGCTGCAACGTGCCGGCACGCGCGTGGTCTTCTCGCTGTCCGGCAACCACATCATGCCGGTGTACGACGCGCTGCTGGGCAGCGGCATCCGGCTGATCCACACCCGCCACGAGGCCGCCGCAGTGCACATGGCCGACGCCTGGGCGCGGCTCACCGGCGAGGTGGGCGTGGCGCTGGTCACCGGTGGGCCGGGCCACGCCAACGCCGTGTCGGCCCTTTACACCGCGCAGATGGCCGAATCGCCGGTGCTGCTGCTGTCGGGCCATGCGCCCCATGCCCAACTCGGCATGGGCGCCTTCCAGGAAATGCGCCAGGCCGACATGGCCGCGCCGGTGACCCAGGCCTCGTGGACCTGCGCCGGCCCGGCCGCCGTGGCCGCCGACCTGGCCCGCGCGATGCAACTGGCGCGCAGCGGCCGCCATGGCCCGGTGCACCTGAGCCTGCCGAGCGACGCGCTGGAATCGCCCGCCTCGCTCGATGACCTGCCCCGCGACGAGGCCTTCGCCCCCGTGCCGATGCCGCTGGGCGACCGCGACGCACTGGCGATGCTCGGCCTGCTGCGCCAGGCCCGCCGGCCGCTGATCCTGGCCGGGCCCGGCAGCCTGACGCGCGGCGGCCGGCTTGCGGCGGCGGCGCTGGAGTCCGCCTGCGGCGTGCCCGTCATCGGCATGGAAAGCCCCCGCGGCGTGGCCGACCCCAGCGCCGGCGCGCTGGCCGACGTGCTGGCCGAGAGCGATCTCGTCCTGCTGGTCGGCAAGCGGCTCGATTTCACGCTGAAGTTCGGCCAGGCCCCGGCCTTCCGACCCGACGCGCGTTGGCTGCAGGTGGACGCCGAACCGGCCGAGGTCGAGCGCACCCGCCGCGCCGTCGGCACGCGCCTGCTGGCCTCCACCCAGGCGGACGCGGCCTCGGCCGTCGACTCACTCACCCGCGTGGCGAAGGCCCTGCCGATCGACAGCGAGCACGGCGCCTGGTGCGGCGCCGTGCGCGACGCCCTGTCCTTCCGGCCCGCGGCCTGGGCGCAGGCCCGCGCCAGCGAGCCCGGCCGCCTGCACCCGGTGCAGGCGCTGGCGCCGCTGCAGGCGGTGCTGGACAGCCATCCCGATGCGGTGTTCATCTCCGACGGCGGCGAGATCGGCCAATGGGCCCAGGCCTGCCTGCGCGCGCCGCACCGCGTCATCAACGGCGTCGCCGGCTCCATCGGATCGGCCCTGCCCTTCGCGCTGGCGGCGCGCTGCGCGTTGCCGACGGCGCCCATCGTCGCGGTGATGGGCGACGGCACCTTCGGCTTCCACCTGGCCGAGATGGACACCGCGCTGCGCTACGGCTTGCCGCTGGTCGCCGTGGTGGGCAACGACGCGCGCTGGAACGCCGAGCACCAGATCCAGCTGAAGGACTACGGCGCCGAGCGGCTCATCGGCTGCGAGCTGCGGCCCACGCGCTACGACCTCGTCACCGCCGCCTTCGGAGGCCACGGCGAATGCGTCACCGAACCGGCCGGCCTGCTGCCCGCGGTGCAGCGGGCGCTGGACTCGGGCCTGCCGGCCTGCGTCAACGTGATGATCGAGGGCGTGCCCGCGCCGCAGGTGCGGCGGGCACTGGCACCATGACGCGACCCGGGAGCCCACGCGCATGACCGACACCCTCAGCGTCTCGCTCTGGCGTGGCCGCGGCGAAGGCGCCTTCAGCCACTACGAGGTGCCGCGCCAGGCCAGCCAGACCGTGCTCGACGTCGTCACCCACATCCAGCGCCACCTCGAGCCCGACCTCAGCTACCGCTTCGCCTGCCGCGTGGGCATGTGCGGCTCGTGCGCGATGACGGTCAATGGCCAGGCCCGCTGGACCTGCCGCACCCATGTGGCCAAGGTGGTCGGCGCCGATGGCCGGCTCGAGATCGCGCCGCTGGCCAACCTGCCGGTGATCAAGGACCTGGCCACCGACATGTCCGGGTTCTTCGACAAGTGGGCCCGCGCCAAGGGCCAGTTCCAGGGCACCGCGACGCGCCACGACGACTTCGCCCGCGTCGCGCCCGCCTCGCCCGAGCGCGCCGCCGCCAACGCCGGCATCGAATGCATCGGCTGCGCGGTGTGCTATTCGTCATGTGACGTGGTCGCCTGGCGGCCCGACTACCTGGGCCCGGCCGCGCTGAACCGCGCCTGGACGCTGGTCAACGACGTGCGCGACGTGCAGCAGACCGAGCGCCTGCGCGCCGTGGCCGGCGATGCCGGCTGCCATGCCTGCCACACGCAGGGCTCGTGCACCGAGCGCTGCCCCAAGGGCCTGGCGCCGACCTTGGCGATCTCGGGCCTGAAGCGCACGGTGGCCCGCCTGGCCGTGAGGGGCAAGCTGTGAGCATGACCGCGCCCGCGCGCGCCGCGGCGCGGTCATGCTNACCAGCGCCGCCGCCGCCGCCGCCGAGGCCGAGGCCTTGGCCCAGGCGCGGCGCTGGTACTGGCAGCGCATCAGCGCGATGGTGCTGGCGCTGTTCGTGCTGGGTCACCTGGCGGTGATGGTCTATGCCGTGCGCGGCGGGCTCAGCGCGGCCGAAATCCTGGGGCGCACCCGCGGCAGCTGGGCCTTCGGCGCGTTCTATGCCGGCTTCGTCGTGGCCTGCGCCGTGCACGTGCCGGTGGGCCTGGCCAACATCGCGCGCGAATGGGGCGGGCTGGGCGAAGCGTCTGCCGCCTGGCTGTCGCGCGCCGCCGCGCTGGTGCTGCTGGTGCTGGGGCTGCGCGCCGTGGTCGCCGTGTGCTGGGGGGCTCCATGAGTCGCCCGATGACGCGCCGCATCGACCGACGCGCCCGTGCGCACCCAGCCTACTGGGCCTTCCTGGTGCACCGCCTGTCGGGCCTGGGCCTGGCCCTCTTCCTGCCACTGCATTTCTGGGCGCTGGGCCAGGCGCTGCAGGGCGCCGCGGCGCTGGACGGCTTCCTGCGCCTGGCCGACCAGCCCTTGTTCAAGTTCGCCGAATGGGGCCTGGTGGTGCTGCTGTCGCTGCACCTGGCCGGCGGCGTGCGGCTGCTGCTGATCGAGTTCGGCAGCGCCTCGGGCCTGCGCAAGGACTGGATCGCCGGTGCCGTGGCGTTCGCCGCCGCCGCCGGCATGGCCTTCGCGCTGTCGTTGCTGGCCTGAAAGACTGCCTTTCCCGCTTCACCCATCACAAGACCGGAGACCTGCCCATGACACCCCAACGCCGATCGGCCCTGAGCCTGCTCGCCGCCGCCGCCCTGGCCACCCTCGTCGGACCGGCGCTCGCACAGGACGGCTGGCCGACCAAACCCGTGCGCATGGTGGTGCCCTTTGCACCCGGCGGCTCCACCGACGTGATCGCCCGCATGGTGGGGCAGAAGCTGTCGGCGCTGTGGGGCCAGTCGGTGGTCATCGAGAACCGCGCCGGCGCCGGCGGCAACGTGGGCGCCGACGTGGTGGCCAAGTCGGCGGCCGACGGCCACACGCTGCTTTTCGCGTCGGGCAGCATCACCATCAACCCGGCGCTGTACAAGCGCATGCCCTTCGACACCAAGAAGGACCTGGTGCCCATCACCAACGTGGCCCAGGGCCCGATGCTGGTGGTGGTGCCCGAGGCCTCGCCGGCCAAGAGCCTGAACGACCTGATCGCGCTGGCCAAGGCCAAGCCGGGGTCGGTCAACTTCGGCTCGGCCGGCGTGGGCAGCCAGGTGCACATGGCGGCCGAGAACTTCGCCGACGCGGCGGGCATCGACATCAGCCACGTGCCCTACAAGGGCGAGGCGCCGGCCTACACCGACCTGATCGGCGGCCAGACGCAGATGATGGTGGGCAACTTCGCGGCCGCCTCGGCGCTGCTGGGCAATGGCCGGCTGCGCGCGCTGGCCGTCACCAGCACCGCCCGCTCGCCGCTGCTGCCCGACGTGCCCACCGTGGCCGAGAGCGGCCTGCCGGGCTTCGAGAACATCGGCTGGTTCGGCCTGCTGGCCCCTGCCGGCACGCCGGCCGAGGTGCTGGCCAAGGTGCAACGCGACACCGCCAAGGTGCTGGCCGAGACCGAGACCAAGGCGCGCCTGTACGTGCAGGGCATGGTGCCGGTGGGCAACGCCACCGCAGACTTCGCCAAGGCGATGGACGCCGAGATGCTGCGTTGGGCCACGGTGGTGAAGAACCGCAAGCTCGTCGCCAACTGACACGCCAGCCGAGGCCGCGATGAAGATCGACCTGCAGGCGGTGGAAGACGCCGCCAAGACGCTGTACATCCGCGCGCTCAAGGTCCTGCCGCCGGACATCAAGGCCGGCTTCGGGCAGCTGCAGGGCCGCGAGACCGGCGCCACCGCGCGCCAAATGCTGGCCACGATGGTGACCAACATCGAGGTCGCCGAAGCCACCGACAACCTGCTGTGCCAGGACACCGGCGTGCCGATCTACAACCTGCGCATCGGCCGCGGCGTGCAGGTCGACGGCCATGCGCTCGTGCAGGCCATCCGCCGCGGCTGCGAGCGTGCCACGCGCGAGTACCCGCTGCGCAGCTCGGTGGTGCACCCGCTGACGCGGCAGAACGAGCACACCTCCTGCGGCATCGGCGTGCCGGTGATCCACGTCGACTTCAGCGACGCGCCCGAGGTGCTGGAGATCGAGATGATCCCCAAGGGCAGCGGCTCCGAGAACAACTCGTTCCTGAAGATGGCCATCCCGGCCGAGGGCATCGACGCGATCAAGACCTTCGTCGTCGACTGCGTGCTGGCCGCCGGCGGCAAGACCTGCCCGCCGACGATCGTCGGCGTGGGCCTGGGCGGCACGTCCGACCTGGTGGTGGCGCTGGCCAAGCGCGCCGCCACGCGGCCGCTGGGCAGCCACTGTGCCGACCCGCAGGGCGCCGCGCTCGAGGCACAGCTGTCGGCGGCGGTGAACCAGCTCGGCGTCGGCCCGCAGGGCCTGGGCGGCGATGCCACCGCGTTCGCGGTGCACATCGAGCTGGCGGCCACGCACATCACGATGAACCCGATCGCGGTGAACATGCAGTGCCACTCGGCGCGGCGGGCCCGCGCCACCTTCACGCCGTCGGGCGTGGCCTACGGCTTCTAGGATCACGCAAATGGCCCACCACGAACTCGAGATGCCGGTGACCGAGGCGCAGGTGCGCGCGCTGCACGTCAACGACACCGTCACGCTGCAGCGCACGCTGTTCGGCATCCGCGACGCCACGCAGATCCACCTGTTCGACCGTGGCCGCAGCACCCGCTTCGACCTGCGCGGCCACGCCGTCATCCACACCGCGCCGAACGTCAAGAAGGTGGACCCCAGCGAGGCGCACCCGGCCGGCTACCAGCCGATCTGCATCGGCACCACCACATCCGACCGCATGGAGCGCTTCACCCGGCCGCTGATGACGCAGATGGGCGTGCGCCTGATCGTCGGCAAGGGCGGACTGCGCGAGGCCTCGGCCGAGGCCTTCCGCGAACTCGGCGGCGCCTACCTCGCGATCGTGGGAGGCACCGCGGCACTGGAGACCACCTGGATCGAGCAGATCGAGGCGGCGGACCTGGACGACCTGAACCCCGAATCGCTGTGGCGCTTCCGCATCCGCAACTTCGGCCCGCTGCTGGTGGCCATGGACAGCCACGGCGGCAGCCTCTACAGCGTGGTGCGCGACGAGGCGCAGTCGCGCCGCGCCGCGGTGCTGGCCGGGCTGGGGGTGAAGGCGTGATGGACACGACCATCCGGCGCCTGCAGACGGACGTGCTGATCCTGGGCTCCGGCGGCGCCGGCCTGTTCGCCGCGCTGCATGCGCACCAGACCGCGCCCGAGCTGAAGATCACCGTCGCGGTGAAGGGCCTGCTGGGCAAGTGCGGCTGCACGCGCATGGTCCAGGGCGGCTACAACGTGGCGCTGGCGCCGGGCGACTCGGTCGAGCGCCACTTCATGGACACCATCGACGGCAGCAAGTGGCTGGCCGACCAGGACCTGGCCTGGACGCTGGTGAGCACTGCCATCGAGCGCATCCACGAACTCGAGAACGAACTGGGCTGCTTCTTCGACCGCAACCCCGATGGCAGCGTGCACCAGAAGGCCTTCGCCGGCCAGACCTTCGACCGCACGGTGCACAAGGGCGACCTGACCGGCATCGAGATCATCAACCGCCTGTCCGAGCAGGTGTGGTCGCGCGGCATCGCCCGGCTCGAGGAGCACCGCGCCGTCGAACTGGTCAAGACCGCCGACGGCCATGCGCTGGCCGGCGTGCTGATGATCGACATGCGCGACGGCGGCTTCGTCTTCGTGCAGGCGCGGGCGGTGCTGCTGGCCACCGGCGGCGGGCCGACGATGTACAAGTACCACACGCCGTCCGGCGACAAGAGCTGCGACGGCCTGGCCATGGCGCTGCGCGCCGGGCTGGGCCTGCGCGACATGGAGATGGTGCAGTTCCACCCCACCGGCCTCCTGGCCGGCACCGGCACGCGCATGACCGGCACGGTGCTCGAGGAAGGCCTGCGCGGCTCGGGCGGCTACCTGCTGAACGGCGCGAAGCAGCGCTTCATGGACCGCTACGACCCGCGGCTGGAACGCGCCACGCGCGACATCGTCTCGCGCTCGATCTTCACCGAGATGCGCGAGGGCCGCACCTCGCCCAACGGCGGCGTCTACATCCAAATGGAACACCTGGGCCCCGACAACGTGCGCCGACAGTTCAAGGGCATGGTCGAACGCTGCGCCGATTGCGGCTTCGACCTGGCCGCCGGCCTGGTCGAGGTGGTGCCCACCGCACACTACATGATGGGCGGCGTGGTCTTCCGGGCCGACTGCAGCACGGCGCTGACGGGCCTGTTCGCCGCCGGCGAAGACACCGGCGGCGTGCACGGCGCCAACCGCCTGGGCGGCAACGGCGTGGCCAACTCCACCGTCTTCGGCGGCATCGCCGGCGACAGCATGGCCGCCTGGGTGAAGCGCGAAGGCCGCTGGCGCGAGCCCGACGAGGCGGCGCTGTCGCACAGCCGCGCCTGGCACGAGCGCCCCTTCCAGCAGCCGGCCGCATCGCTGGAGCCCATCCGCGAAGCCCTGTTCGACTGCATGTGGCAGGACGTGGGCATCCTGCGCACCGCCGACGGCCTGCGGCGCGCGCTGCACACGCTGGGCGAGCTCGACGCGCAGCTGGCCCGCACCGGTGTGGCCGACGGCGACCGGGCCTTCCAACTCGGCTGGCACGACTGGCTGAACCTGCGCAACCTGATCGCCACCAGCCGCGTCATCGCCACGTCGGCGCTGGCCCGCGAGGATTCGCGCGGCGCGCACTTCCGCGAAGACTTTCCGCTCACCGGCGACCTGCCCACCTCGACCTACCAGGTGGTGACCCAGCACGGCGACGGCCTGTCGCTGGCCCGCGAGCCGGTGCGCTTCACCCGCGTGGCGCCGGGACAGTCGCTGCTCGACGACACGGCCACCGGCGCGCCGGCCGGCCACGCCGCTTGACCGAACTGTCCTGGCCCGATCTCGCGGCCGCGGCCGCGACGATCACGCTGGCCTACACGGTGTTCGGCTTCGGCGGCTTCGGCGCCAACCTGGTGGCGCTGCCGCTGCTGGCGCATGTGATGACGCTGCGCTTCGCGGTGCCGATGCTGCTGGTGCTCGACCTGTTCTCGGCCGGCCTGATGGGCCTGAAGAACCGGCCGCTCATCGAGCGCGCCGAACTGCTGCGCCTGGTGCCGTGGCTGCTGGTCGGCATGGGCCTGGGCGTGGTACTGCTGCAGCATGCGCAGGAGCGGTGGCTGCTGGCGGTGCTGGGCGCCTCGGTGCTGGCCTATGCGCTGTGGAGCCTGTTCGGCCACGCCGACCCGGCGCCGCTGTCGACGCGCTGGGCCGTCCCGGCCGGCCTGGTGGGCGGGGTGTACTCGTCGATGTTCGGCACCGGCGGGCCGGTGTACACGCTGTACTTCGCCCGGCGCATCCACGACACGGCCCGGCTGCGCGCCACCATCGGCGCGCTGATCCTGGGCTCGGCCGTGGTGCGGCTGGTGCTGTTCACCGGCAGCGGCTTCTACGCCCAGCCCGGGCTGGTGAAGCTGGCGCTGGTGCTGGTGCCCTGCGCGGTGCTGGGCTACCTAATCGGCAGCCGGCTGCACGCGCGCGTGCCGCAGGCGCAGGTGCGCCGGGTGATCTGGGCGCTGCTGGCCTTCAGCGGCGCCAGCCTGCTGTGGCGGGGCTGGCAGGCCGGGTGACGCGGGCGGCGGCCGTGTGCCGCCGGCGGGTCGTTTCACGCTAACCTACCCGCCCACCACGAGCCAATGCCGAGAAGCGTCCCGATGACTGCCCCTGCCCGCGTGCTGCCCAGCGATGCCCTGTTCGACCCCGAAGAGGCGGCCCGGCCGCACCTGCCGGTCTGCGACCACTACTGCGGCGTCGAGCTGCGCATGCGCAAGGCGCTGCAGTTGCAGGCCGAGATGGGCCCGGTGTTCGATATCACGCTCGACTGCGAGGACGGCGCGCCGGTGGGCGGCGAGGCCGAGCATGCGGCGATGGTGGCCGACATCGCGCTGTCGGCCGACAACCGCTTCGGCCGCGTCGCGGCGCGGGTGCACCCGTTCGACCACCCCAGCTTCGCCGCCGACGTGGAGACGCTGGTCGGCCGCGCCGGCGACCGCCTGGCCTTCGTGATGCTGCCCAAGCCGCGCCACCTGGCCGACGTGCAGCAGGCCATCGCCCACATCGAGCACGTGGCCCGCGTGCACGGCCGCGGCGCCGCGCTGCCGGTGCATGCGCTGGTCGAGACCCACGGCGCGCTGCGCGACGTGCAGGCCATCGCCGCGCTGCCGCGCATCGAATCGCTGTCGTTCGGGCTGATGGACTTCGTCTCGGCGCACCGCGGCGCCATCCCCAAGTCGGGCATGAGCGCCCGAGGGCAATTCGAGCACCCTCTGGTGGTGCGCGCCAAGCTCGAGATCTCGGCCGCCTGCCATGGCGCTGGCAAGGTGCCCTCGCACTGCGTGGTCACCGAGTTCAAGGACGCCGCGGCGCTGCAGGCCGCCGCCACGCGCGCCGCGCGCGAGTTCGGTTACACCCGCATGTGGAGCATCCACCCGGCGCAGATCCAGCCCATCGTCGATGCCTTCGCGCCCAGCGTGGCGGAGGTCGACGAGGCCATCGAGATCATCGCCGCGGCCCAGGCCGCGCAGTGGGCACCCATCCGCCACCGCGACACCCTGCACGACCGCGCCAGCTACCGCTACTTCTGGCAGGTGATCGAGCGCGCGCGGCGCACCGGGCAGCCGTTGCCGGCGCAGGCGATGGAGGCCTTCTTCGGCGTGCTGCCGGTCTGATCGGGGGCCGCGACACGCCCGGCGGATCGTCGGGCTGCGCCGGGCAGCCACCAGAACCGCGCGCGCTTGCCGGTGGTTGCAGTCCGGGGCCAGTCCTTACGCCGCAGCGGTGGCGGGGCGCGCACAATCGGCCTCTTCGCACCGACGCCCGCCACGATGAACGCCACCGCCCTGCGCCCGATCGCCACCCTGCTCTGTTCGATGGCCCTCGGGCTGCCCGTGGCCGTGCTGGCCGCCGATGCCGCCCCGGCGGGTGCCAAGCCCGTGGCCAAGGCGGCATCCAAGCCCAGCGCATCGCGCCAGCAGCTCAACAACAAGGCCAAGGGGCTGGCCCTGGCCACCACCACGGTGCAACGCATCAGCGACGCGCAGCTCGAAGTGGCCAACCGCGTGCTCACCGGCACCGCCGACTGCGAGTTCAACCAGAAGGTCAGCGTCAACTCGGTGAGCGGCCAGCCGGGCCACTTCAAGGTGGGCTTCAAGAAGGCCACCTACACGATGGTGCCCGAGGAAACCACCACCGGCGCAGTGCGGCTCGAGGACAAGAAGGCCGGCGTCGTCTGGCTGCAGATCCCCGCCAAGTCGATGCTGATGAACGCCCGCATCGGCCAGCGCATGGTCGACGCCTGCCAGCATTCCGAACAGCGCGCGGCCACCGCCGCGGTCGAGGCCGCCGGCGGCGCCAGCGCCCCGGCCATGCTGCGCAACTGACGGCCGCGGCGCCGGCCTGCCGCACGGCCCCGAGGGCCACCGCGGCAGCTTGCACGCCGTCCGCGCCTCGGCGCGGCGATTCAAGAGTGCGGCCGGCAGGCCGAAAACCCTGCGTGGACCGGGCCCTTGCCCGCGTCCTCAGCGCACGGGCGCGCCCCCCGATATGCTGCGCCGCAGCATCATCGATGCGCCCACTCCTCCACCTGCCGAAACCCCGTTCATGATCAACATCATCCTGGCCGCCGTGCCGCTCTTGTTCGCCACCGGTTCGCTCGTCTGGACCATGACCAGTGGCGCCCGCGCCCAGGCCCGTTCGGACGAATGGGCCGCGCAGTGGATGCGAGACAACGGCTGATCCCAGCCTGACAACCCTGCAAAGCCCGCGTCCCGCGGGCTTTTTTTCGCCCCGGAATGTTGCGCTGCGCCACAATCCCCCGCGATGGAGCCGCCAGGGGCAAAAAGCGCTTGGCAAGTCTTATATAAGACATAAAATATGGGACTAACCCTGAGTCTTCCCCCACGTCCACCGACCGCCTGACAGGAGCCCCCGAAATGCTGCAAGCCTATCGCCAACACGTGGCCGAGCGCGCTGCCCTCGGCATTCCCCCGCTGCCGCTGACCGCCCAGCAGACCGCCGAAGTCGTCGAGCTGATCAAGAACCCGCCGGCCGGCGAGGACGCCTTCCTGCTGGATCTGCTCACGCACCGCGTGCCCCCGGGCGTGGACGACGCCGCCAAGGTCAAGGCCAGCTTCCTGTCGGCCGTGGCGCACGGTGACCTGTCGGTCGCCCTCATCTCCAAGGCCAAGGCCACCGAGCTGCTGGGTACCATGGTGGGCGGCTACAACGTCAAGCCGCTGATCGACCTGCTCGACGACCAGGACGTGGCAGGCGTGGCCGCCGCGGCGCTGAAGAAGACGCTGCTGATGTTCGACTTCTTCCACGACGTGGCCGAGAAGGCCAAGGCCGGCAACGCCTACGCGCACGCTGTGGTCAAGAGCTGGGCCGACGCCGAGTGGTTCACCTCGCGCCCCGAAGTGGCCCAGAAGATCACCGTCAGCGTGTTCAAGGTCACCGGCGAAACCAACACCGACGACCTGTCGCCCGCGCCCGACGCCTGGAGCCGCCCCGACATCCCGCTGCACTATCTGGCGATGCTGAAGAACGCCCGCCCCGGCATCACGCCCGAAGAAGACGGCAAGCGCGGCCCGATGAAGTTCATCGAGGAGCTGAAGCAGAAGGGTCACCTGGTCGCCTATGTGGGCGACGTGGTCGGCACCGGCTCCAGCCGCAAGAGCGCCACCAACAGCATCATCTGGGGCTTCGGCGAAGACATCCCATTTGTTCCCAACAAGAGGTTTGGCGGCGTCACCCTGGGCGGCAAGATCGCCCCGATCTTCTTCAACACGCAGGAAGACTCCGGCGCGCTGCCGATCGAGGTCGACGTGTCGGCCTTCGACATGGGCGACGTGATCGACGTCTACCCCTATGAGGGCAAGATCGAGAAGGCCGGCAAGGTGGCCGCCGAGTTCAAGCTCAAGAGCGACGTGCTGTTCGACGAAGTGCGCGCCGGCGGCCGCATCAACCTGATCATCGGCCGTTCGCTCACCGCCAAGGCGCGCGAGTTCCTCGACCTGCCTGCCTCCACCGTGTTCCGCCTGCCGCAGCCGCCCGCCGCCACGACGGCCGGCTTCACGCTGGCGCAGAAGATGGTGGGCCGCGCCTGCGGCCTGCCGGAAGGCCAGGGCGTGCGCCCGGGCACCTACTGCGAACCGAAGATGACCACCGTCGGCAGCCAGGACACCACCGGCCCGATGACCCGCGACGAGCTGAAGGACCTGGCCTGCCTGGGCTTCAGCGCCGACCTGGTGATGCAGAGCTTCTGCCACACCGCGGCCTACCCGAAGCCGGTGGACGTCAAGACCCACCGCGAGCTGCCGGCCTTCATCAGCAGCCGCGGCGGTGTCTCGCTGCGCCCAGGTGACGGCGTGATCCACAGCTGGCTCAACCGCCTGCTGCTGCCCGACACCGTGGGCACCGGTGGCGACAGCCACACCCGCTTCCCGATCGGCATCAGCTTCCCGGCCGGCTCGGGCCTGGTGGCCTTCGGCGCGGCCACCGGCGTGATGCCGCTGGACATGCCCGAATCGGTGCTGGTGCGCTTCAAGGGCACCATGCAGCCCGGCATCACGCTGCGCGACCTTGTGCACGCGATCCCCTACTACGCCATCAAGCAGGGCCTGCTCACCGTGGCCAAGGCCGGCAAGGTGAACGCCTTCTCGGGCCGCATCCTCGAGATCGAAGGCCTGCCCGACCTGAAGGTGGAACAGGCGTTCGAACTCAGCGACGCCTCGGCCGAGCGCTCGGCCGCCGGCTGCACGGTCAAGCTGAACCCGGCCCCGATCAAGGAGTACCTCACCAGCAACGTCGTGCTGATGAAGAACATGATCGCCGATGGCTATGCGGACGCCCGCACCCTGGCCCGCCGCATCGAGAAGGTCGAGGCCTGGCTGGCCAACCCCAACCTGCTCGAGGCCGACAAGGACGCCGAGTACGCCGAGGTCATCGAGATCGACCTGAACGAGCTGACCGAGCCGGTGCTGTGCTGCCCCAACGACCCCGACGACGCCAAGCTGCTGTCCCAGGTGGCCGGCACCAAGATCGACGAGGTCTTCATCGGCTCGTGCATGACCAACATCGGCCACTTCCGTGCCGCCAGCAAGCTGCTCGAAGGCAAGCGCGACATCCCGGTCAAGCTGTGGCTGGCGCCGCCCACCAAGATGGACGCGCAGCAGCTCACGCAGGAGGGCCACTACGGCGTCTTCGGCGCCGCGGGTGCGCGCACCGAGATGCCCGGTTGCAGCCTGTGCATGGGCAACCAGGCCCAGGTGCGCGAAGGCGCCACCGTGGTGTCCACCAGCACGCGTAACTTCCCCAACCGCCTGGGCAAGAACACCAACGTGTACCTGGCCTCGGCCGAACTGGCCGCCATCGCGTCGAAGATCGGCCGCATCCCCACCGTGGCCGAGTACCAGGCCGACATGGCCGGCCTGAACAAGGACGGCACCAAGGTCTACAAGTACCTGAACTTCGACCAGATCGAAGAGTACGCGGACGTGGCCAAGGGTGTGACGGCCTGATCGCCGCCGCCGTGCCGCGCTGACGGCGCAGCACCAAGCAGCCACACAGGCCCGCCGGGGCAACCCGGCGGGCCTTTTCCGTTCCGGGGCCCTGCGTCGGATCAATGCGGCCCTGGCATCCGCGTCGCACAGTGACAGGCGTCGGGCCGTTCGTCCCTCGATGGAGGTACCTGCCATGCGCGCGCCAACCCGCTTCGCCCCGCCGCGCCACCGGTGCTCGCGGCGCCACTGGCTGACCCACGTCGGCGCGTGGTCGCTGGCCACCGCCGGCGGGCTGCCCGCGTCGGCCCGGGCCGCCCCCTACCCCATCACCGCCGCCGCGATGCGCGACGCGCAGGTGGCCGAGATGGGCGTGTACTACCGCTACACCGAGTTCGGCCGACGCGCGCAGCAGGAGGGCTACCGCGGCATCGCCTACCTGTTCGTCGCCTTCGCGGCGGCCGAACTGGTGCACGCCGGCAACTTCGGCCGCATCCAGGCGCGGCTGAACGTCGAGGTGGCGCCGGTGCCCAGGCCCGAGGTCAAGGCCGGCAGCACGCGCGACAACCTGATGGTGGCGGCCGACGGCGAGATCCGCTCGGTGGACGAGTACTACCCGAAACTGCTCGAGCGGGTGCGGCCCGAAGGCCATGCCGATGCCATGGCGGCGATCAACTTCGCCTGGGCCACCGAACAGCGCCACCGCGACAAGATCCGCCAGGTGCAGCGCTGGTCACCCACCTTCTTCGAGCAGGTGGCCAAGGCCATCGACAAGAAGACGGGCCAGTACCACGTGTGCCAGCTGTGCGGCTGCACGCTCCACCTGGTGCCGGCCGATGCCTGCCCGGTGTGCAAGGAGCCGCCGCGCCACTACCGGCACATCGAGCCGCCGGCGTGAGGCCCTGACTCGGCCCCCGCGGGCGGACCCGCAGCCTGTCGCGCGAGGCGCCGTCGGGCCGCGGACGCGGACATCCGGCACAGCGTCGCGGTGCCCGGCTTGGGCACAATCGCAGCCCATGGTCAATGAAGGCACAGGCGAGTCCGACACCGCCCCGACACCGCACGGCGGCGAGATCGCGATCGACGCGTCCCAGCTGCGCCCGGGCGTGCATGTGCGCCTGCCAGTCGGGTGGATCGACCACCCCTTCATGTTCAATTCGTTCGTCATCACGGACGGCACCCAGGTCAGCCAGATCCGGGCCATGAACCTGCCCACGCTGTTCAGCGACCCGGCGCGCTGCGATTCACCGCCGCTGCCGCGGTCCGAGGCGCCGGCCGCCCCCACGCCAGAGCAACTGCGCGAGCGCGCCGAACTGATCGAGCAGATGGCCCGTCAGCGCGACCAGAAACTGGCGCGCGCCAAGGTGGTCGAGGCGATGCGCGTCCGGCTCGACACCACCCGCGCCCACTACACCGCCGCGTCCCAGGCCGTCGGCAAGGCGATCGGCAGCTTCGACGCCAACGCCGAAGACAGCGTGCGCCAGGTCACCCTGGTCAGCACCGCGTCCACCTCGGTGCTGATGCAGGACGCCGACAGCGCCATCGCGCTGATCTCCGACAAGGGCCACAGCGACATCCTGCACGCGCACGCGCTGTCGGTGATGACCCTGGCGCTGCTGCTGGGCCGGCACGCCCGGCTGCCCGAGGCGGCGCTGAAGGAGATCGGCATCGCCGCGCTGCTGCACGACATCGGCAAGATCGGGCTCGACCACTCGCTGCTGCGCAAGCCCGCCCGCAGCAAGTTCGAGGACGCGATCTACCAGACCCATTGCCGCATCGGCCACGACAAGGCCGCGGCCACCGGCTTCCTGTCACGCCCCGTGCTCGACGCCATCCTGTGCCACCACGAGCGGTCGGACGGCAGCGGCTACCCCGCGGGGCTGACCGACAAGAAGATCCCGCTGGCCGCCCGGGTGATCGCCATCGCTGACCACTTCGACACGCTGACCAACCCGACCGACCCGCGCCGCGCGCTGTCGCCCTCGGAGGCGCTGGCGCGCATGTGGTCGAAGGAGCGGGCCGGCTTCGACGCCGTGCTGCTGCAGCTGTTCGTGCGCGCGATGGGGGTCTACCCGCCCGGTTCGCTGGTGCAGCTCAGCGACGGCCGCGACGGCGTGGTGGTGGCCTCGGCCGCCACCGACGCGCCGCTGCGCCCGCAGGTGCTGGTGTACGAGGCCAGGGTGCCGCGCAGCCACGCCATCATCGTCGATCTGGCCGGCGAGCCCGACCTGAAGATCGACCGCTCGCTGTCGGCCCGCGACCGGCCCGCGGACGAGCTCGACTACCTGCTGCCGCGGCGCAAGATGAGCTGGTTCCACATGCCGGGGCACTGAACCTCGGCGACGGCTCGACGCGGCGGGCTGGTGTGCCAGGCTAAGGCGGACTGTCGATCCAGGTGCCGTTCACGTTGACCGGTGCGCAGCGGGGCGCATCGGGTTTGCGGTGGGCCTCGCAGTTGACGGTGGCATCCCACATCGCGGTCTCGGGCGAACCGGCGCCCGCCACCGCGCACAAGGCCTTCGCCGTGTC